>DPHB01000019.1:46458-55181 GCA_003521845.1 Oceanospirillaceae bacterium | reverse complement strand
ACAACAAGGTCTTGGCAAAGCCAGCAGGTGGTACTCTGCGCAGGTTTAGACAACCAACGCTTGGGTGAGCAACTGGCTATGCATCTGCCTGTTAGTGCGGTCAAAGGCCAAATTTTGATTACTGAACCTTGCGCACCCGTATTTAAGTACGCCTCGCCGCAAGTGCGACAAACTGCCGAAGGTACCCTGCAAATCGGTGGTTCCCATGAACACTGCGGTTTGGACGATGCTAGTGATATAGGTGTCATGCAGAAGATAGCCAGTGACGCTATAAGCTTGTTTCCACAACTGAATGACACGCAGCTGGTACGTAGCTGGGGTGCGCTACGTATTATGTCGCCCGATGGCGCACCGATCTACCAGGCGTCAAAACAGTATCCAGGGGCCTTTGGTGTGGTCTGTCACAGCGGCGTTAGTTTAGCCGCTGCCCATGCCGGCCCTCTTGCGGCTTGGTTGTCTGGCACCTTGCCCGACGGGCAAGAGAGTCACTGGATACAATCTTTTGATAGTGAGCGCTTCCATGTTTAAGTTGCTATTTGAAGCTCAGCACCAAGCGCAGAATACGCCACATCAAAGCGTCAATATACGCCTTAATGGTGTGGAGCATCCCGTACCTAAAGGCTTGACTGTAGCGGCAGCATTGCTTTATTTGGGTTGTACCGCCAGCCGCCAGCACCCCAAAACTAAACAAGCGCAATTGCCTTATTGCCATATGGGCGTCTGTTATGCCTGCCTAGTGACCATTAACGGGCAAAAAAACCAGCGTGCCTGCATGACAATAGTAGAAGCCAACTTGGCCATTGATGTGCATGAGGATCTGGATTTTAGCCCGCTCGTTAGGGAGGGGCAGCTGGATGACCGTTAAACAGCCTAATTGCCCTAGCCGGGGCCCAGCAAATTATTTTGACCTAGTCATCATCGGCGCGGGTCCTGCAGGCATGGAAGCGGCCATTAGTGCCAGTGACGTTGGCCTTGCTGTATTGTTGGTGGATCAGGCGCCTCTGCCCGGTGGGCAAATCTACCGTAATTTGGAGCAAGCTTCGCCGGCGCAAACCAAGGTGCTAGGCGGCAGCTATAAAGCAGGCATTGGCTTGCTTAAGCGCTTTCGTGGCTGCCAGTGTACATACTGGCCGTTAGCTCAAGTATGGCAAGTGCAAAGGCTTAAGGAGCAGGATCCGAATAGGGAAGAGTATGCTTACGAAATAGCCCTGCTGCGTAAACAAAATTCGTGCAGTGTCTTCGCTAAGCAGTTGTTGCTGGCTAATGGCGCCATGGAAAGGCCCATGCCAATAAAAGGCTGGCAGCTGCCGGGTGTCATGACCGCTGGTGCGGGGCAAATATTGCTCAAGTCGGCAGCATTGGGCCCAGAACGCGTCGTGCTAGCTGGGTCTGGCCCTTTGTTGCTACTGTTGGCTCAGCAATACCAGCGTGCCGGTGTTGACGTTGCGGCAATGCTGGATACCACGCCCAAGGCCAATTATGCCAAGGCCCTAGTGTGGTTGTGGGTGGGTTTATTGATACCTAAACAGTTTCTGCAAGGCTTATGGCTGACTATGCGTTTGCTATTTAGGTCCAACTACTACTCTGCTGTTACCGGTATCGAAGCCCTTGCTGACAGCGGCGAACAGGGCAACTGTGCCACGCCCATGCATTTGGCTCAGGTCAGGTTTAAACAAGCAGCAGGCTGGCAAACCATAGACACCACTAGCCTACAGCTGCACCAAGGTTTGCTGCCGCAAACGCAAATGGCGCAGTTGCTGGGCTTGCCTTTGCAGTGGCAAACCGCTCAACAAATTTGGCAGGTCGGCGCTAATAAAGCACATGCCAAGGTGCATGTAGCCGGTGACGGCGGCCAAATTGGCGGCGCCTATATAGCCCGTTTAAAAGGGCGCCTGGCGGCTTTGCAAGTGGTGCAGGCAGCATCTGGCAAAAGCCTAAAGCGCACGCTGCAGATTAAATGCTTACAAGTTAACCTAGCGCGCCTTGGCTTGGCGCGTAAGCTAGTCGACAAACTTTATGCCCCCGCCCCTTGGCTTAGCGAACCCCATGCCTCCACCACGTTATGTCGTTGTGAAGCCGTGAGTGCTGGCACTATCCGTGCGATCGCCGAGCAAGGCTGTATTGGTGTCAATCAGATGAAAGCCTTCACCCGTGCTGGCATGGGGCCCTGCCAAGGGCGCCAATGCGGTTTGGCAATTGCACAAGTACTGGCGCACAGCCAAGGTTTGCCATTGTCAGACATAGAACCCTTACGCCCAAGGCCACCATTAGTGCCCGTCACCCTAGGCCAGTTAGCGGCTCATCAGCGTAATCCATAATATCAAATACTAAGTGTAGTTAAGGAAAAGGAATTTCCCCGCCATCAAAACTGTCTACTATCAATAATAGATTTAGAATTTTTCCTATATGATTCATACTAGGAGTGTGAGACTTTCAATAACCGGTAAAGCAATCAGTATCATGTAGTGAGGTTTATATGAAGGGTTTGTACCATATTGCGGCGATGTTATTGGCGGTTTGTACCTTAATTTTGCCCAAAGCTCACGCCAACTCCTTGCCTAGCTTCTCTCACCTGGCTCCAGCGGACACGGTCTATTATGTTGAAGGTTCCTTGTCGGAATTGGAAACGGCCATGGGCTATCAGTCCACCGATCTATTGATTCAAATTCACAAACTAGGCTTATCCGTAGAAGGTAAAACAGAGAGGCAGCAAGAACCTCTGTTGTCCTTTGCCTACGATATTGGTGTAAAGCTAGCAAACTATCTACATGAATCCTATGCTCAGCAGTCAAGCTATGCCTGGCACAACGACCGTTACGCCCTCTATCTTGATGGTGTGTTTCCTGTTCTTCACCTGTCTACGGCAAAAGCCCAGGCCATCCACACAGCCATCCTTAGTGATGCCAGGCAAAATTCGTTGGCGATTAGAACCGAAACCTGGGATGAGAATAAAATTTGGTATCTAGCCCTAAATGCTAAGCCAGACCAGGATTTGGGTCTTTTAGAATTGACCATGGTGCTCGCTGGCAATCAGTTAACGCTCAGTGTGACATCTAACAAAATGCCCCTAGTGCGCAAGATGAAAGTATTGGGTTTAGTCCCTGATGCTAAGAGCCTGCTAGATGAGGAGGCAATATTATCCCCTCTAGCGTCAACACGTTTGCAGCAGGGGGCTACCGGCTTTGTCAATATCGTGCAGCTGGGCAGAATGTTGGTAGCCAACCCTACCACCACCGCAGGAATAGACCTAAACCTATATTTTCCCGCCCTAGCCAAAGACCTGGCATTTAAGCAAAACAAACGTGCCTGTACAGAAGAATTGGATGCACTATTGCATATGGCCCCCTTTCTGGTTGCCAGCTCCAATGTACGCAAGGTTGCCCATGGTGTGGAACTTGAATCCGACTTGTTTATTGATATCCAGTCACCCATCTTAGCTGAGCACTTGTACAGTTTGAATGGCCCATTGCGCCTAAATAATACTGCAACACCTATGTTACTGGATATGTCCGTTGCGTTTAACTTCACTGATATGGCATGGAAATTGTTGCAGCTGAAGAATTATTTCGAATCCTATGGGGGTAGCTGCCCTAAAATACGGACCCTTTTTGATGCCATAGTGGATGAGGTGAAGTTTGCAGAAATAGCCCTAGGCGCATCGTTTGTGGAGGGCATAAATGGTTTTAACTTCGGTGTGAGTGAATTGGCAATTAACGCGCAGCAGCCACAAAGCAGCCATATTGAAGCCTATGCTTCCGTTGCCACAATCAATTTGAACATTATTAAAAATGCCGCCCAGTTGATGCCACAAGAATATGGCTTGTCGATACCCGCCTCTGGCACCTCACAGAAGGTCCATCTTCCGCAGCTGCCCGCACACCTGAGTTTAGTCATGCAAGCCAATGATACCGAGTTGACGGCACGCATAGGCCGCGATGCTAAGGTGTTAGCACAGCCAATGCAGTACCAAAAGCAACCGGGTATCTGGGCCTTGGATATTGATTTGGCAGCCGTCAAATCCCTATATTCACAGATACCCATGGACAATATGGATTGTCACGACCTACAGCGCGGCTCCTATATGTTAGATAGGCTTGCGGATCACTATAGTTTTGTTTTTGCAGCGCAGGAGAAAGGGCTTTATTTTAGCAATAGTTTACGCCTAGCTAAGCCCATGAACAGCTTTTCTATGCCCCTAGCAGAGGGCAAATATCAGTTCCAATACAGTGCTGATGACTGTACATGGAATACCTTTGATGTCATTAATATTAGCAGCCAGAAACCCTATAACGTGGAGTTAGGCCAGATTGTGGATCACTGCTCAGAGGTTTCTGCTGTAATAGATTTTAGCCTGCATCAGGGCGTAATAGAGATCTTTAGCAATGGCAATTATAGAGCCAGTTGCGAGACTGAAAAAGAAGACTTCGAGTATGGCTTTGATTGTATTATTGAGTCTTATGATGGTACTGAATTGATTTGCACAGATCCTGAAGATGATGCCTTATACCGACTGGTGAAGATGGATTTACAAGCAATTGCAAATCACCAAAGGGCCTTGGAAGAGCAAAACAACAGCACACAATAAAGCCTGATATTCAAAAAGTGAGATTTTAAAAACTTCATCATCTTCCATTGTTTCTTCAAACCTTCTACCATATCGCTACTATTCTTTGTAGTTAAATATAGATGCACACCCGATGTAAATAAATTAAATGGAGTTTCCCCATGTCGTGGACCAGCCCCCTCGTTAATGCGCTATTAGGCCTATGCTTGTTGTTTTCTGGCCTGGCACAAGCCACGCAATACGTCGATGATTTTCGTGTCACCGACTTTAACCAGCCAGCAGGCCAGGCAAACCCTATGGTTTGTATGCAGTTCAACTATGAACTGGATGCCACATACCCTCATCCAGAAGACTTTGTGCTATTACAAGCTAGACCGTTAGCTCAGGCATCTGCTTGGCAATCCATGCCCGTGTCTATACAGCACAAGGCCAATAATTTTTGCCTACGGGATTTAAACCACGGCAGCCGTTATGAACTGACCTTCCGTGATGGCATGCCCCTAAGTAACCAGCAAGCCGTTAGTAAGCCCTACATTTATAGCTTTTCTATTGGCGATAGAGACCCTGAATTCAAGTTTCAAACGGCAACTTATATACTGCCAAGCAACCAAAATGCCAGAGTGCCAGTAAAAGTGGTGAATCTGCACGCTGCCACTGTTTCTGTTTACCGCCTGTCACCCGAGCAGGTAAAAGACAGCATGCAATCTGAGCAATTCTTTGAAAGCTACCGTGGTTGGAGTATCGATCGCTTAGCCAAGAGTGCACAGTTCATTGGCAAAACCGAGCTAAACTGGCAGATAAGTAACAACCAAAGCAAACGCATCAACCTGGACTTGTCTGAGGTGCTGCATGATCACCCGCCCGGTGCTTATGTTCTTCATGCCGACACAGGCCAAGACCGCTGGTCAGATCAAGACGTACAAACACTGATTTATACTGACATAGGCCTCACTACCTACCAAGGCAATGATGGCTTGTCGGTGTATGCTCGCTCTTATCAGACAGGTTTGCCCAAGGCCGGTATTCAAGTAGACCTAGTAGCCAAAAACCATGATTTGCTGGATACGGCTTTCACCAATGCCCAAGGCAAAGTTGTGTTTGATGCTACCTTGATGCAGGGGCAGTTTGGCCATCAACCGGTGCAGGTTCGCCATCTTGGTGATAGTGGTGAATATGCGGTACTGAACCTGACGGGCCAGCAGTTGGATATGTCAGA
Source organism: Oceanospirillaceae bacterium (assembly GCA_003521845.1). GTDB lineage: Bacteria > Pseudomonadota > Gammaproteobacteria > Pseudomonadales > Balneatricaceae > Njordibacter. The sequence continues at coordinate 49,401 of DPHB01000019.1, read as the reverse complement.
CAGGCCTGTTGATGGGGCGCCGGCATTAACACCGCTGAATGCCTATTTATTCTCTGAGCGGGGTGTCTACCGCCTGGGTGAAACACTGGTTTTAACGGCCATGGTCAGGGATGAGAGCCTCAAGGCCGTTGGCAATATGCCTTTAACCTTAAAACTGATCCGCCCCAGTGGCGATGTGGCCGTAACGCGCTCCATCTATGCCTTGAACCACGGTGGTTTTCAACAACGCTTGCGCATTCCTAGCTCTGGGCGCACTGGCCAGTGGCAGGCGGCTTTGTTTTTGAATCCGCAAGAGGCACCTATTGGTAAGCTTAACTTTGAAGTGGCAGACTATGTGCCAGAAACCATCAAGGTGGTGCTGCACACGGATAATCCCACTTATAGCAATGATGCCACCCAAATAGAAGTGCAAAGTGATTTTCTCTATGGCGCCCCCGCTAGCAATTTAGAAGTCACAAGCCAAGCCATTGTTAAACAACAGCGCCGTTTATTTGATCAATACAAGGGCTATGTATTTGGCTCGGCGCAAGCCTTTAGTACCGATGTCAGTCGGCTAGATGCCGTAACCACAGACGCATCCGGTTTGGCCCAGGTAAAGGTGCCGAACAACCTGTTGCAGCCTGCCTGGCAACAACAAGCACTCGTCATGAACTTGCGTGTAGAAGTGAAAGAACCCAGCAACCGGGTAGCCACTCGCAACATTCAACTAGCTGCCATCCAGCTACCTTCGTGGGTGGGGATAAAAACGCAAAACGACTATCCCGTATATGATCGTAACAAACCTGTCGTGCTAAACCTAGCCAACATCACTAGTGCCCAACAACCTATTGCAGGTGCGGATTTGCGCTATACCTTGATACAAGAAAATTGGGATTATCATTGGTACTACACTAGCTCTAGGTGGCGCTACAAGGTGTCTAAGTTTGATCAGAACATAGTCCAAAGTGGTAACGTCATAACCAACGCCGCAGGCTTAGCAAGTATTGATTTTGGCATAATGGATTGGGGGCGCTACCGCCTAGAAGTTACTGACGTTAATAGCAACCAAACCACGCAACTAGCCTTTAGAAATGGCTGGTGGCATGCCGATGGCTCGCAATCTGCTACGCCAGATAACGTTAAGCTAGCACCAGCGGTAAAAAGCCTGCAGGTCGGGGATAGCTTGGCATTAAAAGTGGAAGCCCCCTATGCCGGCCAATTGCACTTGCTGGTGGCCAATGATCACATCATCGAAGAACATTTAATCGACCTCAGCAAGGCAACGACAGAGCTACAACTTGAAGCCAAAGCGGAGTGGGGGCAGGGTGTATACTTTATTGCCAGCGTATACCGTCCCGGTAAAGAACAAGTAGGCCCGGCGCGTGCAATTGGTATCACCCACGTTAAGGTTGAGCGCCCGCAGCTGCACACCACACTGAGCATTCACGCGCCAGAGCAAGTGCGCCCCAACGAGCAAACCAGCATACACATAGACACCAACTTGCCTGCGGGAAGCCCGGTGGTGCTAGCTGCCGTGGACGAAGGCATCTTGCAGCTTACCCGTTACCAAACCCCCAACCCAGGACAATGGTTCTTACAAAAACGTCGTTTAGGCTTGGGCATTCGTGACCTTTATGGGCATCTTATTCAACATAAAGACGGTGAGCTATTAAAGCTACGCTTTGGTGGCGACAGTGACGGCGGCGCGCCGACAGCGCCACCCATGGATACCTTTGTTAAACCCGTTGCCATCGTCAGTGGCCTGGTGCCTGTGGATGACAAGGGTAAAGCCACCGTGGACATCACCTTCCCTCAATTCAATGGGCAAGTGCGCCTCATGGCTGTGGCCTTTGATGACTTGGCGATGGGCGCAACTAGCGAGGCCATGTTGGTACGCTACCCGTTGGTTGTGCAACCCAGTTTGCCACGCTTTTTAGCCCAAGGTGACACCGCCGAAATAGGTGTCTCTGTGCACAATATAGAACTGCCAGCGGGACAAGAAATCAGCCTAGAATGGCAGGCTACAGAGGGTTTAATACTGGACGATGCCAAGGCTTCTATTGCCCTTGGCCAAGGCCAGCGTAAGACCGTTTCTGCACGTGTGCGGGGCCAACAAATAGGCAACCACCGCTTGGGCCTTACAGTCAAAGTAAAAGGCAAAACGCCACAGGTATACACCTGGGATCTTACGGTAGTGCAAAACCGCTTTATCGAAACCCACTACCAGCAAACCCTAGTGGCACCAGGTGAACGTACCACCCTGCTAAGCCTAGTGGGAGACCTAAACAAAGACAGCCGCCACATGAGTTTGCAAGCCACGGACAAACCTAGTTTTGACACTGGGTGGCTAACCGACAGCCTTAGCCGCTATCCCTTTGGTTGCTTGGAGCAAACCACCAGCAAAGCTTGGCCAATACTTATTCTAAATGGCTCTGCAAGCAACTCGGACGAAGCGTCAAACAAGCAAAAAAAGCACTTGGACAAGGTGATTCAGCATTTGGCTAGTATGCAGCTACGCAATGGCAGTTTTAGCCTTTGGCGTGGCGGTAGCCGCAGCGAAGAATGGCTCACCATGTATGCCGCAGAATTTTTGCTAGAGGCAAACAAGCTGGGTTATGCCGTGCCGCAACACATGTTGGAAGGGGTACGCTCCTATGTGCAGCGTTACCGCGGTGACAGTGTTGCCAGCCATGCATACGCCTATTACCTAAGGGCCAAAATGGGTGTATTAGACCCGGGTGATTTGCGCTACTTGATTAGCAAAGTACTGCGTAATCAATACCGCCCACAGGTATATAGCCACCTACTCTTGGCAGCCGACATGATAGGGCAGGAGACACTGGTTAATAAGTTATTAGCTAACACCAAGTTGCCCAAAACGGGCTATTGGTATCGTGAGGACTATAGTAGCTACTTGCGCGATGCCGCCATGCTTAGTCACACGCTGCTGGTGATTGCCAAAGG
>DPHB01000019.1:41821-46241 GCA_003521845.1 Oceanospirillaceae bacterium | reverse complement strand
GAAGCGCAGGATAAGCGCTGGCTTAGCACCCAAGAAAAAGCCTGGTTGATACGTCTAGCAGATCAATTGGGACAGGCCAAACAACTAGCCGCTAATCTACCCGTGACTATCGATTTTAGAGATATGGCCTTGGCCGATGTCGCCGACTACCTTGTGCAACAGGACAACTGGTCCAGTTTCAAAAATGCGTCCGCACAAGCCATGTACCTGAGCTTTACCGCTACGGGTGTTCAGCAAGAGCAAACGTCTGCTGCAAGCCACAATGGCGTGGTTATCAAAACCCAGTATACGCACATGGGCACCGGCGAAAACATGAGCTTAGACAAGGTCACGGTGGGCACGGAGGTGCTAGTTAGCCACAAGATCAATCTAACCCAAGGGGCCGATGTGGAGCTGTCGTTAGAGGCCCCAGTACCGGCCGGTTTTGAACTAGAAAATCCGCGCCTCACGGGGTTACGCACACAGGTCAGTGATTTGCCACGTACCGAACCCAGCTTTGAGCAGTTTAGGGACGACCGATATATGGCCGCATGGAGCTTACCCAACGGTTTTCGCAGCTTGAACCAAGGTGAATCTACCATTGCTTACGTGATGCGCGCCGTAACACCGGGTGAATACCTAGTGCCAGCGGCCATTGTGGAAGACATGTACCGGCCAGAAAACCGTGCCAATACAGCCGAAGGCCGGGTTATCATCCTGCCGCAGCCAAATCGTAACTAAGCAGCTAGGCCGTTGCCATGTCGATACGCGGAAGCCTACTAGCCAAACCCTACTTGTCCTTGCTCTATGCAGGGGCCGCTATGGCTGTGTGGCTGTTGGCCTGGTTGCATGCCTATGTGGGCCCCGTAGATCATAGCCGGCTAAGCTATTCTTCCTACCTCACGGATAAGCATGGCGAACTGCTACACGTGCTGCTCGCCGATGACGAGCGCCTACGTATAAGAACTGAACTGCAGGACGTAGACGGCCATTATCTATCACTACTACTTGCTTATGAAGACCAACGCTTCTGGGCTCACCATGGCGTAGATTGGCTGGCCATGAGCCGCGCCATATGGCAACTACTTAGTACTGGACGTATTGTTTCTGGCGGGTCTACGCTGACCATGCAAGCTGTGCGACTGATGGAACCCAAACCCAGAACAGTTTGGAACAAGCTGGATCAAATGCGCAAAGCTATCGCCCTGGAACGGCAGTATTCAAAGCCACAAGTGTTGCAGCGTTACCTAAGCCTCGCTCCCTTTGGTAGTAACATTGAAGGCGTTAACGCCGCTAGCCTCCGGTGGTTCAACAAGTGGCCAGCAGAGCTGACGCCAGCCGAGGCGGCCCTACTTGTTGCCTTGCCCCAAGCGCCAGAGTCCAGACGCCCAGACCGCCACCCCCAACGAGCTACCAAAGCCAGAAATCAAGTACTGCAAAGGGCTTTAACAAAGGGCATTATAGATAGTGAATACTTACATACTGCCAACCTTTCGCCGGTGCCGCATCGCCCCTGGCCATTAGCAAAATACGCCATGCACCTGGCCTGGTCCAAACGTTTACAAGGGGTGGAATACCAGGCCACTAGCATCGATACGGACATACAAAACCGCCTCAGCGATATTGTCCAGCGCCACCCTTTGCCACCAGGCCTCAACCTGGCCGTGCTAGTAGCAGAAAGCCAAACGGGCAAAATCATTGCCTATATAGGTAGCCAAGATTACTTCAACTTTGCCAACCATGGCGCCATCGATTACACCCAAGCCGTGCGTTCGCCGGGCTCTACCCTAAAGCCCTTTATCTATGGCTTGGCCCAAGCCAATGGCGATATTCATTTCAATACCCTTATCAAGGACAGCGTAACGGACATTCAAGGTTATCAGCCTCTTAATCTGTCCAAACGCTTCGTTGGTGAGGTGACTATCAGCGAAGCCCTGCAGCGTTCGCTAAATACACCGGCAGTGAAAGTGCTAGACCGCTACGGCCCTGATAAATTCAAAGGCAAGCTAGCCAGTGCTGGCATAGCACTACGCAACGGCAAGGGGCTACCCATGGCCCTTGGTGGGGCTGGTACCAGCCTAGCAGATCTAGTTAGTCTCTACACTGCCCTTGGTAACGATGGCAAGGTAATGCCTCTTACTACGGAATTGCATGCCCAGCAGCAAGCTACCAAAACACTGACCAAGCACAGCGCTCAACAACTCAATTGGATTCTTAGCAACAACGCCGGGCAACAAGGCAAATTACACGGTGCCCAGCAGCTACAAGCGGTGGCTTACAAAACCGGCACCGGCCCCGGTGGCAGCGATGCCTTGGCCCTAGCCAATAATGGCAAATACACCATTGGCATATGGGTGGGCTCACCAGATGGCGGCGCCGTTGCCAACAACACAGGGCTGCGATCCGCCGTGCCCATCATGCACAAGGTCATGGACCAACTACCCAAAGGGCGTTTGGCGGTAAAGGCCATCGGTAAACCGCCAACAGCCTTGGCAACATTTAATCCGCAACCAGCCAAACTTAAAATACACTATCCCGTGCATAACAGTGAACTACAGATGCGCAAACAGCACATGCGCCTACACCTAGATTTAGCCGGAGCCACCTACCCCATATGGGCCACAATAAACGGCCAGACTATGCACCAACTCAAAAGCGCCAACCAATCCCTATTACTGCCCACCAAAGGTGCCTACAGCATTCAGCTAGTAGATAGCCAACACCAAAGTGGCAAGGTCAATTTCTACTTAAAATAGCCAACCTCATACCCATTTCAGTGCAGCTTCATACTCTTCCATTTTGTTTCCAAACTTCCTCCCATTTTAAATAAGTGTTGTGAGGTTTAATAGAATCAGAGAAACCAAAGGAGGCGCGGTATGTTGACCCAAGATCTAATAAATTTAAAAAGCCTAGACGATTCCATAAACAGCTCGGTATCCGTTTCCGAGCTACTCATGGCCTACGGAGAGTGTGTGCCCATAGGCGAAGAAAAGTGCTACTGGAGCATAGGCAAAGCTGGCTTCAAGCAACTACAAACATCTTTCCAACACTTACCAAGCAAACTGGATTGGCTGCAAACCTTGTATTTGATCAGCAGTGCAGATGGGGGTGTGGTGAGTATTGGGGTTAGATCCCTTTTCTAAAAGTGAAATGTGGAGCAGCTTAATTGAGGTAGATCTATATTTTCATAAAGTTATGGAGTCTTATAAGACAATTAGGAATTCTTCTTATATACAAAAGTTAACTAAGCGTATATATGTAAATCATAACTGATTATGAGATAGATCCTATGGAAGATGTCGAGCAGGCAATACTCTTGTGCTTAGCAGTATGCGCACATGATGGTTTAGTGTCAAAAAGTGAAGAAGATGAACTATTTGATTTGGCATCGAGGGCTGTCGGTATTGATTTAGATAGTTTTAATTCGTTAGTAGATATTTTTTTTGATTCAACTGATTCTTTAGAAGCATTGTTTAGCATGACCCAATATTACGCCCGATTACACCCATTTAGTTATTGGCTTTAATATATATTTAGGGCTTAGGTGTAGCCTGGCAATGAAGAACCTAGCATTGCAACTAGTGATTGAGTATAGGGGCTGCCAGCTAGGCTGTATTAAAACAACGCCTCAATGAGCTTTTTTTGCGCTAGCAAACTCTGTAACAACACCTCATCAAATTGCCCCGGCCACAAATACCCATCTCCAAACTGCAATTTCTGCATACTCGCTTCGTGGCTTTGTGCTTTCGCATAGGCTTTTTCCTTTCTTAAACCCGTATAAGCATCATATAGCTTCGCTAAGCGCGCTATAGGGTGTATGGCTTCGCCTTTGAGTTGTTGGGGATATCCGCTGCCGTCGAAGTGTTCGTGGTGCTGTAGGGCTATTTGGGCGGCTTCTGGTTGTTGGTTTTGTTCTAGCAGGGCGGCGCCTGCTAGGGTGTGACAGGCGAGTTGGGCTTGTTGTAGTGGGCTGAGTTTGCCTTCTTCTTGTAGGTGTTTGAATTGGGGTAGTTGTAGGCCTATATCTCGGTATGGAATGAGTCGTTGGGCTTGGGCTTGTNNATATGTATATGTTATGCGATTTTTTATACATATATAGTGGGTTCGCCTTTGTTGGACTAGATTATTTTATATTCAAGACAGTTGAGCTATATGCTCTTCGTTATCAATTAAGCTTTGCAGCAATTGAGGGTCGAGTTAGCTATATAGTGACCCTGAGTATACTATAATGAATATATTAATACGGTGATAAGACTTATTTCCTCTAGGATGGTCACATGAGCAAAGATTTGACTACATTTATGACTCAAGGAGGAGTAAACAATGGCTAATAGTAAGATTCAGCTATATCAATCTGCCGATGGTAGGGTGCGACTAGACGTTTCTTTGGAGCAAGAAAGTGTTTGGCTTTCACAGGCACAACTGGCCACATTATTTGGTA
>DPHB01000019.1:35140-41610 GCA_003521845.1 Oceanospirillaceae bacterium | reverse complement strand
TTAACGAGCAAGTGGTATGTTCCATTTTGGAACATACCACAGCACATGGTGCTATAGCGGGCAAAACCCAAACCAAAGGAGTTAAATTTTACAACCTAGATGCGATTATTTCTGTTGGCTATAGGGTTAATTCTGCAAGAGCCACTCAGTTTCGTATATGGGCTACAGATANNATGAGTCGTTGGGCTTGGGCTTGTTGCTGCGCTGTCCAGGTGCCTTGGGTGACTAGATCTTTGGTGATGATGTCGATGAACTGAGCTAAACGTGGGTCGGCTGCTGGTGTTGGTAGTGTTAGGTTGTCTATGGTCAGCATGTTGGCTAATGGGTTTTGGCCTGCTAGCCAGTTTTCTAATGTGGTTTTGTTTAGTGGAGCCGTGCTGATGTAGCCGCAGCCTTGTTGTAGTGCTTGTATAGTTTGGGTGGTGCTGAGTTGGCTGTCGATGAGTAGCCAATGCTGTGGGTCTATGGTGTGTGCCTGGGTGGTAAGTTGTAGTAGGTGCTTATGGTCGGTTACTAGGCGCTCGGCTTGATCTGTTTGTTGGCTTAGTTCATGACCTAGGCTGGTTAGCCATAGTGCTATGGCGTCTTGAATGTCTGGGTGCAGGAAGCTAGCAATGCGCATGCTTAATCCTAGTTGCCGTGCTTTTGCAGAGTGATGGTGAAGCAGGTACGGCCGGGTTGGGATTGTAGTTCGATGGTGCCGTCTAGCTCGTTTACTAGGTCCTGACAAAGGGCCAAGCCTAGGCCGGTGCCATGGGCTTGTTTGCTGGTGTAGTAGGGGGTAAATACTTGTTGTTGCAGGTGTTCTGGAATGCCTGGGCCGTTGTCGATAACTTGTAGTTGGAAGTTGCCGCACTGGTGCAGCAGGTACAGTTGTATGTCACCGACTTGTTGTTGTGTTTGCTCTAGGATGGCATCGCGGGCGTTGTTGATGAGGTTGATTAGTACCTGTTCAAAGCGTTGGGCTTGGCCGAATAGTAGGCTTTCAGGTAGGGCATTGGGTAGTTGGAGTTTAATTCCTTGTTGGGCCAGTTGGCTAGCAAGTAGCTTGTGCACTTGCTGGATGCTTTTGGCTAGGTCGAACTGGCTGTGGCTGATGGGCTGGTGGCCCACTAGCTGGCGCATGTTGACTAGGGTGTTGGCGCAGCGCTCTATCTGGTTATCCAGCTCTTTTAGGTGGTTGTCTAGGTCTGGAATAGCGCCCATGGTGGCTAGTTGTTGCAGGGCGTATAAACGCAGGCGCATGGCGTTGAGGGGTTGGTTCACCTCGTGGCAGATGCCCGCCATTACTTGGCCAACGGAGGCAAGGCGCGAATCGTGTTGGCCTTGTTCAAGCTGGCGTTGTAGTTGTGGCTGCGGCGTGATGATCCAGATTAGCAGGCCATCGCTGGCTACTTCGCCTAGGCACAAGTAATGATTGTTATTTAGGCTGATAAATTGAGCTTGTTGGGTGTTGGCAATGTTTAGCAGTTGTTGCCACAGCTTCGAACCTATTAAATTGATTAGGTCTTGTTGCTTGCCTGACGTTGACACACCAAGCTGTGTGGCGCTGGTGTTAGCACTATAGGTGTCTTGTGCTGGGTTGTAGGTGAGCTGGTGCATGTAATTGCCTAGTGTTTGGCTGGAAGAGATTGCCACGTCGCTCCTCGCAATGACGGTTTGTTGCTGCGCCTAGCCAGCCCAATGAGTGGAGCGATGCTCTATAGGGACATGCACTTTTTAGTCGCTACGCGCCTAAATAAGAGCCAGTCCCCCACGACGGTTAAACAGCTTTGGCGATCAGGGCCTTGAGTTCTTCCACCGGTATTGGCTTGTGCAATACGGGGACGCCTTCTGGTATGCCACGGGCGTTGATTTCTTCGTCGCTCATGCCGGATATTACTATAGGTGTCAGGAAGTCATACTGTTCGTTGTTTTGTAGTCTATCCAGTATAGCAAAGCCATCCAATTGTGGCATTTGCAGGTCGGTAATAAGTACACACGGGCGCATGGCACCAATTTTCACTAGCGCGTCAACACCATTGGTGGCGGTTTCTATATGTAAGCTGGGGTACCAGCTACTCACTAGCATCTGGTATAGCAAAAGTGTGTCTTGGTCGTCGTCGACTAGTAGTACGGTGCTTTTGTTGCTGCTACCAAAGGGGCGCGGGATGGGTGTCTGTTTGCTTTGTTTTTCGTCTAGTAATTGTTGCACTGAGCCGACGCTAATACGGCGGTGTCCACCGGCGGTTTTCCATGCTTGCAGGGTGCCGTTTTCTACCCACAGTTGTATCGTACGCACGGATACATTTAGCAGTTTTGCTGTCTGTCGGGTGGTGAGTTCTGACATTTTGTTTAATTCTACAGCATCCATGATTTGGCCTTTTGCGTGGTTTTTGTGCTCAGGGTTTTATTATTATCAATATTTCATGTTTTTGGTAGTTTTTTTTAAAATTGTTTTTGTGAACTATTGTCAATGGAGTGTGAGGGTTTGTTACTGGGTGTAAGTAATATGTGGTTGTAGAGGGGTTTTGATAGTTGAGGTCAGACCCCTATAACGGGTTCTGACCCCTAGAAGTTAGGTTATAGCTGCCAGGTGGTTTGGCCGTTGCGTAGGGTGAGTTGTACGCGGCCGGTTAGGGTTTGGCCTTGCAGGCTTTGGTTGGCGCCGTGGCTTTGCTGATTGCTTTCTTGTAGTTGCCATTGCTGTGTGGGGTCGATTAAGCACAGGTTGGCGTCGCTGCCCACCGCAAGGTTATTGCTAGCTACTTGGGCAATGTTCGCTGGTTTATTGCTTATCGCGCTGACTAGCTGGGCCAGGGTTAGACAGGCTTGGCCTTCTAGGCTTAGCAGCAAGGACATGAAGCTGTCGTACATGGCCATACCGGTGGCCGTGTCAGCAAAAGGTGCTTGCTTGGCGGCGTCTTCGTGTGGCTGGTGGGCTGAGACGATGGCGTCGATGGTACCGTCGGCGAGCCCTGCTAGTAATGCTTGGCGGTCGTCTTCGCTACGCAACGGTGGTTGTACGTAGTACTGGCTGGCATAGCCTTGTACTTGCTGTTCCGTATAGCACAGGTGGGCTAGGTCCACGTCGGCTGTTACCGGTAGGCCTTGATTTTTGGCTTGGCGAATCATGTCCACTGCTGCAGCACTGCTTAGCTGTTGGAAGTGAGCGCTTACCCCAGTATGCTGAATCATTTGCAAATGCCGCGCGATGGCTAAGGTTTCGGCAATGACTGGTATGCCGTTTAGGCCCATGCGGGTGGCTAGGGCACCGTCGTGCATGTGGCCATTGCCGAGGGCGGCGTCTTGCGCTTGTAGGAATATCTTTAACCCATAGGTGGCGGCATATTCGTAGCAACGTAGCAGTACAGTGTTGTCGCTAAAGTCGTGGCCAGCGTTACTGAATGCTACGGCGCCGGCTTTGCTAAGGCCCTGCATATTGCTCAGGTGGCTGCTGTTAAGGCCTTGAGTTAGAGCGGCAACGGGTGCTAGCTGGCAGTAGCCTGCTTGGGCCGCACGGTCTTGTACTAGTTCTAGTACGGCGGTGCTGTCGGTGCAGGGCTGGGTGTCTGGGCTAGGTAGCAAGGTGCCAAAACCGGCGCTAGCGGCGGCTTGGGTTTCTGTGGCTATGGTGCCCTTTTGGCTGTTGCCTGGTTGGCGCAAGTAGGTCAGTAGGTCGGTAAAGCTTGGGCAGACTAGTTTGCCCTTGCCGTCGATTTCTTGTGCGTTAGTGGCGTTTAGGTTTTCACCTATAGCTTGGATTTTACCGTCGGTAATGTGCAGATCGCTGATTTGATCTAACTGTTGCTGTGGGTCTAGCAAACGGGCTTGGCGAATAATCATGTTCATTAGCTATGCTCTCCGCTAGTGCCCAATTGTGCTTGGCGCTGTTGCATTTGGCCACTCATGGACATGGACATTACCGCCATACGAATGGCTATGCCGTAGCCAACCTGGTCTAGAATCAACGACTGGGCACCGTCGGCTACTTCGGATTCTATTTCTATGCCGCGGTTAATCGGGCCTGGGTGCATGACTATGGCATCTGGCTTGGCTTTGGCTAGGCGTTGGCGAGTGAGGCCGTAAGTTTGGTAGTACTCGCTGGCGGAAGGTAGGAAACCAGAGTCCATACGTTCTGTTTGTAGGCGCAACATGATGACCACGTCCACGTCTTCCAAGCCTTGGTCTAGGTCACTGTGGGTAGTGACGCCTAGGCTGGCGATTTCTGTAGGTAATAAGGTGTTGGGGCCCACAATGCGGATGTCTTTGCAGCCCAAAGTGGTTAAGGCGTGAATTTGGTCACGGGCCACGCGGGAGTGCAGGATGTCGCCGACGATGGCAACTTTTAGCTGGTCAAAGGCGCCGCCATTTTTAGGTAAAGCGTGGCGGTGGATAGTCAGCATGTCCAACATCGCTTGGGTGGGATGCGCATGGCGACCGTCACCGGCGTTGATGATGGCGACGTTGGGTGTTACCTGCTCGGCGATAAAGTGTGGCGCGCCGCTTTGGCTGTGGCGTACCACAAACATGTCGCTGTGCATGGCGCGCAGGTTACGTAGGGTATCTAGTAAGGATTCGCCCTTGCTGGTGGCCGAGGTTTTGATATCTAGGTTGAGTACATCGGCAGACAAGCGCTTGGCAGCCAGTTCAAAGGTGCTGCGCGTACGGGTGGAGTTCTCAAAGAACAGGTTTACTACGGTCTTGCCGCGCAGTAGAGGCACCTTTTTTACTTCTTGGTTGCCCACTACCACAAAGGAGTTGGCAGTATCGATAATGCGTTCTAGTAAGGGCTTAGGTAGGCCGTCTACGGTAAGGAAGTGACGTAGTTCGCCGCTTTCTGTGAGCTGCAATTGGGCGCTAGGAGATAGGGTCATCGGTAGTCCGCTCAATAAGAGTTAGTTGTAGAGGCGCGGGGCCATCTAGTTGCAAGTATTGGTTGTCCGCTAGGTCCAACTGCAGGGCGCAAGCATCGGCTTGGATAGGCAGTTGGCGGCCGTTTATAGCACACAGTGTGGCTAGCTTGATGCTAGCAGGGCGGCCGTAGTCAAAAATTTCGTTAAGGGCCGCGCGAACAGTGCGACCACTCATAAGCACATCGTCTACTAGCACTATGTGCCGGTTGTTGACGTCAAAAGGTAGGCTAGAAGGGTTTACCTTGGGGTTTAAGCCTTGCTGGGTAAAGTCATCTCGATAAAAAGAGATATCCAGTTTGCCGAGTGGGGCATCAAGGGCTTGAGCTAGGGTTTCCGCCAGCCAAACACCGCCCGTATGGATGCCTATCACTAGGGGGTCTTGCATCTGATTGTTGGCAACTAATTGGCTGACTTGCTGAACTAAATCAGCAACAAGGGTGGGGGTGTCGGGTAGCTGAGGCGCTTGTGCCATTGCTTATCCTTGTTCCTTAAAGGGTTGCGATGCTAGTCTGTGTTCGTCTTCGTCGAACCAAGACTGCAAAATCAATTGTGCTGATAGACCATCAACGCCGTGTTTTTTCCAGTTGGTGCCACCGCCATCGAGCAGGTGCGCCTGTTTGGCTGCGTAGGTGGAGAGACGTTCGTCTACCACATAGCTGGGTAAATCAAAGCGGCTAGCCAGGCGATTGGCAAATTTGCGTGCCCGGTGGGCCATCTCGCCTACAGAACCGTCCATATTATAGGGAATTCCAACCACAAATGCTTGTGTTTGCCACTCCTTTACCAGCTTATTTATTTGTTGCCAGTCAGGAATGCCGTCACGCGCAGGCAAGGGTGCCAGAATTATAGGTTCGGTGCCGGCCTGGCTAGCAAAGGCTATGCCTATGCGTTTGCTGCCAAAGTCAAAGCCTAGCAAGTTAAGGGGCTTATCCATGACCCACCTGAGTGGAGATCAAATTCATGTCGATACCGAGTAAACGCGCGGCGGCGTCAAAGCGTTTATTGGACGGTGTGTTAAACATAATATCAGCATCGAAAGGGCAGCAAATCCAGGCGTTGTTAGCAATTTCGTGTTCCAGTTGCCCGGGGCCCCAGCCAGCGTAGCCGAGGGCTATAAGGCTGTGTTCTGGGCCGGTATCGTGGGCGATATCGTCAATGACATCAACAGACGTTGTTAAGCACAGGTCGGTGCCGACTTGAATGCTGGATTGCCATTGCTTGTCGGCCAGCGGCGTATGCAATACAAAACCGTGCTCTGGCTTCACTGGGCCGCCGGTAAAAATAGGCTGTTGTAGGTTGCTTGCTTGTTCTTCTTCGATGTTGAGTTGGGGCAAGATGTCGGCAAAAGCGACTTCGGTTTCATGGTTGATAATCAGGCCCATAGCCCCCTGGTCGTTATGCTCACAGATGTATATCAAGCTACGATGAAAAGGCTCATCGTCCAGTTGTGGCATGGAGATAAGCATGGAGTTGTGCAAACTGCCTTGCTGTTTTTTTGTCATGTTTGTGTCCTGTGCCTTAAAACTTGTCTGTCGTGGCTTTACTGTCGGCATTGCAGCGTACTTGCGTCATTGC
>DPHB01000019.1:22845-34964 GCA_003521845.1 Oceanospirillaceae bacterium | reverse complement strand
GCGTACTTTCGTCATTGCGAGCGCAGCGAAGCAATCTCTCTAACACTGCGCTTCGTCTGATAGAGATTGCCACGGCCCTTCGGGCCTCGCAATGACGAAGTGTAAAGTTCAGTCTCGCAATGACGTAGTGTAAAGTTCAGTCTGGCAATGATGATGTTAAGTTCAGTTTACCATATTCTCTGGTTAGGCGGTCTTGCCGGCGTCGGCCAAAATTGTCTGAATATGCGACATGAGCTTGCCGGCAATATCGGAACCGGTTTGGTCGTCTATTTCACGAATACAGGTAGGGCTGGTAACGTTGATTTCCGTCAGGTGGTCGCCAATCACGTCGAGGCCCACAAAGTGCAGGTTTTTTTCGCGCAACGTAGGGCCTACTTGGGCGCAGATCCAGCGGTCGCGTGCGCTTAGCTCGCGGGCTACACCCGAGCCGCCGGCAGCCAAATTGCCGCGGGTTTCACCAGAAGAAGGGATGCGCGCGAGGCAGTGATCAGTGGCGGGTTCGCCATTAATCATTAAAATGCGCTTATCGCCGTCTTTGATTTCGGGCAAGAAGCGTTGGGCCATGATTTGTTGTTGGCCAAATTCCGTTAGAGTTTCCAGAATCACATTAAGGTTGGAGTCGTCTGGCTTCACGCGGAAGATAGAGGCGCCACCCATGCCATCCAGAGGCTTAAAGATCACATCGCCATGCTGGGTGTGGAAACCTTTAAGGATTGCAGGATCACGGGACACCAATACCTCTGGGCAGCATTGGGGGAACTGCAAGGCAAATAGCTTTTCGTTACAGTCACGTAGGCTTTGCGGTTTGTTGATGATTAGCGAGCCAGCACGTTCGGCCATTTCTAGTAAATGCGTAGCGTACAAAAATTCGTTATCAAATGGTGGGTCTTTGCGCATTAGGATGACATCAAGGTCGCCTAGTGGCTGGGCGCTAAATTCGCCCATGGTGTAGAAATCAGTTGCATCACGGTGGACTTGCAATGGCGCCATATTGCCCATGGCCACGCCTTGGTTGGCGTAGAGGTGTTGGGGTTCCATGTAAAACAAATCCCAGCCTTTATCTTGGGCGGCCCATAGCATGGCTAGGGAGCTGTCTTTTTTGTAGTTGATGGAAGCAATAGGGTCCATGACGATGCCAAGGCGAATGGTCATTTTGATCTCTCTTGTGTGTCGATTGTGTCTGTTGGTTTATATATGGGTTTGGGGGTGGAAATCAAGTGTGATTTTCGTTGATGGGCTATACAGGTTGGGTCGTAGCGACGTGGCAATCTCTAGCAGGATTGCAGTGAGCTGGTAGAGGTTGCTTCGCTGCGCTCGCAATGACCGGGCAGGCCGCGCAGGTCAGCTTAGTAATCACCCCAAAGGTGCTGGAGTAGCGCTAGGCTGGCTATGGGGGCTGTTTCGGTGCGTAGGATGCGTGGGCCCATGAGCATGGCTTGGAAGTTTTGGGCTTGGGCAGCGCCTACCTCAGCTTCTGTTAGGCCACCTTCGGGGCCGATGAGCAGGGCGCAGGAAGTCGGTGTGGCAAGTTCTGTTAAGCGCACGCTGTTGTGAGGGTGCAGCACGAGTTTTTGCTGTGCTTGTACCGTGTCACACCATTGGCTTAGTGGCATCGGCGCATGGATGGTGGGTAGATCACTACGGCCGCTTTGCTCGCAGGCACTGATGGCGATTTGTTGCCAGTGGTGCAGGCGTTTTTCTAAGCGTTTGGGGTCTAGTTTTACCTCGCAACGTTCACTTGATAGTGGGGTTATTGCGTTGACGCCCATTTCTGTGGCTTTTTGAATGGCGTAGTCCATGCGGTCGCCACGGGACATGACCTGGCCAAGGTGAGTGTGCAAAGGAGAGGGAGTTTGCCCGTTGTTAGCCGCTTGGAGGCTGACTACGACGGACTTCTTGTTCACTTCGGTAACCGTGCCAGGGTATTCCTGGCCGTCTCCATTAAACAGGCAAAGGTGCTGCCCAACTTTGGCGCGCAGTACTTTGCCTACGTAATGACTGGCCTCTGGTGGCAGTTCCAGTGCGGAACTTGCCTCCAGGGGGCAGTTGACGTAGAGGCGAACCGTACGCAAGTTTAGATACCTGCAGCCGCTCGCAAGGCGTCAGCCTTGTCGGTCTTTTCCCAAGTGAAATCTGGGTTGTCGCGACCAAAGTGGCCATAAGCTGCGGTAGCGCGGTAAATTGGACGCTTAAGATCCAACATGGCTACGAGGCCGCCAGCTTTCAGGTCAAAGTGTGCACGCACTAGGTCTTCAATAGTGCGGTCACTAATCACACCAGTACCAAAGGTATCGATGCTGATGGACGTTGGCTCAGACACGCCAATGGCGTAGGAAACCTGAATTTCACAACGCTCGGCTAGGCCTGCGGCAACGATGTTTTTGGCAACGTAACGGCCAGCGTAAGCGGCAGAACGGTCAACCTTGGATGGGTCTTTGCCAGAGAAGGCGCCGCCACCGTGACGCGCCATGCCGCCGTAGGTATCAACGATGATCTTACGACCCGTTAGGCCGCAATCGCCTACAGGGCCACCAATGACAAAGTTACCCGTGGGGTTGATGTGGTACTTGGTGTTTTCGCTTAGCCAGGCTTCTGGCAGTACTGGCTCGATGATGTGTTTCATCACGGCTTCGCGCAACGGTTCCAGGGCAATTTCTGGGCTGTGCTGCGTGGAAAGAACCACGGCATCAATGCCTGCTGGACGGCCATCTGGGCCGTAGCGGAAGGTTAGCTGGCTCTTGGCGTCTGGGCGTAGCCATGGCAAAACGCCATTTTTACGCACCTTGGCTTGCTGTTCTACTAGCTTGTGAGCGTAGTGAATGGGCGCCGGCATTAGGGACTCGGTTTCGTTGCTGGCATAGCCAAACATCAAACCTTGGTCGCCTGCGCCTTGTTCTTTGTCGCTGTCAGCGTCGTCATCAACGCCCATGGCGATGTCAGCGGACTGCTTGCCGATAGCGTTTAGTACGGCACAAGAGTCGCCGTCAAAACCCATTTCGGATGAGGTGTAACCGATTTCCTTAACCACTTCGCGTACTAGGTCTTCGATGTCCACCCAAGAGTTGGTGCGTACTTCGCCAGCGACTAATACGATGCCAGTTTTGATTAGGGTTTCTACCGCAACGCGTGATTCAGGGTCTTTCGCCAGCATGGCGTCTAGAATAGCGTCAGAAATTTGGTCAGCAATTTTATCTGGGTGACCTTCGGAAACGGATTCGGATGTAAATAGAGTGTATTCGTTCATGGAACGTGCCTCGTAATTGAATACTGCGCCGAACCTTGTGTCCGTAGCGTCAGCAGTGACTTAATTACCAGCCTAGGAGCGTTGCAAGCTGAAAGGGGTTGTGCCTGCAAGGGTAACCTTGGCGAGTGCCGTATGGTTTTGTATGTTAAAACCAAGGCGCGCATTATACCTGTGTTGGGGGTTGGTGGCTATGGTTTTTGTCGGTAATACGGTCTCTGCCATTATGCCGGGTGCATCCCGCTGTCATTGCAACGGGCGCATTCCTCTGTCATTGCAACGGACACGTCCCTCTGTCATTGCGAGGGAGCCGAAGCAATCTTGTGCAACTGCCACTTTGCCGGGTGGAGGTTGCTTCACTGCGTTCGCAATGACGGAAATAGGTTCGCAATGACGGGAAAAAGTACGCAATGACGGCGAGATTTACGAGTAGTGTCTCGGTTAGCTACGCGGCGTTAAAAAAACATAGTAAAACTTCCCATATTTGTTGTACCAAAAGCCCTAGTGCGAGACAATATGTGCCAGCTTTTTAACGGTCGGATACAGCCGGCCTAACTGACTTTCCCAACAGGAGAAATCATATGCCCACTCGTCGCGATTTAGCCAATGCTATTCGAGCCCTGAGTATGGATGCCGTGCAACAAGCCAAATCTGGCCACCCCGGTGCCCCTATGGGCATGGCGGATATTGCCGAAGTGCTTTGGAACGATTTTTTACAGCACAATCCAAGTAATCCAGAATGGCTTAACCGCGATCGCTTTGTGCTGTCTAATGGCCATGGCTCGATGTTGATTTACTCGTTGTTGCACCTCAGCGGCTATGACCTGTCTATTGATGACTTGAAGAACTTTCGCCAGTTGCACTCTAAAACAGCCGGTCATCCTGAATACGGCTATGCCCCAGGCGTAGAAACCACCACCGGACCCCTTGGTCAAGGTATCACCAATGCTATTGGTATGGCGTTGGCAGAAAAAACCTTGGCGGCACAGTTTAACCAAGCCGGTCACGAAATTATCGACCATAACACTTACACCTTCTTGGGTGATGGCTGTTTGATGGAAGGTATTTCTCACGAAGCTTGCTCCTTGGCCGGTACCCTGGGCCTTGGCAAGTTGATCGCTTTCTATGATGACAACGGCATTTCTATCGATGGCGAAGTAGAGGGTTGGTTTACCGACGACACACCTAAGCGTTTTGAAAGCTACGGCTGGCAGGTGATTCCTGCCATCGACGGTCACGATGCGGATGCTATTTTTGCGGCTATCGAGGCGGCAAAGGCAAACCCAGATCAACCGACGTTGATTTGCTGCAAGACCATCATCGGTTTTGGTTCACCTAACAAAGAAGGCAAGGAAGATTGCCACGGTGCTCCACTTGGTGACGACGAAATTGCCTTGACCCGCAAGCAGCTGGGTTGGAGCTACGGCCCATTTGATATCCCAGCTGATATTCGCGAAGAGTGGGATGCCCGTGATGCGGGTTACGATGCTGAACAAATCTGGAATAAAGACTTTGCTGCTTATGCCGAAGCCTATCCAGAATTGGCGGCTGAGTTACTACGCCGTATCGCCGGAGATCTACCAGAAAACTTCTCTGCGGATGCCGATGCTTATATTGCTCAACTACAAGCCGACGGCAATACTATTGCTTCTCGTAAAGCGTCCCAAAACACCCTTAACGCGTTTGGCCCTATGTTGCCAGAAATGCTAGGTGGCTCTGCTGACCTTGCGGGTTCCAACTTGACCTTGTGGTCTGGTTCCAAGGGCGTCAGCAAAGACGATGCTAACGGCAACTACGTGTTCTACGGGGTACGTGAATTTGCTATGTCGGCCATCATGAACGGTGCCGCATTGCACGGTGGGTTCATTCCTTACGGCGCGACCTTCCTAGTATTTATGGAATACGCCCGTAATGCTGTACGTATGGCCGCCTTGATGAAGCAGCGCGTATTGTTTGTTTACACTCACGACTCTATCGGCTTGGGCGAAGACGGCCCAACTCACCAGCCTATTGAACAGATTCCTAATCTACGTTTGACGCCAAACCTAGATACATGGCGCCCATGTGACACGGTTGAATCCGCGGTAGCTTGGAAATCTTCTTTAGAGCGTACCGATGGCCCAGCTGCGCTGATTTTCTCGCGTCAAAATCTGCCGCACCAAGATCGTAGTGCCGAGCAGGTAGCCAATGTGGCAAAGGGTGGTTACGTCCTTTCCGACAGCGATGCTGCTCCACAAGCCATTATTATTGCCACCGGTTCTGAAATTGGTATTGCCCAAGAAGCGGCGGCTAGCTTGCGTGCCCAGGGTAAAGCTATTCGTGTGGTTTCTATGCCTTGTACTGAAGCCTTTGAACGTCAAGATGCGGCTTACCAAGAAAGCGTATTACCTGCTGCAGTAACGGCGCGTGTTGCGGTTGAAGCAGCGCACGCTGATTACTGGTACAAGTATGTTGGTTTGCAAGGCCGCATTGTCGGCATGACCACCTTTGGTGAGTCTGCTCCTGCTGGCCAGTTGTTTGAGATGTTTGGTTTTACCGCCGATAACGTTGCTGCTCAGGTTACTGAACTGCTATAACCTACAGGCAAGCAACCAACATGACCAAAAAATTAGCCATTAATGGCTATGGTCGTATTGGGCGCGCACTGGTGCGTGCCCTGTATGAGCGCGGCCTGCAGGAGCAACTGCAGGTGGTCGCTATCAATGACCTAGGTATTGCTGAATCCCTTGTGTATGAGACCCGTTACGATTCCGTACACGGGGCTTTTCCTTTGCCTGTGGAAGCGGGTGATGGCGTGATGAATATCACTGCCAAAGACGGCTCGGTGCAATCTATTCGCATATTGCGTGAAGCTGAAGCTAGTGCCCTGCCTTGGCAGGCCGAAGATATCGACTTGGTATTAGAATGTTCGGGTAAGCTTGCTAGCCGTGAACTGTCTATGCAGCACCTACAAGCCGGTGCGGACAAGGTGCTGATCGGCGCGGCGGCCGGCGAAGACGTGGACCTGACCGTAGTCTATGGTATTAACCATGATCAGATTCAGGCGCAGCATCGCATTGTGTCCAACGCTTCTTGCACCACCAACTGTATGGCGCCGGTATTAAAGCCTTTGTTAGACAGTGTAGGTATTGAAGATGGCCTGATGACCACTATTCATGCCTATACCAATGGCCAAGTGTTGACGGATACCGTATTGGATAAAATGGACCTGCGGCGCGGCCGTTCGGCTACCCAGTCGATGATTCCCACGTCTACCCATGCTACGGAAGCTTTGGGTTGGGTATTGCCAGGTGTGGCGGACAAGATCACCGGTTACAGTATGCGCGTGCCCACTATCAACGTATCCGTAGTGGACTTGGTGTTCCGCCCCGAGCGTGAGACTAGCGTAGCCGAAATTAACGCCATCATGGCGGCGGCTAGTGCGGCCGATAAGCACGGTGTGTTGGGCTATAATCTAGAGCCCCTAGTGTCCATAGACTTTAACCATTGCCCTAAGTCGGCGGTGTTTGATGCTACGCAAACCCTACAGATGGGGCAGTTAATTAAGATTTTAGCTTGGTATGACAACGAATGGGGTTATGCCAACCGTATGCTAGATGTAGCGATGACCATGCTGTCTGAGCCATCATAGTGACAAGCACATAGAATTTATTATTGAGACCAAGATAGGAAAACCTATGCCAATTATCAAAATGACTGATCTAGATCTCGCTGGCAAGCGCGTGTTGATCCGTGAAGATTTGAACGTACCGGTAAAAGACGGTGTGGTCACTAGTGATGCACGCCTGCGTGCTTCCTTGCCAACCATTGAGCTGGCCCTGGCGGCTGGTGCCCTAGTGATGGTTACTTCTCACTTGGGGCGTCCAAAAGAAGGTCAGTACGATGCACAGTTTTCATTGCAGCCGGTGGTTGACTGGTTGGCCGCGCGCTTGTCCTGCAAAGTGAGTTTGGCGCAAGACTGGTTGTCTGGCTCTGCCACTATGGAGGCTGCCGCTGGTGAGCTAGTGGTGTTGGAAAATTGCCGCTTTAATGTCGGCGAAAAAGCCAATGACGAAGCCCTATCTAAGCAGATGGCGGAACTGTGTGACGTTTATGTGAATGATGCCTTTGGCACCGCTCACCGTGCTCAAGCTAGTACACATGGTGTGGCGCAGTTTGCTCCTGTAGCTTGCGCCGGCCCCTTGTTGGCGGCAGAGCTAGCGGCCTTGGCCGCAGCGCTAGACAACCCAAAACGGCCCATGGTGGCGGTAGTAGGCGGCTCTAAAGTATCTACCAAGCTCACGGTACTGGAGTCCTTGTCCGACAAGGTAGACCAGTTGATTGTGGGTGGTGGTATTGCCAACACCTTCTTGGCTGCGGCCGGTCACCCAGTGGGCAAGTCCTTGTACGAAGCGGATTTGGTGGCTAACGCCAAGGCCCTAATGGCGAAGACCAGTATCCCTATCCCGACCGACGTAGTGACGGCCACCGAGTTTGCCGAAACCGCAACGGCAACCACTAAAGCAGCGGCTGAGGTAACAGCCGATGACATGATCATGGACGTGGGGCCTGAATCAGCCGCCGCCCTAGCTGAGATATTGGCAGGCGCGGGCACTATTATTTGGAACGGCCCTTTGGGGGTGTTCGAATTTGATCAATTTGGTGGCGGTACTGAGGTTTTATCTCGTGCCATCGCTGAGTCAGATGCATTCTCTATTGCTGGTGGCGGTGATACACTGGCAGCAGTTGATAAATACGCTATTGCACAGCAAGTTTCTTACATTTCTACGGGTGGCGGTGCCTTCCTAGAATTTGTAGAAGGTAAGCAATTACCGGCTGTAGCAATCCTAGAACAACGCGGAAACTAAGGAGCTTTTCATGGCATTAGTCAGCATGCGGCAATTACTCGACCATGCCGCCGAGTACGGTTATGGCATTCCTGCCTTTAACGTTAATAACCTTGAACAGATGCGCGCCATTATGCAGGCCGCGGACAAAACCAATAGCCCAGTGATTGTGCAAGCCTCGGCTGGTGCCCGCAAATACGCTGGTTCCAACTTCCTTAAACACATGATTTTGGCGGCTATTGAAGAATTCCCGCACATCCCAGTGTGCATGCACTTGGATCATGGTAATTCCCCGTCCACCTGTCAAAAAGCCATTGCTTCTGGCTTCTCTTCGGTCATGATGGACGGTTCTTTGGGTGAAGACTCGAAGACGCCAGAGTCCTATGAATACAACGTAGCCGTGACACGTCGTACCGTAGAAATGGCCCACGCCTGTGGCGTATCCGTAGAGGGTGAGTTAGGTTGCTTGGGGTCATTGGAAACCGGCGAAGCTGGTGAAGAGGATGGCGTTGGTGCGGCCGGCAAGCTAACCATGGAACAGATGCTTACTGACCCAGAAGAAGCTGCTGACTTTGTGGCCCAAACGCAGTGCGATGCCTTGGCCATTGCCTGTGGTACCAGCCACGGTGCCTATAAGTTTACGCGCCCACCTACGGGTGACATCTTGGCGATTGATCGTATTGCCGCCATTCACAAAATGATCCCTAATACCCATCTAGTAATGCACGGTTCTTCTTCTGTGCCGCAAGACTGGTTGGCGGTGATTAACGAATACGGTGGTGCTATTCCTGAAACTTACGGCGTGCCTGTTGAACAGATCGTAGAAGGCATCAAGCATGGTGTACGTAAGGTGAATATTGACACGGATTTGCGTTTGGCATCGACGGGTGCCGTACGTCGCTTCCTGGCAGCTAACCCAGCTGAATTTGACCCACGTAAATTCTTGAAAGAGACCATGGTGGCGATGCAGCAGGTTTGTGAAGATCGTTACAATGCCTTTGGTACTGCTGGCCACGCCGACAAGATCAAGGTAGTTAGCCTAGAAAACATGGCTACTAAGTACGGTATGTAATTAATACCGTCATTGCAGGGCGTGTACCTCGTCATCGCGTGGTACCCTCCCTGTTATCGCGTGGTACCCTCCCTGTCATTGCGAGGGAACCGAAGCAACCTCCATCAGGCGAAGTGCAATCCTGCTAGAGGTTGCCGCGTCGCTGCGCTTAGCATACCCCGCGAGCGCAGCGAGTGCTTTGGGTGCCTCGTAATGAACTGTCGTGGCCGTGCCTCACAGGAACGGTAGTCTAAGCGTCAATCCCATGCATTTCCCGCACCTGCTGTAAGAATCCCGCGTAGCCGCTGCTTAGCAATGCCATTTGCTCGATCATGGGGCTAGCATCTCCCGCCTTGGCGGCTTTTTCCATTATCTCGGCACTGCTGGCCATAGCTTCACTAGCCACGTTGCGTGATGCGCCTTTTATCTTGTGGGCAAGGCTGGCAATGGCGCTGAGATCTATATTATTAACGGCTATTTGTAGCGCCGCTATATCGCTCGGTACTTCACCATTGAAGGTGCCTAGAATCATTTGAATCATTTCTTCGTGGCCAATCAAACGTTCCGCAAGGTCATCATAATCAAATAATGCCTTGTCTACGGTGCCCATAGTGGCGTGTGTGTTAGACGCTGGCTGGTTGCCTATGTTTACTTGGCTGTGAGCTTCATAACCCCATTGCTCTGGCCTGCCTTCCTGTATTGAAGCATCGGCTGTGACAGGCGCAGATGTGGGGTTTGCCGATACTGGTGTCGTTGCTTGCTGGTCCTGGCTAGGGCTTGGTGACAGGCTTGCTTCTGTGTCTAGCATTACCAAGGAGTCATCACTCCAGGCTAAAGGGTCTAGCTCAGGCTCTGTAGTGAGGGAGTCGAAGGCATCTTCCATGGACAGGGGCTCATAACTCTGGCTTGCTTGGTTATCCATATAAGGCGAATTAAGCTGCCAGCGGTAGGTTGCTTGGGCTTGGTTACCCGGTGGTAAGTAGGCAAGTTT
Organism: Oceanospirillaceae bacterium; assembly: GCA_003521845.1. Classification (GTDB taxonomy): domain Bacteria; phylum Pseudomonadota; class Gammaproteobacteria; order Pseudomonadales; family Balneatricaceae; genus Njordibacter. Next base: position 24,855 of record DPHB01000019.1, on the reverse strand, counting down.
GTCGCATAAGCCCTGTAGCAAAAGAATGCCACGGCCACTAAAGGCATTAGCGGGGCGCGTGGCACTATCCAGCCACTTTAAATAGTCAAAACCGCGGCCAGTATCGGTGATGCTAATGGTGAGCGTGTGTAGATCATCTACATGGCTACCTAATAATTCTAATTTGACGCTACCCTGGGTCAGGTTCTGCAAGCGCTGCAAGCGCTCTATCTGGTATTTGTTTAGCGTTGCACCATCGCTGCTGTCACGGCCATCGGAACCCATTTTTAAAACCCCATGGTCTAGGGCATTGAGATAGAGTTCGGTAATGATAGTGAATATGGCACGCGTGTCAGACGCTGGCATGCCCATTTCCTTTAGAAACTACATGGCCATAGGAATAGGATCGGTATGGCCCAAATTGGCGGCAAACAATTCCATCTGCCAACGCCAGTTATTACGCGGCACATAGGTAGCATTGCGGGTAGGCTCCGGCAACGGTATGTGGCTAACTTGCACCACGGTGTTGCTGGGGATTTCTAAAATACTAATGTCATCACGGGGGGCGACACCTTCACGGAATTGGTCGAAGTCATGCATGATTTGGCTAAACACAGGCTCGCCTGGAAAAGCGTGCTCGATGGTTTCGCACAAACGTTGTTCGCCATATTCCTCATGGGACAGGTTGTTGGCTTCGGTTAGCCCGTCAGTATAGCCCAGCAAGCGGTCGCCAATTTCGGTCATCAATACTTCGGGCACTGGCTGCGACATTAGTTGCCGCATGACACCCAAAGGTGGGTGTACAGACTTGATGGTTTGTTTAATCTTGTTATTGCCATCAATCAAATAGATGTCGGGCAGGCCCGCATTCCATACCGTAGCCACCTGTTTGTTGTGGAAGAGGGTTATCAAGGCCATGCTTACAAAGCGATCGGTGGGTAGTAGATTGTAAAGCTTGCTATTAATTTCCTTGAGTATTTCTTCTTCCGCATGACCTTTTAAGGTCATGGTACGAAATACTTCGGCCATGGGTAATGCACCAATCGCAGCGGATAAGCCATGACCGGTGAGGTCACCTAAGAGAAGCAACACGTCGCCATTCGGGCGGCTGGCACTAAGCAGCACGTCACCGCTAAAGGTTTCGGGTGAGCGTTGGAAGTGTTCAAGGCCTGGGATGTGGATATTGTCGGCTAAGACTACCTGATTAAATATTTTTTCTGCCAAACGTTCGTCAGCACTCATGACGCCATGCAGGTCACTTACTTCTTGGTATAGATCGTGAACCTTATTGTGTAGATCGCGAATACGTTCCATGGCACGTATTTTGGATTTAAGTACCGTGGGGTGGCAGGGCTTGTTAAGGAAGTCGTCGCCACCAGCAGCTATACACTTGGATAACTCATCTAGGTCGTTGCTGGCACTAAGAAATATGACAGGTACAAAGCGCTCGTCGCTAAGGGCTTTGATTTGTCGGGTGGCTTCTTTGCCATCCATCACTGGCATCATTAGATCCATGAACACCAAGTCTACTCGGTGTTGTTGGAATGTATCGACCGCTATCTGACCGTTTTCAGCCGTGTAGGTTTCATAACCCAGATTAGTGAGCATCATGTGCATCATTTGCCGGTTGGTCGGCTCGTCATCTACGACTAGAGCGATGCCTCTTTCCGGATTTTGCAACATGGGGGGTGCCTTATCTAATGATTTCAGTCATTGCTTAATTGGAACAGCTTGTCGAAATTGGAAATTTCAAAGACGCGTAATATTTTGCCACCGGCGTTATGTAGGACCAGAGTACTGTCTTGCTCGTCGGCTCGTTCTTTAAGCATGAGCAACATGCCTAGAGCGGCACTGTCGATGGCAGTAGCTTCGGCAAAATTAATCACGTAGTGCTTGTGATGGGTGGCCAGTAGGTCCGAAAATTGTGGGCGAATCTGGTGGTCAAAATAGCCCGTGATAGAAAATGTGAGGGTATCCGTAGCTTCGTCGAGATTACTTGTACAGCTGATTCCCTAGTCCTTATTAGCATTA
>DPHB01000019.1:19045-22654 GCA_003521845.1 Oceanospirillaceae bacterium | reverse complement strand
CATTATAGCGATAAAAATTTGTTTAATAAAAGCGCTATTTACATAAATACAACAAATTCATGTTGTTAAGCACAGTTAACGCCTCAAATTTAGCAATAACCTGCCAATTAACAGACGTTAACTGTATTGTTTGCTTCGCCTACGGGCGTTCAATACACATGGCAATGCCCATGCCGCCACCAATACACAGGGTGGCTAGGCCCTTGTGTAGGTCGCGCTTGTCCATTTCATGCAACAAGGTAATAAGGATGCGACAACCGGAGGCGCCAATAGGGTGCCCTAGGGCAATGGCACCGCCATTGACGTTGACGATGTCGGTATTCCAAGCAAGTTCTTGGTTGACGCTCATGGCTTGCACCGCAAAAGCTTCGTTAGCTTCAACTAGTTCTAGGTCCTGCAGCTGCCAGTTGGCCTTACGTAGGGCGGCTTGGCTGGCTTGAATAGGACCCGTACCCATAATAGTAGGGTCAATACCAACGCTAGCGCCTGATTTTATCAGCGCCAGAATAGGTAAGCCTAGCGCTTCGGCTTTGGCACGGCTGGCCAGCATCACCATGGCGGCGCCGTCGTTAAGAGTTGAGGCGTTGCCGGCGGTAACGGTGCCGTCTTTTTTGAAGGCTGGGCGTAACTTGCCTAAGCTGTCGGCGTCAACATCAGCACGCGGCTGTTCGTCTTGGGAGAAGATATGGGTTTGCTTACGTTGTTGCACTTCAATAGGCGTGATCTCGTCGACCATGCGGCCAGCGGTAATAGCGGCACTGGCTTTGGCTTGAGATTGGGCGGCAAACTGGTCTTGGTCACAGCGTGCAATGTTAAACTTGTCCGCAATGTTTTCCGCGGTGATGCCCATATGATAATCATTGAAGGCATCCCACAGGCCGTCATGTACCATGGTGTCAATCATGTTCCAGTTGCCAAGGCGTTGGCCGTTGCGCGAATTTGGCAGCACGTGAGCCGCTTGGCTCATGCTTTCTTGACCACCAGCAATGATAAGTTCGGCATCGCCACATTGGATGGCTTGATGGGCCATGTGCACCGCCTTTAAACCAGAACCGCACACCTTATTGATAGTTAGAGCCGATGCGGTGACAGGCAGGCCTGCTTTGATAGCTGTTTGGCGAGCTGGGTTTTGACCACAGCCAGCGGTGAGTACTTGGCCTAGAATGACTTCGTCTACCTGACTAGCTTCTACGCCCGCTTTATGGAGTAGCCCTTGCATGACTTGCGTGCCAATTTCTACGGCCGACAGAGAGGCTAAAGAGCCTCCAAAGCTACCAATGGCAGAACGGGTGGCAGCAACAATAACTGTATCCATGATGTATCCCAAAGCGTATGTGGATTAATATATTAGCGCTTAAATGCGATGAAAATGTAGGTTGTCAATAAGACGGGCTTTACCCATATAGCCGGCGGCGAGAATAACCAAATCTGTGTCTTCTGGGCTAGCGATTTGTAGGTCATGTTGGCGGCAAATCTTAAAATAATCGCGCTGGAAGCCTGCTGCTTCAAGGCGCACTTGGGCGGCTTCTTCTAACTCAGCAAAGTTGAGGTTGCCATCATCAATTTGTGTGCGCGCGTCCACTAGGCAGCGATATAAGGTCGCAGCTGTATCTAGCTCTGCTTGTGTGAGGTAGCCATTGCGAGAACTTAACGCTAAACCGCTTTCGGCTCGGGCGATTTGCGCACCAATGATTTCTACAGGTAAGCACAGGTCTTCTGTAAGTTGCTTGATGACCATAAATTGTTGGAAGTCTTTGAGCCCAAACACAGCATAGTCTGGTTGCACTATGCCAAACAACTTAGTGACAACCGTAGCGACACCGGTAAAGTGGCCAGGGCGCGAGGCACCACAATGAATGCTGCTTAGGTGCGGTACCTTGACGATGGTGGCACTGACCTTGGTGTCGGGATACATGTCATCCACGGTAGGCGCAAACAAGATATTACAGCCACGTTCTGTGAGCTTGGTTTGGTCGACTTCAAAGGTACGTGGGTAGCCGTTAAAATCTTCTCCCGGACCAAATTGTAGCGGGTTGACAAAAATACTGGCGACTACGATATCGGCATGCTCGTGGGCGCGGTCAATCAGCTGTAGGTGGCCTTCGTGAAGGTTGCCCATGGTGGGTACAAAAGCGATACTGGAGCCGTTTAGGCGATGCTTCCATAGTTCCTGACGTAACGCATCAATGCTGCTAATTACTTGCATAGGGATTACTCAAAGCAGTGTTCTGGGGCAGGGAAAGACTGGTCTTTCACGGCGCGAGCAAAAGCGGCCAGCGCACTTTGGATATCTGCTTCTTGTGCCATAAAGTTTTTCACAAAGCGAATTTGCTTGCCTGCTGTAATCCCCAAGATGTCGTGCAGCACAAGTACTTGTGCGTCTGTATCTGGGCCTGCGCCAATGCCAATAACGGGAACGCTAACGGCTGCGGTGATGGCTTTGCCAACACTGCTGGGTACGCACTCTAGCAAAATCATACTGGCGCCAGCGGCTTCGAGGGCTATGGCCTCGTCTAGCATGGTTTGTGCGGCTTCTGTTGTACGGCCTTGTACGCGATAGCCACCGAGCTTGTTGATAGCTTGTGGGGTTAGGCCTAGGTGCGCACACACAGGGATGCCCTGTTCAAATAATTTAGCTACCGTTGCTTGTAGCCACATGCCACCTTCTAGCTTAACGATTTGCGCGCCTGCCTGCATTAAAGCCGCGGCGTTGGTCATGGCTTCTTCGGGCGTACGGTAGGTCATAAAAGGCATGTCAGACATGAGCAAGCAATTTTGGTTGCCAGCCTTTACACAGCGTGTGTGGTACACCATGTCAGCGATAGTAACGGGCAAGGTGGAATCTAAACCCTGCAACACCATACCTAGGGAATCACCCACTAGAATCATGTCGACACCCGCTTCATTAATGCGATGGGTGAAGGTTGCATCGTAGCTGGTGAGCATGGAGATCTTCTCACCGTTCTGTTTCATGGTGGAGATGGTGTGCAAGGTATTTTGCGCCATGGTACAGGTTCCTATCGTTTGTGCGATTTATGCTGTTATGGTTACTGTGAATATTATAGATTGAGCTTTACGAGGTCAGCTAATGGACAATTGTCTAACAATTGCTGCAGGCTGGTGCCATCGGGCAAGCTTAATTCGGGACTTATTTCTGCCAGCGGGTAGAGTACAAAGTTACGCGTATGGAGGCCAGCATGAGGCACCGTTAAACGTGGACTTTGGATACTTTGTTGAGCATATAATAAAACATCCAGATCCAGTGTGCGTGGTCCCCAGTGACGTTCGCGTATACGCTGATGATCTTGTTCTAGTTGCTGCAGGGCATCCAGTAATGCCAGTGGGTCAAGCTGCGTGTCGAGCTGGGCTACGGCGTTGACATAGTCAGGCTGGTCCTGCGGGCCCATAGGCTTGCTGCCGTACAGGCTGGATACCTGTACGAGTTGTGCATGGGGCAATTGTTGTAACTCCACGATGGCTTGTTGGATCTGGCCAACAGGGTCGCCAAGGTTGCTACCTATGCCAATATAGGCCGTATGGGTCATTCTGCTGAGCTCGCTGCGGAACTTATGTCAGCGGCAGAGTCTGCAGTGTCGTCAGTGGTATGGC
>DPHB01000019.1:18617-18833 GCA_003521845.1 Oceanospirillaceae bacterium | reverse complement strand
TTGCCCAGAGCCTTGGTCATTTCCATGCGTTGGCTGTCACCGGCATATTGGAAACTGGTCCACCATTCACCCAAGTCTTCTAGCTCTTCACCCGCGGCTTCGCGAATGAGCAGGAAGTCATAACCAGCACGGAAACGCTTGTTTTCCAACAATTGTTGAGCGCGATTACCATGACGTCGTGGTAAACGTATCTGCATGTCCCAAATTTCTTTCATG
>DPHB01000019.1:4734-18456 GCA_003521845.1 Oceanospirillaceae bacterium | reverse complement strand
ATTTCTTTCATGGGGGTGCTAAAGCGACGTGGAATAGACGTGCTTTTAACTTGTTCTTGTATGACATCTTGAGCTGCTTGGTGCAATGCCGGTACGGGGGGCATGTTGCGAATTTTAGCAACCCGTGCTTGTAAAGGGTGCCATAAGAAAGCGGCTAACAAGAATGCCGGTGTCACACTCTTGCCGTGGCTAATACGCTCGTCAGAGTTGCGTAGGGCACGAAGAATAAAGGTTTCTACGCGTTGTTCTTCGCTCTCATCAGCTTCAATGGCAGCCTGTGTTTGCGGGAACAGATAACGGAATAGATTGTAATCCTGCAACAACTCGTAAGTCGCCTCGCCTTGGCCCGCGAGGAACAGTTTGAGTATTTCCTCAAACATGCGGGCCGCTGGAATGGGTTCCAGCAGGTGGCCTAGTTCGTCAATAGGGTCGCCTGTTTCGTCGGCAATATAGAAGTCCAATTTGGCGGCAAAACGGATAGCCCGCAACATGCGCACTGGGTCTTCACGGTAGCGTTCGTAAGGGTCGCCAATCATGCGCACGGTGCGATTTTGAATATCTTCTAAACCGTTGGCAAAATCATGGATCGTGAAGCCATTAATGTTGTAATACATGGCATTGATAGTGAAGTCGCGGCGTAGGGCGTCTTCGTCTACCGTGCCGTATACGTTGTCACGGGTGAGCATGCCGCTATCGGCTTGGCGTGCTTGGTTGTCACTGTTGTCACTAGTGTGATTAGCGCGGAAGGTAGCGACTTCGATAATTTCACGACCAAAGCGCACGTGCACCAAACGAAATCGGCGACCAATTAAGATGGAGTTACGAAATAGCTTATGCACCTGTTCTGGATGCGCATCCGTGGCGATATCAAAATCCTTTGGCTCGCCACCTAATAATAGGTCGCGCACCCCACCACCTACCAAATAGGCTTGGTATCCAGCATCTTTTAATCGGTACAACACCTTAAGGGCGCTGTCGCTGATGTCGCGGCGGCTGATGGCGTGTTGATCGCGGCCAATAATGCGTGGACCTGAACTTGGGTCGTGAGCTTCGATGGCACTAGCGTTGCCGCGTACTTTTTTAAATAATTTGTTAATAAAACCCATAGTTTTATCGGCTACATCTGTCTTGTTTAAGGCGAAAGGCGCTATTCTAGCACGTCTAGCACGGGCAAGGGAGTCAGAGAGAAGCGCTGGTCACATACGGTGTAGGATCTGCTTCCAAGCTAGGTATATTGTTACGTTCCCAAGCCCCAATTGCCCAGTGCAGTTGTTCGTTTACGGGGGCGCCAAAGAGCTCTTGTGGAAGCGCTTGCCCCAAGCGTTGTAAAGCTTGGCTTAACAGTCTAGGCGCTTGTTGTGCGGTAATGGCTTGCGCGAGGTTTTGCTTGCTGAGTTTTTGCCCTTGGGTATTCATGACGAGCGGAATATGACCATATATAGGGTTGCTTAGATGGAGGCTTTGCTGAAGAAAAATTTGGCGTGTGGTTTGGGTGTACAAGTCTGCGCCACGAATAACATGGGTGATGCCTTGTAAGGCATCATCTACCACCACGGCAAGTTGATAGGCAAAGGGTCCATCTTTGCGTTGCAGTATAAAATCACCTACTTGTTGCCCTAAGTTCTCGGTATAACTAGGCAGAATAAGATCAGTGAACGAAAACGACTCATCAGGTACACGGATACGGCAAGAGCAAGGGTTGTGCTGGTCACGCTCGAGGCGCGGTCGGCACGTGCCGGGGTAGATCTGTTGGCCTTTGAGCTGGCTGCGGCTGCAGGTGCAAAAAAAGACTAGTTGCTGCTCTTCCAACTGAGCCAGTGCCGCTAGATAGTGCGACGTTTGTTGGCTTTGGTAGCAGACCTCGGCGTCCCAATGTAAGCCGTAGTCATCTAGAGCTTGCAGAATACTGTCGGTGGCACCAGGTACGCAACGGGGGGCGTCGATATCTTCGATACGTAGCCGCCATTGGCCCTGATGGGCACGTGCATCGAGGTAGCTCGCACAAGCCGCGACTAGAGATCCGAAATGAAGAGGCCCGCTTGGCGTAGGCGCGAAGCGCCCAACGTAGCCGGAGCTTGGGGTAAGCTCCGGTTGCTGTATAGAAGCCAAGGCTTATTTGCCGAGTTGCTTCTCTTTGATTTCTGCTAAAGTCTTGCAGTCAATGCAAAGGGTGGCAGTGGGACGAGCTTCTAAACGACGGATGCCGATTTCAACGCCGCAGGCTTCACAAAAGCCGTATTCGTCTGTCTCGATCATTTCTAGTGTGTCGTTGATCTTTTTGGTCAGTTTGCGTTCGCGGTCGCGAGCACGTAATTCCAAAGAGAACTCTTCTTCTTGGCTGGCGCGATCATTGGGGTCGGCAAAGTTGGCACCATCTTCCTTAAGGTGGTTTACGGTACGGTCAACTTCTTCCGCCAAATCCTGTTTCCAAGCTTCTAGAATATGCTTGAAGTGATCACTTTGGGCCTGGTTCATGTACTCTTCATTAGCCTTGATTGCGTAAGGCGTGAAGTGCTTTAGTAAGGAGTCGTGATTTTCTGCCATGGCATTCTACACTTATGTATGTAGGTGGTCTTATAACGGTAGATTTAGGGTTCTACAGCAAGGCTACCCGGTTACAGTTAAATTTTAGGGCGCTAAAACTACCAGATTTTATAGCGTTTGGCTACTAGCTAGACCTATCTTTTGTGTGGCTGGCAAACTAATTGGTATTTATTGCCACTGGCTTGTCCATAGTTGGTTCTAGACTACTCCTTTTCACAGTAAAATGGTAACCATCTGTATATATTTCGAGGATAGATAGTGAAGTTTAGCGTACCTTTGCAAGAAGCGCGGCTAGTGAAGCGTTATAAGCGGTTTTTGGCTGATCTAGAGATACATCAGGGCGAACAATTTACCGCCCATTGCCCTAACACTGGGTCTATGGCGGCTTGTGCAGAGCCCGGTAGCCGAGCCTGGTATTGGGATTCGGCCAACCCAAAACGCAAATACCCTTGTACATGGGAGTTAGTAGAGGTTGCCAGCAAATATTTAGCCTGCATTAATACCCAAAGAGCCAATGGTTTGGTGGTAGAAGCAATAAATAATGGGGTGATTGGCGAACTACAGGGCTATAATGAACTGCATACGGAAGTGAAATATGGTGAGGAAAGCAGTCGTATCGACATTTTATTGCGTGGTGCGGCTGGCGATTGCTACGTAGAAGTAAAGAGCGTTACCTGGTGGCGCGGTGATGGCAATGGCGAATTTCCTGATGCGGTAACCGTAAGAGGGCGTAAGCACTTACGCGAACTGCAGGCCATGGTGGCCCTTGGGCATCGAGCAGTGTTGTTGTTTTGTTCACCTCATACTGGGATTGAACGCGTAGCGCCGGCTTGGGACAAGGATCCTCAGTATGCACAAGCCTTATTAGATGCCGTGGCAGCTGGAGTAGAGGTGTACGCTTACGGGGCACATATTGATAGCCAAGGTATGGAGCTAAATCGAGCCCTAGCCGTCAACCTGACGCGGCCAGCCGAGTAACAATATTTGTTCATCTTGTTCGGTAATGGCAAGGCTAGTGAGTTGTTTTTGAGAACAAGGCCCGGTGATGCAGCTGCCAGAATCCATGGTAAACAAAGCTTGGTGTTGTGCGCAGCGAATAAACAAGCGGTCTTCATCAAGAAAGTTGGGACCGTCACCGAGGCTTTTTTGGCGATGTGGGCAGCGGTTTACATAGGCATATACGTGGCCTTGGTAGCGAACTAATATGCCCTTTTCCTGCTTATGCTGGAACCCTAGACTATGATTGTCCTCTAATAGGTTAGCAGCGCAGATAATTTTGGGGTAGCTGGACATATCCGTATCCTGAAGCTGAGGTCGGCTCAGATTGAAATTAATGTTGTGCCAAAGCATAACAAAACTGGAGACATAAGTGGCGAAGCAAGCCCGCAAATTTTCTTGGCCTTGGCGCTTTATTTGGCAGCTGTTGACCGTTATGGCGGTTTGTACCCTGGTGTTGTTGATTTACCTAGATGCCCAAGTGCGTGACCGCTTTGATGGTCATCGCTGGGCCTTGCCAGCCAAGGTTTACGCACGGCCGCTAGAACTGTATGTGGGCAAACAGCTGGCTGCAGGGCAGTTGCAGTATGAACTTCAACAGCTTGGCTACAGAGCGGTGCAGCAGGTGCGCCAACCAGGCCAGTACCAACTGCAAGGTGATCAACTAGCGGTGTACAGTCGTGGCTTCCACTTTACGGATGCCAGCGAGACAGGCCGCCTATATAACATACGCTTGCAGGCTAATCGTGTGTTAGCCATGCAGAGTGCAGAGGGACAAACTCAGCATCTAGTGCGTTTGGAACCGCAGCTGATTGGCGGTATTTACCCGGCGCATAATGAAGACCGAGAACTGGTACAACTGAGCGATTTGCCCAACGGCTTTGTGCAGATTTTATTGGCTGTCGAAGATCGCGCTTACTATGAACACTTGGGGGTTTCACCAAGCGGTATAGCGCGCGCCATGTTCGCCAATATTAAAGCCGGCAAGGTCGTGCAAGGGGGCAGTACGCTCACCCAGCAGCTAGTGAAAAACTTTTATCTTAGTGACGAGCAAACCTTGTGGCGTAAGTTGCAAGAGGCGCCCATGGCCATGCTGCTAAATAGCCACTACAGCAAAGATGAAATTTTGGAAGTCTACTTGAATGAGGTATTTCTCGGTCAACAGGGCAAGCGTGCCATACATGGTTTTGGTTTGGGCAGCTGGTACTATTTTGGTCAGCCATTAAAGGAACTGCAGTTGCACCAGGCAGCGATGCTGGTGGGCATGATTAAGGGGCCTTCCTACTACAACCCTAAACGTTTTCCAGACCGCGCCAAACAACGTCGCGACCTGGTGTTGAGTGTGTTAGCAACGCAAGGCTTGATCTCTCAAAGTCAAATGCAGGCATCGCAAAATAAACCGTTACAGCTCAGTGAAGTAGCACAGTTTAGTCGCTATCCTGCCTATATGGATTTAGTTAGGCAGCAGCTACAGCAGGCCTATAAAGCCAATGACCTGAGTAGCCATGGCCTGCGTATCTTTACCACTATCAACCCCTGGGCTCAGCAACAGGCCAATCAATCCATGCAGCAGGGTATGCAAGAAATTGTTCAGCGGCATGGCCAGCAGCCTAAGCTGCAAGGCGCCTTGGTGTTGTCGCAGCGTGATAATGGTGAAGTATTGGCTGTCGTTGGCGACCGTGATGCCGGTTATGCTGGTCGCAATTGGGCTTTGGATACCAGCCGTCAAGTGGGTTCGTTGATCAAGCCGGTTATTCATCTCACAGCATTAAGTAGTGGCCGTTATCATTTGTTGAGCCCTGTGGATGATGCGCCTTTGCGTGTACCGCAAGCCGATGGTAGCCAGTGGCAACCTGCAAACTATGACGGCAAGTCCCATGGCGTGGTGCCGATGTATGAAGCCTTAGTCAAGTCTTATAATATTGCTAATGTGCGTTTGGGCATGGGTTTGGGCGTGGATAAGGTGCTGGATCAGCTAGCGCGCTTGGGGGCTAATCAGCAATGGCAAGCCTACCCTAGTCGATTATTGGGGGCCTTAGAAATGTCACCCCTAAAGGTCAATCAAGTATATCAAAGCCTTGCAAGTAATGGGTTTTACAGCCCGCTATCGGTAGTGCGCGATGTTACAGAGGCCAACGGCCAGCTGTTGAGTCATTACCCTTACCAAGTGCGCCAAGCTGCGGATCCGCAAGCCACCTATCTATTGCAACAAGAGCTGGCTTTAGTGGGCAGGCAAGGTACCGGGCGGGGTGCATATCGCTATGTGCCAAAGACCCAAACGGTGGCTGGTAAGACGGGCACCACCAACGACCAGCGTGATAGTTGGTTTTCGGGCTTTAGCGGTCGCCATGTCGCCACCGTGTGGATGGGCAACGAAGATGCTTCACCGACGCCCTTGACCGGTGCCAGTGGGGCTTTGCCCGTATGGGCGCGCTTGATGGCCAAGCTACCTTATCAAGAAGACGCAGAAAATCAGCCAGCAGGCGTTGATTTCTTCCGCACTAACCCAACATTAGGTACCATTGTGGATGCACATTGCCCTGGGTTGGTTTTACCCTTCTCCGCATTGCGTCCCGCAGCCGGCGCCAATTGTGGCAATTAGCTGGCACCAACTTTGTTGTAATAAAAGGATGATTTAGTGAATTACATAAGCGGCTATTTTGCTGTGTCATGGCTTAGTAAACTGCCAGAATTAGGGTTGCAGCGAGGTGTTACTTTAGTCGCGGCTGGTGCGCTTTTGAGTGCTTGTGCTGGCAACCCTAGTGGCACTATAGTTATTGAAGATCAAAGTTTGGGGAAGTACCCCAAAGCCGTGCAATCTGGTGCGTGGGTGCCGCAAGTGCAACCGGTAGAAGCGCCTCAATCGGCGGTGTTAATTAGCCCCGCTCCCGCTGCTGAGGTAGAGCAGACAGCTGAGCCTGTGCAGCAAGTTCAACCCAGTAGCAGTGCTGATACGTCTACTTACCTAACGGAGCCCGCGCAAGCCACTGCACCTGCCGCTCAAACCCCGGTGGCCACGCCAGCGCCGATGTTGCCAGTAGCTAGTCAGCAGGTGGTGGAACAGTTGTTGGCTGCAGCGGATAAAGCCAAGGCACAAAGCAAGCCTGATGTGGCTATTATGAAATTACAGCAGGCGCAGCGTATTGCCCCCAGAGAGCCAAAGGTGTACGCCCGGTTGGCGGCTTTGTATTTGGCTCAAGGGCAAGCGGTGCGAGCAGAGCAAATGGCTAGAAAAGGCTTAACCATGGCGGCCGGCCGGCCGGATTATGGACGTTTTTTCTGGCGTATAATTGCCGCTAGTCGTCGCTATCTAGGGGACACAAGAGGTGAAGCCCAAGCTCTGACTAAGGCGCAACAGCTTAAGAGCTAATATAGCCGTCATTGCGAGCCGTAGGCGAAGCAATCTCTTAACTTTTGCACCTTGCCTGATAGGGATTGCGTCACTAGGTTCGCAATGACGGTGCCTAACTTCCTTGGCTGGCTACGCCAGCTTCCCTGCGCTGTTCACTAGCCCATGGGCGCTGCGGAACTCGGCCTGAAAAACAGGCCTCAGACAGTCCTCGCGCTATTTCCATGTTCTAGCAACCATGCTCGGCGTCGTCATAATCGGCCAGTCAAACCAAGGTGGCAGCGTTAGCTAGTCAGCAGAACAACGTAAGTGCCTAGCTCGCTTGTTCGATGCGCGGCTTGTAGATGGTCAGTAGAGCAACAAACAAGGTGGTTTGCGCGGCTTGAATAACAAATGCCATGGCGTCAGTGCCTTGGCTAAAGAGCATCCACGCTAAGTAAGCACCACAAATGAACAGTATTGCGCGTTGGTTTTGTTGCCAGTTGCGATAAAACAGGCCCGCTGACGCTAATAGTACAGCTACCAATACGCCAACGATAATCAACAGATAATCGCCGTTGAAGCCCGTACGGCGCGCTAGCTCAAAGGTAGCAGCTAGGCCTAAGAAAATACGCCCCCAAGTGGATGCTTGCCACTGCCAGCTTTGGCTGAAATGCAATACCACTAATGCCCCTAAAGGTAGGCTGATATAGTCGGCACTATTGCGCAGCATGATCATGCCAGCGTTATCTGGGGTGAGGGCAATAATAGGCCCTAAAGCGATGTTTTGTAGAGCGATAAGCAAAGCCACCAGAGCGGCTGTTTTACCGGCGGCTATGGGGCTATTCCAGCTGGCATACGCCAACCAGATAAAGGCCAAACCATAAAGAAGTTGTAACATTTACCAGACCTTACTATAGACTATTTGTTGGCTAGATGATTATAGCTGTGCAAAAGCGACTTCTGCCGCGGCGAGTGTTTTGGCTAGCTCATCATCACCATGGGCGCTAGACACGAAGCCTGCTTCAAACGCAGAAGGCGCAAGGTAGACACCTTGTTCCAGCATCAAGTGGAAGAAGCGGCCAAACTTTTCTGCATCGCACTGCATAACGTCGGCAAAACAAGTGACCTCTTGTTGATCGGTAAAGAACAAGCCAAACATCGCACCCACTTGTTGAGTGGTGAAAGGGACACCGGCGGCAGCGGCACGATCGCGTAAGCCCGCTAGTAGGCGCTCGGCGTAGTCAGTCAGGCCTTCGTAGAAACCAGGTTGGCTGATTTCGTCCAGCATTACTACGCCCGCCGCCATAGCTACTGGGTTACCGGACAAGGTGCCGGCTTGGTAGACTGGGCCTAGCGGTGCCAGGTGGTGCATCACTTCAGTACGTCCGCCAAAGGCTGCCACTGGCATGCCACCTCCGATAACCTTACCTAGGGTGGTCAAGTCAGGGATAACACCATAGTGACCTTGGGCGCACTGAGGGCCCACGCGAAAGCCAGTCATTACTTCGTCAATGATGAGCAAGGCACCGTGCTCGTCACAAATGTCACGTAATCCTTGCAAGAAGCCAGGTTGTGGTGGAATGCAGTTCATGTTGCCGGCCACTGGCTCAATAATGATGCAGGCGATATCGCTGCCTACTTCGGCAAAGGCCTGTTTAACACTATCTAGGTCGTTATAGGTCAAGGTTAGTGTATGGTCGGCTAGGCTGGCAGGTACACCAGGCGAGCTGGGTACACCTAATGTTAGAGCGCCAGAACCGGCTTTTACTAGCAAGGAGTCTGAGTGGCCGTGGTAGCAACCTTCAAACTTAACAATCTTGTCGCGGCCGGTGAAGCCACGAGCTAGGCGAATGGCGCTCATGGTGGCTTCGGTGCCCGAGCTGACCATGCGCACGAGATCCATACCGGGTAGCAGGTCGCAGAGTTTATCGGCCATGGTGGTTTCTATTTGTGTCGGTGCACCAAAGCCCAGGCCGTTTTCGATACTGCTGCGTACAGCATCCAAAACACGAGGGTGGGCATGGCCCAAAATCATCGGCCCCCAAGAGCCAACGTAATCGACATAGCGGCGATCGTCTTCGTCGATCAGCCAAGCGCCTTCACCGCGCTTGAAAAACAAAGGCGTGCCGCCCACGCCTTTAAAGGCACGTACTGGAGAATTAACGCCACCAGGAATATGTTTCTGTGCAGCGGCAAATAGTTGTTCAGAGTTGGGAGTAAGTGTCGACATGGGGCCTCAATAGGAAAAACAGCAGGTCAAATTCGTTGCCGGCTATTATCCACACATACCCGTGCCTTAGCCAGTATTCCTGTGGATTTTACTCATCATCGCCGCTAACTTGGCTATTTTGTTAAAACCGGCAAAACAGCGCTGCTGTACTAATATTATTTCCACACCATCCGCTATGAGGATGCCAACTAAGCTTATTTTGGAACCATTGCGATGTATATATTAAGGAAAACCAACACCTTTAACATACTGCTGAGTTGTGGCTTACGTGTGTGGCTAGTTATCGCCCTTGCCATGTCACCCTTGTTGGCGATTGCGGAAACTAGCAAGTTTCGCGCGCAGGCTCCAGCTAATACCATATTTTATGTTGATGGGCCTTTAGAACAAATGTACGACATATGGCAGCACAACCTAGAGCCGTCATCGGTTGTGTTAAAGCGTTGGTTGCGGGTGTATCAGTATAATGGCTCTGCGACGGCGCAAGAGACGGCAGACTTTGCCGACTTGTTGTCTGAGTCTTTGATACAGCAATTGTTGCAACGCAAGTATGGTCAGCTTCATGGGCTTCAGTCGGGTGGCTCATTTGCCCTGTATTTTGATGATTTATTGCCGGTACTTAAACTTGATTTGCCGCAGCCACAAGTGCTGATGTCAGCAATCGAAGCGGCAGCAAAGCAAGCGCAATTGACTGGCCTGCAGCGTACTATTAATGGCACCAGTATCAAACTGTGGCGTATCTACCAACCTAGCCAAGCCAATTTTGATGCTGTTTACCTAGCCGCCGTCCTAGATAACAATGTTTTGAACATAGCCATGGTGACAGAATCGATGTCTGATCTGCAGGTGGGCTCATTGTTGGGCATATCTAATGCCCAGTCTGAACGGGGCCTAACTGCAGAGCTGGTTGAGTTGGCAGGCATATTGGGTAACGACGAAGGGCCAAAGAAGGGTGTCTTTGGGCGTTGGGATTGGGTCGAGATGACTCGAATTTTGCTAAATAGAGGGGTTTCCAACGAGCCTGCAGCGATAAGGAAAAGGTCACATCTGCGGGCCATGGGTTTGCGTTTTGCAACGGACGTCAGTGCGGTGTGCGAAAAAGAAATATTGCAGTTAGTTGGCAAAACACCTTATGCCATATTTGGCATTAATAGCGTCGACAGCGACACCGACAATATCAATAAAATAAAGCTGTTGTTTGAGGTCGCCGACCAGCAGCTAGCGACAAATTTAATGACCGCTAACGGCGTATTGCAATCCATGCATGCTGTGGCCGAACCACCCTTATTAAACCTGTCTCTAGGTATGAATGTAGCTGCCATACCAGAGTTAATGGGTGCTTTAAAAAGCTATTTAAAGGAGGTGCAGTTTGCTTGTCCAGAATTGGAGCAGGGCCGTTTGGCTCTAAGGCAACAATTACAGTTGAATACATGGCTGATGTACAGTGCTTTGAGTGACGGTTTACAAGGCATCAATGCGGGTATTTATGATTTAAAACTGGGTTCGCATGCCCACAACACTGATGTCCTTGATGGTTATCTATCTATTTATCTCGATAACTTTTCCAAATTTACCAGCCTTGCGCAGTTGCTGTCGATATCGAGCTTGAAAGCTTTGCCTGAAAAGGGCCAGGTAGTCATGCTTGAGGGTGTTGATATGCCCGCTGATCAAGCTGTTTATATGACTCGCAATGAGCAAGAACTGAGGATTTATACTGGCCAGCAATCGTCCGCATGGGCACAAGCCCCCCATCCACCCGAGCATGATCAAGCCGGCATATTTGGGTTTGCTTGGAACTTGGGTGATTTTTCCAGTCGCTGGTGGCAGGAAACCTGGTTAGAAGGGCAAGGAGAGGCGACAATGCCCTGCTTGCTTACCGATGTATTGGCACTGCATATCAATAATTCGGCCTTGCAGGCCGAGGTTGTATCCATATTTACTCCACAAGGGTTGGAACTACAAGTGGAATATCAGGAACCGCATCGGGCAAGTACGGTTATTAAGCCATTGCGTAAAGGTCACTATCAAGTTGCGCGCTTAAATAGTGACTGCCAATGGGGGCAATCAACCACCATGAGCTTCACCTCTAATATAACGGGGGTTACGCATACTAAAGCTGACTCTAGTGGTTGTGTCACGGCAAAGGGCACTTTTCAATTAGCTCAAGTTGGCCACGAAATGCGCTTTACTCAGCGCTACTCACAAGCTAATTCCTGTTCAGGTACCGAGGGTGAACATGAAAAGCAGTGGTCTTGTTATCTCCTGCACGAATTTAAGAATACGCACATATGTGCAGAACCAGGACCGGATGGCATTGCTATATATCGATTTAGAGCCCTCAACTAGAAAACGGTATAGCCTTGTCTTGCGGCGGGCATAGCCGAGGTCAAGGCAGGTTAAATAACACACCTAGGGAGGCCTTTCGTTCTGTTTAGTTGGGTCGCATAAATACTTGGATTTCTCTGCTTGGTAGTACGCCAATTACTTGGCCGTCCAGGCTAGTAATAAGCAGATAATCATAGTGGCGCTTTCGATACAGATCATACGCTTCTTTAAGTGTGGCGCGAGATGAACAAAATCCAAAGCTGCAAGGTGCCACATTGGCCGCTTGCTGTACACTGTCATGCAGCTTGTCCATGGCAATATGGTCGCGGTAGAGAACATTGTGCACATCGCCATCAGTATGCAATAAGATCCATTCTTTACCTTCCTTTAAGGCGTGTAGGGTGCCACTTATATCATCATCTCGGTGTTGGGAAACTTGATCTTTCATCAAACTGACAACACCGCGCTGGGTGAGTGCTTGGTTAATGGGGTCAGCTTGGAAAGCTACACCTTGTTTGCGCAGCACTTCCACAAAAACAGAATCTTGGTTAAATAGGTAACGGCAGGTGATGTTGGCGATAACCACGGTGGCCATGCCGGGTAAAATGATATCTGGATTGTGGGTCAGTTCAAGTAAGGCTATCAAGCCGGCCAGAGGTGCTTGTAGAACCGCGCTCATCATGGCACCCATGCCCAAGATGGCATAAAAACCGGGATCGGAAACGGGCCCCGTAAGTAGTTGCTGGCTAACAATGCCAAGGGCACCGCCGGCACTGGCTCCCATAAGTAGGGTAGGGCCAATTAAGCCAATCGGCATGCCTAAGCCAACACTAATGGCGGTAGCGAACAGCTTGGCCAAAGCCAGGGCAAGGAGTAGTTGCATGCCGTATTGGCCCTCAATGGCGCCCAAAATACTGTCGGTTCCCATGCCCATAATCTGTGGCACTTGGGTGGCTAGCAAGCCAGTGATGAGGCCGGCTACAATCATACGTAGCATGACGGGCTTGCCGGCAAAGTTGGCAGCTGTGGTCACGGTTTTAGTAAATAAAGCTGCCAAGGCTCCCAGAACCACGCCATAAACCAGAATAAGGGGTAGTTCGGAGGAGCTGGCAAAGGCAATGTCAGGTGCCATAAAGGCCATTTCGGCGCCATACAGGCTATTGTGTACCAAGGTGGCGGTGACGGCAGCAATAATGATGGGTGTGAAACCAATAATGGTGTATTCCAACATGACCACTTCCATGGCAAAGATCACCCCTGCCATGGGGGTATTAAAGGAGGCGGCGATGGCGCCGGCAGTGCCGCAACCAATCAGCAGACGGATACTGTTATCAGGCAGGTGTACGAAGTGGCCAAGTTGTGCGCTAATGGCCGAACCTAGGTGCACCGCAGGGCCTTCACGGCCTGCGGATTGACCGGTTAGAATGGCCAGAGCGCCACCAAAGAACTGCACGATGGTGTTTTTAAGTGGCATATGCCCTTTATTGATAACCATCCGGCTCATGACGTGGGCAACGCCTGTCTTGCGTTCATCAGGTTTAAATAACATTAGCCAGGCACCCAGTAACACGCCACCAATCACCGGTAGCAAAAAATGCCAAATGGAATCAAGGCTCTCAAAACCTTCCGCTGTGCCGTCGGGTAGCCAGTGTTCTAGGGGGAGTTCAAAGAGGCTGCGAAAGCCAACTATAATTAATGCGGAGGCAACGCCGGCAATAAGCCCAAGCAGGGTGATCTGTGGTAGTGCATCGCCATATGCCAAACGGTGGCGAAAATAGCGTGGTGAGAAAAGTCGTTTAGCAAGGGTATTATTATTGCTTTTGGCCATGTCATGCTCCTATTAATGCAGGGGGGCTAGCTTGTTGGTGAAGCCAGATCCTAATAACGGCATTGGCTTGCCAATTAAGCGGGGCTTAATCCGTCAAATTGGCTAGATATTAGTCTTAGAATACCTGAAATACTGGGCATGAGACAAATACTGCATTAGAATTAAGCCTTTGAATTCTAGGCCCTTTGGTCAAACTCCCTGCGACAGCTGGGTGAATAAAGTAGGTGATATAGTGAAAAAAGTTGCGATTGTTGGTGGTACTGGCTACACGGGTGTGGAATTACTGCGGTTGTTGGCGCGTCATTCTGAGGTGGAGGTGTGTGCTATTACTTCACGTTCTGAAGCTGGGCGTCAGGTATCCGATATCTACCCTAGTTTGCGTGGTGAGTTTGATCTGGCGTTTAGTGAGCCAACTGATGAAATTCTAGGGCAGGCTGATTTGGTGTTTTTTGCCACGCCTAATGGTGTTGC
>DPHB01000019.1:3283-4553 GCA_003521845.1 Oceanospirillaceae bacterium | reverse complement strand
GTTAGTGGATGCCGGTGTCAAGGTGATTGACCTTGCCGCCGACTTCCGTTTTGATGACGTTGATGTTTGGTCGCATTGGTATGGTATGGAGCACGCTTGCCCAGACTTAATGGTGGAAGCAGTTTATGGCCTCCCAGAGGTCAATAAGCAGGCCGTGCAAAGCGCGCGTTTGGTGGCCAACCCTGGTTGTTATCCGACAGCGGTACAACTTGGCTTGCTGCCCTTACTTGAACAAGGCTTGATTGATACCCAAAATATCATCGCCGACTGTAAGTCTGGAGTGAGTGGCGCTGGTCGTGGCGCGGCAGTAGGAAGTTTAATGTGTGAAGCTGCCGATAGTTTTAAAGCTTATGCCGTAGCCGGTCATCGTCATTTGCCTGAAATCAAAGAACGTTTAAGTGTGAGTGCTGGTGCGCCTGTTGGCTTGACCTTTGTGCCGCATTTGACCCCCATGATCCGCGGTATACATGCCACCATGTACGCCAAGCTACAGGGGCCGGTTGATATGCATGCATTACAGGCCGCTTATGAGGCGCGTTATGCCGATCATCCCTTTGTGGATATTATGCCTTTGGGTAGTCATCCAGAAACCCGCAGTGTACGTGGTTCTAATATCTGTCGAGTTGCGCTACATCAACCGCAAGGTGGGGATACATTGGTTATACTCTCAGCCATCGATAACCTGGTTAAAGGTGCGGCCGGCCAAGCTGTGCATAACATGAACCTGATGCTTGGTTTGCCAGAAAAATCCGGTTTAGAAATTATGCCTTTATCACCTTAAGGGTGTGGGCATAATACTTGACTGTTTTACTAGGTTAAGGCGATAATACGCCCATTAGACACAAGTAGTAGATGATCATGGAAACCTTTGACCCACAAGCCGCATCTGACGAGGCGATGTTTTTTACCAGTGCTGCGGCAATGAAGGTAAAAACCCTGTTAGAAGAGGAAGAGAATCCACAGCTGTGCTTGCGCGTTTACGTGACAGGTGGTGGTTGCTCGGGCTTTTCTTATGGCTTTAGCTTTGATGACCAGATAGCTGAAGATGATACCCGTATCGAAAACGACGGCGTATCTATGCTGGTCGACGCCATGTCTGTTCAGTATCTTATGGGTGGTACAGTGGATTATAAGGAGAGCCTGCAAGGTTCTCAGTTCACTGTGCAAAACCCCAATGCCACTACCACCTGTGGTTGCGGCTCTAGCTTCTCTATATAGATATATTTAGGCCCAAAAAAGGGGGTCAAAAAAGAGGGTCAGAGTAACAATT
>DPHB01000019.1:0-3103 GCA_003521845.1 Oceanospirillaceae bacterium | reverse complement strand
AATTGTTACTCTGACCCTCTTTTTGTTTTTGTGGTGCTTAAGGGCTGCCCAGTTTGTAGGCTTGCAGCTGATCCAGACGCTCTTCGGCTAATGGTTTGAAGGCTTTTAACTGTTCTTTGTTAAGCGGTTGTACATTGGGAAACTTCACCTTGAGGGGGTTTTTGTGTACACCGTTGACGCGGAATTCATAGTGTAGGTGTGGCCCTGTGGCGGTACCGGACATGCCTATATAGCCGATTACCTGTCCCTGCTTAACACGTGAGCCACTCTTGACTTTACTGTTGTACTTAGACATATGGGCATATAGGGTTGTGTAGATGCCGGCGTGTTGAATAATGACGGTACGGCCATAGCCACCTTTGGTGCCACGCCAAATAACTTTGCCGTCGCCGGAGGCTTTAATTGGTGTGCCGGTGGCAGCGGCATAGTCAACACCGCGGTGTGGGCGCACGACTTTTAGAGTAGGGTGCAAGCGTTTGGGGTTGTACTTGGAGCTAATGCGGAAGAAATCGACTGGGCTGCGTAGGAAAGCTTTACGCATGCTGTAGCCTTTTTCGTTGTAGTAGTTGCCGTCCGTGTAGCGAATGGCATTGACGATGCGGCCTTGGTTAATGAATTGTGCTGCGAGTATATTGCCTTCACCAAAGGGGCGGTCGTCCAAGAACTTTTCCTCGTAGACTAAGGCAAAACTATCGCCGGCACGGATGTCTAAGGCGAAATCGATGTCCCAGCCAAATATATTAGCTAGTTCCATGAGTTTCTTCTGAGATAAGCCGGCTTTGTTGCCGTCTACAAATAGAGAGCTGTGAATGGTGCCTTTGGTAAACTTGGGGCGCAGCTCTGGTTCACGGACAAGCTTCTCAATTCGGTAGCCGCCATCTGCATCACGGATGACGATATCTTGCTCGAGTTGGTTTTTAACATGGCGTATTTTTTCGATGCTACCTTGATTGATAATAAAATCGAGGCTTTGGCCTGGTTTTAGTTTGGTCAGGGCATTTGATTTTTTGGTGGCCTTGCTGATGCGGTACACGTCTTGGGGTGTGAGGCCAATGCGGCGAAACAAAGTGGACAGATTATCGCCGGAATTGATTTTGACAGTTTTCCAGTCTTCTTCAATAATCGGTTCCACTAGTGGTGCCGAATCGCTACTGGGTGTTTCCCTTGTGTTGTCGGTGTTAGGTTCCGCAATGTCTACGGGTAGGGTGATGACGATAGGTGTATTGCTGGGCTCTTCATTGCCAAAGGTAAATAGCAAGGCCATGCCAATACCAATGATGACGAGAGTGGCTAAATGTATTTTAGGGAACGACTTTTTCACAATGGATAAGTGTGGTGCTTGTGGTTGTGGGTGATTATAAGACAAAAATAGAACCCGTGGGTTCCCTTTGTATTGCCTCTGGTTATTTGAACTTGTGTTGTGGGTCCAATGGGGCGCATTGTAGCATGTCCACCACCGTTGAACAGTTGTATAAGTGGCAGGAATGTCGATAAGTGCCTGGTTGAAGGGGGATTTGTGTTTCATCGTCGCCTTAAAGCGGTTAAAATGACGGACCTTTTTAATACACCCAAATACAAGTGAATCCTATGAGTGCTGTAGACACCAATTTGCTCGCCGACTTAGAAATGCGCGGCTTGATTAACCAAATGACTTCTCCGGAAGACTTGGCTGAACACTTGCAAGAGTCTCGCACATTGTATTGTGGTTTTGACCCCACGGCCGACAGCTTGCATATAGGTAGTTTGGTGCCACTGTTAGTGCTAAAGCGTTTCCAGCAAGCTGGCCATAAGCCTCTGGCTTTGGTAGGTGGTGCTACAGGCATGATCGGCGACCCTAGCTTTAAGGCGCAAGAGCGTAAGCTGAATGACGAAGACACTATTAATAGCTGGGTAGAGAAGCTAAAGCGTCAAGTGAGCGCTTTCGTAGAATTCAATGATACGCCTAATGGTGCCGAAGTAGTGAATAACTACGATTGGACGCACAAAGTCGATGTACTGACCTTCTTGCGTGATATCGGTAAACACTTTTCCATTAACCAGATGATTCAAAAAGAATCGGTAAAGCAGCGTATTGATCGTGAAGGTGATGGTATTTCCTTCACTGAGTTTACCTATATGGTGCTGCAGTCGTTTGATTTCTCTGAGTTGTACAGCCAATATAACTGTACCTTGCAGATAGGCGGTAGTGATCAATGGGGGAATATTACCGGTGGTACAGAGCTGACGCGTCGTCGTTTCAAGGGCCAAGTGTTTGGTTTGACCTTGCCTCTGGTGACCAAATCCGACGGTACTAAGTTTGGTAAGACGGAGTCTGGTACTATTTGGCTGGATGCCAAGAAGACGTCTCAGTACGCCTTCTATCAATTCTGGATTAATTCCGCCGACGCTGACGTGTATCAATTCTTGCGTTATTTCACCTTCTTGAGTGAAGATGAGATGGTGGCTATTGAAGAGCGTGATAAAGCGGCTCAAGGTCGTCCTGAAGCGCAAGCGATCTTGGCGCAAGAAGTGACACGCCTTGTGCATGGCGAGGAAGGTCTGCAAGCGGCGCTACGTATTAGCGAGGCTTTGTTCTCGGGTGAGCTCGCGCAGCTTACCGATGCTGACCTAGAGCAGTTGTACCAAGACGGTATGCCGGCCAGTGAAGCTGGTGCTGAACAGCTTACGCTCATAGAGGCTTTGGTTGCCACTGGTCTAGCCAAGTCCAATAAGATGGCGCGTGAGTTTATTGGTAACAATGCGGTAAGTATCAATGGTGAAAAAGTCTCTGATGTAGATGCAGTGCTAACACCTGCTACAGGATTGCATGGACGCTATCATGTCATCAAGCGTGGTAAGAAGTTGTTCCACTTGCTGCGTTGGTAGCTGTTGGTCGGCCCAATACGCCTACTTTTTTCACCTTTTTGTGATTAATTTACAAAAACCTATTGCGCTTTAATTTGGCTTGGTTATAATGCGCGTCCGCTGATTGAAGCAGGCCACTAAATCCAGAATTTAGTCGCTGCAAAATCAAGGCCTTAGATAGTTTTAAACAAACTTATCTAAGGGCAAAAAAGATTCAAATTAATTATCTTTTTTGCTTGACGCAGCATTATACGGATGT
>DPHB01000034.1:15997-16299 GCA_003521845.1 Oceanospirillaceae bacterium | reverse complement strand
ACGTGTGCTCTTCCGATCTCTTCGATAATGGCATGACCCGCCTTTACGGTAATACCGGCTGCACGTGCAGCATCGACTAAACGCCCTGCTGGATTATGCCGGGTATCAACGATTGCCACCACAGTACGGCCAGCAGCGGTAATGTCTAAGGCAGTTTGGTAACCAGAGTCATTGGTAGTCATAACTACACAACGATTACCCGGTACCACACCAAAGCGGTTAACGTAGGTAGCAACAGAACCCGATAGCATGACACCGGGTAGGTCGTTGTTGGCAAACACCAATGGACGCTCAATGGCACC
>DPHB01000034.1:15507-15795 GCA_003521845.1 Oceanospirillaceae bacterium | reverse complement strand
CACTTGATGGGCACGAATACGGTGAATACGCTGACGTGTACCGCTTTTGGCAGTCATACCATCATGGTCGGTACGGCGCTCCAAAGCACCCAAAAAGTTTTGGTCATAGTAGCCAAATACCGTAGTGCGGTTTAGGCAAAGCACATTGTCCATAGCCGCCAATTCGGCAGCGACGACTTCGGCCCACTCACTAGCTGGCTGGCCATTGATGGTTTGCTTACTGGCTAGCAAGGTACCACCAAATTCATTTTGTTCATCGGCCAAGATCACACGTTTGCCCGCACGGCC
>DPHB01000034.1:975-15306 GCA_003521845.1 Oceanospirillaceae bacterium | reverse complement strand
CCCACCACCATCACATCGCAATGACGGTTCATCTTGTCATAGGTATCTGGATCCGCTTCCAAAGAAGCTTTACCGTAACCGGCCGCTTTGCGGATAAACTTTTCATAAGTCATCCACATTTTTTCTGGCCACATAAAGGTCTTGTAGTAGAAGCCAGGAGGCATCATTTTACCGCCAATCTTGCCAACCCATTCCATGAGGTCAAAATCAGCGTTTGGCCAACCGTTAGTAGCGGTAGCCGTTAAACCGTTAAACAGTTCAATTTGTGTAGCCCGTGGGTTAGGAATAGTTTCCTTGCCTACACCTAGCTGCATCAAAGCATTGGCTTCTTCGGCACCATGGCCAAAGATACCCCGTGGGCGTGAGTATTTGAAACTACGGCCCACAACTTTAATGTCGTTGGCCAACATAGCTGACGCTAGAGTATCACCTTGATAACCTTGAAACTGCTTACCGTTCCAGGTAAACGTTAACGGCTTACTACGGTCAATACGACCGCCCTGTTCTAGACGGTTATTTTGCTTGGCGCTCATGGCTTACCTCCAGTCACGCTAGGTTGTTCACCCATCTTGTAGGTCTCATGGATTTCGTATGTTTGTGTGTTGCGAGTCGCGTTGAAATAACGACGACAGCCCGCCGCATGGTTCCACATTTCGTGATGCAAACCGCGTGGGTTAGTGCGGAAAAACACATAGTCGCCCCACTGTGCATCAGTCAAAGATTCTGGATCTGTTGGACGTGCAATATGGGCTTCGCCAGAATAGGAAAACTCTTCTTCTTCACGCATTTCTTCACAATATGGGCAATAAATATGTAGCATAATCTGTCTCCTACCCTAGTGAGCCACGCCAGCAGCACCATGCTCATCAATAAGATGGCCAGTGTTGAAGCGGTCGATGGTAAATGGTTTTGCCATTGGATGCGGTTCATCATGAGCAACGGTATGAGCAAACACATGACCCGAACCCGGTGTAGCCTTAAAGCCACCCGTACCCCAACCACAGTTAAAGTAAAGTCCGTCGACATGGGTCTTAGAAATAATCGGACAAGCATCTGGACAAGTATCCACAATGCCGCCCCAGGCACGGTTCATACGCACACGGCTAAACATAGGGAAGAGCTCACAAATGGCTGATAGCGTATGTTCAACTACATGGAAGCTACCACGCTGGCCGTAACCAACGTAGGAGTCGATACCGGCACCGATAACCAGGTCACCTTTGTCAGACTGACTCACGTAGGCGTGTACCGCATTAGACATAACAACTGTGTCGATAATCGGTTTGATTGGCTCGGACACCAAAGCTTGCAGAGGGTGTGATTCCAATGGCAAACGAATACCTGCCATAGCGGCCATAACACCGGAATTACCAGCGGTAACACAAGCCACCTTTTTGCTACCGATAAAGCCTTGGTTGGTTTGTACACCCACCACAGCGCCTTGTTCAATAACAATATCGGTGACTTCGCACTGTTGGATCAAATCCACACCTAATTGGTCAGCACCACGGGCATAACCCCATGCCACGGCATCGTGCCGCGCCACACCACCGGTCTTCTGCCAGGATGCGCCCAAGATTGGGTAACGAATATCCTGCGAATCATTGATGATAGGCACAAGGTCTTTCACTTCTTGGGTATTCAAAACCGCGGCATCAATACCATTCAAACGGTTGGCGTTTACGCGGCGCTCGATATCGCGCATGTCTTGTAAATTATGACCTAGGTTCATAACACCACGCTGGCTAAACATGACGTTGTAGTTAAGGTCTTGGCTTAAGGTTTTCCATAAGTCCAAGGAATGGTCATACAAGCGGGATGATTCATCCCACAAGTAGTTGGAGCGCACGATGGTGGTGTTACGCGCGGTATTACCACCACCAAGATAGCCTTTTTCCAATACCGCAATATTGGTCATTCCGTGTTCTTTGGCCATGTAGTAAGCCGTAGCCAGACCATGGCCACCGCCGCCAACAATAATGGCATCGTAAGATTTTTTGGGGCGCGGGCTGCGCCACGCCTTTTGCCAGTTCTCATGATGATTCAGAGAGTGTTTAAATAGGCTAAAGCCTGAGTATTTTTTCATAGGTTCAAACCATGTGCGTGTGCAAGACACATCCATAAATAGAAACGCCAATAAAAAAACCCTGTCTCACGACAGAGTTCACAAAGTGATGTCTATTTTGCAGAAAGCCTAATCATAGGGCTTATTTAAATGCGACCTGAATCAAGGTAGCCGGATAAACTTGCAACGCTGGCAGTGCAGATAGCAAATAGGCGCAAAAACATAAGCCAAAGATTGGCAAACCCGAGTACAATCAAAGTTGAAATTTAATCTCAACGTATTGAAGCAAGTATGCCCATGCAAGTATTCGGAATTGTAGGCTGGAAAAACAACGGTAAAACTACCCTCGTCGAGCGCCTTATCGCTAACTTATGCCAGCGTGGCTACCTTGTGTCTTCCGTTAAACACGCCCACCACAATGTCGATGTTGATGAGCCTGGACGCGATAGCTATCGTCACCGCATGGCAGGCGCCAAAGAAACCATGCTAGCCACGGGCAATCGCTGGGCCTTGATGCATGAAAACCGTGGCGAAGAAACGCCGCCCCTGGCAGAATTGTTGTTGCGTTTTGAACCTTGTGACCTAGTTATCATAGAAGGTTATAAGGGCGAACAGCACGCTAAGTTAGAAGTAGTTCGCGAACTCAATCATCGAGGACTGTTACAACAACAAGTGCCCAATGTTGTGGCCATAGCGACTGACCGTCAGAACTTGGATACTAAAGCCCCGCTGCTAAACCTAAACGACATTGATGCCATCGCCGATTTTATTGTCGAACACACTGGCATAGCCAACAACAAAGCTGTCCAAGAAACAGCCACCAACGATTGCTACCACCTTAGCCAGGGTTTGCTATCCGCCCAGCACGCATGGGATAGCATGCGTAAACTGGCACATACTCAAGTTGACAGTGAAGACCGCCCACTCGGTGCCTGCCATGGCCTACGCCTAGCCAAGGCAGTCGCTAGCCCACATGACAGCCCGCGTTTTAACAATGTAGCAGTAGATGGCTGGGCGGTTAACTATGCCGACCTTGCGGCACACAACTTCCAACTGACCGCCATGACAGGCGAAGCTAACGCTGGCGGTAACAACCGCACCAGCCTAGTAGCCGGCAAGTGCTTACGGGTATTCACTGGTGCACCCTTACCGGCCGGGGCCGATACCATTGTCATGCAAGAAGATGCCATTTGCGTCGCCGGCCTCGTCACTTTTCCACGTAACTGCAAGGCCAACAGCAACTGGCGTAGCCAAGGTGAAGATGTGGCTCAAGGCGACATCATCATTCAACCAGGCCAACGTTTACGCCCGCAAGACATTGGCATAGCTGCCGCCGCAGGCATTGCCCAGCTAACTGTTTACCAGCCGGTTAAAGTTGCCCTCTTCTCAACCGGTAACGAAGTGCATGAACTCGGTACAGAACTCCCGGCGGATGGCATCTATGACGTTAACCGTTACATGCTCAAAGCCCTGTATGAAAGCCTGCACTGCCAGGTAACCGATCTGGGCATCCTAGAAGATGATTACGACACCATCAAACAGGCCTTGCAGCAAGCCAGCACAGACCACCAATTAATCGTCACATCTGGTGGTGCTAGCACTGGTAAGCATGATCACATTGCCCAAGTTCTCCAAGAGCTAGGCCAGGTGCATGCCTGGCGTGTTGCCATCAAACCTGGCCGTCCCTTGGCCTTCGGCCAGCTTGGCCAAGCCTTATTTTTAGGCCTGCCAGGCAACCCCGTGGCCGCTAATGTTTGCAGCTTGATGTTTGGCCAGCCCTTAATCAATGCCATTGGTGGTGGCCCATGGCAGCATCCTCAATGCTACCCCCAGACATTGGGTTTTGAAGTCAACAAGAAGGCCGGGCGTCGTGAGTGGCTGCGCGTCTATCGAGAACAACAAGCCGATGGTAGTTACCTGCTCAAACGCAGCGCCTCCCATGGCTCTGGCATACTCACCTCCCTCACCAAAGCTGACGGCCTAGTAGAAGTGGACGAAGCGACTAGTTACCTACCTAATGGTGCACAGGTTAGCTTCCTACCTTTTGCTAGCTTTACTGACTAGCCACAATGCAGTCATTCAACATTGATTGGCGTGGTAGCAAAGCCTGCGTATATTGAGAAAATGCCATCTTTATAACAATGAAGACGAAGTAGAGACGCTAGGACCTGGTGCGGTTTATCTCAACCAACACCGTTAAACAAGCCATATCCAATTTTTTTGCTAAGCTATTTCGACCCACCACAAAAATAGATGCTAAATATGTTTTCCTTTATATCCCACCTAATCACCTTAGTCGTAGGCTTTGTCATTGGCATTTACATGCTGCCAATTGTAATTCAGCCATCACAACCAAGCGACGCGGAGATACAAGCCTTAGCGGCCTCTAGTCAATTTAAGGCGGACTTTGTGCGTGATCTTCCGGGGAGTGATTTTTTACATTGGGGTGAAGGTGAAGTTAGCATCAATGCTAATTCGATTTCCTTGCAGGGAGAGCTCGCGCCGGGACCCGATTATGTGCTTTACCTATCCACCGTTTATGTTGATGACCGGGCCAGCTTTAATGCCAACCGGCGTCATATGGTGGCATTAGGTTCAGTGCGCAATTTCGAAAACTTTATTGTACCTATTACCACTGACGTCAACATCAATGACTACAATACCGTGATAGTGTGGTGTGAGACCTTCGGTGCCTTTATTAGCTCGGCACAATATCAGCTATAAGCTCACTAACCGCCCACTAGGCCACGGCGTGGCGGCAGGAGGCAGCAGGCTCAACCAGCTTGCCATCTAATAAACGTAGGGTGCGATTGCCTATTTTGCGGCGAAAGTGTGGGTCGTGGCTTACCAACACCATGGCTTGTGGCAAATTCTGAAGAATTTCTACTAGCCTTGCTTCGTTGCTTTCATCAAGTGCATTGGTTGGCTCGTCCAACAACAGTACTTCGGGCTGCATTGCCAATACCGAGGCCAGAGCAACCAAACGCTTTTCACCACCGGATAGCTTGTGGGTAATACGATCTTGCAAATAACCCAGTTCCCATTCTTGCAACAAATCCGTAACGATCTGCATGGCTTGGTCGGGCGTTTTACCTTGATTTAATGGGCCAAAAGCGATGTCTTCGGCGACGGTTGGGCAAAACAGCTGATCATCGGCATCTTGAAATACCAAACCAGCACGCTGCCGTATAGTATAAAAGTCTTGATCCTTCACACACGACTGACCAAAGGCCTGTATGGTGCCTTTATTGGGTTTCAATAGACCCACCATGATACGCAACATGGTCGACTTACCCGCCCCGTTATGGCCAGTAATACATAATCTTTCACCTGCTTGCAAGGAGAGATTAGCACCATCGAGAATAGGTGGACGGCCAACGTAGCCAAAGTGAATATTGGCAAGCTCAAATAAAGACACGATATATCTCCAAAAACACTAAGCTGCTAAGTGCTAGCAGCATGACAGACATAAACAACCAGTCTACGAGGCCCATACGCAATTGCACAAGCATAGGCAATTGGCCCGTAAAACCACGACATTTCATGGCTTCCATAACACGTTCTGAACGCTCCATAGCGCGCACCAATAACATGCCAAATAAATACCCTACACTACGATAAGTATGCCAGTTATTACCCGGCCTAAAGGCTCTGGCTTTCATGGCTTGGCGTAGGCGCTGGTATTCTTCTTTCAATACTTCAATATAACGCACAGTAAATAACAGTAAGTGAACGAGTGCCATGGGGACCCTTAGCTTACCTAGGGCTTGCCCTAAGGTTACACTTTCCATACTACCTACCAATGCCAATAACATCAGTATCACGGCGTTGGCCTTCACAGCAATTTCCAGCGCTCGCCAGAACCCTTGCCAAGTGGCCGTAAGCCCCCACACCTCAAACCAAGCATCACCGGGTACGGTAAAAGGTAACATGATGAGCATAATCAGTATAAACCCATCCATGGCCAGCATACGCTTGAGGGTCTGTCGCCATGGCAAACCAGAACCTAACAACACCACTAACGCCATCGCAAAGGTGGTCAGCAGCAGCGGCATAGCGTGCAAAGACACCACCACAATACTAAACAGCAAGGCCAAGACGATGCGCGCCCGGGGATCGATACCTATTACCCAAACCATGTTATTGATCCTGCAGCTTACGACGGGCTGCAAGATAATACGCTAGCCCCACAAGACCAAATATATAGCCTATGCCGCCCAAAATCGTCTGTAGATTTTGCTTTTCTTTGTAAGACTTTATCTCACGGCGCATGTGCTTTAATTCGCTCGACAATTTACCTAGCTGTTCAGCAACATTGCTTGCTTGCTTGCGGTTTGCCGGTGTCACTACTTGCGTCTTTTGTGTGTTTACCGGGGCCTCAGTAGTGACACTCGCGGCGGCGGCAAAGGTACCACTTGATGTCATATCTTCAGGTGTAACATTAGCTTGTGCCACATGACCGGCACCTAAGTCAGCCACAAAAGTCATGGCCACTTTTTGAGCTGGCGTAAAAACAAAGAAGCCTTCATTGTCGGTGTATATCTGGGCTATCTCAAGGCCAGAATCATCTTGCACAGAGATCAATTGTTCGAGCGCCATATCACCATTGGAAAAACCAAGCTCACCTTCAATAACGGCACCACTAGGATACACATCAAAGATCACCTTGTGCGCCCAACTACCACCGCTGATGGCCAGTAAAAGCAAAGATAAAATTACGCAAGATAGCCCTGAATTAATGCGCATATAAATTAACTCCTATCTCTGAGTAATTCTGGCTTCACTTTGCACACCAAGTACACAGTGGCGCCAGATAACAGCGCTTCAATCACCACCACGGGTATGTGGCTAATCAGCACTAGTTGCGCTGCAGGAATAAACTCGTCACCACTTAGCCAGAGGCTGAGCGCTACCATCACTGTTGTTAATGCTACCGCTAGGCCACCACCAAGAGCGCCCAAGACAAAGCTTTGCTTGGCACTGGCGCGCATAAGGAATGGCCGCACCAAATAATATGCAGCCACCGCTGGCATAGCAATATTGACGGCATTGATACCCAACACGGTAATACCACCGTAACCAAAAAATACGGCTTGCAGTAATAAACCAACAAATAGTGCCGGTACCGCCGCCCAGCCTAGCAAGAGGCCTGCTACCCCATTCATAATCAGGTGTACGGATGACGGGCCTAATGGCACATGAATTAACGATGCCACAAAGAAGGTAGCCGCTAACATGCCAGTAGCGGGGATCTTTTCTAGGGGCATACGGCGTAGCCCTAGCGTCAAGCCTAGGCCGGTTAAGGCCGCACCAGCGATCAGCACTTCGCTACTTAGGGCACCATCAACAATATGCATATTCAGGCCCTAGTTAAAGTCATGAACTTGCACCCAAATAACGGCATCTTGCGACAGCTCTTTGCCTTTATAGTTGCCATCTGGGCCAGTACCCAAGGCCGCAAATCCCCAATGCCCCACTTTGGGCAAAGCCATGCTAAAGACACCATGGGCATCGCTCAAAATAGTCATGGCACCACCAGGCAGCTCAATGCTGGCATCTCCACTAACGGCATTGTTAGCCATATCAGGCAAAGCCACCATGTATTCAACTTCTATTTCAGCAAAAGCGACTGGTTTGCCCTCGCTTAAAACCTGGCCACGAAAATTAGTACCTTTAGCTACGCTGTATGGCTTTACTAGGGGTCGTATTTCGGTCTTCAAACCTTGGGTTTGTTGCCAGTCCGTAGGAAACTGATTGCGATTAAGATAGGACTTGGCAATTTGTTGGATGTAAATATCTTCCGACTCCTCATAGTAAGGTTCTGGAGTCACAACCAATACATAGTCACCGGAGCGCTTTACTGGCACGTTAACATCCCAGCTTACGGCTTCATTAGCTAGGCCTTTGAATGTGGTTTGCACCAGCGTTGAAGTCAAGTCAGTGGTTTTACCACGGTGGATAACAGAGACGTTTTGTGGTGGTAGCATATCCATGGCATGGCCGTTACTCATGGGATGCCAAAACACCAACTTAGCGGGCACGTGACCAGCACGTTCAATGATCACTTGTTCTGTGTAAGCTAATTGAAAATGGGCAAAGCT
Source organism: Oceanospirillaceae bacterium (assembly GCA_003521845.1). Classification (GTDB taxonomy): domain Bacteria; phylum Pseudomonadota; class Gammaproteobacteria; order Pseudomonadales; family Balneatricaceae; genus Njordibacter. Next base: position 7,140 of record DPHB01000034.1, on the reverse strand, counting down.
CATCGTACTAAAGCACAAGGCAGCAAGAACGAAGGTTGACTTAAAAGAAGTTAATAAAGACATTATGCGGTTCCAAAAATTAGTTTTGAAACCGGGACTCATTCAGGGGAGGATATATAGAGAACCTCGCCCGATGCTCACCCGGCATCCGGTTAATAATTTTAGGCAGGTCTCCTGGCTCGAACCAATTTTACATACTATTGGCGTCATACAGTTGCGGGGACAGCCACCTTTTTGCTCGCCTTTATGTTGCGGCTGCAAGGTGTTCCCTTTTAAGCTTTACGGCAGCGTTTATTACACTGTTGATAAAGCACCTAAAACAGCCGCTAATGATGCGGCTTTAACGGCTTTTCGTCAAGTCATCAAGCTAACGCTAAACGACTACCGGCGCTTCGTATGCGACATGCGCCGCAAACAACGCCTCCCCTTCCGCGACATCGTCTATGCGATTAACGTTAAAGAACGGATTATAGGGTATATGATCAAACTGCACATCGGCCATGCCATAACGTGCGGTAAACAAATCCACTTTATGAATTCCCTCTTCTACCAAGGCTTGGTGCAGCTCATTGTGCAGGTCGACAGGCCAGAGGCCAAATACTGGCTGAGTACGACCTTGGTAACTGGCACAAGCCAATGGTCGCCGCTCATCCACCGCCGCTAACATGCGTGCCACATAATCTTGTGGATAGAAGGGTGTGTCCGCGGCAACGGTGATGACATGTGTTGCTTGTGGTTGAAAAGCCCGCGCCCACGCCATAGCAGACAAGACACCCGCCAAAGGGCCGGCAAAATCAGGCACAATATCTTCTTGTACTGGTAATGCAAATTGCCCATACCGCTCACCATCACCGTTGGCATTAAGCACCAGATGGGTTAACTGATGTTGTGCACGTTGCACTACATATTCTAGCAACGGCTTACCCGATATTTGCGTTAACGGCTTATCGGCTCCCCCCATACGGCGCGCCTGCCCACCTGCTAAAATCACGCCTACTACCTTGTCTAAATCAAGCATCCCTCGCCTCCTTATCCTGTCTTATCTCGTACCAACAAAACTTAGGCTGGTGTCTCATTTGTGTCATAGTGCAAGCGTTCATAGCCACTTAGGGCAACAAACTTACGGCCTTTTGCGCGCCCAACCAAGGTTAAGCCCGCCTTACGTGCCAAATCCACTCCCCAAGCGGTAAAACCTGAACGGGAAATAAGTATCGGTATTTGCATCTGTACGGTCTTAATCACCATCTCGCTAGTTAACCGGCCCGTGGTATAAAAACACTTATCATGGGGACCTATGTCATGCTGGTACATGTAACCCGCAATCTTGTCGATGGCATTATGCCGCCCCACATCTTCCATATATACCAAAGGTTGGTCACCTTTACATAAAACACAACCATGGATAGCACCGGCCTTATGATAAATGCTGGGGGTGGTATTAATTTGTTTCGACAAGCTATAGATAGCACTAGTGTTGATGCTTATATCAGCGGCCAACTTAATACCTTCAAACTTCTCCATAATGTCACCAAACACGGTGCCTTGTGCGCACCCAGAAGTGCGCACCTTCTTTTTCATCTTGTCTTCGTAGTTAGTTTCGCGCTGCGTACGCACAATCACCACTTCCAGCTCTTCATCATAATCTATGCCGGTCACCACATCATCTGGGCGCAGCATGTTTTGATTTAATAAAAAACCCAAAGCCAAGTATTGAGGGTGGTCCCCTAGAGTCATCAGGGTCACAATTTCTTGACGATTCAGATACACAGTAAGGCCGCGTTCGGTGACCACATCCACATCAATAGGCTGATTGTTTTCATCACGCCCGGACACAGAAGCAGTCAACCCTGGGGCATCCGGTTGCGGGTATAGTAGATAACTCGTTAGATCAGCGGTTTTCATAACACGCCCTTGGCAATAGAGAGGATGGAGAGATGCAAAGCACTATTTTGCTCTTAATGTGATGCAGGAGCAATAGATAGCCACCTAAACTAACACTCTAGGTCGTTATCACGAAACACGCGTCACAGCTATGCTAGAATGTGCTCAGCAACAACGGACCAGCAATGCCATGACATTTTCTAACCTTGGCCTCAACAGCCTTCTGTGCCATACCCTCGAAGCAAAAGGCTACTCACAGCCTAGCCCTATCCAGTTAGCCGCTATACCGGCCATTTTGTCTGGGCAAGACCTTATGGCCAAGGCCCAAACCGGTACCGGTAAAACGGCGGCCTTTGGCTTACCATTACTGCACCAGATTAGTGGCCGCAAGTCACTCGCACTGGTGCTAACACCCACCCGTGAACTGGCACAGCAGGTATACGACAACTTAGCTATATACGGCCAAAGCTGCGAGCTGAATATTGCTCTAGTGCATGGTGGCGTGGCTATTGAGCCGCAAATAAACGCCTGCCAGCAAGGTGTTGATATCCTGGTAGCCACACCCGGACGCTTGATCGATTTATTGCTCAAGCAACACTTGCATATCCATAATCTAGCATACCTAGTACTCGATGAAGCGGACCGTCTGTTGGACATGGGGTTTAGCGATGATATTCAGCGTATACTTTCTTTTGTGGACACCAAGCCCCAAACCTTATTGTTTTCTGCCACCTTTGATGATCGATTCTTTACGTTTGCTAAACCTCTGGTCAAACAAGCCACGGTAATAGACATAGATAAACAAGCAACCGCACCAGGCGCTATAGAACAACGCATTTACGAAGTTGACCAGCAACGCAAGAAGGCGATTACTAGCCACTTAATTAAAAGCCATGCCTGGCAACGAGTATTGGTATTCGTACGCAGTAAAAAGACGGCTGACTCCCTCCTAGTATCACTACAAGAACAAGGCCTAGCGTGCGACGTTATTCACGGGGATAAATCTCAAGCCGCAAGAGAAAAGGCCCTGCAAGCATTTACAGAACAACGCGTACAAGTCCTGGTGGCAACAGACGTTGCCGCCCGTGGCTTGCATATTCCGGCACTGGAATGTGTACTTAATTACCAGCTACCTCATCAGAGCGAAGACTATGTACACCGCATAGGTAGAACCGGAAGGGCTGGCGCCAATGGCCTTGCTATCACCTTATTAGGTGCCGAAGAAAAACAGCTTTTGGAGCCCATACAAGCTCTATTTGACGCACCGCTCATGCGTCAATGGCTACCGGGTTTTGAACCAAGTTTGGATGCCGACTTTAGCCCTAATAAGCCTAATAAAAAATTGCCTAAAAAGAGCACAGGCAAACGCGGCAAACGCCGTTCTCGTTAAGCCTTAAATTGCTTTGCCAACCAGCGATCCAGTTTATTCGCAAATTCCATGCGGTCTGCATGACTAAAAGCTGGTGGCCCGCCGGTTTGCACGCCACTAGAACGCATGGTTTCCATAAAATCACGCATATTCAGTTTAGCTTTTATATTGGCCTTAGTCAGGGTTTCGCCACGACTGGTCAATACGGTTGCTTGTTTGCTAATCACTTCATCGGCCAAGGGAATGTCCGAAGTAATCACTAGGTCCCCGGCTTCTACACGGCGCACGATTTCATCATCGGCTACGTCAAAGCCAGAACTCACCTGCAAAGCACTTATCACCATTGAAGGTGGTGTCTTAATATATTGATTGGCCACAAATACCGTTGGCATCTGTACCCTTTCGGCAGCACGAAAAAGGATTTCTTTTACCACTACCGGACAGGCGTCTGCGTCTACCCAAATTGTCATCGTTTACATTCTCTAAAATTAGTCACAGCTACCAGGGCTGAGGGTGTTGTTGTTCATGTCCTGCCAACCACGCGTTAACAGTTCTTCTAACACATGCATATCGATGTCGGCCAACTTATTGATGTACAAGCAACAACGACCCGTTTTGTGTTTTCCCAAACGCGCAAGGTAATCACTGTAATCCTGATACCCCGGCATTATATACAAGGTTAGGTTTTGTTTGCGCGGAGATAAACCCAAGATAAAAAATTCACCGTCACGACCGCTGGCATATTGGTACTTATACAAACCAAAGCCGATCAGCGATTCACCCCACATTACCGGCTCTGCGCCGGTAATTTTACGCATCAAGGCCAACACTTCTAAAGTATTGGCTTTGCGCACCGGATGCGCCACAGCGTCTACATATTCAGCAACATTTTGTTGTGTGGTCTGGGTTTTATTAGCCATATTCAGTTACCTGTTGCATATATCCTATGGTAGAAAAAGAGCTGGGTCCAAGGCTTCTCGCCCCCAACTAACACCAAAGTGTAAGTGAGGTCCCGTGGCACGACCTGTTTGCCCTACCGTACCCATAACTTGGCCTTGTGCCATTTGTTGCCCAAGTTGCACATGGATATCTTGTAGGTGAGCATAAACACTGGTGACCCCAAGGCCATGATCAAGCATGACGGTTTTGCCCGTATAAAACATGCCATCATCAACAAGCGCTACGCGCCCGGCAATGGGCGCCATAACCGGTGTCCCAGACGCTGCAGCGATATCAATACCTTTGTGGGGGCTTTTGGGTACACCATTGAGCACGCGCCGCGAACCAAACACACCACTAAGCCTGCCATTTACGGGCCAGATAAACTCGCCGTTAAGGGCATTGGTTAAATTAATTTGATCACGTACGGCCGAAATGGCATTAGCATCCCTGCGAATGCGTTGTGTCACCGCAGGCTCTGGTTGCACATGTTTTTGGGCCAAACCCTGGATATGCTGTTGTTTATACTGGCGGGCAACAATGGGCAACTTAAAGGCCCTTACTTGGCCTGCATACTCAAGCTCTAACAACTGGCTACCTATAGCATCACGACCAAAACCAAAAGCCACTAAGCCTTGTGCCGACACAGCCACCGGATGGTCCTGCAAACGCACACTAGTACCCGGCTTTACCCAGGCCACCACTAGCTGCCCTGGTGTATAAGACTCCTCTATGGGTAAAGCCTGCGCACAGCTAGCCAGTAAAACCCAACTTACCAATAGCCAAGCACTAAGCCGAAAACAGTTCATCATCATTTGCCATACTCTTAAACTCTAGGGGATTACCACTGTAATCGAGTACAAACATGGTTTTTTGCTCACCCGTTTGCCCCTCATACCTTGCTTGTGGCTTAACTAAAAATTCAATATTGGCGCTTTCTAAACGTGCTTGCAGGTCAGCAAATTGGCCTCTACTTAAAACACAACCAAAATGTGGAATGGGTACTTTTATCGCATCCACTAGGCCACAATAATCCAACGCACCCATGGTGGCGACATGAGCGGATAACTGATTACCGTATAGATCGAAGTCTACCCAAGCCTGGGTACTGCGACCTTCATGACAACCCATCACCTGCATATAAAACTGGCGTGTACTTGACAAATCTTTGACTTTGAAAGCGTAATGAAATGGCCTACTCATGCACTAGATCCTGAATATAATAACTGCCACCAATACTAATTGCAGCCTCTCGCCGATACAAGGTATTGGCAGGCAAGCCACTAATTTTAGGCACAACAATACACTAGCAATGCGCTGCGATAGCTGCTTTGTGAAGTAAAAAAACTACAATAATAGGGATATTTCGTCAGCAAATACCCACTAGTTATCTGACAATACTTCAAATTTGGTAGTTTTTTGACGTATCATACACGGGTTAAATAACCCCAGTGGGCTTGAGCACATTGAGTTTAAGGCGGCCACAAGTCGCTTCTCATCAAGCCTTCAGGCTATCCGCCACTAAATAACAAGGGACACTATGACTACTCATAACAACACCATCTACTACACGCTGACCGATGAAGCGCCTTCTTTGGCCACCTGCTCTTTACTCCCCATCGTTCGCGCCTTTACTAATGCTGCTGGCATCAATGTGAAAATAACCGACATCTCACTAGCTGGCCGCATCCTATCGGCCTTTGGTGAATACCTAAAAGACGAACAGCAGGTGCAAGACGGTTTAAAGTTTTTGGGCGAACTGACCCAAGACTCTAACGCTAACATCGTTAAGCTACCCAACATCTCCGCTTCTGTACCTCAGTTGATCGCTTGCATCACTGAACTACAAGAGCAAGGCTATGCCATCCCTGACTTCAATCAAGTGCCTAACAATGACGAAGAAGCAGCCATCACGGCCCGCTATTCCAAGATTCTAGGCAGTGCGGTAAACCCAGTATTGCGTGAAGGCAACTCTG
>DPHB01000034.1:0-795 GCA_003521845.1 Oceanospirillaceae bacterium | reverse complement strand
GGGTGCTGTTAAAGCTTATGCTCGCAAGTTCCCACACAAGATGGGCAAGTGGAGCATGGCTTCGCGCACCCACGCTGATTACATGCGTGATGGCGATTTCTACTCTGCTGAGCAGTCTATTACTGTTGCCGATGCCACCAACGTACGCATCGAATACGTAAGCCCTGCAGGCGACGTAACGGTTAAGAAAGAGCTGCCACTAGAAGCTGGCGAGATCCTGGATTCCATGCGCATGAGCGCCCAGGCCCTACGTGATTTCTTGGAAGCTTCCATCGAAGATGCCCACCAGTCTGGTGTAATGTGGTCTTTACACGTTAAAGCCACCATGATGAAGGTATCTCACCCTATCGTATTCGGCCACGCCGTAACCGTGTTCTACAAAGAAGTATTTGAAAAGTACGGTTCTTTGTTCGAAAAGCTAGGCGTTAACCCTAACAACGGTCTTAGCAGCGTTTACGAAAAAATCCAAGAACTACCACGTTCTTTCCGTGAAGAGATCGAAGAAGACATTCACGCTTGCTACGAGCACCGTCCAGAATTGGCCATGGTAGATTCCGTTAAGGGTATCACCAACTTGCACGTGCCTTCTGACGTTATTGTTGATGCTTCCATGCCTGCCATGATTCGTAACGGCGGCAAGATGTGGGGTGGTGACGGCCGTCCAAAAGACTGTAAAGCCGTAATGCCAGAAAGCACCTACGCTACCATCTACCAGGAAATGATCAATTTCTGTAAGACCAATGGCGCTTTTGACCCGACTACCATGGGCACCGTGCCAAACGTTGGTTTAATGGC
>DPHB01000054.1:43504-70732 GCA_003521845.1 Oceanospirillaceae bacterium | reverse complement strand
ACGACCTGCTTCGTGGCACCTGGCCTGGCAGTACTGGGGTCTGACCCCAATTTATGGGTAAGCACAAAGTGCCAATTACGCACGAGTGATAAGTCGGTTCTGGGGTCTGACCCCTGCTAGAGGGACCACAGGCTAGTTTAGTGGGACCACGATCTAGTCGGTGGTATGGGACTAGCCCGGGCGCTTTTCCCGGCTATTGAGCTGTAACCAAAAGGCTGATAACAACATGCTGGCACCGACAAACCAGTAAGCCATAAGTATATTGTTGGTGCTGTAGGCTACTAGGCCAATACCGAGGGCGCCTATGGCATAACCCAAGTCGCGCCAAAAGCGATATATACCAATAGCGCTTGCGCGCCAGCTAGGGTCAGTCGAGTCGACAATGGCAGCGGTAAGGTTAGGGTACAGTAAGGCCATGCCAAAACCTGTGGTCACAGCAGTAACTGACCACCATGGTGCAGAGTCATATAATGGCATTAATAATACACCAGTAGCACAAATGATCATGCCAGCCACGTTCATTGACTTACGCCCGAGCTTGTCTGACCAATGGCCAGTAAGTAATTGGCTGACACCCCAAGTAATGCCATACAAAGAAATTATTAAACCGGTAGTCTCAAGGCTGTGGCTGGCTTGATACAAATACAATGGCCATATAATCCACACTAGGGCATCAACAAATTTTTCTATACTGCCGGCTTGTACAATGGCGGTTAGGTTACGGTCCTTACCGGTCATTAAAGCAAATACCTGCCTAGTGGTGTGGTGCGATCTAGCAGCGCCTGCATGTTGTAAAGGTAGCCAAGGCAGGGTTTCTATAATACTCGTTAGCGTCACGACTAGGGCGATGATAATAATGCCATTACCGAAGTACAAAAGGCTGTCCCTAAGGCCGAAAAAATCAACAGTATAGGCCGTCACCAGACCACCAAGGGCAACTCCCAGATAACCCGAAAACTCATTCAAGCCAATAGTAAGACCCCGTTCCGAGGGTTGCGTCAGGTCTAGTTTTGCCGTCTGCGTCATGGACCAGCATAAACCTTGGTTAAAGCCAAGCAACACCATGGCAAAAATAATCCAATACCAGTTAGGTGAAAACCAGATAATCCAAGGTACGGGCAAGGCAAACAACCAGCCGATGAGGTGTACAGGGCGGCGACCAATGCGTTCCGCGTAATGACCCGCAATAAAGTTTAAGGCACCTTTAACCAGCCCAAAGGCGATGACGAAAGTGCTGAGAAATAGATAGGAATCAGCAGCAAAAGCGTATTCTTGGCTAGCCAGCGCCGGCACTACAACCCGAGTCATACCCAAGGTTAAGCCCACAAACAAGACTTGCAACAACCAGTGCATAACCTGGTTTTTATTGGCATTAATTCCTAGTTGCATAAGTGGATACTTAATTAGGGAGAATGAAAGCATTTATAGCACGAAATACGGAAAATAGCTTTGCGGCGCGGAGCTAGCGCAAGAATAAATACGAATTTACCATGACCTAGTGTCGCAACAGGCATATAATGGAAAGGACTCAAAGAAAGGGAATGCTATGTACTTCGACGACCTTTACGCCCCCCTAGGGGATATGCCCGACTGGCAAATTACTGCATTTGCCGCTGCCGTTACAGAACGCATTTTTCCGCATTTTGCACTGTATGACGAGCTGCTAGAAAACAACAATGTCAGTGTAGCACGGCTGGCGTTAGACAAAATCTGGGATCAGCTTGCGGCAAGGGGTAACTGTAATACAGAAACCCAAATGGCCAAGGTTGAAGCCATTGTACATAGTGAAGAAGACACCAGTTTTGGCGCCGGTCTAGCTTTTGACGCTCTGGTAGCGGTTATGGCTAGTCTACATTGCCTAGAAGAAGCCAGTGTGGAGGATGCATCAAGTGTGGCGCATCTAGCTCGTGAGGCGGTGGCAAAATACTTGGAGCTACACGTTGCAGAAGACATGAATGACGATGAGTTGATTCGCCATATATCCACCCACGATATGATGGAACAAGAGCTCATGTTTCAGGTAGATGTAATGCAGCGGTTAGACGCCTTACGTACCCCTAAAGCGGCAGAAATAGATGCAATCAAGTCAATGGCGCAAGCTAACGGTGTGAGTAACATCGGCATCAGTGTGGAGCGATAATCAGTGCCAGTTTTGAAAAGATACAAATGGCTGGTGGCCATTGCGCTACTTGTATTAGTGGGCTATTTAATGCTCAAACAGTACCAAAGCAGCCTCAACGACGAACTAAATCGCACTATTCGTGACGCCGAAGCGAATGGAGCAGCTTACGGCCTACAACACGATCAAACGGCCTGTATGGAGCAATCTTTACGCAATATTCAAGGTTGTAGCGGTTTTGCTTGTGGTGTTGTTCATGGCCGTTACTTCAAAGCTTGTTTGGAACAAGCGCCAGTTAGCGCAAATTTTTGTAATGACGTTCCTAGTTATGCCGAAGAAAAAGATCGTGATACCAAAAAGTGGCTGCGTGATGTGTGTTTTGAACATCCAGAAACCAATATTTGTTATCAGCTAATGCGCCAGCGCCAGCGTAATTGTGGGGCTTAGTTGCTAGGTTTTAGCAACTAATTTCAATGACAATCTTACCTTGAGCATGACCGGTGCGACTTAAATCCATGGCGGCGTTTAACTGCTCCAAAGTAAAACTCTGTGCAATCAAAATAGAAATTTTGGCATCGGCTACGGCCTTGGATAGGGTTCTTAATTGGTTGCCATTGGGGTTCACACGAATGCCTTGGGCACGTTTACCTTGCACTTGCGCCGCGGTGATTATTTGATCTGCTGTGACCGAAGGTAAGGTGACTAATAAGCCATCTTGCTGCAGAAATGCCAGCTGTGCCATACCTGTATCACCACCTATACCGTCAATGATAAGGTCAAATTCACCGGCCTCACGCATAGCTTGTGGGTCATTGTAGTCGTAACAAGCATCGGCACCAAGACTGGTTAGCAAAGCATGACGTTGGGTCGACGCCGTGGTGGCAACATGGGCAGCGCCTTGCAACTTGGCAATTTGTATGGCCAAGTGACCAACGCCCCCGGCGCCAGCTAGAATCAGAACCTTTTGACCAGACAGGTCGTGACCGCCCAAAGCCAAAGCTTGCCAAGCCGTCAAACCCGCTAACGGCATAGCGCCGGCTTCCAAAAAACTGACGGCTTCAGGTTTCGGTGCTATGTGAGCAATATCAGCAACTACATATTCAGCGAAGCAGCGCGCTGGGTTAGGGAAATTCAAAAAACCGAGCACCTGGTCGCCGACTTTGTAAGCTTTAACCTGCTCGCCTACAGCCTCGATGACGCCCGCGCACTCCCAGCCAAGAATAATGGGGAATTCCCCTTGTAGGGCGGCTGGGCCACCGCCAGTGGCAGTTTTCCAGTCAATGGGGTTAATGCCCGCCGCAATATTACGGATGAGTACTTGGCCAGGGCCTGGGGTTGGCTTGTCGAAAGTGCCTAAAGTAAATACGCCCGGATTGGCAAAAGCGTTTAATAACATGGCCTGCATGATGGCATCCTTGGTTGAAATGGCAAAACAAAGCTACAATATACCCTGCTAGGATTAATTGTAAAACAGTAAAAACAGGAGTCAGCATGGATATGGGCAAGGGGTTAACCTACGTAGGCCGCGGAGCAAGTTTGTTAACGCACCCGCAACTACGGGTATTTGTATTGTTGCCATTGCTGGTCAATATCTTGCTCTTTGGTTTAGGCATTGGCCTTATATTTAGCTATGCCGGTGGCTGGGTAGACAGCACCTTGGCAGTATTGCCAGACTGGTTAAGTGGTTTGGCTTGGTTGTTATGGCTATTGTTGACCTTGATGGTGGCCATGGGTGTGTTTTGGGGCTTCAATCTAGTAGCCAACCTTATTGCAGCACCGTTTAACGGCATCTTGGCAGAGCGCACGCAAATGCTCCTTACCGGTACGCCGGTAGATGGCGGTGGCTGGGATGATATGCTGCGTATGATACCGGGTGCTATTGCCCGCGAAGTACAAAAATTATTGTACTACTTGCCACGTGTCTTGGGCTTGTTTTTTTTGGGGCTTATCCCCGGTATGCAGGTGTTAGTGCCTTGGTTATGGTTATTGTTTGGCGCCTGGATGATGGCCATACAATATGTAGATTACCCAATGGACAATAACCGTATTAGCTTTCGCAATATGAGAAAGCTGTTGGCCAAGCGTAAGCTCTTACATGTTGGTTTTGGCGGCGGCATTAGCCTGTTATTAATGGTGCCTTTTGTGAACTTCTTCGTCATGCCCATTGCCGTAGTAGGGGCCACGGCTTTATGGGTTGACGAGCATGCCCACCGGGTTTCAGAGGTAGTCGATAACTAGGCCTAGCCATACGGCTAGTGAGGCTAGATGGTTGTTGAGAAAGGCCTTAAAGCAGGCTTCACGTTGGCGCTGTCTGGTGAGCATAAATTGATAAGCAAATAGTGCTGCCATAATGGCCAAACCCAGATAAAAGTACAGGCCTAGGTTGTTGAGTTGAGCGACCCAAATTAGCAACATTAAGGTGAGCGCTTGCAGCAGAGCAATAATACGGCGCTCCCAGTGGCCAAATAATACCGCGGTTGATTTTATGCCGACCAGCAAATCATCGTCACGATCAACCATAGCGTAATAAGTATCATAGGCCACTGTCATGCTCACTGCGGCAGCAAAGGTGAGCCACGCCGTTAGGGGTATGGCACCGGTCTGGGCGCTAAATGCCATGGGTATAGCCCAACTAAACGCCATACCCAAGACCAGCTGTGGCCAATGAGTGTAGCGTTTCATAAAAGGGTAGCTGGCGGCCAGCAACAAAGCCACAACGGCAAGCTTTATGGTCATGGGGTTGGTGAATAAGACCAATATGAAGGCGAGTAAACACAGGCCAAAGAAGAGTATAAGTGCGCTCTTGACGCTAATAGCGCCCGTGGCCAGCGGGCGCGCCCTAGTGCGTTTCACTAAACCATCCACTTTGCGATCGGCAACATCATTGATCACACAACCTGCGGCGCGCATGACGTAAACACCGGCAATAAATATCACCAATAAATCCCAGCGTGGCATGCCTTCTGCGGCTAACCAAAGCGCCCATAAGGTTGGCCACAGCAACAAATAGGTGCCGATAGGCTTATCGAGGCGCATAAGCTGTTGGTAGGCTTTCCAGTTGGTAATTAAAGGCATGATCAGATGGCTTGCAAGCTAGGGTTATAAGTGGGCTAATGCTACCATAAGCTCCGTTGAAAGCTATGGCGAGGACGCATGCTAATGCAAAAAAACTGCTTGTTTGTCTGTACTGGTAATACCTGTCGATCACCAATGGCCCATGCTATGGCACAGCAGCTGGCTTATCAACAAGGCTTGGCTATAGCGATTGATTCTGCTGGCATTCGCGCCAAGGCCGGTGCTTCAACAACATCTTATGCGCTTGCCGCATTGCATGAGCAGGGTATTGAATGGCGAGGTCTTAGCCAGCCGTTGAGCCAAACCCAGTTGCGTTGGGCAGACCAGGTTTGGGTGATGACCCGGGAGCATCTTGATGTGGTCAAACAGCTACAACAGGGCATGGCTGTTAGTGACTTGGTGCCAGTAGACTTATTGCTCGGTGATAGAGAGCTACCTGACCCCCTGGATTGCGGTAGAGAGGCTTATGACCGAGTGTTGAGCATATTGCAGCAAAGGTTACCGGAATTGCTTGGTCAGTAACATAAAAGCCCTTAAGGCACTATATTGGCCATAGGTGGCATAAATACTTCGGTCACTAAAATACCCCTATCGGACACATAGAACACGGAGCGCCTAGCCCAATATTGGGCCTTGTTGTTGGCCTCTTGCAGACAGGCTACCTGCAACGGCCCACGGCGCATATCTGCATAGGTAAATAACAGAGCGCCAAGGGGTTTGTCACCGATGTCTTTAAGTTTGCGTAAAGCACCCTTCATGGTGCCGCTAGGTATCACACTACGCGCACAAACCCACGCCTCACCGTAGCAAAGCAGCTCCACTTCACGGATAATAGCCTTTTGACGCGGCTTGAGCCCTAAAGCTTGAGCTTCTGATTGACTGGGCATGCCCCAGCTATTGCGTACCACGCGCACTGCAAAGTCGCCCTTACTTGCTTGTATTAAACGTTGCGTTAGAGAGCCTTTGTCATGCAGCCAAGAGTGCCACTGACGAGGGATACGGTAGCTAATAGGCCGTGTGTAGTTATGCCAGCGCAAAGGAAAAGCCGGCTGTTTGTGAACCAGGGTGATGGGCACGAGTTGTCTCAGTGAAACTGATAATATTTTAAGGTGTATTGTATCAATATCTCAACACATAAAGAACTTCCAACAGCTGTAGAAGAGGTGATCGAAATCACCAAACAATGGCTGCAAGATATGGTTGTAGGTTTAAACCTATGTCCCTTCTCACATACCGTGTTTGCCCAGGATCAAATTCACTACGCGGTGTCGCCTGGTGTCGGTGACGCCCATTGGAAAACCTTCTATGTACGCCAGTTGCGTTTGCTATTGGACAGTGAAGAAACGGACATAGCCACCAGCTTATTGATGTTTCCAGAAGGCCTAGAAAACTTTGATGACTATTTGGATGTATTGGATTGGTTTGAGGAATTATTGGAACAGGGTGATTTAACTCAGCATGTGCAATTGGCCTCCTTCCACCCACACTACCAGTTTGATGAAGTAGCCGCCGACGATCTCAGCCATTTTACTAATCGCGCCCCTTACCCAACTATTCATCTAATTCGTCATGCGCAAATGACTAAGGTGTTAGAGCAAGTGGCAGACCCTGAGCAAATCTATTTGGATAATATTGATAGCCTAGAAAAACTAGGTAGAGACAAAGTAGAAGCTATGTGCCCGTGGGGTAAAAAATAGTAAGCAGCAGCCTAGCCTGAGTTTGACGTTAAGCTCAGGCCTAATTGTTGAGGGCAAGCTGGTGTAGTTGGTAATGGTCATCTAGCCATTGGCCAATGACATTGCCGTCGGCAAGGTGGTGAGCATATTGCATATGCAAACAACGAATTTGCTGCCAGTCTCTTAAGCCACCAATACCATAACTATCAAACAAATCACTAAAACCACGGGCCGTTAATTGCTGCTTATCCTGTGGCGTGCAATTGGCCCAACGGGCCGCCACATAGGTTTGTTGGTTGGCTTGATAAGCCGCCATCATATCAGCGTCTTCTTGCAGCCGTTGCTCTAGTTCTTTTACCAGACCCTGGGTTTCCAATTGGTTAATGGCCTTGTGTAAATCTTTAGAGCACAGCCAATAGAGTGTGGGGAAGGGTTTGTCTTCAACAATCGGTGCCATTTTTAGTACTACAGGTACGCCAGCTTTGGTGGCATAAGCTATGTCACGCAAACCATTAGGCTCGCGGCCTATTTGCTGACGAATAATGGCGCGCTGTGTTTCGCTAATAGACATATCAGGGCCTTGTCCTAAATTTTCTCTGGGATTAACTGAGGGCGAAAGCCTCCCGTATGTAGCCAAACTATTTTACCTTGTTGTGGCCTTGGTTGCTGGCTTAAATGCCACCAAACTTTGGCATTGTAGACAGGGTCAAGCAGGATCCCTGTAGCGGCTTCAAATGCCAGCTGGGCTTGCTGTAACTGAGCATTGGTTTTGGCAAAGCCACCAAAGTAGGTTTCATCTATCCATGTGAGTTTGATTTGTTTGTCATCGGCGAGGGCTTGGGTTTGGGCAGCTTCACGGTGGGAGCCTTTGACGGCACTTACTAGGGTGATGTGAGTTGGGCAGTCATGTGGCATAGCGCGTAACAATCCCCTTGCCGTACCACCGGTACCGGCGGCTAGCCACAGGTGATCAGGCCTACCCGCCTGTTCCAATTCTTGCCATAGGGCTTGGCAACCTTGTGAGTTATGTGGCCCACTGCCGCCTTCGGCTAACAATTGATAGTCTTGTGGTAGCTGCCAAGCCTGTTGTTGCCGAGTACTGGGTTGCCAGTGTTGTTCACGTAACTGACGAAAACTCGTGCGGCTGATAAATATCAGGTGCATACCCGCCGCTTGACAGTGGTGCAGTGCTGGGGAGGACTTGGGGTTAAGTTCGTCACCACGGATGATAAATATGCCTTGGTGCCCTTGTGTCTGCAGACAGGTCGCGGCGGCAGCCAAGTGATTACTATGGGCGCCACCAAAGGTGAGCACAGTTGCTGATGGTGGTAGTTGCTCTACAAAGCCCACTAGTTTGCGCCACTTATTGCCCGACACTATTGGATGGATAAGGTCATCGCGTTTAAGCCACAGATCGCAACCAGCCATACTTTTAAGACTGGTTTCTGGCGTGGGTAGGTTGAGTGTAAGGTGCATGGTTTTTTTATAGGGGATTTATAATGGGACTAGTATATCTTGTTTGTCGCAGTAGGTTCACGGTCCGCGGGATGACGGGATGACGGGATGACGGGATGACGGGTACAAAAAAGCCTGCAATCATGCAGGCTTTCGAGCAGAGTTCAAGTCAGAACTTAGTGGCCTAGGATCTGGCTCAAGAACAACTTGGTACGATCATGCTGTGGATTGTCGAAGAATTCCTCTGGGGTATTTTCTTCGATGATCTCACCGCCATCCATAAAGATAACACGGTCTGCCACCTGCTTCGCGAAGCCCATTTCGTGAGTTACACATAACATGGTGATACCTTCGTTAGCTAGGCTAACCATGGTGTCTAGTACTTCCTTGATCATTTCTGGGTCAAGGGCGGATGTAGGCTCATCGAACAACATGATGTTAGGACGCATGCAAAGTGAGCGGGCAATAGCGACACGTTGCTGCTGACCGCCAGAGAGCTGACCTGGGTACTTGTTTGCCTGCTCAGGAATCTTAACGCGCTCAAGGAATTCCATGGCTGTTTTTTCGGCTTCGGCTTTGGGTGTTTTACGTACCCAAATTGGCGCCAAGGTGCAGTTTTCCAATACGGTTAGGTGTGGGAATAGGTTAAAGTGTTGAAACACCATACCTACTTCACGGCGTACCGCATCGATGTTTTTTAGATCGTTAGTAAGCTCAACACCATCAACGATAATATCGCCTTGCTGGTGCTCTTCCAAGCGGTTGATGCAGCGAATCATGGTCGATTTGCCAGAGCCAGAAGGCCCACAAATAACGATTTTTTCGCCTTTTCGTACACGTAGGTTGATGTCCTTTAGCACATGGAAGTCACCGTACCACTTGTGCATATTATTAATTTCAATGCAGTGTTCAGCTGCTGAATTTGATTGTGTTTCTGACATGATAGAGAAACCTCTTATAATTGGTTATCGCTTGTGGCCCGTATGCAGCTTATTCTCCAAATACAAGGAGTAGCGTGACATAGCGAAGCACGAAATAAAGAAGAAAACGGCAACAAATAGATATACTTCAACTGATAAGCCAAACCAATTGCTACTTGCTAAAGACGATTTGCCTACGCCCAACGGGTCCATCAAGCCAATGATTAATACGAGAGTTGTATCTTTGTATAAACCAATAAAGGTGTTGACGATGCCGGGGATGGAAATTTTCAAGGCCTGAGGCAATATGATCAAACGCATTGCTTGCCAATAATTCAGACCCAACGCTTCGGCGGCTTCAATTTGTCCTTTTGGCAGTGCCTGCAAACCACCACGAATAACTTCTGCAAGATATGCCGCGGAGAATAATACTACCATGATCAAGACACGCATAAGCAGATCAAAGGTAGTGCCTGGCGGCATAAAATAGCTCAGCATCGCGGAAGCGATAAACAGCAAGGTAATAAGCGGTACGCCACGAATAAATTCGATAAAACCAACGCTCAGCATCTTTATTACAGGCAAGTCAGACTGACGACCTAGTGCCAGCAATATGCCTAATGGTAAAGAGAAGGCGATACCGGTCACACCAATGACGAGGGTAAGCATAATGCCGCCGAAATCAGAGGTGTCTACGGGTTCAAGACCTGCGCCGCCCACCAAAATCCAAGCTGCAATAAATGGATAGGCTACGCTGAACAGCATGGCTTGCTTGCGGTATGGGAAACGATCCCACAATACAATGGCTAATGCCAGCGCCAGTAGTATCGCTGCAAGGTCAACTCTCCAACGCAAATGTTCTGGGTAAAAGCCATAGACGAATAAGTTAAAGCGCTCAGAAATAAATGCCCAACAAGCTCCATCGCCCTGGGCTTCACATTCTTGTCGACTGGAGCCCGTATAAACTGCGTCTAAAAAGAACCAGTCAATTAGAGGTGGTAGTAAGGTAGCCAAAGCCCATAGTGCAGCAAGCGTTACTAGGGAGTTTATAGGGCCAGAAAATAGGTTTGTGCGTAACCAGTGTACAAATCCTACGGTATTGGCCGGAGGTGGCAGGTTAGGGTGTGTACCTGGTAAATAATTAGAATTGTTCATATGTGCCCCAATTAACGGCTAACTAGCTTTAACTTGTTGTTATACCAATTCATCACAGAAGATATGAGGAGGGATAAAACAAGATAGATAGTAAGTACAATTGCCATTGACTCCATCTCTCGACCTGTTTGGTTGAGAGAGATACCACCAATGGTAGCGACAATATCCATATAACCGATGGCGATTGCTAGAGAGGAGTTTTTCGTCAGGTTTAGGTATTGGCTGGTCAATGGCGGAATGATCACACGCAAAGCCTGAGGAATGACAATTAGGCGTAGAGTGCGGCTAGGATTTACACCTAGAGCGTAAGCTGCTTCGGTTTGGCCGTGACTTATAGCCATAATACCGCCACGTACAATTTCGCCGATAAAAGCCGCAGTGTACATTGATAATGCCAGTAACAATGCAATAAATTCTGGACGTACTACCATGCCACCTTTGAAGTTAAAACCTTTTAAGGCTGGGTATTCCCAAACAATAGGACTACCGACTACAAAGTATACTAATACAGGCGCCACTACGACGGCAGCTAGGGTAATCCAGCCAACTGGGTACACATGGCCTGTGTTGTTTTGTACGCGCTTAGCGTAAGAGCGGAACCAAAGACTAAATGCTATGCCGGCTACTAAAACAGAGGATACTATCCACATGCCGCTTTCAAAAGTGCCCGTTGGTGACATCAGACCGCGGTTAGAAAGAAAGAAGGTGTCATTAAAATTAAGTGCAAATTTTGTCTTTGGCAGAACATTGACGATGACGCCGTAGATCAAGAGTATATGTAGTAAAACCGGCACATTACGCATGTATTCAATGTATACGTATGCAAGCTTTTGCGTTAGCCAGTTGTTAGACAGGCGCATTACGCCAAGAATAAAGCCTAATACGGTGGCAATGATGATGCCTATTACGGCAATTAGTAGGGTATTTATCAGTCCTACAAGGCCAGCCATAAAATGCGTAGACCGGGAGGTGTATTCGATCAACGTCTGATTAATGTCATAGTCGGCGGGGTCGAATAGGAAGGAGAAGTTAATATCCTTGCCTATTGCGGCCATGTTGACCACGGCATTATTAATTACATAGGTAAAGAAGCCTAACAACAAAGCAATAGTGATAATTTGCACTATTACCGAGCGAGATTCTTTGTTATACCACAGCTGTAATATACGATTGCTAGATGTCATTTTGTCATCCATTAGAAAAGCCGAGGAAAATATACATTAGAGTGTATAAATTAAGATCTGGGGCGCGAATGCGCCCCAGATTGATCGACAAATTAATTATCGAATTGGAGCAGCGTACAAGATACCGCCGTTAGTCCATAGAGCGTTAGTACCACGTTGTAGACCAAGAGCAGTGTTAACACCTACGTTGCGCTCAAAGATCTCACCGTAGTTACCTACTGCCAAGATTGCATTCAATGCCCAGTCTTTTTCTAGACCGATTTGTGCACCAAAGTCACCCGCATCGCCAGAACCTAACAAACGGTTGATAGCAGGATTTGCATTAGCAGAAGAAGATGCGAAGTTTTTAGCATTCTTAGAAGTAATGCCCATTTCTTCAGCGTTAATCAACGCATTTACAACCCACTTACCAATGTCAGCCCACTGGTCGTCGCCGTGTGCTACAGCGCCACCTAGAGGCTCTTTAGAGATGATTTCTGGGAATACAATATGAGCAGACGGGTCGGACATAACTGCTTTAGTAGAAGCTAGTGCAGATGCATCAGTAGTTAGAACGTCGCAACGACCTGAGGAATAGTTAGCCACAGACTCGTCGAAATCCTTAACAGGTACTGGCTCGTAGCTCATGCCGTTAGTACGGAAGAAGTCGGCCAAGTTAAGCTCAGTAGTAGTACCCGTTTGGATACATACAGAAGCGCCGTCTAGCTCTAGAGCAGAAGTGACGCCTAGTGCTGATGGTGCCAAGAAGCCTTGTCCATCATAATAAGTTACCGGCAAGAAAGTCATTTTCAGACCAGCATCACGGCTCATAGTTTCAGTCGTGTTACGGAACAAGATGTCGCCTTCACCAGAAGAAAGAACGGTGAAACGTGTGGCAGAAGATGCAGGAACAAATTTAACTTTGTCGCCGTCACCTAGTACAGCAGCTGCAACAGCACGACAGAAGTCGACGTCGAAGCCTTCGTAACGGCCATTGGCGTCAGTTGAAGAGAAACCGATTGTACCAGTAGATACAACACAGCGCACTTCGTCTGCAGCACGTACGTCATCTAGAGTAGATGCTTGAGCAACGCCAGCAGCCATGGCAGTCATTGCCAAACCTGTGAATACTTTGTTGATTAGTTTCATAATAAGAAGCCTCCTAGGGCTTGAGTCTGTTGTACAGTATTTTTGTTTTAATGTGGATATTTGGTGTAATGCCTACGCCAAAAGTAGCAGGCACCAATACCAACTTCCGATAATAGTTAAAAGTGCTTTTTATGTAAACCACTAATATTCCACGATTAGGAATATATTTCCTATAGGAAAAAATATCTACTAAAAAATGCATTATTTATATATTAAATGCGACATTAGCCTAATTTATGCTGCTTTGAGCATAAAAAATTTCACTCGCTGATAGATTTTTCTCGAAAGAATGCCTTAAACATTAACAAAATCTTGTCGACTACCCACCCAGCGCTGCACCAATTGTTGGCTTAGATCAGCGCGCTCTAGGTAGCGCTCGGTCAAGTCGTGCACGATAGGTAGCAAGTGGGCGTCTCTTAAAAGATCCGCAATACGTAAACTGATGGCGCCGGCTTGGCGGGTACCAAGCACTTCACCAGGTCCACGTAATTGCAGGTCTTTTTCGGCAATGACAAAACCATCGTTAGATTCACGCAAAATATTCAAGCGTTCTTGGGCTAGGCGGCTGAGGGGGGATTGATACATTAATAGGCAATGGCTATGGGCCTGACCTCGACCGACACGGCCACGCAGCTGATGCAATTGCGCTAAGCCTAAGCGCTCGGCATTGTCGATGATCATCAGGTTAGCATTGGGCACGTCAACACCCACCTCTATGACCGTGGTGGCGACTAGCAAATCTATCTGCACGGCCTTAAAAGACGCCATGATGTTGGCCTTTTCGCTAGTTGGCAAGCGGCCATGCACCAAACCAACGCGCAAGTTTGCGAGTGTTTGGGTTAATTGTAGAGCGGTATCTTCGGCCGCCTCGCACTGCAGTTCTTCTGAGGCTTCTATAAGAGGGCATATCCAATATACCTGTTGCCCCGCCGCACAGGCACCTTCTATACGGTCGATCACTTGGTCGCGCTTGTTGTTACTGATGACAACGGTGTTTATGGGTTTACGGCCGGGTGGCAACTCGTCAATGATGGAGTGGTCGAGATCACCGTAGGCACTCATGGCCAATGTGCGGGGGATGGGTGTGGCGCTCATGATAAGTTGATGTGGCGACACGCCAGGCCCTGCCTTGCCGAGTAGTGCTTGGCGCTGGGCAACGCCAAAGCGGTGTTGCTCATCGATGATGATCAAACCCAGTTGATGGTACTCAACTGCTGCTTGGAATACGGCATGGGTACCGACGATCACATTGGCTGCACCTGAACTAATGGCAGCAAGGGATGCGCGCCTAGGCGCTACCTTTTGCTTGCCCGCGAGCCAAGTAACCGTAATTTGCATTGGCTCAAGCCATTGCCGAAAGTTGTGTAAATGCTGTTCTGCCAAAATTTCCGTAGGCGCCAAAATCACCACTTGATAGCCGGCATCCACGGCCTCACAGGCCGCCAATGCCGCGACAATGGTTTTGCCGGACCCGACATCGCCCTGGACCATGCGAATCATGGGTTTACGTTGTTTGGTGTCGGTTTGGATTTCTCGCCATACACGCTCTTGTGCACCGGTTAAGCTAAATGGTAACTCGGCTTTGAGTTTGTTAGCCGTACCCTGTGGTTTATTTATGGCGCTGGCAAAAGACGGTGCCGGCGCCAAGCTAGCTTGTTGTCGAGCTTGGCGCAGGCATAGTTGATGGGCTAGGAGCTCTTCCAAAATTAAGCGCTGATATGCGGGGGATGTACTGGCTTCACTTAAGTCAAATGGCTGATCGGTACTGGGAAAGTGCAGCTGTGCAAGCGCCAGGTGAATGGTTGGCAAGCTATAATCGGCGATGAGTGCTCGAGGTAATAGTTCAGGTAACCACTGTGGGTGCGCTTGATAAGCTTGCCAAGCCAATTCTACTAGATGACGCATGCGCGTCGGGCTAATGCCTTCGGTAGTTGGGTAGACCGGCGTTAGCTTGTCTTCTAAAGGCGGCGGCTCGGCATCAAACAAGCGGTACTCAGGATGCACCATTTCCAAGCCTTGGGGCCCGGGTCGTACTTCACCAAAACAACGAATGCGTTTACCACGGGTAAAAGCCTTGGCTTGGCTGGCATGAAAGTGCATAAAACGTAGATTGAGACGGGCACTATTTTCTTCTATATGCACTTGCAAGCTGGTGCGGCGCCCTCTTTGTAGGGCGCTGCCGGTGACCTCAGCCTCAATTAAACAGTGCATGCCTGGGCGTAACTGTAAAATGGGTACCACACGGGTGCGGTCTTCGTAGCGCGAGGGTAGGTGCAACAGTAGGTCTAGTAAACTATGGATATGAAGCTTACTTAGCTTTTCGGCCAGGGCTTTGCCCACACCGCTGAGGCTAGTGACCGGCGGCGTAGGGCTGGTATTGGAGTCAGCTGTTGACTTGCTCATAGACTTAGCGGCGACTTAATCGAATGACGCCGGGTAGGGTTCTGAGGGATTTAATAATCTGGGCGAGGTGCACGCGGTTGTTGACGCTTAGGTTGAGGTGCACTTCAGACAGGCGAACATCTTTTTCATTAACGTCAATTTTCTCGATATTGGCATCTTCTTGGGATACGTTGGCGGCAATGCTGGCGATAATGCCGCGACTAGCTGTTACTTCAATATCAAGACTAACATCAAACTCCAAATCACCGGTGTCTGCCCACACCAGAGGCATCAGCTTGGACTTATCTTTACCAATGTCCTTGATGTTGTTACAGAAGGTACGATGAACGGCAATGCCATGGCCGGCGTTAACATGACCTATGATGGTATCACCGGGAATAGGGCGGCAGCACTTAGAATATTTGACCATTAAACCCTCGGTGCCGTGTATTTGCATCGGGCCCATGTGAGATTCTTGGTTGTCTTCTTCAGCATGCTTTGCGGTCAAGGCGTGGCCCACCAGGTAGGCCAGCTGTCGGCCTTGGCCAATATTTGCTAGCAGTTGGTCCAGGTCGCTAAGTTTATTATGCGTGAGGTATTTTGCTAAGCGATCTTGGTCTAGGTCGTCTAGCTGTAGCTTGAGGCTGCTTAACTCTTGCGTGAGTAGGCGACGGCCTAACTTCACGGCATCATCCACAGCTTGGTTCTTTAAAGCATGGCGAATGTTGCTACTGGCCTTTGCGGTAGCAACAAAGCTGAGCCAGTGTACATTGGGCTTGGCAGATGGGGTGGTCACAATTTCCACCGTGTCGCCACTTTCTAACGGATGGCTCAGGGGAGCAAGACGGCGGTTAACCTTACAAGAAATGCAGCTATTACCAACGTCAGTATGGACTGCGTAAGCAAAATCAACAGGCGTCGCCCCTGCGGGCAAGGATAATACGGTGCCCTTGGGGGTAAATACATACACTTCATCAGGAAACAGGTCGTGCTTAACATGGTTGATAAATTCCATGGCATTGCCCGAGCGCTTTTGCATTTCCAGCAGCTCTTGAATCCATTGTTGAGCGCGATTGTGGGCGCCCTGCGCACGAGAATTGTCATTCTTATAGAACCAGTGCTCTGCCACACCATGATTGGCGATATCATCCATGTCCTTGGTACGGATTTGAATCTCAATAGGCGTATGGGCACCCGAGCCAATACGGTACAAGGTGGTGTGTAATGACTGGTAACCGTTGGACTTGGGAATGGCAATATAGTCTTTGAAGCGGCCTGGCACTGGGCGGTACATATTAAGGTGGTGCACAGCGCCCAAAATGCGATAGCAGGTGTCTACCTTATCGGTGACGATACGAAAGGCAAAGACATCCATGATCTCGCGAAACGGTTTGTTCTTTTCCTGCATTTTATAGTAGATGCTGGCCAAGTGTTTCTGGCGACCACTAATAACACCAGGCAGTTGCACCTGTTCTAAACAATGCTGCAAAGATTCTCTCACCTGATCCATGAGTTCTTTGCGTTCGCCACGCGCCGCTTCTACGGCACGGTCAATGTACTTGTGACGCATGGGGTGATAGGCCGCAAAAGCGAGGTCTTCTAATTCTACCTTGAGGTCATGCATGCCCAAGCGGCCGGCAATCGGTGCATAGATGTCGGTGGTTTCGCGAGCGATGCGGCGGCGGCTGTCTGGACGCATGGCACCAATGGTACGCATGTTATGTAAGCGGTCCGCTAGTTTAATGATGATAACGCGGATGTCTTTGGCCATTGCAATGGCCATTTTTTGAAAGTTATGGGCCTGACTTTCGGCGCGAGTTTTAAATTCCAAGTGGGTTAGCTTACTGACCCCATCGACAAGGTTGGCCACGGTATCGCCAAACTGGCCTTGCATGGCCTGTTTACTGACTTCTGTATCTTCTAATACATCATGCAGCATGGCTGCCATCAGGCTTTGATGGTCCATATGCATGGTAGATAAAATCTGCGCTACGGCAAGGGGGTGGGTAACATAGGGCTCGCCACTTTTACGCATCTGCCCGTCATGAGCTTGCTCGGCATAATAGTAGGCACGGCGGACCTGTTGGATTTGGTTATCACTCAGGTAAGCTGGAAGACGCTTAGCAAAGGCGTCGATAGTGGGCATAGTCAGTTTCCTTGCTAACCATCGTCTGGGTTTAATAAGCTAATAGTAGCGGAAAATGGGTATCAAGTGTGCAAAAAAAGAGCAGGGCGAGAAAATTTCCCGGCCTGCTCTTTTTTTAGAGGGTAAGCGTTGCTTGCGCCGCTTATTCCATGTCGACGTCAGGGCTTGCCTGTGGTGCTTCTTCCGTCGCTTCAGTTGCTGTTACCGTGGTTTCGGTTAGTAGTTCTGGGTCAATTTGTACATCGTCAAATTGTTGTTGCAGGTCTTCCTGTTCATCCAGGATGCTAGCATTAACAAAACCTTCAGCAATTTCACGTAGGGCAACCACAGTTGGCTTGTCATTTTCCCATTCAACGTGTGCGTCCTTGCCACCTGTGGCAAGTTGGCGGGCACGTTTAGTGGATACCATGATTAGTTCAAAACGGTTGTCTACGTTTTCCAGACAGTCTTCTACGGTTACGCGGGCCATGGTATTTACCTAAAATTTGGTTAGTTCAATTGGGTGCCGATGCTGGGTCAATGGTGGTTAAAACCATGCAATAGCAATACGGACTAATTTGGACGCGATAGTGTACAAAATTTAGCCATCATTTGACAAGAGATCAGCCAATAATTGAGCATGTTTTATGCTTTGACGGGTGGTTTGCGAGCGTTCACTGACAAAAATAGCCGCTAATTCGTCTAATGCCAAGTCAAAGTCATCATTTATTAGCAAGTAATGACTAGCGTCATATTGCCGAATTTCACTTTCTGCCTCTGCCATACGCTGGGCAATGACCTCATCCGAGTCGGTGCCGCGGCCAGATAGACGCGCCTGCAAAGCCGCTTTGGATGGTGGCAATATAGTAATGGCAACCGCTTTAGGTAGCAGTTTAAGCACCTGGTCGCGACCTTGCCAGTCTATTTCCAAAATCACATCTTTGCCTTGGGCAATAGCGTCTTCAACCCAAGCTCGCGAGGTGCCGTAGCTATTGCCAAATACCGTGGCATGTTCGAGCATTTGTGCTTGTGTTACTAAGTTGGCAAAGGTTTGCTGATCAACAAAGTTGTAATCGCCACCGTCTACTTCGCCTGGGCGCATCGCTCGGGTGGTATGAGATACGGATACACAAATTTGAGGATCGCGTTGTAGCAGGGCTTTCACCAAGCTAGTTTTGCCAGCACCAGAAGGTGCAGAAATAATGAACAGATTGCCGATTGCAGACATGATGTATGGGGGGTTGGTTATCTAAGGCGCTATTGTACTGAAGGTGGGCGCTAAAGTCAGCCCTGCTGAGTGGGCTTGCGCTGCCATAGGCGCTTATGACCACCGCGTATACGGTCCTGGCCAAACACCATCATGAGGGCTGGTGCCAACAGGAAATCGGCCACCAATGCCAGCACCACGGTAATGCCAATGAGCATGCCAAAATTAAATAAGTTAATCAGTTCTGACCACATGAGCATAGCAAAACCCAAGCTGAGGATGGCTGACGTGGTGAGCATAGCGCGGCCGCTGGTATCTAAGGCACCATGAATGGACATGGGCATGTCGCCACAGCGCTGATAGTTATGTTTGCAGTGGTACATAAAGTGCACGGTATCGTCCACCGCAATGCCGATAGCGATGGATGCGACCAAGATGGTGAACATATCTAAGGGGATTTGGAGCAGGTACATAAGGCCCATGGTAATCAGAATAGGGCTTAAGTTAGGTGCCATGGCCAATAAACCATAACGTAGGCTGCGCAGTAGTATGATCAACATGATACTGATGAGGGCAAAGGCAATAATGTAGCTTTCGGCGGTGGTGCTAATCACATGGTTTAAGGTGGTGCCCATGACCGGCACCATACCGGTCATAGTGACACTGGTTGTGTTGCCGAAGGTTTGGGCTGCCTGGCCTTTTATGTCTTTAATAAAGGGTAAGTAGTGCAAGGTGTCTAGCCACGGCATAATGACCGTAAGGCGCGTACTACGGAAAGCCGAATCCACCATCGGCTCAAGCTCATCGGGCCCTGATTGCTGTAGTAAAAACAACTCGTTTGCTACCACGTCAGCACGGTCTGGGATACGGTAAAATGCAGCGTCATCGCCGTTTAATACCTGGTGGGTTTCCTTAATGATGTCATTCAGCCCCGTTACCTTGGCGACATAGACAGGGCCGGACTGGTAGTTATTAAGCCACAGGCTAAACTGGTCCAGCTGGCGCAAGAATTGCGGTTGGTATAAGCCATCATCCGTACCCGTGTTGAGAATGATGTCGACACTGATGCTGCCGCCCATGTTGTTATCAATGGCTTGTACGGCCTGTTTAATGTCGGCACTGGGTGACATCCACTGCATGGGGTTATGGGAGAATTTTAAATGCTGCAAGCTGCTCATGGCGGCCCCAGTGAGCAACAAGCTAAACAAGAGTATCCATATGGGGTAGCGCGTACTTAAGGTAACGGCCCCATTGACCAAGGCGGTCACCTTGGGGCTAGGTATAGCCTGTTCTTTGCGGGGGATATTTTGTAAGCAAATAATGGCGGGAATTAGGGTCAGGGGGTACACCAAGGCGACGCCAATGCCGACGGCAGAAAACAAGCCCAGCCTAGCGAGAGCCACCATCGGCGAACCAGCAAATGACAAGAGGCCTACGGCGGTAGTTAAACTAGTAAAGATGATTGGCGTACGCGTATGTATTAAGGCTTCACGTAGAGCTTGTACCTTGTCCGTGCCTGCGTCATAGGCGCGAAAGAATAACGATAACAAGTGCACGGCTGCACCGACACTCACGGTGAGTAAAAAGCTCGGCAAAATAGTCATCGTAGTTTGAATAGGCACACGCAGGGCGCAGATGATACCAACGGTGGTAAGCAAGGTGAGGCCAACGGTCAGCATGGGCAACATAACACCGTGGCGGCGTCTAAAGAGCAGCACCATCATTAAAGCTATGGTTAAAATGGCGATAGGCATAAAGGTGAGCATTTCCCAAATCATGGTGTTGACTAGGGTTTCGGTAATCACCGGCATACCGCCGATGTACAAGGTCTGTCCAGGCACCTGGTATTGGCTCACAATGCGCTGCACGGCGTTACTGATTTGGTTGAGTTGCGATTCAGTGACCCGTTGCCCCATGGCCGATGTGTCATCAGAACTAAGGTCTTGTACGGCAATATCGGCATCGAAATCGGTATCTAGCTCCAGACTATCGAAACTATCGTCTGATAGGTTGCTGGTATCAACTAGGTAGGCTAATGGCTTGATAGCAATGGTGGTAAAACGGCCATCTTCTGAAATAAGTAGGTTGCGATATAACGGGTTGTCCAGCGCCTTTTTACGCATGGCTTCACGTTCAGTCTGGGTTTCTGGGAAGGGCTCCAGTAAATCATTGATATACAAGTTATCGTCATCAGCACTTAAAACGCGGGCGTTAACTAAACTGGTAACGGTATCGACCCAAGGCACTTGCTGCTCTAATTGCTCATGTAAATCTTTTAGAATTTGCAATTGCGCTGGGGCAAACAGATCATCAGCCTGCATGGTGACAAGAATCATTTCACCATGACCAAATTCTTGACGTGCCGCAATCAACTGCGCAATGGCAGGGTCATCATGCTCGAGATAACCTTCAACGCTACTATCAAATTGAATAAACCATATTTGGCTAACGGCAACTAGGGTGAAAAGTATAACCATGGCCAGCGCGCGCTTTGGGTAGCCAATGACCAGATTACTCCAACTGTGCAACAGGCGATCGAATATATGTGCTGGACGAGCCATGGTGGGCCTGTTTGGAAGTTATCTAGTTAGCCTAGTGTGGGCTGGAACACAAAAGCTCAAGACTTTTTATACACTACTAGAATATTACCTGCAATGATGAGGGCCAGGCCTAGTAGGTTCATAAGTGTCCAAACGTAGCCTTCAAACATGGCCGAAATGGTGAGCGCGATGATGGGGGTGAAAACATTGGCATAGGCGGCCTTGTCAGCGCCAATGTTATTGAGTAGCTTGAGGTAGGCGCCAAAGCCAATAACGGAGCCCGAAAAGGCTAAAAATAGTAGGGAGCCAGTATAAGACCAGCTAGTATCAAAGGCCAGCTTGTCTCCCATAACGTAAGCCAGAATCAAGGTCGTTAGTGCGCCGTACAACATGCTATAGGCATTACTTTGTAATAAAGGTACGTTTCGGGCTTGGATTTTGCCCGATGTGAGCATGCCAATAGAGGCGATAAAGGTAGCCAGTAGTACCCACATAAAGCCCTTCAGCAGTGGCATATCCCAAGCCAGACCATGGCTCAGATCAAGGCGGCTAAACTCCGAGGAAAACACCACTCCTAGGCCGAGCACACCAATGGTACTGCCCAGTAGCGTGCGAGCCACGATGGGTTTGCCAAATAACAAGGCGCCATTGAACATCACAAAGATGGTAATGGTCGAGAATATTAGGGCGACTAATCCCGAAGGTAGGTAATGATTACCTTCGTAAACAGTGATGTAATTTAAGCAAAATAGAAATATGCCAATCAGCAACCAATTGCGGTGATAGGCTAGGGGGAAGCGTAGGCTTTTACCGCGTACCATGGCCCAAGCAAACAATAGCCCTGCAGCTAGCAGGAAACGCCAAGCCACAGAAATGGTCGTAGGTACATCACTATTTACCTGCAAGGTGACGCCAAACCATGTGGTCCCCCAGGTCATAATTACGACTAGATAGAGAAAGATATTCATCGAAGGTCCTGACGATATTTGGCTTGAGCTTGCTTGCTCATGATTAGTTATGCACTATAGACATAATCTTTATCCTTGGCTATGTAATGTTTGCAAGATGGGTGGGCCTGTGCAGCAACTTAATTTAAATTTACTAGGCTCTTTGTTGGCGCTCTTACAAGAACGTAATGTGAGTAGGGCCGCGTTGGTGTTACACGTTTCGCAGTCGGCCTTAAGTCGACAACTTGCCCAATTACGAGATTATTTTGCCGACCCCTTGCTGGTGCGTGTAGGCAATGGCTATGTGTTAACACCCAAAGCCGAGCAGCTACTGCCACGGGTGCAAACTTTGGTAAATCAATTTCAGGACTTACGCCAGTCAGAGGTGTTTGATCCTAGCCAGTGTCAACGCCGCTTTCGTTTTGCCGCGACGGACTATGTGGCGAATTTTATCTTTCCAGAAATTATGCCGTTATTACAGCAACAGGCACCGTTAATGGACATAGAATTCCATCAATGGCAGTCACCATCTTTACACACCATGGCAAGTAATCAAATTGAACTGGCCACGACCATGTTGCCGATGCTGCCAGAACGCCTGCATGGTGTACATTTAGGCAGTGATCGGCCGACTCTGCTAATGTCTAGCGCACACCCTTTACTGGCCGTGGTAGAAACAAAATTAAGCGTACAAAGCATGTTGGATTATAGCTTTGTACACCTGTCAGCTGGTGGTGATAAAGAC
This sequence comes from Oceanospirillaceae bacterium, assembly GCA_003521845.1. Classification (GTDB taxonomy): domain Bacteria; phylum Pseudomonadota; class Gammaproteobacteria; order Pseudomonadales; family Balneatricaceae; genus Njordibacter. Next base: position 48,074 of record DPHB01000054.1, on the reverse strand, counting down.
AGTTTTTTTGACCAGTGGTTGTGCGCACAAGGGCACCAAAGGCGTATAGCCTATCAGGTACCATTCTTCTCTGCCGCTTTTAAAGTTTTGGAGTGCACTCAGTATCTTTTGGTGGTGCCAGAGCATATTGCCTACAATGCTTGTCAGCAATATAACCTGCAACAATGTGCTTTGCCTTTGTCTAATTTGCCTCAGCATGACTATTTTCTTTTTTGGCATGAAATGCATGACGCGGATGCTGGTCATACCTGGTTGCGTGAGCTATTGGCCACTACCATCAAGTCTTCTATCTTCTCACCGCTTTATGCAACAGGCGCCGACAGCTCTAATTGGGCGGCCAAGGGGGTATAAACATTATGCATTCGTCACATAATGTTTATGATAAATTATCACTTCTTTGATAATGTTTGTGTGTTTAGAATACCGGTATTGCTTATCACAGTACCACACCAGTGCGGGAGTTTTACACCATGACGATTGACACCAACAGCATACAGATTTTGCATAAGGCGGTAGATAAACTAGCCGAAGGGTTTGCTCATTTACCCGAGCATAAGGTGCAGTACGACGAAGCCAAGGCGCAAGCGGTATTGCTGCAAGTGGCTGAGAAAATGTGGGATAACTACCCTTATCCACACCCGCAGTATGCCGGGCAGATGCTGAAGCCACCTCACCCAGTCGCGCGCATGGCCTACCAGCTAGCACAGTGGATTAACCCGAATAACCACGCTTTGGATGGTGGTAAAGCCAGCTCTGCTATGGAAAAAGAGGCCGTTGCCAGCATCGCCAAGCTGTTTGGCTGGCATGATTATTTGGGCCACCTGAGTAGTGGTGGCACCTTTGCTAATATGGAAGCCTTGTGGGTCGCCAACCAAATTCATCCGGGCAAGATGATCGTGGCTTCCAAGCAAGCTCACTATACCCATAGCCGTATTTGTGGTGTGCTGCAAATCCCTTATCAAGCGGTGGCTGTTGATGACCAAGCACGTATGGATATGGGTGACCTAGAAGCATTATTGCGTAAGCATGAGGTGGGCACCGTGGTGGTCACACTAGGTACCACGGGTGTGGGATCCGTAGACCCGTTGCAACAGGTATTGGAACTGCAACAGCAGTATGACTTCCGTATCCACATTGACGCCGCTTACGGCGGTTACTACAAGTTGGCGCAAAACCTTGCCGCCCAGGCTAGTGCCGCCTTTGCCGCCATGCAGCTGGCGGATTCCATTGTTGTCGACCCACACAAACATGGTTTGCAGCCTTACGGTTGTGGCTGTGTGCTGTTTAAAGACCCTCAGGTAGGGCGCTTTTACAAGCATGACTCACCTTATACCTACTTTAGCTCTGACGAGCTGCACTTGGGCGAAATTTCCTTAGAATGTTCCCGGGCTGGTGCCGCAGCTGTAGCCTTGTGGGCAACTATGGAGGTATTGCCTTTGGAGATTGGTGGAGAGTTTGCACAGGGGTTGGAAAGTTGCCGCAATGCGGCCTTGGATTTACACCAGCGTTTACAAGCCGATACTCGCTTTATTGTGCCTCTTGAGCCCGAACTAGATATTGTTATCTGGGCACCCAAGGCGACCACCACCAGCGCTATCTCCACCTTGTCTCAGCGCACATTTGAAATGGCCGAAGCCAAAGAATTGCACCTAGCGACCTTTAGCTTTCCATCTGAGCTAGTTAAAAAGGCCTACCCAGAAGTGGAAATAAACTCAGACATGACCGTTTGTATGCGTTCTAGCCTTATGAAGCCTGAACATGAACAATGGCTAGATCGTATTTGGACGATTCTCGACCAGGTGCAACAAGAGCTATAACGCAACTTTTTAACTTGTCAGGCAATGAGGCCTATGGATCCGCAACATAAAGCCAGCGCCCAGCAGGTATTTTGGGCCTTCTTACAGTTAGGCCTGACGTCGTTTGGTGGCCCCGCCGCCCATGTTGGTTATTTTCGCACAGCCTTTGTGCAGCGCCGCGCTTGGTTGGATGATAGTCAGTTTGCTCAGTTATTGGCAGTGAGTCAGTTTTTACCTGGGCCTGCTAGCAGCCAACTAGGCTTTGCCATTGGCTTACACTGCGCCGGTTGGCTTGGTGCGATGGCCGCTTTCTTAGCTTTTACTACCCCTTCAGTGTTACTGCTGATGATGTTGGCGGCCTTATTGCCGTCTATTGATGCGGGCTGGTCTGGCCCCATTATTCACGGTTTAAAACTGGTGGCCGTGGCGGTTGTTGCCCATGGCGTATTCGGCATGGCCAAGGGCTTGTTACCTGATATACAACGCCGGGCAATTGCCGTGTTAGGGATGATCATTATGCTACTAACGGTGGGCAGTATGGGGCAGATGGCGGTGATTTTGCTCGGTGCCTTGTTAGGCATGTTATGGCTAGCACATATACCAGCTACGGCTAGCAGCCCTTTGCATGTGCCTGTTGTTAGGCGGACTGCTAAGCTCTTGTTGGCCCTATTTGTGGTGTTTTTAATAGCCGCCTTGGTACTGACAAGCAACACAGAATGGCAAGCGCTTGTGGCTAGCTATTACCGTTCTGGTGCCTTGGTATTTGGTGGCGGCCATGTGGTTTTGCCATTGTTGGATGAAGCCGTCGTTACGCCGGGTTTAGTGACCGAAGCCGAATTTATGGCGGGTTACGGGGCCGCTCAAGCGGTACCTGGGCCGATGTTTAGCTTGGCGGCATTTTTAGGTTATGTGCAGGGTGGGGTAACTTATGCGCTCTTGGCTGTAGCCATGATATTTTTACCAGGTTTTCTGTTGTTAGGCGGCGTGTTGCCCTATTGGCACCAGCTGACCGAACAGGCATGGGCTGGCCGTTTAGTGGCCGGCGTTAATGCTGCGGTAGTGGGCTTGTTGGCAGCGACCTTGTACGATCCTATTGCTACCAGCGCGCTAGGGCAATGGAGTGATTGGCTAATAGCCTTACTCGGCTTTAGCTTATTGCAATGGTTGCGTCTCAACCCTTTGTGGGTAGTTGCTTTCAGCGTTGGTGTTAGTCTTGGATTGGCGCATTGGGTGTAGTGCTCAAAATAGTGCCTAGCTAGGTTCCAATATATGCGCTGCCTGAACAATTACAATACGCAATATATTTTAATATAGTGAAAGGTTGGTAAAAGCAAACTAGTGTGATTTGTTGGCTGACGTGGTAGATTGCTAGCATAGCTGCAAGCAAAGGATTGGGAAGCACAATGCAGATAATATTTAGTGTAAATAAAGTCATGGCGCGCTGGTTGGCAGAGCCTCAGGCGTTGCCTGTTATGACAGCGTCTATAGTACAGGGTGATCAGACACAGACCGCCACCATTGGCACAGTGCCCCTGGTGAGCGACGGGCAGCAAAGTAGTTGGCAGTGCAGTGTTATGGAGCACCCCGCCGCCGATGAGCGTTATACGGTGATTATGGTAGAAGCCTACAGCCGCTATTCCATACTTATCCCCTATCAATCAAGGCCGTCTTTATATACCTTAGAAACCGATTTTATTGCGCGCTGGTTGGAAGACATGACGCGCTTTGCGGTTGCTTCTGGGCGTTTAAGGCGCGATCAAGTGAATCAACTATTCCAGCAATTTATGAGCCACAAACGGGATTTTGACTGGTATCAAAACTGCGATATGAGTGTACATAGTCACATAGTGGATGCTGAATGTAGCGTCATGAATATGCTGGTGGAGGCAGGTGAGTCCTATCTGAGTGCAGGTCGTTCGGAAGCAATGGCCCAATATCTCAACGCCGGTGATCCTACCGCCGCCAAGGGGCAAGCCGCAAGCTTAGACAGTTTTTTACCGGTTGAACGCTTTTTGCAGGATGCCTTGTACCGCTTTGCTCAAGGTCTGGCCGAAGAACCTTATGCAGCTAATGAAGCTGGAGATTTTGCTAATCCTTATGGGGCACAGTCAAAACCGCCTGGCCAGGTTAAGAACAATGTAGTTGGAGCTGGCCGCTTTGGCCAGACTGAGGACTAGTCCAAATCGCAAGTAAGTAATAGAATAAATTAGTGAATTAAGCCAAACGCGGGGATATTTGCTCTTCACGTTTGGCGATATAGCCAAGTAGGGCCTCATTGATAGCTGCATCTAAATGGGGTTGTTGGTAGTCTGCTAATAGTTTGTTGACCTTATCCGCGGCGCGTTGCTTGAGATCTTTGCTACCGCTTAATTGCCAATGTTCGTAAGCTTCGTAGTTGAGTAGTTCTGGGGCAAAAAAAGCATCGCGGAAATGCTTTAAGGTAAACGGATCGCCAAGGTAATGGCTGCCGGGGCCGACCCTATGTACGGCTTCCATGGCTTCTTCCAATAGATCAAAGCTAACCCCTTGTGCGTACCTTGCCAACATGAGGTTTTGTTCGGCGTCTACCACTAGTTTATTAATACAATGCACCATGCCAGCTTCATCCCAACCGCCCGCATGTAACATGAAATTGGCGTTGGCGGTGACCGCGGCCATATAAGAAGTGGCGGATTCATAGCCGGACTGCGCGTCGAAGGTTTTCGCGGAGGCTTGGGATGCTGTGGTGCGCCAAGGTAGGCGATAGCGGCGCGCTAGCTGGCCAATAATGCCGT
>DPHB01000054.1:0-43347 GCA_003521845.1 Oceanospirillaceae bacterium | reverse complement strand
GCCAATAATGCCGTTAAGCAGGCTGACTTCGGGCATACCGGACATGGGTGCCCCCGTTTGCATGGACACAGATACGGAATACTGACCGTAAATACACTTGGTGCCTGGCTTTACCAACTGTGCGTAGGCCAAACCTGCCAAGGCTTCGGCGTTTACTTGCACGATGGTAGCGATCACGTGGGCGGGCGTATTGGCCGCAGCAAGTACAAAGGGGGACAAGAGTACAACTTGATTGGCTTGCGCATAAACACGCAAACCCTCTAGCATGGTGGCGTCCCAAACTAGGGGTGAGTTGCCAGAAATTTGACCCACCATGACGGCATTGTTGCGCATAAATTCTTGGCCATAAACAAGTCTTGCCATAGCAATGGAATCTTCTGCACGTTGTTGGCCGGTAGTGAGGCCAAAATACGCCAGATCAGTATCCACTAGGTTACTGTAGTTAATGTGCAGGTGGCGCCAAGGCACTGCAATATCCGTCGGTTCGCAGGCAAAGCCTGTGGCCATATGGAAGCCTGGGCTCATTTGCGTAATGCGGTTGAGCTTGCGTAAATCAGCTTGCCTAGAAAAACGCCTAATGCCGTTTTCATCACGAATGTTGGGTGCGCCTTGAGCGGGGCAAAACGCCAAAGTGTCTACGCCTAGTTCAAAGCGGGTGTCTGCACCACGGCCAGTGAGGGTAAAACGCTCCGGCAAATGGGCCAACAAGGATTCGACTAGCTCTGCGGGAAGACGTACGCGACTAGCGTTCACTTCAGCGCCAGCGTCACGCCACTGTTGTAGCGCCACATTATCACGAAATTCAATACCTAACTCTTCTAGCAGCTGCAAGGAGCGCCGATGAATCTGTTCCAGCTGATCAGCACTAATAATTTCAACGGGCTTGATACCATAACGTATGGTACCTAAGCGAGGCTGCTTTTGTTGGCTGGCTTCTAGGCGCTTTTGAGCACGACCTTTGCGTTGCTTGTGCATTAGGTTCAGTTGTCCAAGTGGTTTAGGGCTACAGCCAAGGCTTGCTCATCGGCTTGGCTAATAGGGCGTAAAGGTGCGCGTACGCCACCACCAGCAAAGCCCCGCATGCGCCCCGCAGATTTAATGGCAGCAATATAATCATTGCTCCATAGCCAAATAATGGACGGAATCATTTTTTGCCACAGGGCTAGGGCCGCGGCGTGGTCGCCGCCATTGACCAGTTGCCAGATTTTCACGCATTCGGCGGGCATATAGTTGGCACAGCCCCATATGGCACCAAAACTGCCTGCCATAAAGGAAAAAATGGCAATCGGATCGGCACCGTTCAGCACCTTGATATCAGGGACTTGGAGGTAATCCTGATGTACATTCATGTCCCCAGAAGAATCTTTGATATAGTTGAAATTAGGCAGCTCAGCTAGGCGACTAAGTAACTGAGGGGAGACGCTCAAGCCTGTCGCTTGGGGGATGTTATAGCCCACAATGTCGGTGTTGATTTGGCCATCAATGGCCTCATAGAACGCCAAGATACCATCGTCGTCAGTAGGGCCTTCAATATAGGGTGGTAAAATCATCAAGGCTTGCGCACCCAAGTCTTCGGCTTCTTTGCAGCGCTTGCTTAAATCATCCATGTTGAGAGCCGAAGTCTGACATATGACGTTGCAACGACCGTCTATGTGAGCCATGCCTGTGACATAGAGCTGGCGGCACTCCTCGGCTGTTAGGTAGGGGTGCTGGCCGGTGCCAGAGCCAAGCACGAGGCCATGCATACCCGCATCAATATAGAGGTCAATAAGCTCGCGCCAGCGCTTTAAGTCGATACCACCATCGGCCTGAAAAGGGGTTTGCATGGCTAGGTTAATGCCGGCTAGATTGCTCATGTATTTCTCCAAAGCTGGTCAACTTGTTATTCGGTTTTAGTTATTAGGTTTCTCGACCGGCGCGCATAAATCGGTAACGAGTGGTGGCACGAACACCAATTTCTGTGAGCCAGCTAGGGTAGCCACGATTGGGTTGCGGGCGGGACTTTAAAATATCAATAGTGTAAGACGACTGTCCCAAAGCCAGCTCGGCTAAGGCCTTGCCAAAGGCCGTACCGCGGGCAACGCCAGTGCCGTTGCAAAAGGCACTGCCAAACACGCGGTCTTGTAATTCGCCAAATACCATACCACCATTATGGGCCATCACCAGTAAACCGCCCCAGCTATGTTCATAGCCAAGATGAGCCAGTTCTGGGTAACGACGTTGCAGGGCGATAAGGTGTTTGTTACGGGCGTAACCGACATCATCTAAAGTAGAGCGATAGCCGCGTGCATAGGAATAAACATTGCGTAAAAACAGGCGTTTGTCATGGCTAAGGCGCATAGTGGTGCCAAAGCTTTCTGCGGGTATCACCCCATAAGGGCCGGCGGCACCCACTTGCTTAAGTTCGGCATCCGTAAGGGTGCGGGTCATGGAGGCGTAGGTATAAACCGGAATGGCGGTATTGGCAAAAAAACCACACTCCGTAAGGTAGGCGGCATTACATAATAAAATCTGTTTGCAGGTGATCTGCCCAGAGGGCGTTTGGCCTTGATGGTTTGGCGACCCATAGACAATGTTGGTGACGGGTGTGTCTTCATAAACCTGCACGTTATCGGGTAATTGGTTGGTTAAGTTAAGCAAATATTTAGCCGGCTGTAACAGTACGGTACCTGGTGTGTGTACTGCCGCAAAGTAATGCTTGCTGCCAGTTATATGTTGTATCTCATCGGCATCCAACCAGCGGTGTTCCTTGCCTAATGAATCAAGGGCCGCGGACATGGTATGTAAGCACTGGTAACCACGTTGCGTGGCGGCACTATGATATTTCCCGCTCAAATCCCAGTCGCACTTCACGCCCTCGTATATTGATTGCTGCAGGTAGTTGATGCCTTCCATGTTGACATGAAATTCTTCTTTGTTGGCCTTTTTATCTTCGGCAAAGTGTTTATTACGAGGGTTGTGCGCCAAATCAATGGCAAAGCCAGCACAGCGCCCGGCCGAGCCGTTGCCAATGCTGCCAGCGTCTACCAGTACAATGCTGGCATCTGGTGCTAGTTCCGCAAGGCGCTTGGCGCAGTGTAGGCCCATCCAGCCACCACCTACCACTAGGTAATCGCAGACAATGTCTTTCTGTAAGGCGTGTTTGTTGCCTAGTTGTGGACTACGTAAGTGTTTGACGCTGGCATACCAGCCCGAATCAGTTGGCTCTTTTTGAACAGGTAACATAGGCACGCTACTGGCTTTACTCTACAACAATATTGGGCCCATCTTAGCCTTGATCACTAGCCCGCTGTAGATAGTCAATTTTCATCCTGATATTATCTGCATTTATGACTAGACTTAGTAAGTACATTCCCTCGGCCAATAGTCTCTTGGTATTTGAAGCGGCTGCTAGATACCTAAATTTCAGACTTGCTAGCGAAGAGCTGCGCATGACTCAACCTAATGTAAGCCATGCCATAAAGGCGATGGAACAGCATATGGGGTTACTGTTATTTAATCGAGGCAATCGTGGCGTGAGCCTCACCGCAGCCGGTTCGCAACTGTATGCTACCTTGCACCCTGCTTTGCAGCAGGTGGAGCAAGCCCTGGAGTCCTTGTGTTATCAAGACCAACATACCATCACGGTGGCGGCCTCAACATCCGTCGCTGCTCAGTGGCTGCTCCCCCTAATAGCCGAATATCAGCGTAAATTTGCAGGAATGAAGGTGCAGATTATCACTACCGATCGCAATATTGATCCTGGTGGTGAAGTGGATTTTAGCATTCGTCGTGGGCCAAGAGATCTACAGAGTAAAAACTGTTGGCATATAGCCGATGAAAACTTGTATGCCATTTGCAGTCCGACATATCTCGCATCATCTCCACCTTTGAATAAGTTATCAGATTTGGTAAACCACACCATTATCCACAATCGTGAGCCGTTCCGGCGCCGTATGAGTTGGGAGCAGTGGTTGGCCCACTTTGGTAGCGCAGATGTCGTGTTACCAGAATCACTAATTTTGAGTGACTATCAACTGGTATTACAAGCTTGTATGGCAAGTGAAGGGGTGGCTCTGGGGTGGAGTGTCACCTCAGGCAAATTGCTGCAGCAAGGGATACTAGTACAACCTTTACCACAGCAACTGACCACGGATTTTGCTTTTTATGTAATGGCGGCCGAGCAGGTAAACATGCCTGAACACAAGCAAAAGTTTGCGCACTGGTTGTGTCAGCGTTTTCAGGGAATTTGAAGGCTAATAGAATTCAATAGGAGGCATGGCCACAGTACAAGATGAACATCGAAGGTATTACTGGTTTAAAAAGTCTACAGATTATTACTCGAACGGTACCAGATTGTAGACTATTGTCTTGCCTACGTTCAGAATCAGGTCTACACTAAGTTACTTATATCATCGCTTAGTGTAGACCTATGACTAGATCTGATGAGCTATTAAGCGCATTAGCTAAATCTGTGAACGCCGGCGGTGGCATTCACAGTGCCACAGAGCTTGCTTTTATGCTGGGTGTGCCTTGTGGTCCAGCCTTTAGAAAGTTCCTTGCAGATTGCGTAAGTAAGGGGCTATTAAGACGAACGGTGAAAGGCATCTATGAAAGTGTAATTACCCCACCTGAGCCTGAGACCGCCATTTATAAAATTATCAAAAAGTTGCGCAGTGGCGTATTAAACTACATCAGCTTAGAAAGTCAGCTTAGTCATACCGGTGCTATTTCACAAGTCGTGATAGGTAGGGTCACGGTGATGACTAAAGGTCGAAGTGGTTTTTTTGATACGCCTTATGGCGAGATTGAATTTACCCACACTAAAAAGCCAGTGGTGCAAATAGCCTCCAATTTGTACTATGACCCCGACATAAAAATGTATCGCGCGCACAAACAACAAGCGATGGCAGACCTAAAGCACTGTCAGCGCAATCTACACATGTTGGAGAGCTAAGTATGGGTAAGTGTATGGGAGGTAAAGCATGCTGAAGCAACAAATTCGCCAAATCGTCCAGTCGAACCCTGGCTATGCAGCCGTGACCCCGGTGATAGAAAAAGAGATATTGCATCATGACATTATAGATGTGCTGATCAAACAAGGCGTCATGCAGCAATTAACCTTTATCGGTGGCACCTCATTACGTATGTGTTACAACAGCAGTAGGCTATCAGAAGATCTTGATTTCAATGGTGGTCATGATTTCAAACCCTCAGCGTTTGAGGGGCTGGAGTCCGAAATCCAAACCTATATTCAGAAAAAATATGAAACCGAAGTTTGGGTAAATAAACCCTCTGGCGAGCAGCAAGGGGAGACCGTTTCTTGGAAAATTAGTATCGTCAAAGAAGCCAATCGTGCTGATCTACCACGGCAAAAAATGCATATTGACGTCTGTGCTATTCCGTCATTCGATATTGAAAAACGCCCACTAATCAATCAGTACGATATTGTTGTGCCGACGGAAGGAATTTTAGTCCCAGTACAATCTCTACAAGAAATACTGGCCGATAAGCTGATTGCGTTAGCGTATCGGGCAAGACGTATCAAACCTCGTGATATCTGGGATATTGTTTGGATCAAGCAACGCGGCATTGATTTATCTAAGACATTGCTTGAAAAGAAACTCACCGCCAGACAGAAGCAAACGCAAGACTTTCGACAGGCACTGTCTGATCAGTTAGCCAAGCTAATGTCGGAAGATGAAGTACGTAATGACTTCAATATGGAAATGAGCCGCTTTATCCCTCAGAAAATTAAAGAAAGAACCCTCGATAACCCAGAGTATTGGGTGTATGTTCAGGGTGAGGTCAATGCCATCGCGTCTGAGCTACTAAATAGTGCAAGACCAAAAAATCCATTTGATATGGGGTAGTCCTACATTTGTAAGCTGATGTGAAGCGATTAATTAGAAGCCCTGTATTTACAAGAAAATATCAGGGCACTTAGGGCATTACTGGAGAGGTAAAAACTATTCTACGTTTTGAATCTGCTTAATCAACACTTTTGATTCCACGGTATTGATTGCGATTTAGAAAGCACTGATATGGTTGCTATCTTGGGTCATTAACTTCATCAAACGAGGGTGCATGAATAGCTTCTCCTTGCCAGAGTTGATTTCTTGTAGAACGCCAATGTCGGCCAACTGTTTTAAATAGATAGAAGCGGTTTGTCGTTTGGCAATATCTCGTTCAACCAGATTGCTGATACGGCAATATGGCTGCTCAAAGATTATTTGAACAAGTTCATGGCTATAAATTTTTGGCAGTTGTGTCTTTATAAAATTCGTTGTATTTGCCATGAGCAATCTGATCGCTGTAATTTTTTCACAGGTCCAGGTTGCTGTTTGCGCAACACCGTTGAGCATAAATAATAGCCATTCTTCCCAGTTCTGCTGTTTGGTTACTTGATTCAATAGGCGGTAATAATCTTGTTTGTGATGAACGACGAAACGACTCAAATACAAAATGGGCAGCGTTAGAAGTCCGCACTCAATAAGATATAAAACATTTAGGATACGGCCTGTGCGGCCATTCCCGTCATAGAAAGGGTGGATGGCTTCAAACTGGTAATGACTGACGGCCATTTTAATAAGCGGGTCTAGGTCATCTTCTTCATGCAGAAATCCTTCCCAGTTGGTTAACAAATCGCGAATAACGTCTTCTCCCACTGGAGGCGTATAGATGATTTCACTGGTCGCTTGGTTGCCTATAAAAGTACCTGGTACTTTACGGATACCCATTTCAGCGTGTTTTAACGTACTGCAAACATCAATGGCAGTGGCCGTGCACAGGGGCCTTTTTTCAAGTTTTATGTATCCCTGATGTAATGCAGTCCTATAGCGTAACGCTTCTTTGGTCGCAAGATCGGCACCTTTATTTTCTTGGGCATATTGAAATAGCTTGTCGGTGGTGGTGACAATGTTTTCGATTTGTGAGCTGTCTTTTGCTTCAAGTAAAGGTAGTAGGTTGATAAGCATGCTTTGATTTGGAATGAGCTCACCAGCCTTTTTTAGTTCTGCCACAGCGGCACGAGCCGAAATACAGGCCTTTAGCACAGCTCTAGTTTCCAATACATGTTGATTTGGCGGTAACGTGGGTAATTGGTTGTAGGGCTGCTCAGCTTTCCAGGTCATGTTTATATTTCCGCATAATAACGACACAAGTAATCTATAGAGGCAGTTTATATCGTTGAGGTCGACATATCAATTTTATATGGTGATTTTATCGCATTTTATCGACACGTGCGGCCTGTGTGTCGATGCCATAGACATGAAATCCCCCTAATTGCCGCCGCTTAAGGGTTATGTTTCAACGGATATCTGCAAACCTATTTGGAAGTGGAAGAGCAACAAAGCCCTGTATTGTTACAAAACTAACAGGGCCGCTTAGGTATTCTTGGGCGGGGGTGAAATCTACTCAATATTTTGAATCTGCTCACGCATCTGTTCAATCAACACTTTTAATTCCACGGCATTGAGTGTGGTTTCCGCTACGATAGACTTGGATGACAAGGTATTGGCTTCGCGGTTTAGCTCTTGCATCAAGAAGTCTAAGCGGCGACCGATGGCTTGTTTTTGCTCTAGGGTGCGGCGTACTTCCTTAACATGGGTAATGAGGCGGTCTAGTTCTTCAGCTACATCGGCCTTGTTGGCGAGGATCACCATTTCTTGTTCTAGGCGTTGTGGGTCTAGGTCTGCGCTCAGCTCTGTTAGCTTGTCGTGTAGGCCTTGGCGTTGGTTGGCGAGGATACTAGGTAGTTGTTCTTGAACTTCGGCTACTATGTCTAGAATAGCGCTCAGGCGCTGTTCTACTAGTTCCTTTAGGGCCTGGCCTTCGCGTTCGCGGTGTTCGACTAGTTCTTTTAAGCTGGATTTAAATAGGCTTAGGGCTGACTTTTGCAGTTCACCTAGGTCTAGGCTTTGTTCGGCCAGTACGCCGGGCCATTGCAAAATTTCTAGAGCGCTATATTGCTTGGTTGGGCCAACGATGGCGTTGACTTGCTCGGCAGCAGCGTTAAGTTGTTGTACTAAGGCTTCGTTAACCTGTAGTTGGCTGTCTTGCTTGGCTGGGTGCCAGCGCAGATGGCACTCTACCTTGCCGCGGGTTAGGCCATTACGTAACTGGTCGCGTAGTTTGGGCTCGAGGGCACGGAACTGGTCTGGCAGGCGCAGGTGCGGGTCTAGATAGCGCTGGTTAACGGAACGGATTTCCCAACTTAGGGTTCCGCTGTCCAGTACTTGCTCTTGGCGAGCAAAAGCGGTCATGCTACGTGTCATTCTTGGTCCAACTCGATTAAAATAGGCTCTTTCTGGCGCCATTCTATCCTTATTGGCGTCATCAAGACAGTTTTTGTAACGCATCAATTGCATTAAGGTAAATTATGACAAGCCCTCTTTCCGACCAGCTGAAAAACCTCAAGCTAGATTTCAAACGCCCAAGTGGCCGTGCCACGGATCAGCTACGCCAGGTTACCATCACGCGTAACTACACTATGCATGCCGAAGGCTCTGTATTAGTTGAATTTGGCAACACTAAGGTGTTGTGTACAGCAAGTGTCGAACGTGGTGTGCCGCGTTTCTTGCGCGGTTCAGGTAGTGGCTGGTTAACTGCCGAATACGGCATGTTGCCACGTTCTACCGGTTCGCGTATGGGTCGTGAAGCCTCCCGTGGAAAGCAGGGTGGTCGAACCTTGGAAATTCAACGTTTAATCGGTCGCTCTTTGCGTGCTGCTTTGGATTTAAACAAGTTGGGTGAAAACACCATTACTTTGGATTGCGATGTGATTCAGGCTGATGGTGGTACACGTACGGCTTCTATCACCGGTGCTTATGTGGCCATGGTGGATGCCATCAATGAGCTAAAGAAAGACAAAAACGGCGCCATGAAAGGCAATCCGTTAAAGCGTCAAATTGCGGCAATTTCTGTCGGAGTTTATAAAGACGAGCCAGTTTTGGATTTGGATTATGCTGAAGATTCTAAGGCCGAAACCGATATGAATGTGGTAATGACGAGCGACGGTGGCTTTATAGAAGTGCAAGGTACTGCTGAGGGTGCGCCTTATACGCAAGAACAGATGGACGCTATGTTAGTTTTGGCACGTAAAGGTATTGTTGATTTGTGTGCCATGCAAACGGCGGCTTTGCAAGGTTAATACTTAACCCTTCGTCATTGCGTACCCAAAGCAATCTCTTTTAAAAAAAGGGGGGTCAGAGTAACTTGTAGTTAAAGTGACTCTGACCCCCTTTTTTATTGTTACAGGTCGCAGCTGTAATCAATGATGAGCGGGGCGTGGTTGCTAAAACGCTCTTCACGATAGATGCCAGCGTTGCGTACAAAACGACGTAGGCCTGGAGTGGTGATCTGGTAGTCCAAGCGTGCGCCTTCGTTTAGCTTATAGGCACGGTTGTAATCGGGCCACCAGGTAAACTGACGTTCGCTTTGGTTTACTTGACGGAAGGCATCGCAATAATCTAATTGATAGAAAATTTCGTCTAATACTTCACGCTCTTCGGGCAAGAACCCGGAGTTCTTTTGGTTTACGTACCAGCCGGACAAGTCAGCAGGCTTATGGGCCGTATTAATCGTGCCACAGAAAATAAACTCACGACGCTTACGCAAGGTTTTGCGTAGGTGAGCATTAAACTGGTCCATAAATTCGTTTTTGGCGTCCTGCTTTTCTTCGCTGCCTAGGCCTGTCGGTACGTACATGGAGGCGACACTGATTTTTTCGAAGTCAGCTTGGATAAAGCGGCCTTCAAAATCGCAACCAGGGAAGCCCATGCCCGTCATGATGGCTTTAGGTTGGTGGCGACAGTAAAGAGCGGTGCCACTGTAGCCATCTTCAAAAGCATCAAAAAAGTAAGCGTGCCAGCCATCCGGACGGAACTGAGGTTCATCCAACTGGTAGTCTTTTTCACGTAGGTCTTGCAGACATACAACGTCTGCATCTTGCTGTTCCATCCAGTGGAAGAAACCGCGTTCGGCCGCTTGTCGTAGGCCTTCAACATTTAATGTAATGATTCGCATTTTGGTAAAATCTTTTGGTCGCTCACGCGATGTGAATGGTTATCCATGCCATCGAGCATGCATAGTGGTGTCATTATTATTTCCATAAATTATAGCATGCTGCGTTAGTGAGGCCCAGATTGGAGTGGTTTTATCTCCAGTTTTAGACTAAATTTTTTGGCTTATGCAGCTTGGTCTTGGTGTATAATGAGCGCCGATTTTCAGTACATCTATAAGTGGGGGCATTATGCAGAATTATCAACGGGAATTTATCCAGTTTGCTTTGGCACGTGGCGTTTTAAAATTTGGTGAATTTACCCTGAAAAGTGGCCGTATTAGCCCGTACTTCTTCAACGCAGGCTTGTTTAATACTGGCGAAGCGCTGGCCAAATTAGGCCGTTACTATGCCCAAGCACTGCAAGACTCTGGCCTACAGTGTGATGTCTTGCTTGGCCCTGCCTACAAGGGCATTCCGTTAGCCACCACTACCGCTGTTGCCCTGTACGAGCACCACCAGCGAGACGTGCCTTATGTGTTTAACCGCAAAGAAGCCAAGACCCATGGCGAGGGCGGCAACCTAGTAGGTGCTGAGCTTAAAGGTGACGTTGTGATCATCGACGATGTGATTACGGCCGGCACCGCTATTCGTGAAGTGATGACCTTGATTGCTGATTCTGGTGCTAATCCAGCTGGTACCTTGATCGCGGTAAATCGCATGGAAAAAGGCAAGGGCGAGCTGTCTGCTATTCAAGAAGTGGAACGTGATTACAAGATGCAGGTGGTGAGCATTGTTAGCTTTAATGACTTGCTGGAGTATTTGCAGGAGCAAGGTGGTATGGAAGCTGAAATTGACGCGATGTTAGCCTACCGAGAAGCTTACGGGGTTTAATTTGCTTTTAGTGGGTAGGTTATTTAGAGGTTAAGGGACAGACAAAGTTAAGGGACAGGCACTTTTTAGACGCTACGCGACTAAAGAAGAGCCAGCCCCCAGTTTGGGGTTAACCCTGCATTAGTTGGGCGCTAAGCAACTGCCACTGGTCATCCCACGCAGTTGTAGGCTTGTTGCGAAAACCACTGCGGCTAAACTGGCGGATGCGGCCCTCGGCCGTGGCCATGAGTAAGTTAGCGCAGGTGCTAGGCGTGTCGCTGGTACGCAGCCCCTCACGCATTTCTGCTTCTCGTAAAACTTGCTTCAATTGCGTTTCTAACTTATCAAACAGCTGATTAATACGGCTGCCCAAGCGTTCTTTCTCGCCCAATAAAGCTTCCCCCGTTAAGAGGCGGCACAGGCCGGGGTTGCGTTCTACTAAGGTTAACAAGAGCGTTAGCATCTGCTGGCATTGGGCCAGGGCGGGTAGTTCTTGTTGCTGAATAAGTTTGGTACGGGTGAACAGGGTGTCTTCGATAAAATCGATCAAACCTTCAAACATTTTGGCTTTGCTAGCAAAGTGGCGATACAGGGCCGCTTCCGATACACCTACTTCACGCGCTAAGGCAGCTGTGGTGATGCGGCTTAACGCCTGCTCTTGCAGCATTTGCATAAGGGTTTGTAGGATCTGTTCGCGGCGCGATATTTTAGCTTCAGTCATGGTTTTTTATTATCCTGCAGGCTCTTAGTGGGCAATCTTAGGGGTTGGTGATAAGAGTACCAACACCGGTATCGGTAAGCAGTTCTAGCAAGGTCGCATGAGCAACGCGGCCATCGATAATGTGGGCACGTTTAACACCTGCTTTCACGGCACTTAAGGCACAACCAATCTTAGGCAACATGCCGCCATGAATAGTGCCATCGGCTATTAAGTCGTCTACTTGTTGTGTAGACAAGCCGGTAAGAAGGTTACCTTGTTTATCTAAAAGCCCAGAAATGTTGGTCAATAACATGAGCTTTTCAGCTTGCAATACTTCAGCGACCTTGCCCGCCACCAAGTCAGCGTTAATGTTGTATGCGTGGCCTTTATCGTCTACACCTACAGGGGCAATAACAGGAATAAAATCGCTATTGCAAAGCATATCGATGACATCAACATTAACGCTTTCTACTTCGCCTACGTGGCCAATATCGATGATTTCAGAGGCTTCCATCTCTGGGCTCTTATGGGTCACTTTTAGCTTTTTGGCTTGGATTAGCTTGCCATCTTTGCCCGTCAGGCCAATGGCCTTGCCACCGTTTTGATTGATCAGGTTAACAATTTCTTTGTTAACCGAACCGCCCAATACCATTTCTACCACGTCCATGGTTTGGGTGTCAGTGACACGCATGCCGTTAACAAAGTGGGATTCGATGTTTAGACGGCTTAGCAGGTTACCAATTTGTGGGCCGCCACCGTGTACCACTACAGGGTTCATGCCAATTAGCTTCATCATGACTATGTCGCGGGCAAAGCTTTGCTTTAGGTCTTCATCTATCATGGCGTTGCCGCCGTATTTAACGACGATGGTCTTGCCGATATAACGCTGGATATAAGGCAGAGCTTCGCTCAATACCTGGGCCACATTGGTGGCGGCTTCTCTATCTAATGACATGGTTTATTCCGGAATAGTTAGGTTGCTATCAACCGTGTGTAAATGTTGTTGGAATTGACTGCGAATGCGCTCAAGAGCAGCATCGTTTTCGCCTTCAAAGCGTAATACTAATAATGGCGTGGTGTTGGAGGCGCGCACTAGGCCCCAACCGTCGGCATAATCCACTCGTAAGCCATCAATGGTGGATACCTGGCCGTCTTCATAGGGCCAGTTTTGTAGACGTTCGACAATATCAAACTTGTCACTTTCGGACACAGCAATGTTGATTTCAGGGGTGCTTTTGTCTTCTGGGAAACGGGCAAACAGCGCATCGGCATCCAGTTCACTAGCCGCCACAATTTCACATAGGCGCGCGGCGCTATAGATGCCATCGTCAAAACCGTACCAACGTTCCTTAAAGAACACGTGTCCGCTCATTTCACCGGCCAATAGGGCGCCGCTTTCTTGCATTTTGCTCTTGATGAGGGAGTGGCCGGTTTTCCACATGGTGGCAACACCGCCGAGTTCTTCGATTAGTGGCTGCAACAAGCGCGTACACTTCACATCATAGATGATCTGTGCGTCAGGGTTGCGGCTTAGTACGTCTTCGGCAAATAGCATCAGTAGCTTGTCTGGGTAGACCATATTTAGCCCTGGCGTAATCACGCCAACACGGTCGCCGTCGCCATCGAAGGCTAGGCCTAGGTCGGCCTTGTGTTCGGCCACAGCGGCTTTTAGGTCTACTAGGTTAGCGGGCTTACCTGGGTCCGGGTGGTGATTGGGAAAGGTGCCATCCACTTCGCAATAGAGCTCCACTACGTCGCAGCCGAGGGCGCGAAATAGCTGGGGGGCAATAGCGCCGGCAATACCATTGCCGGCATCCAATACTACTTTCAAAGGCTTTTTGATGTGTAGATCTTCAACAATCACTTGTTGGTAGTCCGTATCAACACTTTGGGCGCTGATTTGGCCGGTGCCGCGTTCGTAGTCCTCGGCAACGATTAGGTTGTACAAAGCCGTGATGTCATCGTTGGCTAATGTCTTGCCCGCTACGACGATTTTGGCACCGTTGTAGTTACTCGGGTTATGGCTACCGGTGAGCATGATGCCAGAGTTGGTGTCTAGGGTCTTTACCGCAAAATAGAGTACCGGTGTTGGCACTGCGCCAACGTGAATAACACGGCAGCCAGCATCGGCTAGGCCTTCCATTAGCGCTTGGCTTAAACGTGGGCTGGAAAGGCGGCCGTCAGCACCAACGGCAGCACGGTCATCACCAAGGCGGCGAATTTGTGTGCCTACGGCTAGGCCCAAATGATATAGCATAGCTGCGTCGAGTTGCTCATCAACGATACCGCGTACGTCATAGGCACGAAATATTTCTGCCGGCACTTGCGCCGGGCGTGGGTAACGATAACTGTCCATGTTATAAATCCTCTTATTGGCGCCCGGAGTGGCCAAAGCCACCGGTGCCACGTTCGCTAGTGTCAAATTCGTCAACGATGTTGAGTTGTGCCTGTACTACGGGTACTAGTACCATCTGCGCAATGCGTTCGCCGGGTTCCACGGTAAATCCAGTATTGCCGCGGTTCCAACAAGACACCATCAACTGGCCTTGGTAGTCGGAGTCAATTAGGCCAACAAGGTTGCCCAATACAATACCGTGCTTGTGGCCTAGGCCCGAGCGTGGCAATAGCATGGCGCAAAGGCTGGGGTCGCCAATGTGTATAGCCATACCCGTTGGTAATAGCTTGGTTTCACCTGGTTCTAGTTGTAGCGGCGCTTCGATACAGGCACGCAAATCCATACCAGCAGAGCCAGGAGTGGCGTAAGCCGGTAATGGCCACTCTCCGCCAAGGCGGGAATCCATGATATTTACTTCAAGTTGGGGTGTTTGAGACATGTGGTTATAAGTCCAATTGGGCAATGTTGTCGATCAGTTGGCGTGCCAACTGGGTTTTGGATGTGCGGGGCAAGGCTAGGTTGCCAGCAGCTGTTACTAGGTGTACTTGGTTGTCGTCGCTATTAAAGCCGATACTAGTGTCGGCTACATCATTGGCGATAATCATCGCTACTTTTTTGCGCGCTAGCTTGGCTTGGGCATGTTCGATAAGCTTTTCTGTTTCGGCGGCAAAGCCAATACAGGTGGTGTTAGGGAAGTCTTTAGCAACGGTGGCCAAGATATCTGGGTTTTGTACTAGTTCGAGGTTAAGGCCAGCATTAGGCCCAGTCTTTTTCATTTTTTGTTCGGCAACTTCGGCTGGGCGGTAGTCGGCAACAGCAGCGCTAGCAATAAACAAATCGGCACCTTGGCAGGCGTCTTGGCAGGCAACGAGCATGTCGCGGGCGCTTTGCACTTGTGTGCACTGCAGATCATTGGGTACCGCTAGATTAGTGGGGCCACTGATCAGTGTTACCAGGGCGCCTGCTTCTACGGCTGCTTGGGCTAAGGCGTAGCCCATTTTGCCAGAGCTATGGTTGCTTAGGTAGCGCACCGGATCAATGGCTTCGCGTGTAGGGCCGGCAGTAATCACCACCTTTTTGCCTTGTAGGGCATGGCCAGTAAAAATCTGTTCAAGGCCTGCAACTAGCTGGCTGGGTTCTAACATGCGGCCTGGGCCAACATCACCACATGCTTGTTCGCCACTGGCTGGGCCTAGTAAGGCAACACCGCGTTGTGTGAGTAGTTGCGCATTAGCCTGGGTAGCTTGATCGGCCCACATGGCTTGGTTCATGGCTGGTGCGAGCAGTACCGGTGCTTGCGTGGCTAAACATAGCGTACCCAACAGGTCATCGGCTTGGCCTTGGGCTAGGAGCGCCATGACCTGAGCGGTGCAGGGTGCAATCAGAATAGCATCGGCCCAGCGGGCCAGTTGTATATGCCCCATTCCGGCTTCCGCGCTTGGGTCTAACAAATGCTGATGCACAGGGTTGCCTGATAGGGCTTGCAAGGTGAGGGGGGTGATAAACTCTGTGGCGCCACGGGTCATGACCACTTCAACTTGAGCGCCGGCGGTGATGAGTAGGCGCACTAGTTCTGCGCTTTTATAAGCGGCGATACCACCACTTATGGCCACAATAATGTGCTTGTTTTGGAGCCTAGACATAGCTTAAATGAGATCGTTACGAGAACTGCTAACCATAGCATAATAAGGTAATAAAAGGACCAGACATGGGTCTGATCCATACAAAATACATGACAATTAGTGAGTGATCACTGACAGTGTAATACTAGGCTTTGCTGCCGTTTGACACAAAATCGTTAACCGCGCGCAAAATATCTTTGCGACTTACCTGGCCAACTAGCTTGCCATCTTCTACCACCGGAATACGGCGTCGTCCGCGATGGATAAACTGCTCGGCGACAGCAATGATGTCGGTGTTAGCATCAATGGTGTCAATAGTGCGGGTCATAAATTCACCCACGGTACCGCCGACTTCTTCTTCATGATAGGTTTTGTCGAGAATGCCACGTAAGCAGTCTACTTCTGACATTATACCGACGAGCTGGTCTTGGCTGTCGGTGACAGGTGCGCCAGATACCTGTGTTTCACTAAATATACGGATGGCTTCAAATAGATCCGTATCTTCCGTAAAGGTGATGAGTTTACGCGTCATATAGTCAGAAACTTTGACGGATTTAAGCATGACCGGTTTCCTTTTCTTGTTGTGGGTACCCCTATAACATTAAACCTTTTTGCTGTGCTGTCAATGCCTTAGCCCCCCTGCTATAGTCGAACAGCACGTTATTATTACCACCGAGGTCATAGATGCCAGAATTACCCGAAGTCGAAACCACCTGCGCCGGGATTGCTCCCCACATTAGTGGCAAGGTATTGCGAGAGGTGGTGGTGCGTGATGGTCGTTTGCGCTGGCCGATACCAGAAAATCTTGATGACTTGGTTGCGGGGCAAACCCTAGAAAAAGTCACCAGACGAGGCAAATATGTGCTGCTGCATTTTCAAGCTGGCGGTTTGATTGGTCATTTAGGCATGACAGGTAGTATGCGCATCGTAACGGCGCACGAGCCGCCGGCATATCATGATCATTTTGATTTGTGCTTTGATGATTGTCTGCTGCGTTATCGTGACCCCCGACGTTTTGGCAGCTTGTTGTGGCAGCCATACCCATTGCAAGAGCATGCTTTGTTAGCTGGCTTAGGCCCTGAGCCGTTAACAGATGATTTTAGCGCGGATGTGCTACATGCTGCCTGTAAAGGCAAAAAACAGCCCATAAAGACCTTGATAATGGATAGCAAAAAAGTGGTTGGCGTGGGTAATATCTACGCTAATGAGGCTTTGTTTATGGCGGGGATCAACCCCAATCGTCAGGCTGGCAGAGTGAGTAAGAAGCGCCTAGCGGTGTTAGTTGGCGCTATTAAACAGGTGTTAGCGGATGCCATAGAGCAAGGTGGTACTACCTTGCGTAACTTTGTTGATAGCGAAGGAAATCCAGGCTACTTCAAACAAAAGTTGCAAGTTTATGGGCGTACAGGCAAGCCTTGTCGGCACTGTGGTGAGGCCCTAAAGGAGGTGCGTTTGGGGCAGCGCACTACCGTGTATTGTCGCCACTGCCAGAAGTAGGCATTAGTTTAAATGCCGAGCTTGCTGAGCTGATCGGTGACTTCGCGTAAAGTGCTGCTGAGCCGAGGAAATTCAGCTTCTAGTTCTATGGCAAGATCGCTAAGCTGGTCGTTGGCAGCAGCTTCACCACCTTGGTTATTTACTTGCTTATCGATGTCTTGCAGCAAGCTACGCAGTTGGGCTTGCACCTGGGCATCGTCAATCTGATGATGGTTTAGTTCTTCGTGTAGTTTTTGGATAAGTTTTTGTAGTTGTGATGTTTCCATGGTTGGCCTCCTTAAATTACGGACTGCTTAGGGACCCTGTTAGCATACGCTGTATTAATTTTAAAATCTGGGTGTGGAAGTAAAAATAGGCTAAAAATTTAGCATGTCGAAATATTAGGCACAAAAAAAGAGGACCTGCTAAATGAGCAAAATCCTCTTTTTATAAGCTAACTAGTGTACTACTAGGCAGCAGTTAGTTTGATGTATTTTTCCATCAATACGTCTTCGGACTCAACATTGTCTGGGTCCTTAGGGATACAATCCACAGGGCATACTTCAACACACTGAGGCTCGTCATAATGACCCACACATTCGGTGCACTTGTTGGGATCAATTTCATAAATTTCTTCACCCGGTGCGATGGCCTCGTTAGGGCATTCGGGTTCACAAACGTCACAGTTTATGCAGTCGTCGGTGATAATTAGAGACATTTCGTCTTCCTCTTATTGCAATGGTCTTACCGTTATTGACTAACGGTTTAAATGTTGTTGCATGGCCTCAGCCACAATTGGGTGTACAAATTGGGAAATATCACCGTTCAACACGGCAACTTCCCGCACCAAGGTAGAGGAAATAAACGAATGCTTCTCCGCTGGGGTCAGAAACATACTCTCTACGTCGGGTGCTAATACGCGATTCATATTGGCCATCTGAAACTCATACTCAAAGTCAGATACGGCACGTAATCCGCGTAAAATTATATTGGCATCCTGCTTCTTTAATAAATCGGTTAGTAGTCCATTAAACCCAATAACTTTCACATTACCCAAAGGCTCGGTAATAGTGCGAGTCAATTCTACGCGCGTTTCGAGTTCCAACAGAGGCCTTTTCTTAGGGCTTGCTGCCACGGCAACAATAACTTCATCAAAAAGTCGTGAAGCGCGTTCAATTAGATCCATATGACCGTTGGTAATAGGGTCAAAAGTACCTGGGTAGATAACTGTATTCATAGGCTTTGGCTGTCTAAAAATAATTCGCGTCTATTGTACAGGCTGAAAACACCCGAATACTAATCGAATTACGACCTGAGAACAATAAATTTCAACATGGAATAAAAGAATGATTTAATATAACTATATGCTATAAAAATGGGTGCCTTTGCTGCCACCAGTCGCCTGCTATAGTTAGCGCTTGCTGCCGGTCGGAGGTTAGCTTAAGCAAAAGTACAATGGCCGCCGTAGTGCTGACTACGGCAGCTTCACCATAAGTATCTATTTTGTCCCCCAACCATACCTCTTTTAGCTGTGCGGCAGACAACTGTGCCGGTGCTTCTGCACGTTTGTCTAACAGTCGTAGCCATGGTTGACTAGCGTGTTGCTGTTCGTCGGCCCATTGTAATTCACAATCTGTGTCAGGGCGTATTTCTGCTTCGCCACCATCACCACGTATGGTTAAGCTGCGTGGCTGTTGTAATAACAATGCGGCCTGCTGGTGCAGAGGGCCGTATGCAGGGTGAAAGACCCCATCGATCGTGTGTTGCGCTTGCGTGGGGTTCAGTAACCGCGTGAGGGTGTGCACGGGTGATCGCAAGCCCAGTATATTGCGCAAGTTGATCATACGGTCCAATTCCGGGCTTAAGTGCTTGAGACTCATAAAACTAAAATTGTTGGCGCTTAATTGTTGTTCAGCTTGGTGCCAGTCTTGTGCCGGCACAATGCCTAGGTCAAGCAACAGGTCTTCACTGTAAACACGCCCGGCCGTGTGACCTTTAGCGCCATGCATAAATACTTTATAGCCTTGTTGAGCAACCAAGAGTGCCGCCAATAAGAACCAAGCTTGATGGCGTTTTTTGCCGGCGTAGGTAGACCAGTCTAGGTCAACCTGCGTGCGGGCCATTGGCTTGTGCGCAAAACCGTTATGTTGGCGTACGGCATCCACAAAACCAGCCAATTCTGGCGCGCATTCTTCTTTATGACGCAGCAGCATTAAAAATGCGCCTAATTGCTCGGGTTCAACCTGGCCGGACAGCATCATCGTCATGGCCGCAAAAGCTTCTTCGCGTGTTAGGTCGCGGCTGCCACGTTTACCTTTACCTAGGATGCGGACATATTGTGCAAATGGATGTTCGATAGTCATTTATCAAGCTCCTTGTGCAAGCGTTTGATAGTATCGGCAAGCTGCTCCAAATGAGTAATCTCTGCACTCGCAGGAACTTGATGGGAGGGCCATACTTGCTGGTCCAAATTCACCCACACCGTATGCATACCAACATTTTGCGCACCCAATATATCGGCATCGGGGTTGTCGCCAATATGAATGACGCTGTGTGCTGGTATCTGCATATGTTCAAGGGCTTGTACAAACATGTCTGGAGCAGGTTTAGAAATACCCACTTGGCCGGCGCTAAAGCCAAACGCAAATAAATGATCCAGTCCCACTAGTTTCAGGTCAGCATTGCCGTTGCTCAGCGCCCCCAGTGTGTAGTCTTGGTGGAGCTGTTCTAGCTGGCGTATGGCTTGAGGATAAAAGTCCACCTGATTACGTGCGGCAAAGTACACCTTGAAGCCCTCTGCCGCCAGTTGTGTCGCTTCGGTAGGACGGTAGCCGCAGCGTGCGAGGCCTAGCTCTAACAGGGCCAAGCGCAAGCGGCTCATATCGTGGGCCAATAGAGGCTGATGTAGCAAAACCTCATCACGTAGATGGTTGAAGTCCTTGATGGTGTAGCGTTCGGCAAATGCCGGCGCGTGTTGTGACAACCAATCCATAAGCACTTTATTGGCCGCATGAATTACTGGGCTAACTGCCCAAAGGGTGTCATCTAGGTCGAAGGTGAGGGCCTTAATCATGTGTTAGTGGTTGCCTTTTTTGCGAGCACGGGGGTGGGCTTGATCATAGACCTGAGCCAAATGCTGATAGTCTAAGTGAGTATATACTTGGGTGGTGCTAATGTCAGCGTGGCCGAGCATTTCTTGCACGGCACGTAGGTCACCGCTGGACTGCAGCATGTGGCTGGCAAAACTGTGACGTAGCATGTGTGGGTGTAGCTTAAGGCCCAAGTTTTGCGCCACCTTGTCCATACGCAATTGAATAGAGCGGGGTGAGATGGGCCGGCCATGTTGGCTCAAAAATACAGCTTGAGTTGGTGTCTTGATTAGCAGATGGCGCTGCTTTAACCATGTTTTAAGGGCTTTGCAGGCTTGCCCCCCCATAGGTAGCTGGCGGGTTTTGTTGCCCTTGCCGGTGACGCGTAATATTTGCTCGGTCAGGTCCAAATCGGTGATTTGCAGGTTTGCCAGTTCAGCTAAACGTAGACCACTTGAGTAAGTCAGCTCTAGCATGGCTTGGTCACGTACCTGTAAAGGATCAGAAGTATCAAAGGCCTGGTCTAGCAGCTTGTGGATTTGTTCTGTGTCTAGATGTTTGGGTAGTTTTTTGCCCGCCTTTGGCGCTTGCACACCCGTTACTGGGTTGTTTTTGCGTTGGCCTTGGCGTTGTAGGTGCTGAAAAAAACTGCGCCAGCTAGACAGTAGGCGCTGGCAGCTGCTAGCACCTAAGCCAGCTAGGCGCGCATCTTGTAGAGCCTGACGAATGGTATCGGTTTGCACATCCTGCCAATCCGTGAGCCCGCGATCTTCAGCGCTAAGGGCAAGCTTGGTTAGGTCGCGTCGATAGGCATTTGTAGTGTGTGTAGAATAAAAGCGAATGCGACCTAGGTAATCGAGAAATTCTATAGCCTGGGCCGAAAAACAACCAGACATCTCGCGGCGAGCCATATTACTTGCCGCAGATGCGGCCAATGACTCGGCTACAAACGGCAGCAACGTGGTTGAGAAACAGCGTATCAAGCTCGTCGGTGTAATGGTTAGCAGCGGCGCTAGCGACAATCACCACAGCAATAGGTTGCTTATCTACGTGAATTGGCAAGATGGCGCAAGACTGCATTGGCTGGTCGGTATTCGCCAATAGATCTGCCAAGGGCGCACCTTGTACTGTGCGGCAGAAAGCCCAGGCCTTTTCGGCTAACAATGACAACAGGGCATGTTGTTCGCTATCGGTGGTTAGCTGAATAAGCTGGTCGTGCTCTTCTTGGGTTTCCTGTAACAAAACTAAACGCACGGCATGGGCATCAAATTCACTAATAAAACTATGGTTTAAGGCGTTTGTTACTGCGCTTAGTGTCGTGCAGCCGCTAAGGGCCACAACTAAACGTTTAGTTTTCTCAAACTGCACATCATTGCGGCGTGCAGAATGCAGTAACTCCGAAAGCTTGTTGGCATAATCCTGGATACGCTGGCGCAGGGTTTTAACCTGACGCTCAACCAGTGATGTAGCACCACCACATTCGTGGTCCAAAATTTGATGTTCCAAAGCCTGCGGATGCTGTTGCAAAAATTCTGGATGTTCGCGCAAGAACACCAAGACATCTTCGTTGCTGAGTAGGCTAGCGCCACCCTCGGCATGGGAAGATGTGGTCAGTTTGGATTTTACCTGACTCATAAACGCAGTTGTCCTTCGTATACATGGGTAGCGGGGCCGGTCATATAAAGCGCCTGACCGGGTCCTGCCCATTCTATCTTTAGATCGCCACCACGTAAATGCGTGGTTACCTCGGCATCTAGCAGGCCTTGCTGGATGCCGGCCACTACGGCTGCACAAGCGCCAGTACCGCAAGCACGGGTTTCACCGACACCGCGTTCAAATACGCGTAGCTTCACGGTCTTGCGGTCAATAATTTGCATAAAGCCTATATTGGCTTGCCGCGGAAAATGCGGATGCTTAGTTAACTTGCTACCAAGTTGGTTAACCGGTGCCTGTTCGACATCGTCAACTAGCATTACGGCATGGGGGTTGCCCATGGAAACGGCACCAATGGTGTAGTTCTGGCCGTCTTGCTCTAGGTCGTAGGTAGTGGCCTGTACCGTGGCTGTAAACGGTATTTCCGCAGGCGCCAAGATGGGTTCGCCCATGTCGACCTTGACTAGATCGTTATCGCACATGTGTAGGACTATACGCCCCTTAGCTGTTTCTACGGCGATATTGCGCTTACCCGTAAGGCGTTGATTATGGACAAACAAGGCGAAGCAGCGAGCGCCATTACCACAATGTTCTACTTCATTGCCATCGGCGTTGTAGATGCGGTAACGAAAATCAACATCAGGGGTGCGAGGTGTCTCTACCAACAATAGCTGGTCAAAACCAATGCCCGTGTAGCGGTCACCAAGTTGGCGAATTTGTTCCGGGCTCAAGCGACCGCGTTGGGTGATCATATCGATCACCATAAAGTCGTTGCCTAGGCCATGCATTTTGGCAAATCGTAATTGCATCGGCTTAGTCCTTTGGCAACAACTTTTCGCGCGCCCATAGATCGGCAAGCTTTTCACGTTCGCCAATCAGGTGCATCTGGTTGCCATCCACCATTACTTCCGCGGCACGTGGGCGCGTGTTGTAGTTGGATGCCATGCCAAAACCGTAGGCTCCAGCAGAGCAAACGGCTAATAGGTCACCGGCGGTGATGGCCAAATCACGATTTTTGCCTAAAAAGTCGCCACTTTCACAGATAGGGCCAACAATATCAAAGCTTTGTGTGGCAGCTTCTGATGTTAAGCCAGCAGGAATAATATCCTGCCAAGCACCATACAATGCGGGGCGGATAAGGTCGTTCATGGCAGCGTCAACAATAGCAAAGTGCTTGTCTTCATTGTTCTTTAGGTATTCAACCTGAGTCAGCATAATGCCAGCGTTAGCACTGATGGAGCGGCCTGGCTCAAAAATAAGCTCTAGATCGCGCGCACCAATGTGGGCCTGCAGGCGCTGGATAAAGTCTGAGATGGCCAGTGGCTCTTCGTCAGCGTAGGTCACGCCAAGGCCGCCACCCAAATCAAGGTGCTGGATACTAATGCCCAGTCCAGCTAACTCATCGATAAGGCCCAGTAGGCGATCAATGGCATCCAGATAAGGGGCGATTTCGGTCAATTGAGAGCCAATATGGCAATCAACGCCAACTATTTTTAGGTTAGGCAGCTGTTGTGCGCGCTGGTATGCAGCAGGCGCTTGCTGAATGCCAATGCCAAACTTATTTTCCTTTAGACCCGTAGAAATATACGGGTGGGTGCCAGCGTCAACATCGGGGTTGATGCGGATGGAAATAGGCGCTATTTTGCCCATTTCGGCAGCGACTTCTTGTAGCTGCTCCATTTCGGCTTCAGATTCAATATTGAAGCAATGCACACCCACTTCCAAAGCACGGCGCATTTCATGCGCTTGCTTGCCCACCCCAGAGAATACAATCTTGTCGGCATCGGCGCCGGCAGCAAGTACACGTTCCAGTTCGCCCACCGAGACTATATCAAAGCCAGCACCGAGGCGTGCCAGTACGTTAAGTACCGCTAAATTGGAATTGGACTTTATGGCGTAACAAACAAGGTGCTTGTCACCAACAAGGGCCTGGGTATAGGCCAAGTAATTGCGCTCAAGTGTATCTCGAGAATACACGTAAGTAGGGGTGCCAAATTCTTTGGCAATAGCACTGACCGGCACATCTTCAGCAAACAGCTGGTTGCCGCGGTATTCAAAATTATCCATCATATTAGGAGCTTTGTTGGGTATTGTCCTGTTCGGGTAGGTAGAGTTCGCCAGTTTGGCCGCAAGCCATTAGGCCTAGGCAAATAAAGATGACGGCAGCTAGCTTTTTCACAGGGCACCCACAACAATTAATCAAAATTAACAATGCTGGAATTATCCCATAGATTTACCTGCAGGTCGAAACAAAGGCACCGCAAAAGGTCAGTTCAGGATATAATATCCAGTATCTAATCAATGACTAGTCCTGTTTCTGTATGCCAGCGGGGCGATAATTGGAATACCTTATGAATGAAGCACAGTACCACGCTCAGTTAGACGAGCTAATGGTGGAGTTGGAAGAGATCTTGGATGAAGCCGAAACGGACTTGGATTTTGTCACTAGCGGCGGTTTGATGACCATTACTTGCGAGTCGGGTGTGCAGCTAATTGTGAGCCGTCAGGCACCCTTGTTGCAGCTATGGCTAGCTAGCCCAGCTGGTGGCATGCGCTTTGTGTTCGATAACGAAGCCAGCGTTTGGCAGCAAGATGATGAGCAAGCCGCAAGTTTTGGTGCTGTAATAGGCCAGATACTAGCGCAGTTTGCTGGCGAAGAGCTGGATTGCATGAGTTTAGACGCTATTGATTAACCCTGCCGTCATTGCGCGCGTTCTTAAACCGTCATTGCGAGGAGCGAAGCGACGCGGCAACCTCTAGCAAGATTGCACGTTGCCTGATGGGGATTGCTTCGCTGCTCTCGCAATGACGTAAGGGGTGGTCTCGCAATGACGGTGGGATTATCTCGCAGCGATAATCTCGCGCGCACGTTGCGCGGCCGCTAGTACTTGCTTAGGTGCGGTACCACCAATGTGATCACGGGCTTGCACAGAACCTTCTAAGGTCAGTACGTCGAACACATCATCAGTGATCAGGTCACTAAATACCTGAAGTTCGGCTAGACTCATTTCACTCAAGTCTTTGTTAGTAGCAATGCCGGCAGCCACAGACTTGCCGACTACTTCATGAGCATCACGGAAAGGCATACCCTTGCGTACCAGATAATCAGCAAGGTCAGTCGCCGTTGCGAAACCTTTCAGTGCTGCGTCACGCATGCTGTCTTTCTTGGCTTCAAGGGCAGGTACCATATCAGCGAAGGCGCGTACGCAACCTTTTACCGTATCGATGCTATCAAACAAAGGCTCTTTGTCTTCCTGATTATCCTTGTTGTAAGCCAGTGGTTGGCCCTTCATCAAGGTTAAAAGAGAGATCAAGTTGCCGTTAACACGACCCGTCTTGCCACGTACAAGTTCTGGCACATCTGGGTTTTTCTTCTGCGGCATGATAGAAGAGCCGGTGCAGAAGCGATCGGGCAGGTTGATGAAATCAAATTGGGCCGAGGTCCAAAGAATCAATTCTTCTGAGGCGCGCGATAGGTGAGTTAGCACCAAGCTTGCGGCAGCGCAGAACTCAATAGCGAAATCACGGTCGCTCACCGCATCCAAAGAGTTTTCCGAAGGACGGTCAAAACCTAGTAGATCAGCTGTCATGTGGCGATCTAGTGGATAGCTGGTACCGGCCAAAGCGGCGGAGCCCAACGGCAGTACATTGATACGCTTGCGGCAATCGACCATACGCTCGTAGTCGCGCTGGAGCATTTCGTTCCAGGCTAAAAGGTGGTGACCGAAAGTCACTGGTTGCGCTGTTTGTAGGTGGGTAAAACCAGGCATGATGGTTTCACTTTCCTTTTCGGCAAGCTCCACTAGGCCCATTTGTAGGCGACTAATTTCAGCCAAGATAAAGTCAATTTCATCACGTAGGTACAAGCGGATGTCGGTAGCTACCTGGTCATTACGCGAACGGCCTGTGTGCAGTTTTTTTCCGGCGATACCGATCTTCGCCGTGAGGGCCGCTTCGATGTTCATGTGCACATCTTCTAAAGCCACGGACCACTCAAATTGGCCACGCTCGATTTCCATGCGTATTTCTTCCAAACCACGCACGATATCGTCGCACTCGGCGGTGGTTAAAACGCCAATCGAAGTGAGCATCTTGGCGTGTGCCACAGAGCCTTGGATGTCTTGACGGAACATGCGCTGGTCAAAGTCGACAGACGCAGTAAAACGGGCAACAAATGCATCGGTGGCTTCGCTAAAGCGTCCGCCCCATTGTTGGTTGGTAGAATCTTGGCTCATGGTGTTTCCAGCTGCAAATGACAAAGGCCGTATTGTAACAAATGCGGCCTAATGACAAAAGCCAAGCTGACTAATCTATTAGCAGGGTATCTACTAGGTGGCCGCGGGCGCTGTGTCTTGCATGGTGTCTTCAGCGACTTGTTCGGCAGCTTGAGCCTGTTGCTCTTGTACCGCTTCTTCGGCTTCGGCAATAGCTGGCATGGGTGGGCTAAAGGCCATTTGGCGTTGTTCGCAACCCGCACACACGTGGCCATCAAGGCGGTTTTGTAAACGCTGTAAGGCAATGGATTTGTTGGCAAAAATATTGGTTTTGCCGATCGCTTTTAAGTGACCATTGCGAATGATCGGTTTGATTACACGGCCCTTAAGGTTACACAGGTACAAACCGCCACCGGCTTCGCGTAAGCGCTTGGCTTCATTGGCAAGCAGTTCGGTGCCGGACAGGTCTATAAAGTTAATGCCGCTGGCGATAATAAGAATGTGTTTTTGCTCAGATTCCGATAACCGAACTTGTACATAATCAACAGCGCCGAAGAACAAGGAGCCGTCTACGCGAATGATTTTTAGTTGCTCACACTCTGGTAACGCGGAGCGATCGGCAGCAATCAATAAGTTGGAGTTTTCTTTACTGGCCATGGGCATCATGGTGGGTTTGGAAGTACGGCGCAGGTAGAGCACCAAGGACAACAAAACACCCAGGTAGATGGCAAATTCCATAGGTAGCAACAAGGTGGCGAAGAAGGTCACAACAAAGACCATGTACTCATTGCGGCCAGCGCGGAAGATAATTTCGATGTGGTGCCAATCGATCAAATTCCAAGATACCACCAGCAAAATAGCGGCCATGCTGGGTAGTGTAATGTAAGCAGCAAACGGTGCGAATACCAAGATGATTACGCCCAAAGCTAGGGCCGCAAATACCGCTGCCAACGGGCTGGTAGCGCCTGCTTCATAATTGACACCGGTGCGTGTGAAAGAGCCGGAAGCGGCGTAACTGGACATAAAACTACCGAAAATATTCGATAAAGCCTGGCCGCGAAATTCTTGATTACCACGTATACGCTGGCCTGATCGAGTGGCCACTGAACGGGCAATAGAGACGGCTTCGACCAAACCCAATAGGCCAAGAGCCATAGCACCAGGAGCCAGGTCACGGATGATTTGTGAATCAATAGGTGGCATGGAAAATGGCGGTAAGCTAGCTGGGATTTCACCCACTAAGCGTATATCTTGGGCGGACTGCCAACCACTGGCTTGCAAAGCCATGGTCACCAAGCTGCCGACCACCATGGCGATGAGCATGTTTGGCCAAGAGCGACGCCAGCGCTTAATGCCAATGACGACACTTAGAGTCACGGCACCAACAATCAGGCTAGGTATATGGGTCAGCAGTATGTTGTAGTAAAGAGCTATCCAGTTACCGATGAAATCGCCGCTGCTGGCGATAGGTAAATTGAGCACATTTTTCAACTGACTGGTAGCAATAATGATGGCGGCGCCCGAGGTAAAGCCAACCACCACGGAATGAGATACAAAGTTTACAAGGGTGCCCATGCGCGCCAAAGCTAACGCTAATTGGAAGACACCGGCCATAAGGGTCAGAGTGAGAGCTAAGCCTACAAACTGTTCTGTACCCGCTTGTGCTAAGGGGCTAATGGTGGTGAAAACAACGATGGATAACGCAGCAGTAGGGCCAGAAATAAGGTGCCATGACGAGCCGAATAGTGCAGCGATAATAGCGGGTACGATGGCGGCATAAAGCCCGTATTCAGGTGGCATGCCAGCGATGAGCGCGTAGGCCACGCCCTGTGGCAATACAATTATAGCCCCGGTCAAACCAGCCAAAGCATCGGAGCGCAAACTCGTAGGTGTAACCTGTCGCGCCCAAATCAAGAATGGGAAGATGCGAGCTAATAGCGAGTTCGGGTGGATCATAGGTAGTTAACAGGTAAAGTAATGCTAATATTGTACACTATTTTAGCTATTGATGGGGCGGAGGATAAGGGACAGTAAGGGCTGGCCTATGGTGCCAGCCCTTACTGTTTGTGCTTATAGTTGACGCAGGGTGCGTAGGGGGGGCGCTTGTGTCACCTTGCGGTTGAACCACCAGCCTGTTGTACCAATTAGTAAGGCACCGCTGAGCGGGGCAAATAGCCAAAGTTGCCAGTGCCACTGCATAGGTAGTTCAAACAACTGTGTTTGTAATACACCTAATAGGGTTTCAGAGCCGGCACCTGCTAACACGCCGGCAATGGTACCCATGGTGACATACTCAACCAGCAAGAGGCGTTGAATCAATGAGCGGCTAGCGCCAATGGTACGCAAGATGGCACTTTCGTGCATGCGCTCGTCACGGCTTGCCTGCACACTAGCCACCAATACTAGAGTGCCAGCTATGAGAATCAATAGCAGGATGCTTTCTACCGCCAAGGTCAGTTGCGCCACAACCTTTTGTACTTGCTTAACGATCTGGTCCACGTCAATCATAGAAATGGTTGGGTGGGCGCGTAACAGTTCACTTAACTGCGGGCGTTCGGCGTCGGCTACGTGCATGCTCGCCAGATAAGTGGTGCTGTATGGATCGGTAAGTGGCTGGGAGAAAATGAGGAAAAAATTGGGTTGTAGCCCGCCCCATTCCACCTCGCGCAAATTACTTATCGTGGCTTTGTGCTCAATGCCAGCGACATTGTAAATCAAGGTGTCACCTAGCTTCCAGCCATAATCCAGCGCATATTCCTGCTCTACAGAAACTTGCAAATTGTTATGCTCTGCTGGCCACCAAGAGCCTGCTGTCACCTCGTTATCTTTGGGTAGTTTGGTGCTCCAGGTAAGGTTACGTTCACGATCTGGGCGTGGTCCAGGGGCATTACCCATTTGTTCGATAATGACCTTAGGGTCGGGGTAAACCAAGCGCCCACGTACCATTGGATAGAAGTTTAGCCCGTTAGTATTAATGCCTTCATCCATGACAAACTGATTGAGGGTGTCCCGCTGTTCGCCAAA
Organism: Oceanospirillaceae bacterium; assembly: GCA_003521845.1. Taxonomy (GTDB): domain Bacteria; phylum Pseudomonadota; class Gammaproteobacteria; order Pseudomonadales; family Balneatricaceae; genus Njordibacter. The sequence goes on along the minus strand of DPHB01000054.1, from coordinate 14,322 downwards.
GATGTTGAGCATAAAGACATTAGGGGTTTCGGCTTCTAGGCGTTGTTGCCAGTCGCTGAGTAGAAAATTACGCACACCTAATAAGGTAAATAGCAACATCAAGGCTAGAGCGAAGATCATAATCTGCGAGCTATTCTGGCTTTTGCGGCGTTGTAAATTGGCGATACCTAGCTTGCCAGCTTGGCCAAGACGATGACGCCAACGAGCCGCCAGCCATAGGATGCCGTGACTTACTGTCCATAGAGATATTGCTAGCACCGCAATAGCCGCCACTAGGCTCAACGTGATCATCCAAGATTGGCTATGCCAGTATACCAGTCCTAACATCGCCACAAAACCAATCGCCCAGTGGCTCATGGGTTGTTTGTTGCGCGACACAGACTGGCGTAGCGCTTGGGCCGGTGCCACCTTAGCTAGCCCCAGCATGGGCGGCATGACAAACGCCAATAGGCATAACAAGCCGGTGGCTGCGCCGAGCAGGAAGGGCTCTAAAGGCAGAGTGCCAGACACCTGAATATAATCACTTAGCAAACTCAATAAGCCGGTGTGTAATAGCCAAGCAAGAGGCAGACTCAATAACATAGCCGCTAAGGCTAGTAATAACATCTGGGTGAGATACAACCAGCGTAGTTGGGCAGGCTTCAAACCTAGGCACTTGAGCAAAGAAACGTGTTTGGCTTGGCGTAAGCTATAGCGGCGTGCCGATAAAACTAGCGCAATACCCGCTAGAATCACGGTCAAAGAACCTGCCAGTAGTAAAAACTGTTCGGCCCGTTCTAGGGTGCTGGCGAGGCTGTTGTTAGCATCATCGGGGGTTTGCCAGCGTTGGGCTTTAAGTAATTGCGGCTGCACTTGCTCGCGCAATGCCTGTAGCTGTAATGGGTCACCACTGAGTAACCAGCTGCGGCTAATGCGACTACCGGTTTGCACGGCCTTGGTGGCAGCTAAGTCCTGTAAATGGATCATGGCGCGTGGCGCAAAGCCAGCAAAGCCGCCGCCCTGATCAGGTTCGGCAATGAGTACTTGGGTGAGTTGTAGGCTAGTCTCGCCTAAATCGACCTTATCACCCACTTGCACATCAAGGCTGGCAAGTAAACGCGAGTCCAGCCATAGTTCCCCGGGTTGCGGCCCCGTAGGCACGGCTTGTGCCAAGCCAAAGGCCTGTTGGCTTACTTGTAATTGCCCCTTTAGCGGGTATAGGTCGGTAACGGCTTTGACACCGGCTAGCTGCATGCCCGTTGCGGAAAATAACATGCCTTGAAAGCTATGAATCTGCGCTTGTTGTAGCTTGCGTTCGTCAGCCCAGTGCTGCCACTGAGGCTCAATAACCGTGCTGCCATTGAGGCGTAAGTCCGCCGCCAGCAGTGAGGCGCCTTCGGCTACCATGGCTTGCTGCACGCGGGCAGTAAATAGGCTGATACTGGTCAAACTGGTAATGGCTAACAGCAAGGCTACTAACAGTAGTTGCAGTTCGCCACCGCGCCAGTCACGCCAAGCTAGGCGAGCTGCCAGCTTAAACATGGGCTGCTTCTCCGCTAGCTGTATTGGCGTCAACTATGCCGCCAGCTTGTAAACGCAAAGTGCGTTGGCAACGAGCGGCTAACTTAGGGTCGTGGGTAACCAGCACAAGGGTGGTATTGGTTTCGCGGTTTAAAGCAAACAGCAGGTCTGTAATATAGGCGCCCGTATCGCTGTCTAGATTGCCCGTTGGTTCGTCGGCAAACATGATGGGGGCTTGGCTGGCAAAGGCTCTAGCAATGGCGACACGCTGTTGTTCACCACCAGATAATTGATTGGGGTAGTGATGACCGCGTGCGCCTAGTCCAACGCGCTGTAGGTATTCATCGGCGCGAGTCGCGGCTTGGCTCTCACCCTTAACCTCCAAAGGCAACATGACATTTTCGCGGGCATTAAGGCTGGGCAGTAACTGAAAGTTCTGGAAGATAAAAGCAACTTGCTGCTTACGTACGTCGGCGCGACCTTCTTCATCCAAAGCCGTGATTTCTTGGCCTGCTAAATAGATCTTGCCATGGGATGGGGTGTCCAAGCCCGCTAGCATGCCGAGTAGGGTAGTTTTGCCTGATCCAGAAGCTCCGATGATGGCTACACTTTCACCAGGCTCTATATTTAGATCAACTTGGTCAAGAATGCGTAAATCTGGTTGATCTGCATTGCCGTTTGGGCTATTTATAACCTGGCTTAGGCCTTGAGTGGCCAAAAATGGCGCTGTATTAGACATAGGACTTCCAATGAAAGAAACAATATACCTTGGATTATCGCAAGTTAGGCCGAGCTGCGGTATGGCAAAGCGCACCCTTTGCACTTTATTTACACTTGTTAGCATTGCTTTGCCAGCAGCAGCCGACAAGGTATTGGTGTTGGGTGATAGTTTGAGTGCTGGCTATGGTATGGCCATGGAGCAAGCTTGGCCTGCACTCTTGCAAAAGCGCTTACAACAAGAGCCCACCTTTGCGGACTGGCAGGTAATCAACGCCAGTATAAGTGGAGAAACCAGCGAAGGTGGTGTACGACGTTTGCCGGCTTTGTTGCAAGAGTTTCAGCCTGATTGGGTACTGCTGGAGCTGGGTGCCAACGATGGCTTACGGGGCTATCCGGTAGCGGCTATAAGTGCCAATTTGAGTCGTATGGTAGCGCTGTCTCAGCAAAGTGGTGCTCAGGTAGCGGTGTTGGGTATTCAAATACCACCCAACTATGGTGCTCGTTATACCAAGCCCTTTTTTGAGCAATACGCACATATTGCCCGGCGTTACGATACTCAGCTGGTGCCCTTTATCTTAGAGGGAGTGGCTATTGATTCTGGGTTAATGCAGGACGATGGGTTGCACCCAACGATAGAGGCGCAACCGTTGGTGCTAAATAACGTTTGGCAGCATATTAGTTGGCAGTAGCTTTGCTTTGGGGCGATGCTTGCAGCTTGTGCTAGCGCTGTTTTGTTACTATAGTGTGTATAAATATTTAATTTATGTGTATAGGTGTTGCTATGCGGACAAACATTGTGATTGATGACGAACTGATGACTTCGGCCATTCAAGCGACAGGTCTAAAGACCAAGAGAGAAGCTGTCGAGCAAGGCCTTAAGTTGCTTGTGCAGCAAAGCCAACAAAAAAAACTACTTAAACTACGCGGTAAGCTGAACTGGGAAGGTGATTTGGAGCAAATGCGTGGTAGCTAATGATAGTTGCTGATACTAGTGTCTGGATTGATTACTTTAAGGGTCAGATTAGCCCAGCAACAGACTTGCTGGACGAACAGCTAGATACCAGCTTGGTTGTTATTGGTGACCTGATTTTATTGGAAATTTTACAGGGGTTTAAAGTCGATAAAGACTACAAGCTAGCCAAGGCAATGTTGCTTTTATTGGAGCAGAGGGCATTTTTAGGTAGTGAACTTGCTCTCATTGCGGCTGAAAACTATAGGCAGCTTAGGAAAAAAGGCATAACCATCAGAAAAACCAATGATGTAATTATTGCCAGCTACTGTATTGAGCATAACTTGCCATTGCTGTTTTCTGATAGAGATTTTTTGCCCTTTGTTGAGCACTTGGATTTACGTTGTGCGTTAGGCAATTAGGCAAAGGGGTCGGTAATTAAAATGCAAGACACAAAAAAGGCCGCATAGTCCGGCCTTTTTTAGTGCTTGAAAGCAGTTTAGCTCATTGCCATTTCTGGCTCATGGTTATGTATCAGCTCATGGCTGTTTTCAACTTCTTCATAGCGTTCTTTTCTAGCTGGCGGATACGCTCGGCAGATACCTGGTACTGGTCTGCTAGGGTGTGCAAAGTCGACTTGGAATCGCTCAGCCAGCGTTGCTGTAGAATGTCACGGCTACGAGCATCCAAATCAGCCATGGCGCTAGCAAGGCGATTGTTAGAGTCTTGTTCCCAATCACTAGCTTCTAGCTGCAGCGCTGGGTCGGCGCTTTTATCTTCCAAGAAGTAAGCGGGTGCTTGGTAGGCGTTTTCATCGTCGCTTTCGGGGGCGTCAAATGCCATGTCCTGTGCAGCCATACGACCTTCCATCTGCTCAACCACTTTAGGATCTACATTTAGATCAGCGGCGACAGACTGCACTTCGTCATGGGTCAACCAAGCTAGCTTCTTTTTAGCGCTACGTAGGTTAAAGAACAACTTACGCTGGCTCTTGGTAGTCGCTACCTTAACAATACGCCAGTTGCGGAGAATGTACTCGTGCATTTCGGCCTTGATCCAGTGCACAGCAAAGGATACTAGGCGCACGCCGACTTCTGGGTTGAAGCGCTTAACTGCCTTCATTAGGCCAACATTGCCTTCCTGTACAAGGTCGGCTTGAGGTAGGCCGTAGCCTGAGTAACTTTTTGCTATGTGTGCTACAAAACGTAGGTGTGACATAACCAGCTGGCGGGCAGCATCTAAATCATTTTCGTGATACAGGCGATTAGCGATCTCGCGCTCTTCTTCTACGGTTAGTATTGGAATAGCGCTAACTGTCTGCAGGTAGGCTTCGTGGTTCTGGCCTGGTGCTAAGGCATCAATAGCAAGTAATTGCGTACCCATAATATATCTCCTTTGTTCTGGAGGCCCTTTGGCAAGCTGTTAAGACAGTCTTTGCTGGTGCTTCTCCAACCTCTCGATATGTGCCATATGATAGCATATTTTGAGGGTTTTTGCTGCGCTATCCCGTGTCAACTCTATAAATTAAGGGAAAGCTAATATGAATCAAATAACACTAGCTGCGAGCAATGAGGCAGTAATAATAGTCAGGCTTCATAACAAGTGCAAGAGTAATTAGTGTCAAGCTTAGTAAAGCTCTGTAAAGAAGACCCAAATTAGCCCAAATAGTTCCTACTTGAGCCGCATTAGGGACATAAAGGTGGCTTAAGGTTGAATTAGGCGTAATTGGTTCTGTACCGTAAGCAAAGCGGCCAACATAGAAAGACAGCAGCTGCCCAGTAAAGTCGCCAGCCAGTGCCAAATGCCAAGATTGTGCAGTTGCCATTGGCTATTGAAGCTAGTGGCAAGGTCAGCAAATGCCGGCTGTAGTATAAGTAGTGCTAGAGTCATGATAGCAATGGCTAATACGCCAGCCATTAAACCCGCCCAAAAAGCGGCATATAAAAACGGACGACGTAAGTAGGCATCAGTGCCGCCAACGAGCTTGATAACCAAGATCTCTTCACGGCGACTTTCCATTTGCATGCGCATAGTGTTACCCATAACCAAGAGCACGCCCAAGGACAAGAGGGCTGCCAACACCCAGGTGGCGCGCTGGCTAGTGTGTACCATTGCTTGCAAACGCTGGAGCCAAAGCTGGTCTATCAATACCTGATCGATCGCTACTTGGCTGCGTAATTGCTCGGCTAACTGGCTTACAGCCTTGGCATCTTTGTCGTGAGGTTCGATAATGATGGTGGCCGGAATGGGGTTGTCGGTAAGGCTGTCGAGAATATCACCTAAGCCACTAGCAAGGCTAAATTCTTGCAAGGCCGCAGCGGCTTGAATGAGTGTGGCGTGCTTAATATCAGGCCGCTGATGCAGCTGCTGCGTCACGGCAACGGCTTGTTCAGGGCTGGTTTGCAGGCTCAAAAAGACGCTAATCTCATTGTTAGTATGCAATTGTGTGGCCAGGCCTTGGGCTTGGTTGAGCAATACAATTAAAGTGCCAGGTAAGGCCAGGGCCACCGCTAGGGTTAGCCAAGTTAAAAAGTTAGTGATGGGGGCGCGCCACAAGCGCATCCAGCTACTAAAAGCCACCTCGCCATGTTCACGTAACAAGCGTTTGCCCAGTGCTTCTGGGCGGCTACGTTGGGCTTGCGAACTCAATTAATCACTCCCGACAAAAGCGCCACTTAGGTGGCCTTGGTGCAAATGAATCTTTGGGTGTGGTAAACGATCGATTAAACTGAGGTCGTGACTAGCTATCAATACCGTCACGCCTACTTGGTTGAACTGTTCAAATAACTGCATGATTTCTGCCGATAGCTTGGGGTCCAAGTTGCCCGTCGGCTCGTCAGCAAGGATAAGGCGAGGTTTGTTGACGATGGCACGGGCAATGCCTATGCGTTGTTGCTCCCCTGTGGATAAAACACGCGGCAGCTGCTTTTCTCGGCTTAGTAAACCCACCTTGTCCAAGGCTGCACGTACACGCCGGCCAGCGTCGGCATTGTTGTAACCGCTAATTTTTAAGGGCAAGGCAATGTTATCAAATACGCTGTAATCTTCGAGTAGTTGGTGGTTTTGAAACACGAGGCCAATTTTACGTCGGTGCAAGGCAATTTGATTGCCGCTTAGTTTGCTCAAATCCTGCTGATCAACAATGACACGGCCCGAAGAAGGTTGTTGCATCAGCATAATCAACTTGAGCAAGGTGCTTTTTCCGGCACCAGAGTGACCGGTCAAAAATGCCATAGCGCCACGTGGCAAATGCAAATTTGCGTGGTCTAGGGCCGTTTTGTCGGCGTAGCGTTTGCTGGCTTGCTCTAGTTGAATCATGAACTAGATAGCCCTACGCCTGCTGCTCAAATAAAGCATCGATAAACTCGTTGGCATCAAAGGGACGCAAGTCATCGGCCTGTTCGCCCACCCCAATAAAGCGGATTGGTAAAGCCGATTGCTGGGCAAGAGCAAAGATAACACCACCCTTAGCGGTACCATCAAGCTTGGTTAAGGTAACGCCAGAAACACCTACCGCTGCGCCAAATAAGGTGGCTTGGCTCAAGGCATTTTGGCCCGTACCTGCATCCAATACCAGCATGACCTCATGGGGAGCCTGGTCATCAAGCTTCTGCATTACGCGCACAACCTTGCTTAGCTCGTCCATCAAATGGCCTTTGTTTTGTAAACGGCCTGCGGTGTCGGCGATAACCACATCTACACCCTTGGCTTGGGCAGATTGTACGGCATCAAAAATCACGGAAGCACTGTCAGCTCCTGTGTGCTGGGCCACAACGGGTACGTTATTACGTTCGCCCCAGGTTTGTAGCTGCTCTACGGCGGCGGCACGGAAGGTGTCACCGGCGGCAAGTAGCACGGACTTGCCTTGCGCCTGAAAACGCTTAGTAAGCTTGCCAATGGTAGTGGTTTTGCCAGCGCCGTTGACGCCCACCATCAAAATCACAAAGGGTGTGTCTTGTTCGGGAATTTCCAGCGGCGCGGTGCAAGGTAGAATCAAGTTGGCCAAGCATTCGCGCAACGCCGCATAAAGTGCTTGTGGGTCTTTTAGTTCTTTACGGGTAACCGTGTCAGTTAGCTCTTGCATGATAGCCGAGGTGGCTTCCACGCCTACATCCGCCATGAGAAGCTGGGTTTCTAGCTCTTCAAATAGGTCTTCATCAATGGTCTTGGCGCCCATAAATAAGCTGGCCAAGCCATCACCTAGTTGTGAGCGAGTGCGTGATAAACCTTCGCGAATACGTGCAAAAAAACCGCCGCTAGTGGGCTTTTCTTGTGGCTGTACTTGCGGCGTTACGGGCTGTTCTTTGGGTATTTGCTCGGTGCCAGCCGTGGGCGTACTGCTTAATGCATCGCTGGTGCTGTCGGTGTCAGTAGGCGCTTCTACTTGGGGTGTCGTCGCAGCTGTATCGACAGTCTCCTTAGGAGCGTCCTTTTTCTTACCAAATAAATTAAATAGAGCCATGTCGCTGGCGTCCTCCTGAATATTTCTGAGGCGCATTCTACCATGATGACCAAAGGGGTTATACCCTGTTAGTCATCAGGCAACAGGCTCTAACAAGCGCAACATGATTAGCCGCAAACAGCCTGTATGGCGTTCTTGGTGGCAGCCACTACTTGATCCGCTTCCGCTTCTGTTAAGCAGAACGGGGGGGCAAAACCAATAATGTCGCCTTGTGGCATAGCCCGCGCAATGACTCCTTGACTGGCCATGTGGTTGGCAATTTGGTAGCCGACTTTTTTGTCAGCGTCATAGAACTGGCGGTCATTACGATCGGCTACTAGTTCTACGGCGCCCATTAGGCCTGCGTTGCGAATTTCGCCAACCTGAGCATGGTCACCAAATTCACTGCGCATCTGGTCGAACAGATAGCTGCCTATCTTGCGGGCATTGTTAATGAGGTATAACTCATCTAATAGCTTCAAGTTGGCAACGCCTGCTGCGGCACCGATAGGGTGCGCAGAGTAAGTCCAGCCATGGCCGATAGGGCCAAATTCGTCAGTGCCCTGTTCTAACACTTTCCATACGCGATCGGAGACAATGGAGCCAGAAAGTGGCGCGTAAGCCGAAGTTAGGCCTTTGGCAATGGTAATGAAATCAGCTTCGATGCCATAGTGAGCACTACCAAACATGCTGCCTAGGCGGCCAAATCCGGTGACTACTTCGTCAGCTATCATAAGGATGTCATGCTTCTTTAACACCTTTTGCATCGCCTCCCAGTAACCTTTTGGTGGTGGTACTAGGCCGCCGGTACCCATCACAGGTTCGGCGATAAAGGCGGCGATAGTGTCGGCGCCTTCACGTTGGATCTGCGCTTCCAGCTGCTGCGCACAGTGATTGCTGAACTGTTCTTCGCTCATGCTCAGATCTTCACGGTGGTAATAATAGGCCGCCTCTGTATGTATGATGCGATCCAAGGGTAGGTCAAATTTCTTATGGAAGAGTTCCAAGCCAGTTAAAGACCCGGTCATAAGGCCAGAACCATGGTAACCACGCTGGCGTGAGATGATTTTTTTCTTTTCTGGACGCCCCAAAATATTATTGTAATACCAAACCAATTTGATGTTGGTCTCGTTGGCATCAGAGCCAGATAAGCCAAAGTAAACCTTGGACATGTTGCTGGGCGCGCGCTCCAGCACCATCTTGGCCAAGGTGATGCTGGCTTCTGTGCCATGACCGACATAAGAGTGGTAATAGGCCAGCTCGTGAGCTTGGGCAGAAATAGCATCAGCGATTTCAGTGCGGCCGTAGCCGACGTTAACGCAGTACAAGCCAGCAAAGGCATCTAACAATTGGTTGCCGTCCATATCTTGAATATGAGCACCGCTTGCGGTCTTGATAATACGGCCAGTGGCATCGCCACGGGCATGTTGTGCCAAGTGGGTAGAAGGGTGGAAAAAATTCTCGCGATCCCATTCTTGTAAAGTTTGCTTGTCCATTGTGTGTTTTTCGGTTATTTTCTCAAGATGTATACAATTACATAGGTTTGATGCTCGGTCAATGGCTTTGAGTTGGTGTTAAATGCCTATATGTATACAAAAGAATAATTATAGCTCGTTTGATTAAGCAGGCGAGGAATTTTACTAACTCTGTGGAGGTGTCCCATGCCTTTGGAATTTGCACCCTTTGGTCTGGCTGAATACCAGGCGAGACATAACAAAACGCGGCAAGCGATGGCGCAAGCCGGGGTAGATGTATTGCTGGTAACGGACCCCAGTAACATGGCTTGGCTCACTGGTTACGATGGTTGGAGCTTTTATGTCCATCAGGGCGTGATCCTCACCTTAGACGGTGACCCTTATTGGTGGGGGCGTCGGCAGGATGCCAACGGTGCCAAACGCACCGTGTATATGGAACACGAAAACATCTACGGTTATGCCGAAAGCTATGTACAGGCTACGGACTGTCACCCCATGCAAGACATGGCCCAACGTCTTAAGGCCTTGGGCATGGAAAACGCCCGTATTGGTTTGGAGATGGATAACTATTACTTCTCCGCTCAGGCTTATATGACCCTCGTGCAAGAGCTGCCTAACGCCCAGTTTGTAAATACCAACAGCTTAGTCAACTGGCAGCGTGCCGTGAAGTCACCTGCGGAAATCGAATTTATTCGTAAAGCGGCCAAAATTACCGATAAGATCATCATCACGGCGATTGAACGTGCTGAACCTGGCCTGCGCAAAAATCTGCTGGTAGCCGATATCGTCAAAGCGGGTGTCGAAGGCGTTGACGGTGCCTATGGGGATTATCCTGCTATCGTGCCTTTATTGCCGTCTGGTGAAGACGCCTCGGCGTCCCACTTAACTTGGGATGACCAGCCTATGAAAACGGGCGAGGCCACCTTCTTCGAACTCTCTGGCTGTTACCGCCGATATCATGCGCCTCTATCGCGCAGTATTTATTTAGGTAAGCCACCGAGCTTTATGTTAGATGCGGCGGCCGCTGTAACAGAAGGCTTAGAAAATGGTTTGGCGATGGCCAAACCCGGTAACACTACAGCTGATATTGCCAATGCCATGAATGCGGTAATGGTGAAGCACGGCATTGATCGTGGCGGTGCGCGTTGTGGTTACCCTATTGGTTTGTCCTATCCACCCGACTGGGGCGAGCGCACCTATAGTTTACGCAGCACCGATACCACGGTGCTAGAACCTGGTATGACATTCCACTTTATGCCTGGCTTGTGGATGGATACTTGGGGTTTAGAAACCACCGAAACCGTACTTATTACCGCAACGGGCTGCGAGCCCTTATGCTCTATTGAGCGTAAACTGTTCGTTAAAGACTAGGAGCTAATCGTTTATGACGCAGCTTAATGAAACTCTAAGGATATTGGCCGATCTGATCGCCATGCCTTCCGTATCTTGTGACAGTAATCGTCCAGTGATTGACTACTTGGCCGATATTTTGCGTAGTTTTGGCGCTGACGTGCAGGTGCAGATGTCACCCTGCGGCGATAAGGCCAATGTGTTTGCCACCATGGGGCCGCTCATTGATGGCGGCTTGGTGTTATCTGGCCACTCCGATGTGGTACCGGTAGCCGAGCAAGTTTGGCAGCACGAGCCATTTCAAATGGCCGAGTCCGACGGCCTACTCTATGGCCGTGGCACCTGCGATATGAAGGGCTTTATCGCCTGCACCGTCGCTATGCTGCCCAAGCTGCAAGCAATGGTTGCTGCAAATGCTTTGCCTAGGCCGATTCATTTTGCCTTTACTTACGACGAAGAAGTCGGTTGTATTGGTGGCCAACAACTGGCCAATTGGTTGCGCGAAACAGGGCTAAAGCCACGCCTGTGTATTATCGGTGAACCAACCTTGATGAAGGTGATAGAAGGCCATAAGGGCGTATGTGAATACACCACCAGTTTTAAAGGCCTAGCTGGCCATGGTTCGGCACCTGATAAGGGCGTTAATGCGGTGGAATATGCCGTACGTTACGTCAGCCGCTTGCTTGAACTTAGGCAGTTGCTGGAAACTCGAGCGCCTGTTGATAGTGTGTTTACGCCACCGTGGACCACCATTAATGTTGGCTCGCTCAAGGGCGGCATGGCACACAACGTGATTGCCGATCACGCACAAGTAGAATGGGAATTTAGACCGGTACAAAATAGTGATTTTGCCCTGGTCAAAGAGGAGGTAGGTAGCTACGTGGCTAACCAGCTGTTGCCAGCCATGCAGGAAGTATTCCCACAAGCCAATATCGAAACCACGGTCATTGGTGAGGTGCAAGGGCTTGAATTAACCGATGATAACGAGGCGCGAGATATTTGTTGTCATTTGACCGGCAACCCTGATGCCAGCACAGTGGCTTTTGGCACTGAAGCGGGCTTGTTCCAGAGTCTTGGCATCAGTACCGTGGTTTGTGGCCCAGGTTCTATCGAGCAAGCCCACAAGGCCGATGAGTTTATTGCTATAAGTGAGCTAGAAAAATGCGTACAATTCCTTAACCAACTTATAGATCAATATAGTGCCGCCTAATTATGCTTGATAGCCAAAGTCCTTCTAACAGTCGCCAACGCATGCAAGGTATCTTGCAGGACCTGCGAGAGGGTATTTGTTTGTTGGCATACCAGCCCGGTGAACGCTTGTCTGAGGTGACCTTAGCCCAGCACTATGGCGTGTCGCGAACCCCTATACGCACGGTGTTAACTTGGCTAGAAGCCGATGGCCTAGTGCAGGCCAAGCACGGCGCTGGTACCTTTGTCACAGACGTTGATATGGCGGCCTTAAAGCAAGTCTATCAACTGCGTTTAGAGCTGATGGAAATGATGCCACGTTTGGAGCCGCAAGTCGCTTCGGCTAGTTTGTTAGCGGATATGTTGGCGTTTGCTGAAGAATTGCGTGACCATGCCAGTGAATTTGATGCGCCGGCATTTGCGCGCCTTAACTTGCGTTTCTTTTTGATGCGCTTGCCCTTAATTGGTAACCAGCCGTTGCGAGATATTGGTGAGCGTCTTTACTACCAGACTGCCAGGGTTTGGATCAGTAGTATTGATAAGCTAGATTTCAGCAGTGAGGTGGCGTTTTTTGCTGACGAAGTCAACGCCGTTATTGGCGCCCTGCAAGACCATGACGTCAGTACTGCTTTTATGGTGCAGCGTATGCACTTAAGCATGGCTTACCACCGTATGCAAAGAGATTGAGTTAACGCTACTTTTGTCACGCCATGTGCAATACAATAGCGTTATCTAAGTTTGCTACCTATTACCTATGACTCGTAACCGACGCCCTTCAAAAAGTGGCAAAAACAATCCTTTCAGAGCTATTTCTGGCCAAGGTAAGGTCGTGGATTTTGCTAAGCCGGGGCGTCAGGAGTTGCGCATTATAGCTGGCGCGTGGCGAGGGCGAAAATTGCCCTTTGCTAGTGTGGCGGGATTGCGTCCAACCACGGATCGCGTGCGTGAGACGGTATTTAACTGGCTGGCGCCGGGCTTACCTGGCTCACGTTGCTTGGACCTATTTGCCGGCACTGGCGCTTTAAGTCTAGAAGCCCTGTCCCGTGGTGCTACCCAAGTGGATATGGTGGAGTTGTCGCAAGTGGCTAGTCAGCAGTTGCGTGACAACCTAGGTGCCTTGCCTTTAGCCGATGATCAGCATGCCAATGTGCATACCATGAGCTGTTTTGATTGGTTGCGACAGGCTTCCGAAGCTTACGATTTGGTATTTTTAGATCCACCCTTTGCACTATCTTTGATGGACGATGTTTTGTTGCGCTTGCAGGAAAGTAATCTGTTGCATGAGGGCAGTTTGATTTATGTGGAACAGCCCACTCCCCTTGCCAAATTAGACCTACCCGACCATTGGCACCTGCATCGCCAGAAAAAAGCCGGGCAGGTGCACTATGGCTTGATTCGGGTTGAGGGCTAGCTTCAATACTTCGTCATTGCGAGGTGCGCAGCAGCGTGGCAATCTCTATCAGGCGAAGTGCCAAGTTAGAGAGGTTGCTTCGCTTCGCTCGCAATGAACTGTGTTTGCTGTCAAGTTTAATAAGCACATTCAGCCCGATAATCCTGGCCGCTCATGCCTACTGCAAATATCTGCCGAAGCAGTTTGTGGGCAAGAGCCACACCTATTACTTTAGGTGGTTTTCCTGCCATTTTCATTCGTTCATACATCGCTGCGCATGCAGGATTTGACCGTCTAGCTGTCCAAGAACAGACATATAAACATTGCCGAGTTCTACCTCTACTCGACCTATTTATACCACCTCGGCCATGTACACTGGTTCCTGAGCTATATGTCGTTGGACTTACTCCAACGTAAGCTGCTAAAGCTTTATCACTTTCAAACTTAGTAAACCCTTCAGTCACAACAATCATTTCGATTGTCGTCTTTTCCCCAACTGACGGGATCGTTTGTAAACTGTCATACAACTCAGGGAAATGCTTTTTTACCGTGGCCTTTAAGTAGTTCTCGCACTTCTTGGTCCGCGCTTTCAAATACTTGCGAAAATCTTTTATTTCCCCAAGAACGAATTTACTGGGTACCGCATTGTGGCGAACGGCTTCTTCTCTATTATTGGCCATAGTGCCCTCACGAACCAAATCGTCCGCCCAGCTAAGCGCTTGTTTTAAATCATGAATAGCCTTGTCCGACGGAACCCACAAATCAGGCTCATGGGCTTCAGCATACTGTCGAATTAACTCAGCATCTGCTTTGTCGCTCTTCACGCGCTTAAACAGCATTTGCCCAAACCGTTTTATCACCACAGGGTTCACTACACTTGTCGACAACCCAGCTTCGTAACACTGCAATGCCAACCGGCTGTGATAAACCCCCGTCGCTTCCATTACCACATGAGCTTCCTTGGGTAACAGAGCCACAAAGCTATCAACATTTTCTACGGTGTAGTCAAAACACCGATGAATTGCTTTGCCATCAACAACCCATGACGCATCAAAGGTCAACTTACTAACATCAATTCCTACTTTCATCACTGGTCTCCTTTCGAGATTGGGAGACAGCACTTTGCACTTCCATCCATCCTTATCCGGGATCCAAGTCCCAATGAACTGTTCGGAATACACAAAGGCGGAGTAAGGCGACCATCATTGCGATCTGTAATTAAACAAATGACGGATTCGGCCTCTGCCCTCACTCCTGTCTCATCGATAATATCCTATTATCTGGAGACTAGTTCAAGCATAGGATGACG
>DPHB01000029.1:13071-32861 GCA_003521845.1 Oceanospirillaceae bacterium | reverse complement strand
GGGCTGGCTTTTTTGCGCAGCAAAAGTGCCTGTCCCTTTATCAGCTACTTTATCAGCTAATTTATCAGCTACTTTATCAGTCATTGATACATTGCCACAAATCCTCCAGACCACCTACCCTAAGCAGTTGACCTAACTTCCTTGGCTGGCTTTGCCAGCTACCCTGTGCGTGCTGGCTAGTCCATGTGCGCTGCGCAACTCGGCCTTTACAGGCCTCAGACAGGCCTCGCGCTATTTCCATGGATAACAATTATGCTCGGCTGCGTTATAATCGGCCAACCGCTTGGGCTATTTTTAAACTCGAGCGCTAGCGAGCGAGTAGTTTATCCGTATTGGCCGCATGGCTTTCTTCGAAGCCCGTTTCCCCGAGCCTTATTCGATAGTTTTGTAACAATAATACAAGGATGACTCCATGAAAATAGCTATTATAAGTAACGGAGCAGTTGGCAATGGTCTTATCAAATATAGTGACCAGCGATTTAATTTTTGCCACTTGTTGGCGTTGTTTCTGTTCGTCCTTTTTGTGACACCTGCTCATAGCGCTGATAAATATCAGTACGAGTACTTTGACGGTCAGCACGGCTACTTTAAAGAACTTTTATTAGGGCGGTATGCTAATAATAATGATAATCGAGTATGGAAGTGGATTGATGATGTCAAAATATTCGTAAAAGGAGATATGCCGGCTTCGTTAAATAAGGAACTAGATAAAATCATTGTTGAACTCAATCAAATTTCAGGGTCTATTCGATTCGAAAGAGCTGCCTCCGAAGATCAGGCCAACTACTTTATGTTTTTTGGATCAGGCGCAAGCTATTTGCTTTTTGAGCCTAATGCACGTCCTAAATCGGTCGAAAGAGGCGCAGCCCTATACTTACATAAAAATACAGGCTATGAAATTTTAAAGGGTTCGATGTATATTGATCCGGCTATGTTAGAAGATGATGCCTATAAGAAATATTTGCTTCGAAAGATATTCAGCCACTCATTAGGTATTAGATACCAAGCACCTTATTATGCTGATAGTGTTTTTAGTTCACTTCCATATAGAGAAATCACATTAAAATATTCGAACCTAGATAAAATCATTATAAAGGAGTTCTACAGCACATGCGTAAAAGCAGGTATGGATAAATATGAGCTTGATTATGTGTTAATCAATGGGTGTGAGCAAGAAGGAAGCAACTAGCTACACCTAGGAAATCATCTGTTAAAAGATGCTTGTCTTGATCAATATCCCGTAAACTAGAGCTGCCCACACTTGCTCATTCCAGTTGAATGAAGTCGTCAACGATTTAATTCTTCATGATGTTTTGTACACTAATCAAGCAATTCTATGTCTAGGCTAGCTAATAGCCTAAGTGCCTCAAAGCGGTCAAATTTTGCGGCTTTAAGCTTGTTATTAAAAATATCAATATCAAAGTTAACAGCATCACCAAAGTTGGCCTTGGTTAAGTTGGTATCAGAAAAAATACAGCCGCTAAAATCTGAATAGGTAAAGTTTGCGCCGCTAAAGTCGCCACTTGCAAAATCAATATTGTGGGCAACGCACCTTTCCATGGTCATATCTTGCAATGTCAAACCAAAAAACGAGCTATCACTAACTACTGAATTGTGAAAGTTGATGGCAGAGCCTAATGCCAGTTGTGACCAAATGGCTTTGGTCCAATCAATGCCGATCGCTTTTGAGTCTCGCAATGTGACGTCCGAGAACTTACTGTAGTTGATGCGTGCTATAGATAAGTTGCATTGTAAAAATTGGCAGTCTACAAATGAGCACTTGTCAAAAGTGGCTTGCATAAAGTTGCATTCTACAAAGGTGCACTGGTCGAATTCTATACCAGAGATGGTTTGCCCTTGCAGGTCTGCACCTTTGAATGTTTTGGAGAAGTATTCGGTGTCGTTAAAAAAACGCAAGTAATGCCCTCGCAGTATCTTTGTTTTACGCCATAGCCAACGTTAGGGGGCACTTTGTTGGCCCCCTTGGTGAGCGCTGTGGTTAGGTGACGCGTAGGCCAGGCTTGGCGCCGGAATCTGGCTCTAATAGATAGATACCTTCGCCATCGGCTGCCGCCAAGACCATACCTTCCGACATGCCAAATTTCATCTTACGCGGTGCTAGGTTAGCCACCATAACCGTCATTTTGCCAATAAGGTCTTCTGGGTTATAGGCTGATTTAATGCCGGAAAATACCTGCCGGGTTTCACCGTCTAGGTCTAACTCTAAGCGCAGTAGCTTGTCAGCACCCTTAACGGCCTCGGCGTGGGTGATTTGTACCACCCGTAGGTCTACCTTAGCGAAGTCTGGGAATTGGATTTCTTGCGCAATGGGGTCTTCTTGCAGTGGGCTCACTGGGCCTTTTTGCTTGGCTTCTTGCTTTTGCTTTAGGGCTTCTTCTTTTGCCAATTCTTCTTTTGATTCGTCAAGCATAGTGTCAATAGTGGCACTTTCGATACGTGTCATCAAAGGCTTAAACTTGTTGATTTGATGATTGGTTAATGGTGCATCAAGGCCGGACCAGGTGATATCGTTATTTAAGAAAGTCCCAGCCGCGGTAGCCATATCAGGCACGATTGGCTGCAAATAGATCATTAGCATACGGAACATATTAAGGCCGGTGGAGCAGATGTCTTGCACGGCTTGTTCGGTACCGTCTTGCTTGGCGAGGGCCCATGGTTCTTGGTCAGCGATATATTGGTTGGCAAGGTCGGCCAGAGCCATAATGGCTTTAACGGCCTTACCGAACTCACGGTTTTCATAATATTGTGCAATCTCAGCCTTGGCGCCAGTGAATTGAGCAATAAGCTCTGGCTCAGAAATGCTGTTGCTTAACATGCCGTCGTGCTTCTTGGTGATGAAGCCAGCGCTTCGGCTAGCAATGTTAACCACCTTGCCCACTAGGTCCGAGTTAACACGTTGCACAAAGTCTTCTAGGTTTAAGTCTAGGTCTTCTACACGGTTATGCAGTTTGGCAGCAAAGTAGTAACGCAAGTATTCTGGTTGTAGGTGGCGCAGGTAGGTGCCGGCCTTGATGAAAGTGCCTCGGGACTTGGACATTTTTTTGCCGTTCACGGTTAGAAAACCGTGCGCGTAAACAGCCGTTGGTGTACGGAAATCGGCACAATGCAGCATGGCCGGCCAGAACAAACCATGGAAGTTGATGATGTCTTTACCAATGAAGTGGTACAGCTCGGTACTGGAATCCTTGTTGAAGTAGTGATCAAAGTCTAGATCATCACGCTTGTCACACAGGTTCTTAAAGCTAGCCATGTAACCGATAGGGGCGTCTAGCCACACATAAAAATACTTGTCGTCTTCACCTGGGATTTGAAAGCCAAAGTAGGGCGCATCACGACTGATGTCCCATTCTTGCAAGCCCGCATCTAGCCATTCAGCTAGTTTGTTGGCAATTTCTGTCTGTAGGCTACCACCGCGCGTCCACTTTGTTAGCATGTCTTGGAAATCGGGTAGCTTAAAGAATAAGTGTACTGAGTCTTTTTGAATAGGTGCCGCGCCAGAGATGGCTGACTTGGGGTCGATCAAGTCATTAGGCGAATAAGTAGCCCCGCAGACTTCACAGTTGTCTCCGTATTGATCTTCTGTTTTACATTTAGGGCAGGTGCCTTTGATGAAACGGTCGGCTAGGAAGAGCTGTTTTTCTGGGTCAAACGCTTGGGTGATGGTGCGTCTGGCAATATGGCCTTTTTCGTCACAAGCGTTGAAAATGTATTCGGCAAAGTGCTGGTTTTCTGGCGAGTGAGTAGAATAGTAGTTGTCAAAAGATACCTTAAAACCAGCAAAGTCGGCTTCGTGCTCAGCTTGTACCTTGGCAATTAGTTGTTCTGGCGTAATACCTTCCACTTCGGCACGTAGCATTATGGCTGTGCCGTGGGCGTCATCGGCACAGACATAGTGGCAACGGTTGCCAACCAGGCGCTGATAACGTACCCAGATGTCTGTTTGGATGTATTCCAACATGTGGCCTAGATGGATAGAACCGTTGGCATATGGAAGGGCGCTAGTAACAAGGATTTCGCGTGTTTGAGTATTGCTCATAGGTATGTAAGACAAGTTGGGTGAGTGTATAGCAGAGGTTAAATGGAACCGGTGCTTCTAATAGGGGACTTATTGTACTCAAAATGCCGCCTAAGCACTAACAAAAATCTATAATTTAGGTGCTGCCCTGCTATAATTGCCCACCTGTATTTCTCAGTGTTTTTATATGGTTGCTGTGCATCAAATGCGCAGTAACTACAAGGAAGCGTTACATGGCTCTAGAAACAGTGGTGGTTGAGCACTACCCGCAACAATTGGCAGACAAGACTGCTAGTCTACAGCAAAGGTTTATGGACCTAGGTGAGTGGGCTGATACGGGCGATCTGACGGTATTTGAATCGGCACCAGAGCATTACCGTATGCGCGCCGAATTCCGCCTTTGGCACACAGACGATGATTTGTTTTATGCCATGTTTCCCAAAGGTCAAAAGTTTAACCCTATTCGCATCGAACAATTTCAGCCTGCAAGTACGCGCATCAATGAGCTCATGCAGCCTTTGCTTACTGCCATTAAGGCCGAACCTGCCTTGAGCCATAAGTTGTTCCAGATGGATTTTCTCACCAGTCAGACGGGAGAAGCCTTGGTAAGCATGCTTTATCATCGTCAGCTTGATAGTGCGTGGGAGGCCGCTGCTACTAAAATGGCCCTAGCCCTAGATATCAAATTGATGGGCCGTGCTCGCAAACAAAAAATTGTTATTGGTGGTGACAGTATAATGGAAACCTTGCAGATAGCAGGGCAGACCTATCACTACCAGCAGGTAGAAAATGCCTTTACTCAGCCTAACGCAGGCATCAATGAGCAGATGCTGGCTTGGGCGTGTGGGCAATGTGGCGATAGCAAAGAGTCTGCCAAGCCAGATTTGCTTGAGTTGTATTGTGGCAACGGCAACTTCACCATTCCTTTAGCCGGTAATTTCCGTAAAGTGATGGCGACAGAAATTGCCAAGTCCTCAGTTAACTCCGCGCAGTTTAATTTGCAGGCCAATGATGTCGACAATGTGGTTATTGCCCGCCTTTCTAGTGAAGAAATGACCGAAGCCTTGAACGGTGTCAGAGAATTTCGCCGTCTGCGTGATATAGACTTGGCCGAGTACCAATTTGGTACCGTGTTGGTTGACCCACCACGGGCTGGTTTAGACCAAGGTACCTTGGATTTGATTCAGCGCTTTGAACGTATTATTTATATATCATGTAATCCCGTAACCTTGATGGATAACTTGCAGCAATTAAAGCAAACCCATCAATTGCAAGCCAAAGCCATGTTCGACCAGTTCCCTTATACGGATCATGTCGAAACTGGCGTGTTACTTACGCGTATCTAATAGGAAAAATAAATCATGCAAGACGAAAACACGGGCGGCTTGTCCGACGTAAAACACATTGTAGCCATCGCTTCTGGTAAGGGCGGCGTGGGTAAGTCTACGACCACAGCAAATATAGCCTTGGCGATGGCGGCGGCCGGTCATAAAGTTGGCGTTTTGGATGCCGATATATATGGTCCAAGCCAGGGTTTAATGCTGGGTGTGACTTCCGGTAGCCATCCAGAGGCCATGGGGGAAAAGTGGTTTGTACCCTTGGTCGCGCATGGTGTGAAGGTCATGTCCATGGCGTTTTTGGTAGACGAAAACTCACCTATGGTGTGGCGTGGTCCCATGGCCGCCGGTGCTTTGCAACAAATGCTGCTGCAAACCCATTGGGGCAAATTAGATTACTTGTTTGTAGATATGCCACCAGGCACGGGTGACATTCAATTGACTATGAGTCAAAAAGCCAAGCTTACCGGCGCTGTGATTGTAACCACGCCACAAGACTTGGCCTTGTTGGATGCGCGTAAAGGTATTGAGATGTTTGCTAAGGTGCAGGTGCCTGTGCTGGGTATCGTGGAAAACATGAGCACTCACGTGTGCAGTCAATGCGGCCATGAAGAGGCTATCTTTGGGGCCCACGGTGGTGCTCAGTTGGCCAAAGATTACGGTACTGAGTTATTGGCCAGCTTGCCTTTAAGTATGGATATTCGTTTGCAGGCCGATGCTGGTAACCCTAGCGTTGCTGCCGACCCACAAGGTGCTGCTGCGGTTTCTTACAGTCACTTGGCACAGGCCTTGAACAACAAAATTGGCCAGGCTCCGGCAGGTCCAAGTATTAGTATTGAAGATTAATTACATGCGAGTGAACGTGTATTATGCGGTTAAGTGATCAGGATATTATCAGTAACCTAGACAAGGGCCATATTGTCATTGAACCACGTCCTAGTAACGACGTGATTAGCGGTGTCAGTGTAGATTTGCGCCTGGGCAGCAGTTTTCGGGTATTTAAAGATCACGCGCGGGCTTTTGTTGACGTTAGTGCCAGCCGCAACGAGATCAACGAAACCTTAGAAGCTATCATGAGTGATGAAATTATCGTACCTGATGATGAAGCTTTCTTTTTACACCCAGGTGAACTGGCGTTGGCTGTTACCAAAGAGTCCATCACCATTCCCCCGGATATGGTGGGTTGGCTGGATGGTCGCTCTTCCCTGGCTCGTTTAGGCTTAATGGTGCACGTTACCGCACACCGTATCGACCCAGGTTGGAGCGGTGCTATTGTACTTGAGTGTTTTAATAGTGGTAAGCTGCCATTGGCTTTAAAGCCTAATATGACCATTGGTGCCATCAATTTTGAAACCCTCTCCAGTCCGGCTATGCGTCCTTATAACAAGCGTGACAATGCTAAGTATAAGAACCAGCAAGGTGCTGTTGCGAGCCGTATAGACAGAGATAACTAATATTACTTATGCCAGCTCTTAACCCCAGGCAATGCGATCAAATCATTAAGTCTTTACGCTCCGGTGTAGCGCCAGCCGAACATATTGACTTAATTCAAGTCGGTCGCATTGGTGAAAAGGCTACCCTCGATAAAGATGTGTTACACATTGCTCAAGGCGGGTCTTGTGTACGCTTTGTTACCGGTGAGTATGGCAGTGGTAAAACCTTTATTGGTGAAATGTTACGCCAAGAGGGTATTAAGTCAGGCTTAGTGGTCGCTAGTTCTGCGCTGGCCCCAGATAAGCGCTTGCAGGCTAGGGGGGGGGAGACGCGTAATCTCTATTCGGCTTTGGTGCGCTCCTTTAGCACCAAGGCTCGAGGTCAGGGCAGTGCCTTGGTGAATATTGTCGAGCGCTTTATCTTGTCGACACTGCGCGATGCCGACCTAGAAGACATTGCGGCAGAAGACAAGATTGGGCAACGTTTACGGCAGTTTGAGGAGTTGGCTGGTGGCTTTGATTTTATTCGTGTCATTCAGCATTATTGGCGTGGTCTTGATCAAAATTCTGAAACTATAAAAAGCGAAGCTTTGCGTTGGCTGCGCGGTGAATACCCTACGTTAACGGATGCCAAGCAAGTGCTGGATGTGCGTAGCATTGTCGACTACCGAAATTTCTTTGCCAGTTTAAAAATGCTTTGTGAATTTGTGCAATTGGCTGGCTATCAAGGACTGTTGATCTGTCTTGATGAAATGGTGGCCCTGCACGAACTCACCAACAAACAAGCGCGTATCAACAACTTCAACGAAATCCTTAATATCGTCAATGAGTGCTTGCAGGGTCAAGTGCGTGGTATGGGGTTTGTCTTCTTGGGTACCCCAGAGTTTGTCGAAGACGGCAAGCGGGGCCTCTATAGCTTGCCGGCATTAAAGAGTCGCTTAGCGCCAAACGTGTTAGCTAAGGGCGGTTTGCAGGATGTTTCAGGACCTGTTATTGCTCTCTTGCCTTTGCAAGAAATGGAAATGGATGAGTTGTTGCAGAAGCTGCGTCACCTTTATGCTTATGGCAACGCCGAAGCTTATTTGCTTGATGATAGTCAAATGTGGCAATTCTTGTTTCGCTGCCGAGAGGTGTTTGGTGAGCAATATTATTTAAATCCCCGCTTAGCAATTAAGAGTTGTTTGGATTTGTTGGCTGTTATTGAGCAAAACCCCAGTGCTGAGTTTGACACTATTCTTAACAATTTACAGGCATAACACGGCCCGCTAGGTTGATGGTTTTTCGAGTGTAGATACTAAAAAGCCGAGCATTGCCCGGCTTTTTGCTTGCTATGCAAGGGTTAATCTAACATGGCATCGAGGAGCAAAAGATCTGGCACATCAAGGCTGCCGGCGAGCTGCTTTAGGTTGCTCTGGTAAACGAGCAGGTCGTAACGCGCATTGATTAAGTTAACCTCGTTGCTTGCCACCTTTTGTTCTGCTTCTAATACGGCAACCAAATCGGCCACACCCAGTTCATATTCCTTTTGTGTCGCGGCAAGGGAGATGGTTGCGGTGTTTAGCAAGCTTTGCTGTAGCTGTATTTGTTGGCTGTTGTTACGCAGGTTGTATAGGGTGCTATGCAATTGTTGTTTGGTGCTACGCTGGCTAGCCGTTAGGTTTTGTTGGCTGGCCATCCAGTTTAAACGGGCTTGTTGAGTTTGTGCTTTGTTTAAGCCGCCGTCATAAAAATTACCGGATATGCGTAGCATTACGTTGTCATTTTTGTATGAATAATGATTGGCTGAAATACGTCCCGTCGGATATTTTTGGGAATCCGTTTGTTGGTAGTCATGATAAGATTTTTGCACACCAGCCGTAGCTGCTAACAGGCTAAGGTTATGTTGTTGTGCTTGTTGCCACCAATGATCAAGTTGCAGGTTGTCGAGAGCTGGTAACTCTGTGCTAAGCCTAATCCCCGGCACGTTGCTATCTATTGGTACGCCTGTACTTGCAGTAAGGTTGTTACGGGCTTGTTGTAAGCGTTGCTGAGTCTGCAATAGGCTCAAGTGCAATTGTTGTACGTTGTTCTCTACATTGCTAGCTTGGAGCTGGGTAGCAAGACCGAGTTGGCTTTGCTTTTGAATGCTGGCCAAGCTTTGTTTGGCGGATCGAATTTGAGCGCTGATGGAATCGATGTGGGCCTGTTGTTTGACAACATCGAAGTAATTACTGATAACTTGAGCAACTAGGTTTTGTTGGCTAGCTTGTAGGTTCAAAGTAGATTGCTGGATCGAGGCTATGCTACTATCTGCAGCGTAAAAAGCATCTAAGCGTAAATTTAATGCCAAGCTGGCATCGTAGGTGTCGTTAGCCGATCCATTGTCAATATCAAAGCTTTGCGTTGCGTTGCCAGAAACTACAGGGCGGAACGCGGCAGCGGCAATATTTGTGTATTCTTGTACCGACTGATGACGGTGTACGCTGGCCTTAAAATTAGGGTCATTTTGCTTTGCTAGCGTGTATTGCTCGTGTAAAGCTTGCGCAGAAGCTGAGGTGCTAGCAGTGATACATAGGCTTGCTATTAGGCTAGAGGCTAAGGTAAGAGCAGGTATACGCATAGGTGCGACATCATACAGTTGTTTAAAAGAAGCCGTAATTCTAGCTAAGTATGGGCAACTTAGCTATGTGCTTTACGATAATTTACGGGGCCTTGGGGAAGGTGCTTTATTGCTCTATGTGGTTTAAGTCCAACTGATAGCGCTTGCCACCAGGTTCAATTTGCACAATTCTAACAACGTGAAAATTCAATTCTGGGGCAAACCAAATGAAGGTTTGGCGTTGGCTGTCATCTTCCCGTAGTCGCTCTACCTTGATAGCTTCATAGTGGCCGCTTTCTAGGCTCAATGGCTCTTGTTGGTGTACTTGGTAGCGAAAGCGCTCTATTTGTCCACCGGCAGCTACTTGATAGGTAATACGGCCGCTGGCCTGTTGGCTGATGTCTTTTCTGAGCTGTAGCTGCACCGATAGCTTGTCTTGAAGAGGTAGCTGTATAGGCATGTTCCAGCTCTTGCTAGTGGTGGTTGTCGCTTGGTTTTTCGCCCAGTCAAACTCTATGCGCAACTGCTTATTGTTTTGCAGAATTTTGCGGTGGTAGTGATAGTCAATGGGGGCTATTTGACCCTCGTCGATAGCCATAACGCTAGTTTCACTTAGCTTGGCCACCAAGGCTTTGGCATTAAGGGATAGTTGCCACTGGCCATTTTCCAATTGTTGCAATTGGCGTGTCGCCTTGCCGGCAATTTTTAGGCCCACATCCCAAGTGCTGGAGTAGTGGGCTACAAAAGGTTGTAATATTAGGTCCTGTGCAGAGGCAGCGGGACTGATAAACAAGGGCAGTCCGAGTAACACTGATAATGCAACTGGTCTGTTTGCTTTGTATAACATTTATATGCACTCCTGCAATTACGTCTAGGAAGCAGCGTGGTGGGCAACTCCTTGGTTGGGTAAGGCTTTTTTGTCAAGCCGTACAACGTTGCCATCGAGACTGAGGCGGCCTTCGCAAAACCATTTAACCACAATAGGGTAAATAGTGTGCTCTTGCGCCAATACTCGGCTAGCTAGCGACGCTTCGGTATCGCTTGGCTCGATGTCTACTATAGCTTGTATGACAAGTGGGCCGCCATCAAGTTCACTGGTGACAAAGTGAACGCTGGCGCCGTGTTGTTTGGCGCCAGCTGCTAAGGCTCTAGCGTGAGTATCAACACCCTTAAACTCAGGTAACAGAGAGGGATGAATGTTGAGCATGCGGCCAGCAAAGTGATTGGTAAATGCTGGGGTGAAAATACGCATAAAGCCAGCCAATATGACCAGGTGTGGTTGTTCTGCATCTATACGACGTATTAGCTCACGGTCGAAAGAGTCACGAGTATCATATTCGCGGTGGTTAATGACCGCGGTGTTTATGCCAACTGCGTTTGCTCTTGCAATACCCTTCGTGTCAGGGTTGTTACTAATCACTAGGCTGATTTCAGCATCAATGCTGCCGTTACCCACTTGCTCAATAATCGCCTGCAAGTTACTACCACTGCCGGAGATGAGTACCACCAACTTAGGTTTTTCTTGTGCGCTAGATGAATCCATTGCCTTGCTTTCCTTTGCCTGTCCTTTCTTGCCTATACTAGAGTGACTTGCTCTTCGGCACCATCTCGAGTATTTATTTGACCAAGAATCCATGGCTCTTCACCTAGTTCTTGTAGGCAGTTCATGGCTTGTTCAGCAGCGCTTTCAGGCACCACGATAACCATGCCAACACCGCAGTTAAAGGTGCGATGCATCTCCACTTCATCAATGCCGCCAGCTGATTGTAGCCAGTCAAAAACGGCGGGGCGCTGCCAAGAGCTGTTATCAATGGTAGAGGCACATGTTTCTGGCATTACGCGTGGTAGGTTTTCCAATAGGCCGCCACCTGTAATGTGGGATAGGGCGTGTACAGGTACTTGCTTGAATAGTGCCAGCAAGGACTTTACATAGATTCGCGTTGGTTCCATCAAGGCTTCGCCTAAGGTGCTGTCACCCATGGGCTGGCCTAGGTCGGCACCGGATACTTCAATAACCTTACGGATTAGGGAGTAGCCATTGGAGTGTGGGCCGGAAGAAGGTAAGCCAATCAAAACATCGCTTGCACCCACTTTGGTACCATCAATAATGTCGGCTTTTTCAACGATACCGACACAGAAGCCAGCTAGGTCATAATCTTCACCGTCATACATGCCTGGCATTTCGGCTGTTTCACCACCCACTAGCGAGGCGCCTGACTGTTCGCAACCAATGCCAATGCCGTCAACAACGCGTGCTGCAATATCAACGTCTAGCTTGCCCGTAGCATAATAGTCTAGGAAAAACAGCGGTTCGGCACCGGCAACGATAAGGTCGTTAACGCACATAGCCACGAGATCGATACCGATGAAATCATGACGATTAAGGTCCATTGCTAACTTTAGTTTGGTACCAACACCGTCAGTGCCTGATACCAATACAGGTTGCTTGTAACCTGTGGGTAATTCAAATAAAGCACCAAAGCCACCGAGCCCGGCCATTACTTCTGGGCGACGGGTGCGTTTGGCGACACCTTTGATTCGATCGACCAGATCGTTACCAGCATCGATATCGACACCTGCATCTTTATAGCTTAGGGAAACAGGGGAGTTATTTTCGCTCATGGATGGCTTCCGTTTTTGTCTAAATTCAATTAGGGATGTTGAAAAACTGGATGCAGATTTTACCATTTTTAGGCTTCATGGAACAATCTATTCAGTCTAATAAGGTGTAATTATTTAGTCATTACGGTGTCTTATTTGGCACATCAAGTGGCCATCTTTACGGCATTTGACTATAGTTAGCCGAGACGGGTGGGGTTAAGCTGTTTTGCTCCACCCTACATGGCTTATTGTTTTGTGCTTTTGGTGTTTTCTATGCCTTATATTTTTGTGGTACCGGCCGCTTTGCGGAGGACCATTGTCTTATGTTTGATGCTTTTGTCTGGCTGTGTCAGCAGTGTTACCTTGGCTGCTGATTTGTATGTTGCCGAGGTGCCCCTACTGAGCGACAGCGATAGTCACGTTAAACAGGCAAAAAGTCAGGCAATGGCGCTGATGATAACGCGCCTCACTGGTCAAAAGGCCAGCCTCAAATCCCCGGCAGTCAAATCCGCTTTGGGCCAGGCTGATACTTACATAAGTCAAATTTCAAGAAAAACCAATGTTGAATCACAACAAGTACAGCTAAAATTGGGTTTTGATAAGGCGTCCGTGAATCAATTACTGCGACGTTCTGGTATGCCTATCTGGGCGGCCAAGCGTGCTAACATGCTGGTTTGGTTAGTTATTGAAGAACATGGCATTCAAGAAATTATTGCCGACGGGTATCTTGCCGCTAGTGATGTGCTTCAGAAGGAAGCCGATGCTAGGGGCTTGCCACTGGTGCTGCCGTTAATGGACTTGACCGATCAGCTGGTGATTGGGCCGAGTGATGTGTGGGGTAATTTTGACGAAGTTATCGATGCTGCTTCTGCCCGTTACCAGCCCCATGGATTATTGCTGGGCCGTATATTTAAAAATGCTGATAACTTGTGGCAGGGGCAAGGACAGATTCAGTTTTCTGCCAATCAAATAGATTGGAAGTTGGCAGCACAAACCCCGGATGACCTAATGACCTTGATAGTTGAAAATTTAGGTCAAGAACTGAGTCGTCGTTTTGCTTTAACCAACGACGCCACTGCGCAACAAGAATCTTTGTTGCATATATCGGGTGTCAATAATTTACAAGCATATAACGAGCTTAAGCAAAGCTTGATGGATGTTGCTAGTATTACCCATATTAGGCTGCACAGTTTACAGGCAGATAAACTTCAAATTATGGTATCACACCAAGGCAGTCAGGATAACCTGCTCATAAGCCTTGGCTTGCAGCCAAGGTTGCAACTGCTTGACGGTCAGACGGTGAATCCTTACAGTGCCGCCAATAGTTTGCTAGCATATTACAGCTGGCTTTAAATGTTGCTGTGTGGCTACAGTAAAAAAACATGTGGTAATCAATGAGACCTTTATGACTCAATCCCAAACTTGGTTTTTTCTAATAATAGCGTTGCTGTTGGCGTTGTTGGTTTATCTGTTACAACCCATCTTAGGTCCTTTTGTTATTGGTGTCGGCTTGGCTTATATGGCCGACCCATTTGCCGATAGATTGGAAGCGCGTGGCCACAGCCGCACTATGGCGGTGGTAATCGTATTTGCGGTTATCACCCTGTTAATCATAGCTAGCCTATTGTTGCTGCTACCGCTGTTCTTTAGACAACTGCAATCATTAGTGTCTTTGATACCTGACATTCAAGGTTGGGTCGATAATGTGATGTTGCCTTATTTGCAAACACGATTGGATGTGGATTTGCAGAGTTTGGAACTAGATCTACTGGCCCGAACCTTGTCTTCGGAGTGGCAGCAAGCTGGCGGCATTGCGTCACAAGTCATGAGTTATGTGACTACTTCCACAGTGGGTTTGTTGGGGGCTATTGGTTCAGCCATGTTAGTGCCTGTTGTGGGGTTCTATTTGTTACGAGATTTTGACGTGCTTACGGCTAACATACGCGAAGTCTTGCCGCGCAATATAGAGCCTAAAGTGAGCCTGTGGGTTGGAGAGTGTGACGAAGTGTTAAGTGCCTTTGTGCGTGGCCAACTATTGGTTATGTTGGCTCTCGGGTTAATATATGGCGTAGGCTTGTCAGTAGTAGGGCTAAACTATGCCATGCTTATTGGGCTGATTGCTGGTTTGGCTAGTATAGTGCCTTATCTTGGCTTTGCTGTGGGTTTTATGGCCGCTATTCTGGTGGCTTTATTCCAATTCGATTCTTATATGGTTTTGTTCGCAGTTACCGCTGTGTTTGTTATCGGCCAGGCCTTGGAAAGCATGATATTAACGCCCTTGTTAATTGGTGATAGGATCGGCTTGCATCCGGTTGCCGTTATTTTTGCCGTATTGGCTGGCGGGCAATTATTTGGCTTTGTCGGTATGCTTTTAGCGTTACCCATTGCGGCCGTAATTATGGTATTGTTGCGCCACTTGCACGAAGGATATAGAAACAGCAGTCTCTATGACCAGTAGGATTTAGTTATTAATGAACCTATTAGCCTCTGACCAGCCAGGTCAGCAGTTAACTCTCAATATGCGGTTGTCCAGTTATGCTAACTGGCAAAATTACAACTTTGGTGCTAATCCAAGTGTACTTGTCGCCTTGCAAAAAATTGCCCAAGCTGCGGACCCAGACGTGCTTCTCGTTCAAGGTATCAGGGGCTTAGGTAAAACCCATTTACTGCAAGCTACCGCTCAAGCTGCCATGGATCAAGGCTGGCAGGTTGGTTATCTAGCTGCGGCTGAATTACTGGAAATGGGGCCCGAGGCTGGCGCTCAAATGCTGTCCGGATTTGAGCAATTTCAACTGCTATGCTTAGATGATATTGATACCTTGTGTCATGATGCTGGCTGGTGCGAAATTCTTTTTCATCTTTATAATGCCAATCAACAATTGGGGCACAGGTTGTTACTTAGTAGTGCCCAAACGGCACATAATCTCGTGTGTATGTTGCCGGACTTGCAGTCTCGCTTGCAGTTGGCGCTTATGTTACCGTTGCATGAGCTGGAAGAACCTGAACAGGTGTTGCAACTTATCGATAGAGCGCATCAAATTGGTTTAAATATGTCACCAGAAGTGGCTCACTTTATCTGTTTGCATAGCCAGCGTAATATGGGAGCGGTGATGGCGGTACTACAAACTTTGGATGCGGCTTCGTGGCAGGAAAAACGCAAGCTAACAATTCCATTCGTCAAACAGATCATGCATTGGTAATGGTATAGATTAAAAAATTTATGAAATTACTTTTTAAATATAGCCTAATTTGCTTAGTCATAGGGCTTACCGGATGTGCTAGCGCCCCCAAACCTTTTAATGGTGAGGCAGTGGCCGCTGACCCATGGCAGAATGCTAATCGCAAAGTTTATGCTTTTAACAAGGCCCTAGATAAAGTTGTATTGTCCCCAGTGACCAAAGTGTATGCTGCTATAACGCCCGATCCAATAGAGTTGGCGGTAGATAACTTCTTTAATAACCTCTCAGAAGTCAGTCACTTTGCTAACCATTTGTTACAAGGCAAACCAGCCTTGGCCGCTAACGACGCGAGCCGTTTACTCATCAATAGCACCGTTGGTTTGTTTGGTGTAATTGATGTTGCTTCACATTTTGGCCTGTACCTAGAAACCGAGGACTTTGGCCAAACATTAGGCTACTGGGGCGTAAAGTCTGGACCCTAT
This sequence comes from Oceanospirillaceae bacterium, assembly GCA_003521845.1. Lineage (GTDB taxonomy): Bacteria > Pseudomonadota > Gammaproteobacteria > Pseudomonadales > Balneatricaceae > Njordibacter. The sequence continues at coordinate 17,215 of DPHB01000029.1, read as the reverse complement.
CTGGTATTGCCATTTTTTGGGCCAAGTACAATGCGGGATGGTGCGAGCTTGTTAGCGGATTACCAGCTAGATCCGTTAGGGGAGTATGAGCCAGTGTCCCACCGTACGAGGTTGCAGGCTTTGCAGGTGCTAGATACGCGCAATCAGTTACAGGACGTGCAGGAGCTTATTATTGGCGATGAATATACATTTGTACGTGATGCCTATCTTGCTAGACGAGATTTGCAAATACGTGACGGCGCCCCAGCACCAGACGATGGCAATGACTTCGATGAATTTGATGAGTTCGATTAGTGCCCTAAGCTATGGCCTATCGGTACGACTAAGGTCGCTCTTGTTTGTGGCTAATAATAGTCCTAAGGTAAGCAGTGTTAATGACTGAATTTAGGCATGGAGTCATGTATGGAATCTGACGTTAGTCAGCTTCTCTTGATCGCCGACGAGCGCCAAGTTGCTGAACAGATGGCCGCTCACTACGATCACCTGGAGTATCAGGTACAGATAGCAAAGTCCCCCTTGCATGCGTTGCAGCTGCTAACAGATTGTCCTATCCATTCAATTCTGTTTTTCTACGATGCCCGGCTACCTACAGAAACTGCTTTACTGCAAGATGTGCTTGAAAAAGCTGAAGAAATTCCGCTTATATTAGTAACAAGTGTCACTACCGCCCATGATGTAACTAGCTTGTTGCGTTTAGGGGCGACGGCGGTTTTTGGTATGCCTCTGGATAGCCAGTCGGAACTGGATTTATGCGTTGCTCGCCATGTGCGCCATGCCAAACTGTTTTTCGATAACTTGCGCTACCGTCGCCAGTTAGAGGATGCCAATCATCAGCTTAACCAGTCGCTGGCAGAGTTAGAACGCGATCAACAAGCTGGTCGTTTAATGCAGCAACGGCTTATGCCACCTGAACAGACGCAATTGGATGGCTTAATAATCAATCGTCACACCCAGTCTTCTTTGTACTTGAGTGGCGATTTTGTTGATCATATGAGTTTTCCTGACGGACGGGTTTTGTTTTATTTGGCCGATGTGTCAGGCCACGGTGCCTCGTCGGCGATACTGACGGTATTGTTAAAATCCCTAACACGCTCCTTTGTGGCTGATCATCCTCTCGAAGCCAATATGCCATTGGCTATAGACGATATGATGGCACGCTTAAACGAAGAGATTTTGGCGTTTGATGTCGACAAACATTTGACCATGTTTATCGGTTTGATCAGCGCCGATCGTCGACGACTAAACTATTGCGTGGGCGGCCATTACCCAATGCCGGTCATTTACCAAGATGAGCAATTAGATTATTTGCCAGGCTTAGGTTCGGGTTTTCCTCTAGGCTTGTTTGAAGGGGCCGAATACGAATTGTTTCGCTATGACTTAGCCGAACAATTTACCTTGATGCTCTGCTCAGACGGTGTTTTGGAAGTGTTGCCGAACGCCAGTGATGTCGATCAGCAGGCCATGTTCTTGGATGTTTTAAATCAACATGGTTGCCATATACCTGGTTTGATATCGGGTTTACAACTGGACAAAAGTCAGCAAGTGCCGGATGATATAGCTGTGTTAAGTATAGCAGGGGGCATGCATGAGTGATGGTCGTATCCTCGTCGCCGAACAAGATGGTGTATATGTACTCAAGTTTTTGGGAGACGTGCGGTTAACCCTGTGCCCGTCCTTAGATCAATACTTAGATAATGCTTTGCAGAGCCGTCATTTTCGTAGCGTGCTGATAGACCTTACCGAAACGCAAGGCATTGACTCTACCTCGCTTGGCATATTAGCTAAGCTTTCTGTGCGTATGCGCAAGCAAGTACAGCGAGTACCAACCCTCGTATCAATAAACAACAATATTACGCGAATTTTGTTAAGCATGGGTTTTGACAAGGTGTTTACCTTAGTCAGTAAGCTCGATGCTGACTTGCCCCCCTGTGATCAGTTAGAAAATGCCAATTGCAGTGAGCAGGAAATGCAAGATAAGGTATTGGAAGCGCACAAGACGTTGATGGGGTTGAATGATAAAAACCAACAGGAATTCAAGAGTTTAGTAGACGCTCTTGAATCCCAGTGTCAGATCTAGCGGATCGATTGTTGTTTTGCTAGCCAGCTAGCATGGCTTCTAGTTTTTCTTGATCGCGGGTGAAGTTACGAATACCTTCGGCAAGCTTTTCTGTCGCCATAGCATCTTCATTGTGCAACCAGCGGAAGCCTGCTTCATCAAGATCTAGCTTAGGCTCGTCACAAATAACTTGTTGTGCATTTAGTATCTGTGGTAATTCCCCGTCGTCCGCGGCAAGCTGTTGCATCAAATCTGGGCTGATAGTGAGTCGGTCACAACCGGCTAACTGCTCAATTTCACCCGTGTTACGGAAGCTAGCACCCATCACTACTGTACTGTACCCATAATGCTTGTAGTAGTTAAAAATACGCGTCACGGAGACGACACCTGGATCTTCATTAGCTGGGTAGGCATCCACGTTATTGGCCTTTTTGTACCAATCCAAAATACGGCCTACAAAAGGCGAGATCAAATACACACCAGCCTGGGCGCAAGCGACCGCCTGAGCGAAGCTAAATAGCAAGGTGAGGTTGCAGTTAATGCCTTGCAGTTCTAGCTGGCGGCCAGCTTGAATACCTTCCCAGGTGGCGGCCATCTTAATTAACACACGGTCTTTGCCAATGCCCTGTTGCGCGTACAAATCAATAAGGTGCTTGGCGCGAGCTACGGTGGCTTCCGTGTCGAATGATAAACGCGAATCAACTTCTGTCGAAATACGGCCAGGTATGGCGCTTAGCACTTCTTTACCAATGGCAACAGCAAGATAATCACAGGTATTGTCCATGATTTGTTGCGCGCTGCCACCTTGGCCTTGAGCCCAGGCTTTGGCTTCGCCGATAAGGTGCTGATAGGCATCTAATTGAGCAGCTTTTAATACCAACGATGGGTTGGTGGTGGCGTCTTCTGGTTGGAAATTTTGAACGGCGGCTAGGTCGCCAGTATCAGCAACGACTTGGGTGATGGCTTTAAGTTGGTCTAATTTATTCATGTTCAATTCTTTAGCTTAGTTTGTTAGTAGTCTACCAGACTTAGGGCGTCTTCGATAACGGCTAAGGAGGCATTGGGCGTGTGGATGTTTTCACTTAGGTGACGGCGCATATTCCTGGCTCCTGGTAGGCCATGGAACAAGCCCATAAGGTGTTTGGACATATGATGCCATGATGTGCCAAGCGCATTTCGTTCTGCCATGTAGGCCAGATAACCAGTGACGACGGATTGTCGAGTGGCGGTTGCTTGTGCCTCATAAATGCGCTGGTCCACGTCCAGTAACAAAGCGCTATCATGATAAGCTGCTCGGCCTAGCATGACGCCATCCACTTTTTGCAAATGTGCTTGGCACTGGTCAATGGTTTCAATGCCACCATTGATAATGATTTGTAGGTGTGGAAAGTCTTGTTTAAGACGATACACCTTGTCGTACTGCAACGGGGGTATTTGGCGGTTTTGTTTGGGGGACAGGCCTTGCAATATGGCATTGCGGGCATGTACATAAAATACCTGGCAGTGCTCACCTTGTACTTGATCAACAAACTTGCTCAAGGTGTCGTAGCTGTCGTCATCATCCAGGCCTATTCGGTGCTTGATTGTTACTGGTGTCGGGCTGGCTGCGGCCATCGCCTGCAAACATTCGCGCACTAGAGTAGGTTCTGCCATCAGGCAAGCACCTATCTTGTGTTGTTGCACCTTATCACTTGGGCAGCCAACGTTAAGGTTGATTTCGTCATAACCTAGCTCACTGCCAATAGCGCTACACTGGGCCAATTCTTCTGGGATACTACCACCCAGCTGCAGGATAAGCGGGTGTTCTTGTGGACTGTAGCCAAGCAGGTAGTCTTGGTTGCCGTTAAGAATGGCGCCGGTGGTAATCATTTCTGTAAATAGGCAGGCTTGCTGAGAAGCTAGGCGTGCCATATAACGGTAGTGGCGGTCAGAAAAATCAATCATGGGGGCCACACAAAAGCGTCTAGCCTGTGTTAGTTGGGCCAACGATGAACAATGCATGGTTTAATAGCCTCGGTTACGCTCAACAATGCCCGACGGCTGTTGGCCGGCCAGCATGGCGTCAATATTATTGCCAATTTGCTCAAT
>DPHB01000029.1:0-12915 GCA_003521845.1 Oceanospirillaceae bacterium | reverse complement strand
GCATGGCGTCAATATTATTGCTAATTTGTTCAACACTAGGCGCTAGCCAAGATTGGGCGGCGCAGTGTGGGGTAATAATTAAACCAGGTTGGCGCCACAATGGGCTGTCGCTAGACAAGGGCTCAGTGCGTAGAGTGTCTACGACCGCGCCGCGCAAATGCCCACTGTTAAGTAGCTCAATCAGATCTTCTTCTACCAAGTGTTCGCCTCGGGCAGCATTAATGATGACTGCGCCTTTAGGTAGTTTTGACATATTTTCTTTGTTTAAGATGTCGCGAGTTGCCTCGGTCAGTGGTAACAAGCAGCACAAAGCATCGACTTCACTGAGGAACTGATCTAGTTGCTCTGCACCTGCGTAACACTTTATTCCGTCTAGCGTTTTCTGCGAGCGACTCCAGCCAGACAGAGTATAACCAAAACCTTGTAGGCAGCTTGCTACGCTACTACCTAGTTCGCCAAGCCCGAGTAGGCCGACTCGAAAGTCTTTGGCTGGCTGGCCCGGAAACACTTGCCACTGGGCATTGTTTTGCTGGGCATTGTAGCGATCCATATGGCGATGATAGTGCATCACATGGTAGGCAAAATATTCGTTCATTTGCGCACCCATACCGGCATTTTCTAAGCGCAATACTTGTACCGATTCTGGTAACTGCGGGTGGCGTAATATGCCATCGACACCAGCACCTAGATTTAGTACTGCCTTGAGGTTAGGGAAGCGTGCAAAAAATTCCGCACTAGGGCGCCATACAATCCCGTAATGCACGTCTTCTGGGTGTGCAACTTGTTGCCAGTCTTTTACGTCCAAATGGGGGCACTGTTGTGCAAAAGCATCCAGCCAATGTTGTACCGACTCTTCTTGGTAATATATAGGGCATTCAATGGTCATGAATAAAGTGTCCAGTAAAGGCAAAAGCTAACAGCAGATAGCTGCCAAATGGTAAACAGAGCGCTATTTTAGCGAAACCTGGGCCTTATGTCTTGGCAGTTGCTTATGTTTTCTATAAGATTGTATACAATATTGTTTTTTATATATCGGAACTGTTTATGTCAGCACCTTATCCCCGTGATTTGATTGGTTATAACGGCCATCCTCCGCATGCCGTATGGCCTCACAATGCACGTGTTGCTTTGTCTTTCGTATTGAATTACGAAGAGGGCGGCGAGCGTTGTATTCTTCACGGTGACCAAGAGTCAGAAGCCTTTTTGTCTGAAATTATAGGCGCCCAGCCTTTGTCAGGAGTGCGCCACCGAAGTATGGAGTCTATTTACGAGTATGGTAGCCGAGCTGGTGTGTGGCGCATATTGGATTTATTCCAACAACAAGGCGTTCCTTTAACTATCTTCGCCGTTGCCATGGCGGCACAACGCCACCCTGAAGTGGTGCAAAAAATGCACGCCCAAGGCCATGAAATTTGCTCCCACGCTTATCGCTGGATTGATTACCAGTACATGGATAAGGAAGAAGAGCGAGAACACCTGTACAAGGCCATAGAAATTTTAAAACAAGTCACTGGTGAGCGGCCACTGGGTTGGTACACAGGGCGCGATAGTCCCAAAACCCGCGAGCTGGTGATGGAAGAGGGCGGCTTTCTATACGATTCTGATGACTATAGTGATGACCTACCTTACTGGAACACCGAACATGGTAAGCCACACCTGGTGATCCCTTATACCTTGGATACCAATGATATGCGCTTTGCGACCAACCAAGGCTTTCATACTAGTGAGCAGTTTTATCAGTACCTAAAAGACGCTTTTGATGTGCTGTATGAAGAAGGGGCTGAGTCCCCTAAGATGTTGTCTATCGGCATGCATTGTCGTTTGTTGGGCCGTCCTGCGCGTTTTCGCGCTATTCAGCGCTTCTTGGCCTATACCCAGCAGTTTGATCATGTTTGGTATGCCCGCCGGGTTGATATTGCCCGCCATTGGCATGCTAACCACCCCTATCAGGAAGCTGAATAATGGCTACTTTAACTACCTGCGTTCCATCAGAAATGACGCGTATGGCGTTTGTTGAGCATTTTAAAGATCTATACGAACACTCACCTTGGGTAGCAGAAGGCGTCTACGACAATGGATTGGCCGTAGCGCATTCACAGCGAGATAGTTTGCATGAGGTATTTGTAGCCGTCATGTTAGGGGCTGATCAGGAACGTCAGCTAGCGCTCATAAATGCCCACCCAGATTTGGCCGGTAAGGCGGCTATTGCTGGCGAGCTTACCGAAGCTTCTACCTCTGAACAGTCCGGCGCTGGTATTCAGGATTGCAGTACCGAAGAATTCGCCGAGTTCACCCAGTTGAATACGGCTTACAAGGCCAAGTTTGGTTTTCCGTTTATCAAGGCGGTAAAGGGCAGTAATCGACATCAAATATTGGCGGCTTTCCGACAGCGCATAGACAACACTCCAGGGCAAGAATTTGAACAAGCTTTAGTAGAAATCAATAAGATAGCAGGCTTCCGTCTAGCAGACCTGTAATTGACTATAACTAGCAATTACACACAAGATTTAATAGAGAGAAAAGCAATGAGCGAACAAAACCCGACCAATAACCCTTATGCCCGTATGACCAACCTGGCTGATGCGCGTCTTGGAGCCAAGGCCATACACAGTACCGACGATTTTTTTGCTGACATGAATCGTATGTTGCAACATCACGCTGCCGTGTGGAAAGAAGGTGTATATGATGATAATGGCAAGTGGATGGACGGTTGGGAGTCGCGTCGTAAGCGTGGCCCAGGTCATGACCATTGTACCGTACGCCTTGCCTTACCGGGGCGTATTAAAGGTCTTAATATTGATACTAGCTATTTTACCGGCAACTATGCACCTAGTGCTTCTTTAGAAGCTTGCTATGTTGCTGATGGCGACCCTACTGACGCTACGCAATGGCAAGAAGTCCTTAGCTCGCAAAGTTTGCAGGGGGATAGCCAGCACATACATGCAATAGTCGATGACCAAGTTTATAGCCATGTGCGTTTGCATATGTACCCTGATGGCGGTATTGCACGTTTGCGCGTATACGGCGAAGTGGTAAAGGACTGGCAGCAGCTAGCCGGCCAGGAAATTGACTTGGCAGCCATGGAAAATGGTGGCCGTGCCCTATTATGTTCTGATGAACACTTTGGCGTAATGGAAAATATTCTGGCGCCAGGCCGTGGTATTAACATGGGTGATGGTTGGGAAACCGCACGGCGCCGTGAACCTGGTTTTGATTGGGTCATTATTGCTTTAGGTGTGCCCGGTGAAGTGAGTGAAATTGAGGTTGATACGGCTCATTTTAAGGGTAACTTCCCTGATTCATGCAATATTCAAGGTGCTTTTGTAGACGGTGGTAGCGATGAGCAGATGGCAGCCCAAAGCCTATACTGGCCCGAGATATTGCCTTCTCAAAAGTTGCAAATGGACCACATACACCAGTTCCGTAACGAAATAACGGCCCAAGGGCCAATCACTCATGTGCGCTTAAATATCTTCCCTGATGGTGGTGTTTCTCGCTTACGTATACGTGGCAAGGTACAAGCCTAATGAGCATGTCATTAGCGGTAATAGAAGTGTTACCTCTTAGTAAAGCCAATTTTGCCGAATTTGGCGAAGTTATTGAGCTTGAAGGGGCACAACATTTTGCTATTAACCAGGGCTTTACTGAGCGTTATCATCACTTGTCAGAGGTAGAGCTTAGTGATGCAGGTGACAAGGCTATTATTAATGTGTTTCGTTCGCGCCGCTGGGGCAACCCCATTAACTTAAGCATGGTCGAGCAGCACCCGCTAGGTAGTCAGGCGTTTATGCCTATTGATAAACGCCCATTTCTGGTGGTTGTGGCGAGCAAAACAGAATCTGGCAATCCTAAGGCCTTACATGCCTTTGTCACTAATGGTGAGCAGGGCGTAAATTATGCCGCAGGGGTGTGGCATCACCCCTTGTTGATTTTGGCACCTGAACAAGACTTTTTGGTGGTAGATCGTAGTGGTGCTGGTAATAACTTGATTGAAGTGGACCTGGTCACCGACATGCAAGCACAGATAGATCTAAATCCCCTAGTCAATGAATATATTGAAGATTAAATAGAGGCAACATATGGAAGCTCATATTATTGAATGGTTAAATCTGACCGTCCGTTGGGTACACGTCATCGTGGGTATTGCCTGGATTGGTGCATCCTTTTACTTTGTTTGGCTAGAAAATAACCTTGATCGTAGTGTTAAGAACTCAGAACTAGCTGGTGAGTTATGGGCGATTCATGGTGGCGGTATTTACCACTTGCAAAAATACAACCTAGCGCCAACCACTATGCCTAAACACCTGCATTGGTTTAAATGGGAAGCGTATAGTACTTGGCTGTCTGGTGTATTGCTATTGGCAGTGGTGTTTTACCTAAATGCGGATACCTATCTAGTAGCGGCGGATTCTAGCTTATCGGCGGCGGCTACCGTAGGCCTGGGCATTGCCAGTTTGGTGGTTGGCTGGATTGTGTATGACCTACTTTGTAAAAGTCCGTTGCGTCACCAGCCAGCAATGCTCGGCTTAGTGCTCTTATTGGCATTAACCGCTGCCGCCTGGATGTTCTCTGAGTTTATGTCGGGCCGAGCGGCTTATATTCATGTTGGCGCCATTATTGGCACCATGATGGTAGGCAATGTGTTTTTCGTTATCATGCCTGCCCAGCGTTCGCTTGTCGCCGCCATTGAGGCCGGTAAAGAGCCTGACCCTAGTAAACCTAAAAATGCCTTGTTGCGTTCGCGTCATAATAACTACCTCACCTTGCCGGTGTTATTCATCATGATTAGCAACCACTTTCCTAGTACCTATGGCAATGGCTTGAATTGGTTAGTTTTATTGGCTTTAGCTGTGATTAGTATCGCGGTAAGGCACTACTTTAACACACGCCACAATGGCCAACAGTTTGTATGGGCAATGCCCGCTGCCGTGCTGGCAATGATGGTCATGGCCTACGTGACCGCACCAGCGCCTATCATTTTGAGTGATAATGCTAAAGGCCCATTGAACGATGCGCAGGCGCAAACTATGATTGCTGATCATTGTGTTGCCTGCCATTCTGCGCAACCTACTCATGTAGCTTTTGTAACTGCACCCGCCGGGGTAATGTTGGATAATCTTGAACAAGTGCGTGTGCAAGGCTCGCGTATTTATCAACAAGCTGTAGCAACACAAATAATGCCCTTGGGTAACGCCACGCAAATGACCACAGAAGAGCGTCAGTTGCTTGGCCAATGGCTACAGCAGCAATAACCTACAAGTGTATTGGCCAAAGGAGCTTAAGAAATGGGATTTTTAACTACACATGTGCTCGACACGGCGCAAGGTGTGCCTGCGCAGGGTATGGCCGTGCGGCTTTATCGCCGCCAGGGTGAGCAGCGTGAACTAATTGTAGCTACCTACACCAACGATGATGGTCGTTGCGATAGTCCAATACTACCTAGTGATGGATTTGTGATTGGTGAGTATGAATTGGAATTTGCAGCTGGTGACTATTTTCGCAATGTCGGCATTAGCTTGCCAGAACCTGCCTTTTTGGACATTGTACCGATCCGCTTTGGTATAGCTGATGCAGAGTCGCATTACCACGTACCCTTGTTAGTATCGCCGTATAGTTTCTCTACCTACCGTGGTAGCTAACCATGATGGTGGACAAAAAGCAGAGAGATCACCCATGAGCAAAAATGATAGTGCGTACAGTGAGGCTTCTATAAGGACGAGCAGCCCTAATCTGGATGTTTATCGACAGTTGTTCGATAGCATCCTCGAACAACGCTTAGCGCCTAATACCAAGCTTAATGAGCAAGATTTGGCACAAGTGTTTGGTGTCAGCCGTACCTTGGTGCGTCAGGCCTTGCAGCGCCTGGCTGCCGAACAAGTAGTAGTGATGCACAAGAATAGGGGTGCCTTTGTTGCTGCCCCTGATGCAGTCTCGGCACAGCAAATATTGGACGCGCGTGAATTGATCGAAATGGCGGTGGTAAATTTGGCTTGTGGCAATGTAAATGCTCAAGCTATCAATAATTTGCAGATGATGATTGAGCTAGAACAAGAGGCGCTAGACCAGGGTGATACAGGCACCGCGTTAAGGCGCTCTGGTGAATTTCATCTGCGTCTGGCAGAAACAGCGGGAAATCAATCTTATGTGCATATACTGCGTGGCTTGATTTCGCAAACGTCGTTGATTATTGCTATGTACGGGCAGGGTGGTAATAACTGCGCCCGTGATGAACACTTTGAGTTACTGCAAGCCTTACACAAAGGGCAGCAAGAAAAGAGCCAGAACCTCATGTTACATCACCTCGGGCATGTGCGCACGGGGTGTGATTTTAAACGCCGGGTTAGCAGTAGTAGCTTGGCCAATTTGCTAGCTGGCTAGTCGCTAGCAAACAGGCAATATACAAACAAAAAACCCGGTCTCTTGAACCGGGTTTTATTTATCTACAGGATGTGCTGTATGCCGCGGGCGCATGGAGGCGCAGGCGCGGTGATGTACAGAATTGCAGCATCAAAATCTAGTTGGCAAGCTCAACCACATGGCCATAACGCGCTAGCATTTGTTCGTTGATGGTATAGATAGAATCCAACAGGTTCATGTGCATACTGCCAGGGCCAAACGACTTGGTAGCGGCCAGTTCGGCAGCAACACCCATGATTAACAAGGCTTGTACAGCGGCATCAAAGGCATCATGGTCAATGGCCATAAAACAGGCGATAAAGGCTGTTGTTGCACAACCCATGGCCGAAATACGTGTTTGCATTGGGTGGCCGTTGGCAATCATCAAGGTTCTTACACCGTTGGTAATAATGTCCGTTTCACCCGTTTGGGCAACCACACAGCCGTATTGTAGGGCCAGCTCTTGGGCTGCCATAGGGCTGTTACTGTTGGCAAGTTTTTGAATTTCTAAGGCGTTACCACGTACTAGAGAAGGATGGTACTCCATCAAACCGCGTGCAAACTCAAGGCGAGTGTTGGATGCGTGAACCGATACCGGGTCCAAGATCCACGGCTTAGCGTATTCTGTGGCTGTTTGTATGGCCGGAATGATAGCAGCACGGCGGTTGCTATCTAAGGTGCCAATATTCACCACCAGGGAGTTAGTTGCCGCCACTAGCTCACAGATTTCTTCTGCACTAATAGTGAAAGAGGAGGTGGCACCGACGGCCAAGATGACGTCTGATGAAATATCTTGAGCAACCGTACTGGTGATGCAATGAATACGCGGACGTTTATGTCCTAGGGCAAGCATAGCTTGAGCGGCACCTTTCGCATAATCTGCCGTAAGGTGGTTGTTTTTAGCGTCAATAGTTAAGCTGTGGGGCATATCAATTACCTGATCCAGATGAGAGTGGAAAAGCAGAGGCTATTGTCTCATAAACTAGGTATGGGTTACATCATATGCAGGCCATCGCCGCCTAATTGATACAAAAATTTTGCCTGATTCCCCACCTAACGTAACAGCTAACCACAAAGCCACTTGTGAACGGCTATATATGAGTCAATTTCAACCATAATGAATGAATTTATTTCAGATAATCCCTCAAAGCATGGCATAATGTGGCGCGTGATTAATGTTGCTGAGAGCGTAAAACGACTTGTTATTGATTGCCAGCGACCTCCTAGAGGGTCCCTAGCGTGAATGGTTAACAGGGTGTCGTTAACAAGCAACCAGCATGTTACCCAACGGTTAACATGCCAAACTAGAATTTTAGGGGAGTTGCCAAGTAGTTCATACGAGGCAGCTCTTTTTATTTTGTCGCATTCCGTAAGGAATATATTTGGAGCCTATTGATGTTTAATAAAAGTGATAACATTCAGGATTTCGACCCAGAATTGTGGTCCGGTATTCAGGAAGAAGAGCTACGTCAAGAACAACACATAGAGTTGATTGCATCGGAAAACTACACTAGCCAGCGTGTTATGCAAGCCCAGGGATCTGGTCTTACTAACAAGTATGCCGAAGGCTACCCACACAAGCGTTACTACGGTGGCTGTGAGTACGTTGATAAGGTAGAAGTATTGGCTATGGAGCGTGCTGCAGAGCTATTTGGTGCAGACTACGTGAACGTACAGCCGCACTCAGGCTCACAGGCTAACGCCGCTGTTTACCAAGCTTTGGTTTCTCCAGGTGACACGGTAATGGGTATGAGCTTGGCACACGGTGGCCACTTGACTCACGGTTCCCACGTTAACTTCTCTGGTAAGAACTACAATGCTATCCAGTACGGTCTAAACGACCAGGGTACTTTGGACTATGAAGAGATCCAGCGCTTGGCTACCGAACATAAGCCTAAGATGATCGTTGCTGGTTTTTCTGCTTACTCTCAAGTAATGGACTGGGGCAAGTTCCGCGAAATCGCTGATTCCGTAGGCGCGTACCTATTTGTTGACATGGCGCACGTTGCCGGTCTTGTAGCTACTGGTCACTATCCAAACCCAATGCAACACGCAGACGTATGTACAACAACCACACACAAGACCCTACGTGGCCCCCGTGGTGGTTTGATTCTAGCTCGTGCTAACGAAGCCATCGAGAAGAAGTTGAACTCTGCCGTATTCCCAGGCCAGCAAGGTGGTCCTTTGATGCACGTTATCGCAGCCAAAGCGGTCGCATTCAAGGAAGCTTTGGAGCCAGGCTTCAAAGACTACCAACAGAAGGTTGTGGACAATGCTAAAGTGATGGCGGAAGTGTTCCAATCTCGCGGTTTCAAGATCGTTTCTGGCGGTACTGAAAACCACTTGATGTTGGTTGACCTAATCGCCAAGGGCATCACTGGTAAGGCCGCTGACGCGGCCCTAGGTTCTGCGCACATCACTGTGAATAAGAACTCTGTACCAAACGACCCACAGTCGCCATTCGTCACCTCTGGTATCCGTGTTGGTACACCAGCTATCACTAGCCGTGGTTTCGGTACTGAAGAAGTACGTGAAATGACCGGTTGGATGTGTGATGTAATGGACAACATGGAAGACGAAGCGGTTATCGCTGAAGTTCGTGGCAAGGTTGCCGAACTTTGCGCACGCTTCCCTGTGTACAAGTAAGCTTAACTAGCTAGTTAAAAAGCCCGCTGCATGAGAGTGCTGCGGGCTTTTTTGTGTCTGATTGATTTATCCATCTTAAAAGGTGCCGATATTTTCTTGCCAATGTTGAACCGGCCTATATTCAGAAATACCATTTAAAAATGGTGATATCTCCTCCCGGAGATGCCTGTGAACTGACTCGCGCTTCCTTCCACGATAATAAACTTATGGTGATTAACCCACGATTTTCAGCCTTTTTGTTCTACTGCCTGTTTGGAGCAACATGTTCATATGCTGTTACCCTTTAGGATATGGTATAAAAAATAGACATCGCACCAGAAATCATAGTGCTTTCACGCTAATAATTATGATGATGCCGTCAGACGTTATAAGCATACTGTTATGGGTCTTGAAAGTTACTCTTAATGTCCATGCTTTTGTGCAGAACACGAACAATAACTATGTCGTTATGAAACTTCTCATAAAATATTGTATGACTTTCAAATCGATGCGTTCTTAATCCTTCAATAACATAGTTACAAGCTAAACCAGATAAGGGATTTTCAGCCAAAAAATGAAATGCAAGATCCAAACCTTTAAGGCACAAAAAAGCCCGCAACAGGTTGCAGGCTTTTTGGGTGGAGCTAGGAAGCTATTAAGCTTCTGGCATGTCCACTTTGTTATGGCGGCAAGCGGCTACCATTGTGTTATACAACAAGCAAGCGATGGTCATTGGGCCTACACCGCCTGGTACTGGAGTAATGGCACCGGCAACTTCTACGGCACTTTCGAATTCAACGTCACCAACTAGTTTGGTCTTGCCTTCGTCAGTTTCGATGCGGTTGATACCTACGTCGATTACTGTTGCGCCTGGCTTGATCCAAGAACCTTTTACTAGCTCTGGTACACCAACGGCTGCCACAACGATGTCGGCTTCACGCACGACTTCTTCGATGTTCTTGGTACGGGAGTGGGCCACGGTTACGGTGCAGCTTTGCTGCAGTAACAAGTTGAACATTGGCTTGCCAACAATGTTGGAGCGGCCTACAACAACGGCGTTCATTCCAGTTAGATCACCATGGTGATCTTGTAGCATCATCAAGCTTCCTAGCGGGGTGCAAGGGATCATGCCATTACCGCCCGTAGATAGTAAACCTACGTTAATAGGGTGGAAACCATCAACGTCTTTGGCAGGGTCGATAGCGTTAAGAACCTTGTCAGAATCAATGTGCTTAGGTAAAGGTAGCTGCACCAAGATGCCATTGATGGCGGGGTCTTGGTTCATTTCATCGATAAGGTTGAGCAAAAATGCTTCATCGGTAGATTCATCTAGCTTGTGCTCGATAGAGTTGATACCGCATTCTTTGGCTTGCTTGCCCTTGTTACGCACATATACTTGGCTTGCTGGGTCTTCGCCAACTAGCACTACGGCTAAGCCTGGTATGATATTGTGCTGTTCTTTTAGGGACGCAATTTGGGTGGTCATTTTGCCACGTAGGTCGGCAGCAAATTGCTTGCCGTCTATAATCTTTGCCATGCTAGTTATCCTCTATAGAGTAAGGCTTCAAAAAGTTATTTACTTGTGTAATGGTCGCGCATTTTACCGGAATATAATGCGGTATGGCAGGTCTGAATGAGACATGTTCCCCTATTTATTTGCGACACGCTAAAGTAATAGGTTATAAGCTTATAACCAGTCTTCTTGAAGTTCGTTCAGGTGACTATTAATGCTTTCAAGATGCTATGGATAAGGAAATGTTATGATCCCCCTCAGAGTTTGTTATGAATTTAGGCAAGTTGGTCGTTTTCCGATAATCTGTGGTCGTAGAAAAGGCAGCGTAGAAACACCAGCCTGATAATCTAGCCGCCAATGTCTAAGCCCTGTTATATGCAGGGATGTTATTACCTGTAGGAGTGGTACGCATGTCCGACGATCAATACGAAGATGATTTAGATCTAAGCACCCTAAGCGACGAAGAGCTTGTGGAGCAAATGCACGATGACCTTTATGATGGCATGGAAGATGAAATCGGTGAAGGTACTCAGATCCTATTGGATCGTGGCTGGAGCCCAGATAAGGTACTTAACGAAGCCCTAGTGGGTGGTATGAATATCGTTGGTGTTGATTTCCGCGACGGTATCTTGTTTGTGCCAGAAGTATTGATGGCAGCAAACGCCATGAAGTCAGGTATGTCTATTTTACGCCCGTTGTTGGCTGAAACAGGTGCAGAGCCTATCGGTAAAGCAGTTATTGGTACCGTTAAAGGCGACATCCATGATATTGGCAAGAACCTTGTTGCCATGATGTGGGAAGGCGCAGGCTTTGAAGTTATCGATCTTGGTATAAACTGCCCAGTCGAAACCTATCTAGAGGCTTTGGAAGAGCACAAGCCAGACATTCTAGGTATGTCTGCTTTGTTGACTACTACTATGCCTTACATGAAGGTTGTTATCGATACGCTAGCAGAGCAGGGTATCCGTGATGACTATCTAGTGTTGGTTGGTGGTGCACCACTTAACGAAGAGTTTGGTGATGCAATCGGTGCTGATGCTTATTGTCGTGATGCGGCAGTAGCGGTAGATACTGCTAAGCAGTTGATTGCCGAGCGTCGCGCTAACCGCTAGCTGAATACGCTACCATGCAGCCGGCTCAGTTGCTCATCATAGCGTGTGGCGCTATTGCTCGAGAAGTTTCGGCAGTAGCGCGCAGCAACGGCTGGCAAAATATCAAAATTTCTCAAATCCCGGCGGAGCTTCATAATCGGCCGGACCAGATTCCTGCGGCCGTAGAAAAGCGTTTGCAGGATTTTGCTGGGGAATATGATCATGTGTTTGTTGGCTTTGCTGACTGTGGCACTGGCGGTCGTTTAGACGCCATGTTAAACAAGTATCAAGTGCAGCGTTTGCATGGGGCCCATTGTTATGAGTTCTTTGCTGGCACTGAGGCTTTTAATCAGCTTGCAGAAGCTGAGTTAGGTACCTTCTATTTAACGGACTACCTAGCCAAGAATTTTGAACTGCTATTGATGCAGGGCATGGGGCTTAGGGCTAAACCTAAGCTAATTCCATTGATGTTTGGTCATTACAAAAAGCTGGTGTACCTAGCGCAAGACGATAGTCGCAAGCTAGATCATTTTGCCGAAACCGCAGCTCAAGACCTTGGTTTGAGCTATGAAAAGATAGTAACTGGGTATGGTCAGCTAGCTTCAGAGCTGCACCACTATATGCAAGATTACGAGACAAAGGTAATAACATGGCAACATTAACGACAGTGATGTGGCGAGATATTCCGGCTCAGGTGATTGTTAAGCAAGGCCGTAAAGCGGCAAAGCAACCTTTATCTGAACGTTTTGAAAAAGCCATAGACAAGGCCGCTATGCGTGCTGGACTACACGGCACCGATGGCTACTTGTCCGAGTGGCGTCGTGATAGCCAGCCTTGTGGCGATGACTTGCAAGCGATATTGGAAGAAAATCTTTCCCGCTTGGAACAAGAATATAGTGACGATGTACTAGCACAATTAGTTGATGCTGGTGGTAATAAACAAGCCTAAACAGGCTTATCTGGAGATCTCAACCATGGCATTATCCGCTGCGGCTGAAAAACAGGCGATTATCGACCTGATGCAAAAAACTACGGTAGAAGTGACCCCCGGTGGTGCTGCTAAAGTAGCTGATTTCCGTGACATGTTGCGTGCCGGGTGCACGGTTTATGTGACATTTTTGCCGGGTTCTGATTTTGCTGACACGGTAAACACCGTACGTCGTCTAAAAGACGAAGGCTTTAATCCAGTACCTCACTTTGCAGCACGTTCGATTCCTAGTGCTAAGTTCTTAGAAGAGAACCTAGCCTCGCTACAAGGCGAAACGGGCGTTACCGAAGGTTTGCTGATTG
>DPHB01000008.1:6068-24165 GCA_003521845.1 Oceanospirillaceae bacterium | reverse complement strand
AATGTGGCGGGGGAATTCGGATGATCGTCGTTGATGATATACACAAACAATTCGGCGGCTTTAAAGCTGTTGATGGTGCCAGCCTGACAATTGAAGAAAATTCGATTACAGGTCTGATTGGACCTAATGGGGCCGGAAAAACCACTCTTTTCAATGTGATAGCCGGAGTTCTACCTCCGACATCTGGGTCTGTGCACATGCAGGGCGAGGACATTACGGGTCTGCCGCCTCATGAGTTGTTCCACAAGGGACTGCTGCGCACCTTCCAGATTGCACATGAATTCAGTTCGATGACCTGTCGTGAGAACCTAATGATGGTTCCAGGGGCCCAATCGGGTGAGACCCTGTGGAACACATGGTTTGGACGTAAACGCATTGCAGATGAAGAACGCGCATTGAAAGCCAAAGCTGACGAGGTTTTGGAATTCCTGACGGTCGAACATCTGGCAGAGCAAAAGGCTGGCCAAATCTCTGGCGGTCAGAAAAAGCTTTTGGAACTGGGACGTACGATGATGGTTGATGCCAAAATCGTATTCCTTGATGAGGTCGGCGCAGGTGTAAACCGCACCCTTCTCAACACTATTGGTGACGCCATTTTGCGCCTGAACCAAGACCGTGGTTACACCTTTGTGGTGATTGAGCACGACATGGATTTCATCGGTAAAATCTGTGGCCCAGTCATTTGTATGGCTGAGGGCAAAGTATTGGCCGAAGGGTCACTGGCTGAAATCAAAGCCAACGAACAGGTCATCGAGGCCTATCTTGGCACCGGTTTGAAGAACAAAGACAAGGTGGGGGCATAATGTCAAAAACACACATCGGTATGACGTCGGTATTACGTCGGTATTGCGTAGGTGCCGCGCACTTATCCCCTTCAGTTAAGGAAGCCCGCACATGAGCGAACCATTCCTAATTGGTGATAGCATGACAGGCGGCTATGGCAATGGCCCTGACATTCTGCACGACTGCACAATTGCGGTGAACAAAGGCGAGATCGCCGTGATTGTTGGCCCCAACGGTGCTGGTAAATCCACAGGCATGAAAGCCGTCTTTGGCATGTTGAACCTAAACAAAGGTTCTGTGCGTCTTGATGGTGAAGACATCACTGCCTTGTCACCACAAGATCGCGTTGTGAAAGGCATGGGGTTTGTTCCGCAAACCTCAAATATTTTCACATCGATGACTGTTGAAGAAAACCTAGAGATGGGCGCCTTCATCCGTCGTGACGATTACAAAGACACGATGACACAGATCTATGACCTGTTCCCGATCTTGAAAGAGAAACGGTATCAGGCCGCTGGTGAATTGTCTGGTGGTCAGCGTCAACAAGTGGCCGTGGGTCGTGCGTTGATGACACAGCCAAAGGTTCTGATGTTGGATGAACCAACAGCCGGTGTGTCGCCTATCGTAATGGACGAACTGTTTGACCGGATTATTGAGGTTGCCCGCACAGGTATTCCGATCCTGATGGTTGAACAAAACGCGCGCCAAGCCCTAGAGATCGCCGACAAAGGCTATGTTCTGGTTCAAGGCGCGAATGCATTTACAGGCACTGGCAAGGAATTGCTGGCGGATCCTGAAGTGCGCAAATCCTTCTTGGGAGGATAAAATGATAGATTTCCTAAATGCCTTTGTGGCGCTCTCTAACTTCGTATTGATCCCTGCCATTTCATATGGTGCTCAGCTTGCCCTTGGCGCGCTGGGTGTCACGCTGATCTATGGTATCTTGCGTTTCTCAAACTTTGCCCACGGCGACACGATGGCCTTTGGCGCGATGTGTACGATCCTTGTGACGTGGTTGTTCCAAAGTTGGGGCATCTCGTTCGGGCCGCTTCCAACCGCCCTACTCGCTATGCCGTTTGGTATATTGGCGACTATGGGTTTGGTACTGTTCACCGATCGTTATGTGTACAAGTTCTATCGTGAGCAAAAAGCCAAGCCTGTGATCCTTGTGATCGTCAGCTTGGGTGTGATGTTCATTCTGAACGGTCTGGTACGTTTTATCATTGGTCCAAACGATCAGCGTTTCTCTGACGGTGAGCGGTTCATCATTTCTGTACGTGAATTCAAGGCTTTGACTGGTCTGAAAGAAGGTTTAGCGTTCAAAACCACCCAAGGCATTACCATTGTCACTGCTGTGATTGTTGTGATTGCCCTGTTCTGGTTCCTGAACCGCACCCGCACTGGTAAATCCATGCGCGCCTATTCAGATAACGAAGATTTGGCGTTGTTGTCCGGTATCAATCCAGAGCGTGTGGTTATGGTGACATGGTTGATTGTTGCCGCTTTGGCGACCATCGCTGGTACGCTTTACGGTCTGGATAAATCGTTCAAACCTTTCATCTTCTTGCAATTGTTGTTGCCAGTCTTTGCCGCGGCCATCGTTGGTGGTTTGGGCAGTCCATTGGGTGCGATTGCGGGTGGTTTCACCATCGCATTCTCTGAGGTGATGATCACTTATGCGTGGAAAAAGGTTGCGACTTACGTGGTGCCAGAGTCTTGGGCACCAGATACATTGGTCCAGTTGTTGTCTACCGACTATAAATTCGCAGTTAGCTTTGTGATCTTGATCATCGTGCTGCTGTTTAGGCCAACAGGCTTGTTCGCGGGGAAATCAGTATGAGCGATTCAGTCCGAAACACGATGTATTTTGCAGGCGTTGCCTTGCTGATCATCATCACTGGGTTTGTCCAAAGCTGGAACACTGCTTTGTTCATCCTGAACTTTGGCTTGATCAGCGCGATCATGGCTTTGGGTGTGAACCTGCAATGGGGTTTTGCTGGCCTGTTTAACGTTGGTATCATGGGCTTTGTTGCTCTTGGTGGTTTGGCAACTGTGTTGGTATCCATGCCTGCCACGCCGGGCGCATGGCAAGCGGGCGGCGCATCTGTGATTGGTGCGTTGGTGTTGGGCGCTGCGACTGTTGTGGCCGCCGTGATCCTAATGACCAAAATGAAAGCCAGCAAATTACGCAGCTTTAGCGTCTTTGGTGTGTTGGTTGTTGGCTTCTTCGTCTATCGCGGATTGTTTGATCCTGCGGTTGGCCTCATCGAAGAAATCGATCCAGCGGCAACTGGCTACCTTGGCGGTCTTGGCTTGCCTGTGTTGTTGGCTTGGCCTGCGGGTGGTCTGTTGGCCGCTGCTGTTGCTTGGTTGATCGGTAAGACAGCACTTGGTTTGCGCTCTGACTATCTGGCGATTGCGACTTTGGGTATTTCGGAAATCATCATTGCGGTGATGAAGAACGAAGACTGGTTGGGACGCGGCGTTAAGAACGTTGTCGGCTTGCCGCGCCCTGCCCCTTATGAGGTTGATCTGCAAAGCAACGCTGCCTTTATCGAGCGCGCGAATGGCTTGGGTTTTGACGCTGTCACTGCCTCAACCCTGTGGGTCAAACTGATCTATGCGGGTTTGTTCACGGTCGTCTTGGTCATCCTGTTCGTTATGGCACAGCGCGCGTTGCACAGCCC
Source organism: Oceanospirillaceae bacterium (assembly GCA_003521845.1). GTDB lineage: Bacteria > Pseudomonadota > Gammaproteobacteria > Pseudomonadales > Balneatricaceae > Njordibacter. The sequence goes on along the minus strand of DPHB01000008.1, from coordinate 20,695 downwards.
ATGGGGCCGTATGATGCGCGCCATTCGTGACAACGAAGAAGCCGCCAATGCCATGGGTAAAAACGTGGTTAAGCAACACCTACAGGTGTTTGTATTGGGTAGCGCTGTAGTCGGTATCGCTGGCGCCATGCTTGTCACCTTGGATGGCCAGTTCACACCCACCAGCTACCAGCCTTTGCGTTTCACCTTCTTGGTATGGCTGATGGTAATCGTCGGTGGTAGTGGCAACAACCTAGGTGCCGTATTCGGTGGTTTCTTTATCTGGTTTATCTGGATCGAGGCCGAGCCTGCCTCCATCGCCTTTATGAACCTAGTCACCAGCGGCATGGCCGATGGTAGCGGCTTGCGCGACCACCTACTCAAGAGCGCCCCGCATTTGCGCTTAGCGATAATGGGAACAGTATTACTACTGACCATGCGCTTTATGCCCAAAGGCATCATCCCAGAAAAGACCCGCTTACACTCCGTGTAAGCGGCACTGGGGACTGGCTTTTGCCCTTTGTTTTTTAAAGTCCCCTAATTCTCCCAGGGACTGGCTTTTGCCCTTTGTTTTTTAAAGGGCAAGTGCCTGTCCCGTCACCTTATGTAAAGGGCAAGTGCCTGTCCCGTCATCTTTGAGCAAAGGACAGGCACTTTTTGATCGCTACGCTCTCAAACAAGAGCCAGTCCCTTATTCATCAGACACCTCAAACCCCTTCAACTGCATCAAGATTTCCACAAAATCCTCCGGCAACCCGGCCTGTAAAACCAGCTTCTCGCCATCTCTATCTAGCAACTCCATACGCTGACAATGCAACCACAAGCGTCCAGCACCAAAATACTCCGCACAAGCTCGATTCAAAGGTCCCTTACCATGACGACTATCGCCAATAATCGGGTGAGCTATATGCTTCAAATGCCGCCTAATCTGATGCTTACGCCCCGTCAAAGGCAAACACTCAACTAAAGAAAAACGTGTTTGCGGATAACGGTCTAAAGCTTCCGGCACGGAATAATAGGCCAAAGAGTTAATATCAGTGATAGCTTCTTGCGGCTCTTCACCCGCCGCAATGCCTGCCCCCTTGTCTTCCTCTAAGCGCAGGCCATAATCAATATGCAAACTTGCGGGGGCAAAGCCACGTGCTAAAGCCAAATACCGTTTACTCACTGTATTCTCTTGCCATTGTTTACTATAAAAACTAGCCGCCTCCGAACTCAAAGCAAACACCAGCACGCCAGAAGTCGGCTTATCCAAGCGATGCAAAGGATAAACGTACTGCCCCAACTGATTGCGCAACTCCTGTACGGCAAAGCGTGTTTCACGCTTATCAATAGGGCTACGATGCACCAGCAAACCACTGGGTTTATTGATGGCCACGAGCTCATCTGATTGATACACAATCTGCAGCATCTACTGGCCCTGCAAAGTGACGATAACCGTGCGGCTACCACCGTGATCGCGATGTTCACCTAAATAGATGCCTTGCCATGTACCCAGTAGCATACGTCCATTAGCCACTGGAACGCTTAAACCAGCCCCTAACAGGCTACTTTTGATATGGGCTGGCATATCATCCAAACCTTCGTAATTGTGCTCATACAAGCTGTGAGACTCTGGCACCGTACGCAAGAAGTGATCTTCCATGTCACGACGCACACTAGGGTCAGCGTTTTCGTTTAAGGTTAATGAAGCCGAGGTGTGTTGGAGGAATAGGTTTAGCTGGCCGACACTGACAAAATCCATGGTCGACAAAGCCTTGTCGATAACATCAGTGACTAGATGAAAACCGCGTTTCTTGGAAGGAAGCTGAATAGTGCGTTGTTGCCAGATCATAATATTGTCAAAGTTAGGGATATCTGGGGTCGGACCCCGCTAATAACAGATTCGTCATTCTACCGTGGTCAAATCTCAGATACAAAAAAGCCCGGCATATAGCCAGGCTTTGATAATTGGTGTCAGACCCCAAGTAGAAAAAGGGTTCAGACCCCGATCACTTATTAGTGAACTTTAGCAGTTTCGAATGCGCCGCCTTTCACTTCTAGTTCCTTGTAAGAACCAGCAGGGTCACCATTGGCATCAAATTCTACGTTGGAAGCACCTTCGTAGTTAACCTGGCCGCCGTTGGCCAAAATTTCCAAGCCCTTAGCGATTTCGCCAGGCAGGATGATTTCACCAGGAGCGTTAGCAACGTTTGCGATGTTAGCCACGATACCAGCACGGTCAGCAGAACCAGCTGCTTGCATAGCCAAAGCAATGATGGCACCAGCGTCGTAAGATTCTGCAGCGTATGGACCCGTGGCAATACCACCAGCAGCCGCTACGTCAGCAAACATCTTGGCACCAGCAGACTCAGAACCAGGCATAGTACCGAAAGTACCTTCAATGCCACCGTCTACAGTTAGTAGAGAGTCACCGATCATGCCGTCAGCAAGGATAAAGCGGTCAAATGCGCCAGAATCCAAAGAAGCCTGAATAATACCGCGACCACCTTGGTCAACGTAGCCAAGTACAACTAGTTCAGAAGCACCAGAAGCAGATAGCGCACCAACTTCAGCAGAGTAGTCTGCCTTGCCGTCTTCGTGTGCAGCTTCGATAGTAATGCTACCACCGATGGCACCGAATGCCGCGGAGAAGGCATCAGCCAAACCCTTACCATAGTCATTGTTGGTGTAAGTTACAGCAACAGTGTCAATACCACGAGACTTAACAACTTCCGCCAATACCACACCCTGACGTGCGTCAGAAGGAGCCGTACGGAAGAATACGCCGTTGTCGTCAAAGTTAGACAAACCAGGAGAAGTAGCCGATGGAGAGATCATAGCTACACCGTTTGGTGCGCCTACGTTCTTGGCGATTGCGCCAGTTACACCAGAACAGTCAGCACCCATGATAGCAACAACACCATCGGAGTTTACTAGACGCTCTGCAGCAGCCGTCGCAGCAGCAGCATCGATACAAGTAGAGTCACCACGTACAGCAGTGATTGTTTCACCACCTAGTAGCTTGCCAGAGGCAGAAGCTTCGGCAAAGGCCAACTCAGCAGAGTCAGCCATAGTAGGAGTCAAAGATTCGATAGGACCTGTGAAGCCCAAGATTACACCTACTTTAACTTCGGCTTGTACAGCACCAGATAGTAGTGTTGCAGCGGCAGCAGCTAGTAGAGTCTTTTTAAAAGTTTTTTGCATTTACCCATTCCTCCGGGATTTATAATTTTAATTTAGGCATCGATAAGTGGCGAGCATCCATCGTGCAAAGTCAGCACGTAAAACGCAGGTTTATCGCATTGTCTATCCGCGTGAATAACAAAAGGATAAGACAGACAAACACCTACAGCCCACAGATATTCTGCAGTCAGGCTCGCAGTATATATGCATGCATCGTCTAAGTTCAAACCCCGATGTCGCATTTCGTATAATTTTGGCAGCACTTTTTCCAGCAACAGCACCTACCTTGATCAAAGCTAATAATTAGCAAGATATTTTGGCCATAAGTAATTGATTTTAAGATAGACACCCCTAAAGGGGCAGGGTATCCTTTAACGTTACGCAATTCTTCAGGAACCAGTCATGCCTATCCGTATTCCAGACGCCTTACCCGCTACCAGTGTATTGCAAAAGGAAAACGTGTTTGTAATGACAGAAACACGGGCCTTGCATCAGGACATCCGTCCGTTAAAAGTCGTGTTGCTCAACCTGATGCCTAAGAAAATCGAAACCGAAAACCAAATCATGCGCCTACTGTCCAACTCCTCTTTGCAGGTGGACATCACTTTGTTGCGCATTGATAAAAGAAAAAGCAAAAATACGCCAGTTGAGCATCTCAATAGTTTCTATCGCGATTTTGATGAAATTCAAGGTAATAACTACGACGGCTTGATTATCACCGGCGCACCTTTAGGCTTAGTTGCTTTTGAAGATGTGGTGTATTGGCCGGCTGTCGAAGAAGTAATCCAATGGTCCCGTACCCACGTTACCTCTACCCTATTCCTATGCTGGGCAGCCCAAGCCGGCCTCAAAGCCCTGTACGACCTGCCTAAGCAAACACGGGCTAAAAAACTATCCGGCGTTTATACGCACCAGCTTAGTAAAGACCACGAGCCTTTAACCCGTGGTTTTGACGCCGAGTTCAGAGCCCCTGCATCACGCAACGCCGATTTTCCCATAGATTACATTCAATCGAATACGGACCTTGAGGTATTGGCAGAATCTGATGAAGTGGGCGTGTACATCATGGCCAGCCGGGACCGCCGCCAAGTCTATCTAACGGGGCACCCTGAATACCAAACCATGACCTTGGCCGAAGAATATCATCGTGATCTAGCGGCTGGCTTAAACCCTGATATTCCCGTGAACTACTTCCCAGAAGATGACCCACAGCAAACACCACGCGCTACCTGGCGCAGCCATGGCTATTTATTCTTTAGTAACTGGCTTAACTACTGCGTATACCAGGCTACGCCTTACGATTTGGCAGATATGCAGCCAACGCAGGACTAGCACACGGGGACTGGCTTCTTTTCGAAGAAAAGTGCCTGTCCCTTTTAGTCAGCAAAGAAGCGCCTGTCCTTTCAGCACACACCAGTTATGTGCAAGTCTCTTTAATAAGGGGACAGGCACTTTTTGTCAGCTACGCTGCCAAATAAGAGCCAGCCTCCTAGCATTAAGTTTTTGAATCTGCCGCAGGGGACTGGCTTCTTTTCGCAGAAAAGTGCCTGTCCCTTATAGGCTAAACCAGCCAGTCTTCCAAACGCTGCCTAGCCTCACTAATATCACCAATATGCTCAGCTACCCAGGCATCGTTGTAATAAGTATCTAGATAACGTTCACCAGCATCGCACATCAAAGACACCACAGAACCACGGTGACCATGCTGGCGCATCTGGTCTGCTACCAGCAACAGCCCCCACAAGTTAGTACCTGTTGAAGGCCCAGCAAAGTGCCCCGTGTGTTCATACAACCAACGCATGGCAGCCACACTAGCCACATCAGGCACTTGTAACATATCGTCGATAACACCCGGCACAAAAGACGCTTCCACGCTGGGTCGGCCTATGCCTTCTATGCGGCTGCTAATGCCTGTACTATGGTTCATGTCGCCATTCATATAGCCGGGATAAAAAGCCGAGTTCTCGGGATCCACCACCCACAACTGGGTGTTATAGCCTTGGTAACGAATATATCGGCCAATAGTCGCTGAAGTACCGCCGGTACCTGCCGACATCACCACGGCATAAGGCACCGGATGAGGTTCTGCTTGCATCTGACTAAAGATACTCTCGGCGATATTGTTATTACCACGCCAATCCGTTGCTCGTTCGGCATACTTAAACTGATCCATAAACAGCCCGCCCTTATCCACAGCAAGCTGCTTAGCCGCCTCATGCATTTGGGTAGCACAATCAACAAAATGGCACTGCCCACCAAAACGTTCAATCAAGGCAATCTTCTGCGCCGAAGTAGATTTCGGCATCACGGCATAGAAATCCACCCCAATTAAACGCGCAAAATACGCTTCCGATACCGCGGTACTACCAGACGACGCTTCAATCACCGGCGTCTGCTCACTAATACGGCCATTACACAAAGCATACAAAAACAATGAGCGTGCCAAACGATGCTTCAAACTACCCGTAGGATGACGGCTTTCGTCCTTCAGATAAAAATCAATCCCGGCATAACCTGGCACATCCAGCTTCAACAAATGCGTATCAGCCGAGCGCTGAAAATCAGCCTGTATCAACTTCACCGCGCGCTTGTTCCACTCTCTCATCATCAATCCCTTTGTACTATTGTAAACACACCTGGCACTTTGGGGTCAGAGGGCCTGCCCCATGAGTGGAGCCATTGCCTTACCCTAAAGGGTCAGCCCCCAAAGTGCCAGACTATTAATTTTTGGCTTTGCGCTCTTTAATTTCGCGCAAGGTAATATATAGCCCACTTACAGAAATAATCACCAGTCCAGACCAAACCATCAGGTCTGGCCAGAAATCGAATAACACATAGCTTAGCAGTGTTGCCGATACTATTTCAAAGTAGTTGAAAGGACTTAGCTGTGAAGCCGAGGCATATTCGCAAGCTTTAATGATCAAAAAGTGGCCGGCTGCAGCAAAGCAGCCCATAGCAGCCATCATCGCCAAACCTTGGGCATCGGGCATGGTCCAGCTAGGTATCATCAGTGGAGTCAACACCACTAGGCCGCCGGCTGCCGTATGTAGCAAGGTAGATAGAGAAGACTCGCCACCGTTACTTAATTTGCGCGTCGCCATCAAATATATGGCATAACCAAAGCCAGCCACCAAGGCCCACAGCAAACTCGGCTGAAAAGTGGCCGAATTTGGTTGCAACACCACCAAAACACCAATAAAGCCAATCACCACAGCCACCATGCGCCGCATATCAAAGCTTTCACCCAACCAAATAGGGGCAATCAACGCCACCACCAAAGGCGACACAAACAACAGCGCCAAAGCGGTAGGTATTGGGTTGTCAGCAATGGCCAGGAAAAACGCCAAAGTGGTAAAAGTCAGGGCCATACTACGCCAAAACTGCTGCCAAGGTTTTTTTGGCAATTTCCACCAGCGCCGCCCCATGATCGACAAGAGCAGAATCAAACCTAGGGCGTGAAACAAAAAGCGTGCCCAAGTCACTTGGATGACGCTATAGTCTTCACTTAACAACTTAGCAAATATATCTAAAATAGGTACCAGCACCATAGCTGCCAGCATCAAAACTATGCCCAGCAGGGGGCGTTGTTGGTGCATAAAGCCCCCTTTTCAACTTACCTATCTGCCACGGTGGCAGCGTACAAGTCTGCAATGTAACCGAAGCTCTCCACACTAGCCAGAAAAACAATCTGAAATATAAGGATTTTTTGCCCATAGAATTGTTTTCTAGTGCTATCAATTTGCTTATGAGATAACACTATCCTAGTGCAAAATATTCGGTTAGCATCCGCGGTATCTGAAATAACAACAAAAACAACATCATGGAATTTAATCACTTTTTATCCAGCTATTTCCCAGACCCGTCAGTCGGTGGTAAACAGCTATTTGACGACATGCTACAACAAGCTATTTTTGCCGATCAATCAGGCTATGCAAGCGTGTCTATTCCAGAACACCATCTAGTTAACATCCTCCTTAATCCAGCGCCGTTAACCTTTGCCGTGAAGGTTGCTGCGCACACCAGCAAGGTCGATATTGTCACCTCCATCGCCATACTACCCATACACGACATGCGCACTTACGCCGGTGAAGTAGCCATGGCAGATATACTAACGGATGGGCGCTTGGTTTTGGGTGTGGGCAAAGGTGCCTTTGCGTACGAGATAGAACGTCTGTGTATCCCCATGTCAGAAACCCAACCGCGTTTCACTGAGTCATTGGATGTACTAACGCGGCTATTAACAGAAAAAGAGGTCAGTTACCAAGGCGACTATTACAACTTTGAAGCCCTCACCATCATGCCACGCCCCTTAACCCAGCCCATGCCACGCATTATGGTAGCGGTAATGGCGCCAGAAAAGCTCTACCAAGCCGCGAGCAGTGGTTATCATGTGCAAACAACGGCCTTGGCGGGCAACCACCAAATGATGGTAGATCAAATTGCCGCTTTCCAACGTGGTAAGGCCGAACACAGCCACACGCTAAACCAGCCATCTGAACAAAAATTATCCCTACTACGCTTATGCTATGTAGCTAAAGACAAAGCCGATGCTGCCGCCAAACTCAACTTGGCCTATGACTACTTCAAGCGTTTTGATAATGCCTTTGGTGGCCCCGGTATCGTCAAGGACGGTTGTTTACAAGCCCTACCCCGCACCCAAACCAAAGCTGAACTTGCAGAAAACGTGTTAATCGGCACCGCCGATGAAATCAACCGCAAGCTAGAAGTCTATGCTAATCTAGGTATAGACGAACTCATTTGCAACATCAACGTCGGTGCTAGCCAAGATGATGCCATGGCGGCCATGGAGCGCATGGCCAACCACGTCCTACCCAATTTTTCGCATCTACAAGCAACCTAATCGATACACAACACATTACTTTATAACCAAGGAAACCAACAATGCCAGTTATTACCGTAGAAATGTTTGAAGGCCGCACCATTGAACAAAAGCGCGAGCTAGTCAAAACCCTCACCGCAGGTTTTTGTGAAGCCGCCGGCGGTGCACCGGCCTCGGTGCACGTTGTACTTAAAGACATTGCCAAATCTGATTGGGCTGTCGGTGGTGAACTGATGAGTGACAAATACCCGGATTAAACTATGACTATTTGTGACTACCGAATAAGTGGTGCGCCCCTTGACAGCGCCCCAGTACTGATGCTGATACACGGCATCGGCGCCTCCAAGCATACCTGGGATGGTTTGCTAGCACACATGCCCCCTAGCTACACCTACGTGAGTTATGACTTACGTGGCCACGGCAATTCGTTTTTGCCCGAGATCCCGTTTGGCTTGCAAGAGCTAGTTGACGACGTGGAAGCCTTACGGGCCCACCTTAAAATAGAGCACATCCATTTAGCGGGTCACTCATTAGGTGGCATGATCGGCCCCGCCTACGCCAAACAGTACCCACAACACACCCTAAGTGTGGGCCTACTAAGCACCGCTGCTGGGCGTACAGTAGAAGACTCTGCCAAGGTTAATGGTCTGGTAAAATTACTCGCTGAACAAGGTGCCGAACCTGTATTAGAGGCCCTGATTAACCGCTGGTTTACCGATGAATTTGCGGCCCAGAACCCACAAGTAATCGCACAGCGTAAACGACAGGTATTAGACACCCCGGCCGATGTGTTTTTGCAGGTGTTTGATATCTACGCCAATACCGAAATGGCACCTTGGTTAAAGACAGTGAAAAGTCCTTGCTTGGTGCTTACGGGGGCACAAGATGGCGGTTGCAATCCACGTTTAAACCGTTTTATTGATAGCCAGTTAGACAATAGCCAACTGGTGATTTTAGAAAACTTAAAACACGCTATTTTATTGGAGGCACCAGCACGAGTTGCCCAATCACTCATACAGTTTTTGGCACATATTTAAGGGCAGCTCTTCTACGCCGCTTGCTAATCCGTTTTACCCACCAGGCGACGGCGTAGAAATCGATCGCCCAACATCACCAAGATACCTGCCGATGTCACTAGGCCTATGCCAAATAGGGCACGCATACTTAACGATTCTTGCCACAACAAATAGCCTGCCACAGCCGCAAACACCACCGACACATAAGTAAAGGGTCCCAACTGGCCAGCTGGCGCATAGCCATAAGCTTTGCTCAACAACAATTGCGCCAGCGTCGCCATGCCCGCCATTAACAACATCCAAGCAAACGCCAACAAATCAGGTGTTTGCCATACCAATATCGCCGGTACAGCAGAAATACAACTAGCAAAAAAGGCAAAATAAAACACAATCACCACACTCGATTCCGTTGCCCGCATACGCCGCACCACCACCTTGGCCGTGCCGCCAAGGGCCGCACCAAACAAGGCCAGCATAGCAATCCAAGGTACCCCACCCGTCGGCTCTAGTATCAACCATACGCCCACAAAACCCACACCAATAGACAAGACCGTGACGCTAGTAATGCGTTCTCGCAGCCAAAACAAAGCAATCAAGGGAATAAAAAACGGTGCCGTTTGTTTTATCAAAGCAGCCTGCGCCAACGGCAAATGCCCCCATGATATAAACAAACAATACATAGCGCACATGCCAATAGTGGCCCGGGCAAGGTGTAAGCGGATGTGTTGCGTATGCACTACTTGCAGGCCCGACCGCAACAACCAAGGCAACAACAACCCTAAGGCCAACAAATTGCGCGCCAACACCAGCATTTCTGTATCCACCCCCATGTTCACCAGATGCCGGATAATCATGCCCGTGGTGACCAATGCCAGTTCAGACAAAATGATTAACGCAGCACCTTTATACAAGGCAGGCATGTTGCGAATAGTGGATAACATAGATACTCTAGGTGACACATAGACAGCGGCCATTTTAACAGGTTTAGCGCAGAAAGAAGGTGACCAATCGAATATTCGTCATTGCGAGAAGGCACGACGAAGCAACCTCTGCCAGGCGAAGTGCAATTTTGCTAGAGGTTGCCACGTCGCTTCGCTCCTCGCAATGACGGAGGTAGTGGCTACGCAATGACGTAGGTTGTATTTCGCTCGCAATGAACGTAGTTTCATGGCCCAAAAGTGACGTATAATAAGCCCCATTCATACGCTTATATTCAGGTACAACATGACTCCTTCAACTTGGCACCGCTTATTGATGCTGGCCAGTCTAGTAGCTATTACGCTAGCCGCCCCCTTACACGCCGCCCAGCACGTTAACCTACTACTTTACCATCATGTTAATGCCGATACGCCGCGTTCTACATCCTTGTCACCCAAAGAATTTGCCGCCCACATGGCCTATTTGCATGACCAAGGCTATCATGTAGTTGACCTTGCCCAAGCTATAAACAAGATCAAGGCTGGGCAAGAATTACCCGACAAGAGTATCGCTATCACCTTTGACGATGCTTGGCGCAGTATTTATGACAATGCGCTCCCCATCATGGAAAAGTACAACTATCCCTTTACCGTGTTTGTTAATACCGACCCAATTGATGAGCGCAACAAGATGTCCATGACTTGGGATATGCTGCGCGAACTAAAACAACGTGGCGGCATCCTCGCCAACCATACTAGCGATCACGATTACCTTGTACGCAAGCCCAACTACAACCAAGACTGGTTACAAAGTACGCTTAACAACATCCAAGCCGCACAACAACGCCTTGAAGATGAAACCGGCCCCACCCCCAAGTGGCTGGCCTACCCTTATGGTGAATACAACCTACCGCTGAAACAAGCCCTGAAAGAGCGCGGCTATATCGCCTTTGGCCAACAATCTGGTGGCATCGCGGCTTTTTCTGACTGGCAAGCTTTACCACGTTTTCCGGCCGCGGGTCCTTATAGCAATTTAAAAACGTTAAAGCTGAAATTAGCCTCCCAACCTATGCCTGTGGACTACAAGGCCTTTGCCAAAACCGTGGTACGTACAGACCTAGACGACATCAACCCTCCGGTTTTATCCGTAACTATGCTGAATCAAGAAAAAAAAGGCGTGCGTGACCAAGTGCGTTGTTTTATTCTAGGCACAGCCGAAACACCTGCCTGGCAAGACAAGCAACATTGGCAAATTAGTGCCGCCAAAGCTTTACCAGCAGGCCGCAGTCGCTACAACTGTACCTCTCCCATTTGGGGCCAGAGTAACTACTACTGGTTGTCACAACAGTGGTTAATTTATCAGCAATAAACCCCTCTTGGCCGTATGTGGCCTTGGAGTTACGCTATGAGTGAATTGAAAAAGCCATTTAACATGGGGTTCTTGATGATCCCCGAGTTCGCTTTTCTATCGTTTGCTGCCACCATAGATCCATTGCGTATGGCCAACCGTATGGCCAATCAAACGCTTTACCATTGGGATCTATATACCCTAGATGACAAGGCGGTTACGCCAAGTAATGGCATCCACCTGCAACCTACCCGCAAACTTAATGACACAGAGCATCTAGATGGCATTATTGTGGTTGCCAGTAAGGACGCCAAACGCTACCACACTAAAGAAATTAGCCGCTGGCTAACACGCTTAAAACAGCGCCGTCTAATGATGGGAGCCACCTCCGGCGGCACCATTATCTTGGCCATGTCAGGTTTACTGGGCCAAGAACCCTGCACCACCCACTGGGAATTTATCGACAGCTTTAAGGAAGACTTCCCCAGTTTAAATATCACCACCGATATCTACGAATTTGATGGCCAGCGCTTAAGCTGTTCTGGCGGCACCGCCGCCCTAGACATGATGCTACAGCTAATCACCGTACAGCACGGTGCCGAACTAGCCGAAAAGGTAGCCGCCCAGTGCATTCACCCAGATATCCGCCCCGCACATGAAGAACAACGTATTGCCCTAGGCGCCCGCGTCAACATGAAGCACCCGCGTTTGGCTAAGGCCATACAGGTGATGAAAGACCATATTGAAGAGCCCATAAGCTGCAAACAAGTAGCCGCAGAAGTGGGCCTTTCACAACGTCAGATGGAACGTGTGTTCAAGGAACACCTAGACCACCGGCCTAATCAATATTACCTGCATCTACGCTTAGAAAAAGCCCGCTTGCTGCTAGAACAATCCGACATGAGCATTCTCAACGTCGCCATGGCTTCGGGGTTCCAATCTACCTCCCACTTTAGCCAGTGTTACAAGCGCACCTACCAGCGCCTGCCCAGTGCCGATAAGCGCAAAGTCACCAGCTAACGGTTTACCCACGGGGACTGGCTCTTATTTGAGCGCGTAGCGCTCAAAAAGTGCCTGTCCCCTCCAAGCCACCCTCACAACTACTCAAAGCCATCCCAAAACCCCACCCCAAAAACAAACACAAACTAGACTCTCAATGACGCTTTAGTGCTGTTAATGCTCACACGGCTCTATATACTGTAATCTCTATTACCCTTAACCAATATTGGACACAGGGCCGTGTTTACAGTATTTCGTTCGGTTTTTTCTTTACTACTTAGCTTTGGCTTGCTGCTGCTTGCCAACGGCTTGTTCAATTCTCTTTTGGCGCTACGGGCTAGCCAAGAAGGCATGAGCAGTACCCATGTAGGTATGATCATGTCCAGCCACTTTGTAGGCATGTTAATCGGTGGGCTTTACGCGGGCCGCGTGGTCGCAGGCGTGGGCCATATACGTGCCTTTGCCGCCTTTGCTTCTAGCCTTTCCGTAGCCGCATTAATGCACGCTATATTTGTCGACCTAGTGCCTTGGATGAGCTTACGCTTGGTAACTGGCTTCTGTACCGCTGGGATGATCATGGTGACAGAAAGCTGGATCAACGAACGCAGCGGCAGCAAGTACCGGGGCAGCGTATTGGCCATCTATATGATGATCAACTACCTGGGCTCCGGTAGTGGTCAACTGCTACTCAAATTAGGTGATATTGGCGAATTTCATTTGTTTAGCCTAGCCTCTATCATTTTCTCTTTGGCGTTATTGCCGGTGCTGTTAACCCGCCATTCGGCGCCTATTCTAGAACGTGGATCACGCCTTTCTATCATTGCCGTTGTACGCTTAGGCCCGCTCGCCGTAGCAGGTATATTTACCGCCGGCTTAATCAATGCCAGCATCAACACCTTGGCCCCTGTTTATGCCATGGACATGTATGGCAGCGCTAGCCAAGCCGCCAACTTTACGGCGGTGATGCTAGTCAGCGGCTTCGTATTACAGTGGCCTTTGGGGCGCTTGTCCGATGTGGTTGGCCGCGGTGTGCTCATAGCCCTAGTTGCCATAATGATTGCCGCCTGCTCGCTAGGCATGGTCTTTAGTGCCAACTATATGCCGCAGTGGATATTAGCCATGGCCTTTGTTTACGGCGCCTTCTTGTACACCTTGTATTCGCTTTGTTCGGCGCTAATCAATGACGTTATTGACGCCAGCATGCGCGTCCGCGTTGCCGGAGCGGCACTGATTATTTATGGTGTGGGCGCCATTATCGGGCCACTGGTTGTCGGACTGCTTACCGACATGATAGGCCATCAGGCGTTGTTTTTATTCAGTTTCGCCGCTAGCAGTGCCTTGGCCGCCTTTGCTATCTATCGCCGCATCTACCAAGCTATCTTTGTTAAACCGGTGCAACCATTTGTACCTGTACCGTCACAACAGTTACCATCCGATGAACTTTACTTAGCAACCCAAGATGACCAAGAAACCTTACCCGGTGCTACCACCGAAGATAACCAAGGCGTGTTAGACAGGAGTTAGATTTACACTGCGCTTACCCCCCCAAAGACAACTAAATAGAAGGCAAGTGCTGCAAACGTGCACGATAACCCACTTTTCTATCAAGAAATACCGCCAACCAAGCGTTTACAAATTGCCCATCAACGGCCGCTACAGGCCGCTGTATATAGAGCTCATCCAACACAATTGCTTGCAGTTCGGGCAATGCACTCGCCTGACTTCCTAGCCTAATAACCAAGAGCTTACTGGCCTCAGATTGCGGCCAATGCCTTACTTCAACGTCAAAGCTATAAGCAAAACCGGCATCTTGGCGCAAACGCACTTGCAGCTTATTAAGGATTTGATCAATAAAGATACGCGCGCGTACACCATCAAAACGGCTTAATGTTTGGTTAGGCACCTGCCAAATAAACATGGTCTCGGCATTAGCAGAATCTAACTTTACCAACTTGGTGTCTACATCAACCTGGAGCTCAGACGCACCCTCATCAGGCAGCAATGCAAGCTCAATATCATTAGCCAAGTGTAATGGCATAACCGAGTAAGATTTGGGCTCAATTTTGGATTCTGGCACACTAGACTGCCCCTCACCTGAGAGCTTTGGCCCAGTACCAGAGCAAGCTGCCAGCAAGAACCACAAACTGACCACAACAAGAGCACGATAAGACGTGCTAGAGAAAAGGCGTAGCAAAAACACCATGAGAAATCCTGAAACTATCTTTTAGACTATTAAAGATAGTTCAAGACTTAAAAACTGCCGGAAAGAGCTGGCTTAACGTGCCAAGGACAGGCACTTTTTGATCGCTTCGCTCTCAAACAAGAGCCAGTCCCCACTAATCAGGGACTGGCTTTTTTGCGCA
>DPHB01000008.1:0-5954 GCA_003521845.1 Oceanospirillaceae bacterium | reverse complement strand
CGCTCTCAAACAAGAGCCAGTCCCCACTAATCAGGGACTGGCTTTTTTGCGCAGTAAAAGTGCCTGTCCCGTTACGTCAAACACTACTTATCTTTACGCGGCAAGCGTTTCAGCAAGCTTGAGGTGTCCCAGCGGTTGCCGCCCATAGCCTGCACTTCGGCATAATAGCTATCAACAATTTTAGTAATAGTAAGGTCAGAACCATTACGCTCGGCCTCGTCCATGCAGATAGCCAGATCCTTGCGCATCCAATCCACAGCAAAACCAAAGTCAAACTCATCGTCAACCATGGTGCCATTACGGTTGGCCATCTGCCAAGAACCCGCTGCTCCAGCACCAATGGCCTGGAACACCTGCTTAGCATCCAAACCCGCATTGGCGGCAAAGGCCACACCTTCGGACAAGCCTTGTACCAAACCCGCGATACAAATCTGATTAACCATCTTTGTTAACTGGCCAGCACCAACTGCACCTAACAGTGTCATGCTTTTTGCATAAACCGCCATGGCTTTTTCGGCACGTGCATAATCGGCACTGTCACCCCCACACATAATGGCCAATTGGCCATTTTCGGCACCGGCTTGGCCACCTGAAACAGGGGCATCCACAAAGCCTACTTGTAAGGCAGCAGCTTGTTCACCCAGCTCGCGCGCGACTTCGGCAGACGCCGTGGTATGATCCACAAACAAACTACCTGGTGCCATACAAGCAAAAGCACCCTCTTCACCTAGCACCACACTGCGTAGATCATCGTCATTGCCCACACAACAAAACACAACATCAGCACCTTGTGCCGCCAATGCTGGTGTTAGTGCCCAAGCACCACCGTGCTCGGCCACCCAGGCCTTAGCCTTGGCCTGGGTTCGGTTGTACACCACAACATCATAACCAGCCGCCGCCAAATGCCCTGCCATGGGATACCCCATAACACCCAAACCAATAAATGCAATTTGTGCCATATGAAAACTCAATCTAAAAACGCTAAAGCGGCAGTCTAGTGCTTGCCCCTGCTAAACACAAGTTCAGCACCATCAAGAGCCAGTCCCCACCCACTAGGGACTGGCTTTTTTGCGTAGCAAAAGTGCCTATCCCGTTACACCTTAGCTCATCACTACTAACCAGGCTAAACCTCAGCACCATCAAGGGACAGGCACTTTTTATCCGCTACGCAGATAAACAAGAGCCAGTCCCCATCCACTAGGGACTGGCTTTTTTGCGTAGCAAAAGTGCCTGTCCCGTTTACAGCAACGTTGATGCCGCTTTTAAACCTGCAAATGACGCGAATACCTAGACTCAAAACAGCAGTTTGCTATAGCATGCGTGCATAGGTAAATTTGGCGAGTTTTGGCCTGCACATTACCATTATAAAAAGACAACTACAGAGAGTTTTACCATGGCCTTGCGATTAGGTATTGATACAGGTGGCACCTACACAGATGCGGTGTTAGTAGACGACAACAATGACGTGCTAGTGGCCGTCAAAAGCCTCACTACACGCCATGATTTAACCATAGGTATTGGCGAGTCTTTACGCAAGATCCCCCAGCAGCGTTTGGCCGACATTGAGCTAGTTTCCCTTTCCACCACTCTCACCACCAATGCTGTGGTTGAAGGCAATGGTGCGCCAGTATGTGCATTGTTAGCCGGCCTTAGCGAAGCTCAAGTGATTAAAAGTGGCCTACGTGAAATACTTGAAGACGAACAAATAGTGCGCGTTGATGGTGGCCACGACGCCGGTGGCAAACAAGCCAATTCTCTGGATGAAGAAACGGCAAGAACAGCCATCTTGGCCAACAAAGACAAGGTATCGGCCTTTTCTGTTTCCGCCCAGTTTGGCGTGCGTAACCCTAGCCACGAAATCCGCCTGCAAGAAATGGTACGCGAGCTTACGGGCCTACCGGTTACCTGTGGCCACGAACTAGCAACTAGCCTAGGTGCGCCGCGCCGCGCCCTGACAGCAAGCCTTAACGCACGTATGATTCCTTTTATTCAAGCCTTGATAGAAGCCGTAGAAGCCATACTCAAAGAGCTAGCCATTACCGCCCCGTTGATGATTGTGAAAGGTGATGGCTCCATTGTGAATGCCAGCACCGCCTTAGTACACCCTGTCACCACCATCCTGTCTGGCCCTGCGGCCAGCGTTATTGGTGCTTGTGCCATGTCTGGCGCTAAGAATGCGATCATTTCGGATATGGGTGGTACCACGACGGATATTGCCATTGTTACGGACGGCCAGCCAGAACTGGCTAGCGAAGGTGCCCGTGTCGGTGACTGGCAGCCCATGGTAGAAACCGTCAAGGTATACTCCATTGGCCTAGGCGGCGACAGTGAAGTGCGCTTCAATGGTGGGAATATCAAGCTTGGGCCACGCCGCGTAGTGCCGTTGAGCCTGTTATGTAACCAATACCCACATATCATAGATCGTTTGAAGTCCCACCTAGGTGATATGGCCAGCCCACGCCACAACCGTTTTATTACCCGTTTAGAACGTAACGAAGCCCTATTGAACCAGCTTAACGAGCACGAATTGGCTGCTTGGGAACTATTGGGCGAAGGCCCCGTCGAGCTAGAAACCCTAGTCTTTGAAAACAAAGACCTAGCCAAGGCCATGGCGCGTTTAGAGCGCAAAGGCATGGCTATCTATTCTGGCTTTACACCTTCTGATGCGGCTCACGTACTAGGCAAGAGTGACCACTGGAATACCGAAGGTGCCAAACTAGCAGCACTAGTTTGGTCACGCCAAATGCGTCATTTGTATGGCTTTGGTACCTGGGAACAAGGCAAGCCAGAAGAACCTGCCGAACGGGTTTTCACCTTGATGCACGATGCTATTTGCCAGACCTTGCTAGAAGCTGGCTTGCACCAAGAAAACTTGCTCAATGAAGCGCGTTCACGTCATATAGCCGAGCTTATGGGCAAGCTGATTTTAAAAGCTGGCCAAAAGGACGACAAGGACGCTTTGTTTGGTATCAACTTTGCCCAAAGCCACCCATTAGTAGCCGTAGGAGCACCCGCTGCTACCTACTATCCGCGTGTTGCTGATAGCCTAAACGTAGAGTTAGTGTTGCCTAAGTACGGCCATGTAGCCAACGCTTTGGGCGCAGTGATGGGCTCTGTTGTACAACGCGCCGAAATTGCCATTACCCAGCCTAGCCAAGGCCTCTATCGCGTATTCAATAAACAAGCCCCCTTTGACTGCACCGACCTGCAAGATGCCTACGCCAAGGCCGAGGCCCTAGTGAAAGATGAAGCGACCTTGTTGGCAAACAACGCCGGCGCCAAGAACATCGAGGTACGTATCCGTCACAACAACAAGCACATTATCTCGGAGCTTGATGGTGAGCTATTTGTGGAAGCCAAGATCACGGCGATTGCTTCTGGCAAGCCTAACTTGGATGTGCAGATTAACCAGTAAATGGATTAGAGCCCTAACCATGCAAACTGCCAACTTAGCCCAAGTAAGCGCTCAATACGGGCTTACCCTATTGAGCCACTTTGACGCTAAACAACACCTCAGTGCAGAACTGCAAGAACAATACCCATGGGCTCAATCTATCGCTCTGGTAGGCCAAGGTGCACAAGGCTACTGGCCAGTATTTAGCCAATCTGCAGAATACTTGGACGGCGCGGCAAACCCCATAGACCGCTGGAGCCAGCGCCTTGGCGATGACATTGCACACCGCTTTGATGGGCAAGCATTGTATCCTTTCACGGGGCCGCCCTACTGGCCCTTCTTAAGCTGGGCTGCTGCCGCCGGCGATACAGCAACCAGCCGTCTCGGCATGCACCTACACCGCCACTATGGTCTGTGGCACAGCTACCGCTTTGCGTTGTTGCTGCCTAACCCGATGCCTGCTGCTGTAGATGTGGATAAATACCAAGCACCTTGTGATAACTGCGCAAAGCCTTGCTTAACCCCCTGCCCCGTTGATGCCTTTGCCAAACCAGGTGAATATCAGGTTGCCAAGTGCCGTACCTACGTGCGTGACAACCCACAAAGCGCTTGCTATACCCAAGGTTGCCAAGCGCGCCTAGCCTGCCCGGAGGGCCAAGGCAGCCATGAACAAGCTCAACATCAGTATCATATGCAGGTATTTGCCAGAGGCTGAAGCTTGGCTTGATGGTGGCATGATGGGACAGGCACTTTTGCTGCGCAAAAAAGCCAGTACCTTGAATATCTCGGGGACTGGCTCTTCTTTACCCACGCAGCGGGTAAAAAGTGCCTGTCCCTTCCAACCCCTGCCTCCTACCAACCCCTACAAAGTTTGCGAACAACGCCCAACCTGGCGCTCACGATAAGCATCAAACTGCATGGCGATGTTACGTAGGAAGAAGCGGCCCATTTTAGTGACCACCAAACCCGTATCGGTCATTGCCACAAAACCGTCTGTAACCAGCTCCTGCATGTCGACCAAAGAGGTTTTAAAATAGTCAGCAAAATCAATACCTAACTCATCACTAAGGTTGGCAAAATCCAATTTTAACTGGCACATCAAACGGTTAATGACCGTACGACGAATACCGTCATCCTCAGTCAGAGCCAGGCCTTTTGCTAAGGGTAGCTGACCGGCATCCAAGGCGGCTTCGTAGTCTTCTAACTGCTTGAAATTTTGACGGTAAGCCTTAGGGCTCTGAGAAACCGAAGACAAACCAATGCCCAAGATGGCCGCGGATTCAGTAACGCTATAGCCTTGAAAATCACGTTGCAACTTGCCGTTGTTCCAAGCCTTGGCGAGCTCGTCATCGTGCTGGGCAAAGTGATCCAAACCAATAAAGGTATAGCCAGCCGCTTCTAAGGTTTCCCGGCTGTCTTGGAATATTTCTAGTTTATCCATAGGGTTAGGAAAAATATCACTAGCAAACACCTTTTGTGTCGGTTTCAACCAAGGTACATGTGCATAGTTGAACAAGGCAAAACGGTCAGGTTCTAATGCCAGCACGTCTTGTATGGTTTGCCGAAAGCTTGCGCGGTCTTGATGCGGCAAGCCATAAATCAAATCTACATTAATGGAGGTAAAGCCTGCGGCGCGTAGCCAGCGTACAGCATCAACATTGCAGTGCATTGGTTGGGGGCGATTGACCGCTTCTTGCACCATAGGACTAGTATCTTGAATACCAATAGACGCGCGCTTGGCACCTAGGCGAGAAAAAGCCCATACTTGGTCTTCGGTAAGGACATCTGGCGATAGCTCGACGCTGATTTGCACCTCTGGCGTCAATGGCAAATAGCAACGTAGCAAGGCGTTTAAACGGTCTATTTGTTGAACATTAAAAAAATTAGGGGTACCACCACCAAAGTGCACTTGGCCCACCTTCACATCCGTTAACTGGGCCCGCCAAAGCAGCATTTCTTTGGCCAAATAATCAAGGTATCTATCAGCTTTATCTTGCTTGCGAGTAACAATTTTATTGCAACCACAAAACCAACACATGGTGCGACAAAATGGCAGGTGAATATAAACTGAGATCGGCTCTTGCTGGGACTTAAGGTCCTGTAGAAACTGCGTTTCTTGAAAGTCATCAGCAAAGTGCAAAGCACTTGGATAAGAAGTATAGCGTGGCCCTGCTAAACCATATTTTTCAATAAGTTGTGGAGAGACCTGAGCAGCTTGCATATGCTTAACCTTAGCAACCATATTTAAAAAAAGCCCCCTTCGCGTCAGCCAAGGGGGCCAATAGGAAGTCCGCAAGAGACAACATTGAGAGTAGTGCAATGGATGCACTGGTATAGAGTAAGGCGTAATGGAAAACAGAACCTTGACCCTTGTCACTAGTTTGATGTTTTTGCTACCAAACTTTGACCAGCCAGTGCTTGGCACTGCGTCATTCTGAAGCCAGACAGAAAAAGGCAAAAATTTAATCTGTTACCATGCTTTGCCTGCTAAAATACAAGCTCTACATTTTATTGATGCAATTTAGGCCATATTCATGCTTGCACGCGCGCAGCAACAACA
>DPHB01000053.1:33910-47874 GCA_003521845.1 Oceanospirillaceae bacterium | reverse complement strand
AGCAAAAGTGCCTGTCCCTTAAGTTGTTAAGTTTGACGGCAAAGTTTGACGGGACAGGCACTTTCCTGCGGAAAGAGCCAGTCCCTGTATCGTACTAGCGGTTAATACGCGCCTGCTTCAACGTATCAGCAATCAAAAACGCCAATTCCAAAGCCTGGTCGGCATTCAAACGTGGGTCACAAGCTGTGTGGTAACGGTTGTGTAGGTCTTCTGCCGAAATGTCATGCGCGCCGCCCATGCATTCTGTTACATTCTGGCCGGTCATTTCAAAGTGGACACCACCGGCGTAAGTACCTTCGGCTGCGTGCACATCAAAGAAGCCTTTCACTTCGCGCAATACATCGTTAACCATACGGGTCTTGAAGCCGGTTGAAGACTTAACCGTGTTGCCGTGCATTGGGTCAGAGCTCCATAGCACTTCGCGACCTTCGGCTTTTACAGCACGTACCAAGGCTGGTAGATGCTCGGTAACATTATCAGCACCCATACGGGCGATAATATTAATGCGGCCAGCTTCGTTGTTTGGATTAAGTACATCCAACAAGCGTAACAGATCGTCGGCCTTCATGGTTGGGCCGGCCTTAAAGCCTAGAGGGTTCTTAACGCCACGTAGAAATTCCACATGGGCGCCATCTACTTGACGGGTACGGTCGCCAATCCACAGCATATGTGCAGAGCAGTCATACCAATCGCCTGTGATACTGTCTTGACGCGTTAAAGCTTGTTCGAAGTTAAGTAACAAGGCTTCGTGAGAAGTGTAAAGGCTTGTTTCATGTAGCTGTGGTGCCGTTTGAGAATTAACCCCACAGGCTGCCATAAAGTTCAAAGACTGGTCGATCTGAGAAGCCAGGGTTTCGTAGCGTTCACCTAATGGGCTGTTACCAACGAAATCTAAGTTCCACTGATGTACCTTATTCAGGTCGGCAAAGCCACCTTGCGCAAAAGCGCGTAATAGGTTCAGTGTAGCGGCGGATTGGTTGTATGCCTGTACTAGCTTTTCTGGGTTGGGTACGCGCGCTTGGCTGGTGAAATCCAAATCGTTGATAATGTCACCACGGTAACTAGGTAGGGTAACGCCATCAATGGTTTCCATGTCGGCCGAGCGTGGCTTGGCAAACTGGCCTGCCATACGTCCAACTTTAACCACGGGGCAACTACCAGCAAAGGTGAGTACCACAGCCATTTGCAGTAAAACTTTGAAGGTGTCACGGATATTGGTGGCACTAAATTCAGCAAAGCTTTCAGCGCAGTCGCCGCCTTGTAACAAAAATGCCTTGCCGTGGGTTACATCGGCAAGTTGGCGAGTTAGTGCTCGCGCTTCACCAGCAAATACCAAAGGCGGTAAGTTGCCAAGTTGCTGCTCAACTTTGGCTACGGCATGGGCATCGGTGTAATTAGGTTGCTGCAGGATGGGGAAGTTGCGCCAGCTGGCGGGAGTCCAGTTATTCATTGGTATGGTGATATTCGTCTAAGTTGAAAAAAATATAAGCAAGGGCGATTTATAACACGGCCTGCTTGGCTTGGCTATGGGTGTAAGGGAATTTATTGTGTTGGGCGGCTGGAAGCTACTCTTGCGGTTAGAGACGGTGGCGAGTAATATAAATTTAGTGATAAAAGTGAAAAACGTAATATTAGTGCTAAAATACATGCAGGTTTATAAGTATGTTTAATGAGCAACGGAGTTTGTTATGAGCGGTGCGCATATCGAGGGGGTGCCACGCATATTAATCGTCGAAGATGATGAGCGTTTGGCGCAACTCACCAAAGACTATCTTGCCGGTAATGGTTATGAGGTTGCCGTGGCGTCTGATGGGCTGCATATCGAAAATAAAATAACCGAGTTTCAACCCCATCTTATTATTTTGGATGTGATGTTACCTGGTGACGATGGCTTGTCTATTTGTCGGCAAGTTCGGCCTCAATTTAGGGGCGTTATCATTATGCTGACCGCTAGGATTGATGAGTTGGACCAGGTGCTTGGTTTGGAAATGGGGGCTGATGACTATATTTGTAAGCCAGTTCAGCCGCGTTTGTTGTTGGCGCGTATAAAGGCGGCGCTACGCTTACACAGCGGTGCTGACGAATCGGGTGCCAGCGGTCATGGTCATGAAGATAGGTATCGGTTTGGTGAGCTGCACATAGACAATGCTATGCGTGAGGTGTGGTTAGGCAAGAATAGTGTCGAACTCACCAGTGCCGAATTCGATTTGCTGTGGTTGTTGGCTCGCAATGCTGGGCGAGTGCTGAGTCGTGAAGAAATTTTCAACTCATTACGAGGTATTGATTATGATGGCCAAGACCGTTCAATCGACGTACGTGTGTCACGTATTCGCCCCAAAATTGGCGATGACCCCGAGCACCCAAGACGTATAAAAACGGTGCGCAGCCGTGGCTATTTATTTGTCAAGGAAACAATGTGAAAACACTGTCTGCGGCCCCAGTTTTGGGGCGCATGGAGCGCCAAATGGCACTCCAGCAAGAACTGATGGCCGCCATTTCTCATGAAATTAGAACCCCAGTGGCGCGTTTGAGCTTCGCAGTTCAACTTATACAAGACAAATTACGGGAGCAGGTGCCTAATCTGTCACACCGCCATCAGCTAACCCAATCATGCGTAGATATGGCGTTGGATCTTGAAGAAATCAATGATTTGGTGGCAGAAATCATGACCTATATCCATTTGGAGGATGGTGGGCCAAGTATTCGCTTTCAGCCAACCTCTATATCCATTCTATGCCAATCTGTTTTGTCGCAATATTTAGACTATGACGATAGGTTGGATATGCAGTTGATGTTACCCGATAATGATATTGATAATATCGGCTTAAATATTCAAGCCGAGCCGGTGCAGCTGCGTAGGGCGTTACAAAATTTGGTCGGCAATGCCGTTAAGTATGCTCGTAGCAAGGTGATGATTGGTTATGAACTGCTGGATGACGGCAGCTGCAGCATTTATGTTGAAGACGATGGTCCTGGCATTGATGCCAGTGACTATGGGCGCGTTTTTGCTCCCTTCATTCGTTTGGATACCAGTCGTAGTCGGGCTACGGGGGGCTTTGGCTTGGGGCTTTCCATTGTGCGCCGTATCGCCTATTGGCACGGAGGCCGTGCCGAGGCGGGTGTTAGTCAGCGTTTTGGTGGCGCGCATATGTCTTTACGCTTACCCATTCAACAAAAGGCGGGTAGCAAAGCGGTATTAGGCAATGACACCTAGTCACTAATAATGGCATCATCTGCCGGTCGAATACCCACCAGGGCGCGAGCAGAGGTTGCCTTTGCCGATTGTAAAAACGCCTGCATGTAATCCGTATTCAGCTGGTCGCTACGTACCGCTGCATACAGGGTGCACCACACACCTTCTGCACCTAGAGAACGGGCGCTCACGTAGCCACGGCTTGAATATTCGTTGAGGGCCCAATTAGGTAGGGCGCAAACACCACGCCCGCTAGCCACTAGCTGCATCATCATCATGGTTAGCTCGGCGTGACGGATGTTTTTGGGCTCTACTTCCGCTGGTTCAAGAAAGTGGGTGAATACGTCCAGCATTTCTCGTTCTACCGGGTAGCAGATCAAGGTTTCTTGGGCAAGATCACTGGCTTGAATATAGTCTTGCTCGGCTAAGCTGTGGTGGTTGCTAACGGCAAGTACCGATTCATACGTGAACAAGGGTACATAACTAATGCCGGACAGGGGTTTAGGGTTGGCAGAGATGACCAGGTCCAATTCACCGCGACGCAAGGCCGGTAAAGGCGCGAAGCTAAAGCCACTGGCTATATCTAGTTCAATGTCTGGCCAAGCGCTACGGTAATTATCCAAAGTCGGCATTAGCCATTGGAAACAGCTGTGGCATTCAATGGCAATATTCAAGCGCCCAGAGCCACCTTGCGCCAAGCGCTCAATTTCTCTTTCGGTGTTACGAATCTGTGGTAATACTTCATCAGCTAGCAATAATAAGCGTTTGCCAGCGGTGGTGAATTCAACCGGTTTGGTTTTGCGAATGAAAATGGCGGCGCCCAGCTTCGCCTCCAAATCTTTAATTTGATGAGAGAGGGCAGACTGGGTTAGAAATACTTTTTCTGAGGCTTCTACCAAGCTCCCCGTATCACGAAGGGCAGTAATAGTACGCAGGTGACGCAGGTCTATCATATGAATTCAGTTCAGGATAATTAGCTGGCTGCTTATTATACATAAAACCGGCTCATGTTGGTTGAGTGGTTTGCAGGTGTGAGTGAATTTAATTCATGTATTTGTGTTCGGGGTCAGGCTTGAGGTCTGACCCCGAATGTACGTGTTTGGAGGTGGTTAAACTGCCGGTTGCAGTAGCAAAAACTCCATCAAGGCCTTTTGTGCATGCAGGCGGTTTTCTGCTTCATCGAACACCACCGAGCGGGGGTCTTCAAATAAGTCTGCGCTAATTTCCATGCCACGATAAGCCGGTAGGCAGTGCATAAAGAGGACATCGTCAGCGGCTAGATCCAGCATAGCTTCATTCACCTGGTAACCAGCAAAGGCGGCTTCGCGTGCTGCCTTTTCATCTTCTTGGCCCATGGAAGCCCAGGTGTCGGTTACCACTAGGTGGGCACCGGCAACGGCGGCATTGGGGTCGCGGCTAATGCTGACACGATCAGTATTGGCGGCCACAAGCTTGGCGTCTGGGTCAAAACCTTCGGGGCAGGCAATGCGTAATTGGAAATCAAACTGGCGTGCGGCATTGATAAACGAATGGCACATGTTGTTGCCATCACCAACCCAGGTGACGGTTTTGCCTTGAATGCTACCACGGTGTTCAACAAAGGTTTGCACATCGGCAAGCAGCTGGCACGGATGGTAATCATCCGTAAGCGCATTGATGACAGGTACACGGGAGTTGGCAGCAAAGTTTTCCACTATGTCATGGCCGTCGGTACGGATCATGACAATATCCACCATGCTAGAAATAACCTTGGCGCTGTCTTCGATAGGTTCACCGCGACCTAATTGGGTATCGCGAGGTGACAGGAATATGGCGTGGCCGCCTAGCTGTGCCATACCGGCTTCAAAAGAAACACGGGTGCGCGTGGAGGACTTGCCAAATATCATGCCGAGTACGCGATTACGAAAGGGTTCGTATATGTCCCCTTGGTTGCGGATGGCTTTTAATTCGATGGCGCGCTTGATAACCCAGTTCAGCTCGGCCGGACTGAGATCGAGAAGTGTCAAAAAGTGACGGGGTTGTGAGGTAGTCATGGTTTTTGCTTGCGTAAAACGAGCATTCTATGCGTTTCGCCCTAGTGATGCAAGCTAGCAAAAAGTCGTAAATAGTTGGCTTTTTTTAAAAATAATAACTGACTAAATTAGTCGGGATTGGGTATAATGCGGGCAGTTAAATGTATCCCTCTTGAAAAATGGTTTTTTAAAACTATTTATAGGGTAGGTATTTATCATCTTGTTCGCACGTCGAGCAAGGCACTGCTTTAATAGGATGAGCTAATGGACACTGTTGATACAATCAAAGATCAAATTTCTAGCAACAATATTTTGCTATACATGAAGGGTACACCAAAGTTCCCTCAGTGCGGTTTCTCTTCGCAAACTGTTCAAGCCTTGATGGCTTGCGGCGAGCGTTTTGCATTCGTTAATATCTTGGAACATCCAGATATTCGTGCCGAATTGCCGAAGTATGCCAATTGGCCGACGTTTCCGCAGTTGTGGATTAATGGTGAGCTAGTAGGCGGTTGTGACATTGTTATGGAAATGGCCGGTACTGGCGAGCTAGGAGAAATGGTTTCTGCTGCAGCCCCAGCTGCGGAATAAGCCAATATAATTAGATTAGAATTAAATTAGAAATTGAGGCGTAGCCTCGCTTCTCGTTGACTATTAAGGAGCAACAACATGAGCGTATTAGTAGGTAAGCAAGCCCCAGATTTTACCGTACCAGCAGTTTTGGGTGACGGCACTATCGTAGATGACTTTAACCTAGCCCAAGCTATCGACGGCAAATATGGTTTGGTATTCTTCTATCCTTTGGACTTCACTTTTGTATGTCCTTCTGAGCTAATTGCGTTGGATCACCGTATGGATGAGTTCAAGGCCCGCGGCGTTGAAGTGATTGGTGTTTCTATCGATTCTCACTTTACCCATAACGCTTGGCGTAATACCCCAATCAATGATGGCGGTATCGGCCCAGTTAAGTACACTCTAGCCGCAGACATGGCACACGATATTTGTCGTGCCTATGACGTAGAAGTTGCTGATGGTAGCGTTGCTTACCGCGGTGCTTTCTTGATTGACCGTGATGGTCAGGTACGTTCACAAATCGTTAACGACTTGCCACTAGGTCGTAACATGGATGAGCTATTGCGTCTTGTTGATGCACTACAATTCCACGAAGAGCACGGTGAAGTTTGCCCTGCTGGTTGGACAAAAGGTGACTCCGGCATGAAGGATTCCCCAGAAGGTGTGGCTTCTTACCTGTCTGCCAACGCTGACAAGTTATAAGTTTGGACTCTACGGGGTCTGGCTTTAGGTCGGCCCCCGCTAATGTCTACGACATTGGTCTAGCCTAGACTACCAAAACCCCGTTTGGATCAATTTCAGCGGGGTTTTTTGTGGCCGTAAACTAGGCATTCATTGCATAAGGCTATAGGGGTCGGTAAAATCGGCCTTTTTCGCCTCTCCCCGTTAACCATTTCTATCGATGCAGGAATTCTGAATGGCCAGTAGCCCAAAAGTCACCCAAGCACCAGTGCCAATGCGCTTTGTGGGGCCGATTAAAATCCAGGGGCAAGGTTGGTGTGACAAGGTAAAGGTGCCGCTGGCAACTTATGAAATTCCTTTATGGCATTCTGTGGGTCGTGGTGCTCGCGTATCCGTGCTTTGCGAAGGTATAAAAACCACGGTCGTCGACGAGCGTATGACGCGTTCCATACTACTTGAAGCGGATGATGCCGGTGCCGCCTTATTAGCCTGGCAGTCACTGCAAAATAGCCAAGCAAAGATGCAGGCGCAAGTAAGCCAGCATAGCCGTTTTGCTAAGCTCATAGACATGCATGCACAGATTGTTGGCAATTTGCTGTACGTGCGTTTGGAGTTCACTACGGGTGATGCTTCAGGCCATAATATGGTGACCCAAGCCGCTGACAATATTATGTCTTGGTTGTTAGAGGCCTACCCGCAATTACGTTATTGTTCAATTTCTGGTAATTATTGCAGTGACAAAAAAGCCACTGCCGTTAATGGTATTTTGGGCCGTGGCAAATATGTGGTGGCAGAAATTACTATTCCACGTGAGCTCTGCCAACGGCGTTTGTTAGCCACGCCAGAAAAAGTCGTTGATCTGAATATTAAGAAAAACCTTATCGGCACCTTAATGGCGGGTGGCTTGCGTAGTGCCAATGCTCACTACGCCAATATGTTGTTGGGTTTTTATCTGGCCACAGGCCAAGATGCAGCCAACATTATTGAAGGTTCTCAAGGCGTTACTCACGCCGAGGTGCGTGACGGTGATTTGTATTTTTCTTGCACCATGCCTAATTTGATTATGGGGACCGTAGGTAATGGCAAAGGCTTGGACTTTGTTACTGATAATCTAGCGCAGCTTGGTTGTGCAGAAGATCGCGCACCTGGCGAGAACTCACGTCGCCTAGCGCAAATATGTGCGGCCACGGTTTTATGTGGTGAGCTGTCTTTGCTCGCAGCACAAACCAATCCAGGTGAGTTGATGGAAGCGCACGTGAAATTGGAGCGCAACGCCAAATGACGGAGCACAACAGCCTTGAATTAGGTCAAACCGGCCCTGAGCTAACACAGACCGGCAATAGAAAGCGTGAGCACATCGACGTTATTAATCGTGACCCGCTAGTGGATAGGCAGCAACACTTTTTTGATGCCATACAGCTACAGCATCGCGCGCTGCCAGAAATTGATTTGCAAGACGTCGACCCTAGTGTCATGGTGATGGGGAAGCAGTTAAGCTTTCCACTACTTATTTCCTCTATGACTGGTGGCGATGATGAGCTGGTGAAGCGAGTGAACCGTCACCTTGCCGAGGCAGCGCAAATTACTGGTGTGGCTATGGGTCTTGGCTCGCAACGGGTTATGTTAGAACAGCCCGAAGCTATAGCCAGTTTTCAGGTGCGGGATTTTGCGCCAGATATTCTGTTACTCGGCAACCTCGGTGCCGTGCAGCTAAATAACGGTGTGACCCCAGATCAGGTGCGGGGCATGTTAGCCGCCGTGCAAGCTGATGCATTGTTCTTGCACCTTAATCCCTTACAAGAAGCGGTACAGCCGGAAGGCGATACTAACTTTGCTGGCTTAGCGAAGCGCATCGGTGAGTTGCAAGCTGCTTTGGATGTGCCGGTGGTACTGAAAGAGGTTGGTGCTGGCTTGAGCGTCGCCGATATTGAGCTGGGTTTGGCGCAAGGCATTAAATGGTTTGATGTGGCTGGGCGTGGTGGTACTTCCTGGGCACGTATTGAACAACATCGTCGTAAAGATGCTAGTGAGCTAGGGTTTACCCTGCAGGATTGGGGAATTCCAACACCAATTGCTATGCAACAGGCACGTCCTTATATGGGGCAGGCAAATTTTATTGCTAGTGGCGGCCTGCGCAATGGGCTAGACCTAGTAAAGAGTGTTATAATCGGCGGCTGTTTGGGGGGTGTTGCTAAACCCTTGCTAGCCCCCGCCATGGAATCGACAGAAGCCGTTGTAGCCGCTATCGAGTCCTTGAAAAAAGAATTTGTCACCGCCATGTTCTTATTGTCTACGCAAAATGTTGCAGATTTGCGTTTAAATGATACGCTGCTGATGCCTTCTATGCCGGCTAAATAAGCCATAAGTATAGATTTATTAGTCTGCTAATACATGTTATTGAACTATTGCGGTAATAGCGAAGAATTGAGATCTTTTATGTCTGTCGGTATTGATGACATCAGTTTTTACACAGCGAACTTCTGCCTGGATCTGCAGGAGTTGGCTGACAACAACGGTTCTGACGCTGCCAAGTACACGGTAGGTATTGGTCAGGAACGCATGAGTATGCCCGGTGCCGACGAAGATGTCGTGACCATGGCGGCTAACGCCTGCCTGCCACTGTTAGAAGGCATGGCTGAACGTGGTGAAGACGTAAAAGCAATTACCACGGTCTTGTTTGCCACAGAAACCGGCATCGACCAATCGAAAGCGGCCGGTGTTTATCTGCACCGTTTGTTGGGCTTGTCATCTCGTTGTCGTGTGGTTGAATTAAAGCATGCTTGTTATAGTGCTACCGCTGCCCTGCAGATGGCAACGGCTATGGTGGCGCGCAAACCGGCCGAAAAAGTGTTGATAGTGGCCTCTGATATCGCTCGCTACGACCGCCAGTCTCCAGGCGAGGCCACCCAAGGTTGTGGTGCCGCCGCCATGTTAGTTGCCGCCAATCCTCGTATTATCGAGCTTGATGCCGAAACGGGTATCCATACCGAAGACGTGATGGACTTTTGGCGTCCTAACTATCGTTCAACAGCTTTAGTGGATGGCAAGTACTCTACCAAGGTGTACCTACGCAGCGTACGTGCAGCGTGGCAAGATTTTCAGCAGCAGTCCAGCTTGCAATTTACGGATTTTGACTACTTCTGTTATCACCTGCCGTTTAGCCGTATGGCTCAAAAAGCCCATACTCACCTAGCCAATAGCAATGACCATACCTTGAGCCGCGATGATCTAGAGCAGCAAATCGATGCCAGCTTGGTGTATAACCGTATCACGGGTAATAGCTATACCGCCGCCATGTATATTGGTTTTATTTCTATGCTGGATAACCTCAAAGATCTGGCGTTTAAGCGCATTGGTTTCTTTAGCTATGGTTCAGGCAGTGTTGGCGAGTTCTTCACTGGCAAATTGGTGGCCGGTTACCAAAGTATGCTACACACGCCCTTGCATGAGCAGATGTTAGCAGCACGCCAGTCGGTGACCTATGACGAATACGTTAAAATGTACGAGTTCCAAGTGCCTCAAGACGGCGCCAAGCATGAGTTCCCTTGCCAAACTAGCGGACGTTTCCGCCTTGCTGGCATTAACCAACATAAACGCCAATACGAGGCGCGATGACCGCACAGGTCAAAGCCCTGCGTAACGCATGGGCAACCGCACCCGGCAAAGTGATTGTTACCGGCGAGCATGCGGTTGTGTACGGCCAACCAGCCTTGGCTGCAGCCATTAATCGCCTTTCTACTGCCAAGGTAACTTGGCATACTGATGGTACGCCATCAGCCACTTTGTCATCTACTCCTGTTTTAACTTTAGTCATGCCGCAGGTAGCTTTGCAGCGTTGTGTCGCGTTATCTGTATTGCCGCAACTGGCACAGCAGGTAGCGCTGCAACATACGGCTTTTTTGGCGGGCAATGCACACTTGTCAGAGCTGTTTGAACAGCCTGAAGATTTACTCCTTGCATCTCTCGGCTATGCTATTCATGCCTACTCATTAACGATACCTCAGTCCCTGACTATTGAACTTCAAACGGACTTGTTATTAGGTGGTGGCATGGGGTCTTCGGCCTCCCTCGTAGCCGCATTATTGGCTGCTCTGCTCACTGCATGTGGCGTCAGCTTCAGCAAACCGCAGCTAGTAGAGCATGTCTTGGTGGCTGAGCAGTGGCAGCACGGCCGCTCAAGTGGGCTTGATCCTCAAGTTTGTGTACAAGGTGGACTACAATCATTTCAAGCAGGCCAAGCTAAGCGGCTTGATGTCCGTACGCCAGGTCAATTATATTTGGTTACTTCTGGTAAGCCGCGCTCCAGCACGGGTGCATGTGTCGAACTAGTGCGACAACAACAACACCCTGCTGAGTTTTGGCAGCAATTTGCTGATCTAGAAAACGCCATTGAGACCTTGTTACTTGCTAGTGATAGCACTAACTTGGCGGCATTGGTTGAATTGCTCAAAACCAACCATAGATTGTTACAATCTTTGCATGTGGTACCCGCTAAAGTGGCGAATTTTATTGCTCAAGTGGAGCAAACTGGCGGCGCCGGCAAGGTCTGTGGTGCGGGCAGTGTTACGGGTGAACAAGGCGGTTTGCTCTTGTTAGCGGGTATCGCCGACCTGCAGGTACAAGCTTTGTGCGATCAATCGGGTTATCAATATTGGCCATTACAGTGGCAGCAGCAGGGGGTGGCTTATGGTGTTCAATAGCCTTACTTGTAGCGCGCCTGGAAGCACCATTATTATGGGTGAGCATGCTGTCTTGCATGGCTATCCCGCTATCGTAGCCGCTCTGGATGCACGCTTATCAGTCAGGCTTTCAGGCTTAGAGCAGGCACAGTTGCAAATTGACTCTAGTGTGGGTGCATGGCAATCCAGTCTGAGCGAGGCCTTAGAAGTAGGCTTGCATCAACAGCCTTTGCGTTTTGTATTGGCGGCATTACAGTTTTACTCTACTGGTGTCAAAGCCTTACCTGGCCTGCATATTAAGATTGATTCTGCTATTGACCCCAGCATGGGCTTAGGGTCGTCTGCGGCACTTACCGTGGCCTTAGTAGGTGCCTTGCGGGCATGGCTAGGTCAGGATCATGGCCATCATCCCACACAGGATAAGCAGCAAACCCTGGAGGATGCTGTCAGCATTATCCGCAACGTACAGGGGCGCGGCTCGGGTGCTGATGCAGCGGCAAGTTGCTATGGTGGGTTGGTGCGTTTTGATGCCGAGCATAGGCAGGCCAAGGCCTTATTGTCTGGCTCTGGTGCGCCAGCCTTGCCTGACTTGCGGTTGATCTATACTGGCTACAAAACCCCAACCCCCCAAGTCATTGCGCAAGTGGCTCAGTGGGCACAAGCGGAGCCACAGCGTTATAAGCAAATCTATGCCACCATGGGTGGCCTAGTCAAGCAAACTGAGGCCGCAATTGGCCTGGCAGACTGGTCCGCTATGGCTGCCGCTATGAATGCTTATCAGCAACAAATGCAGGCTTTGGGCGTATGTGACAAGGGCACGCAAAGCGCCATCGATGCCGCTTGGCGCGCCGTAGACTCGGCACCCAATAAACATGACCTAGCGGTAAAAATATCCGGTTCTGGGTTAGGTGACTGTATACTTGGCCTTGGCATACCCCATGTACCAGCCTGGCCCCACAAGCAATTTGCTTTGCCTATTAGCGCCAGTGGCCTAACCTATCAAAATACCTAGAGACATTATGCACATGCTGACACCAGCCCAATGGGTACAAGAAGAGCTATTAGCAGGGCGAAATTTGCAGCCTGCACAAGAGCAAGCTAGTGCCTATGCACCGGCCAACATAGCGCTTAGCAAGTATTGGGGGAAGCGTGAAAAGCACTTTAATTTACCCATTACGGGTTCCTTGTCCGTGTCATTAGCCGATCATGGTAGTCAAACCAAGCTACAAATCATTGATGCCCCAGAGCATGCGGTTTATCTCAATGGCGAACAGCAAGGTGCTGACACAGCTTTTGTCAAAAAGCTGGACACTTGGCTAGCTTTGTTTCTGCCTACAGATGTTCACTTACGTATTGATACTCATAACACGGTGCCCACGGCGGCAGGATTGGCTTCATCAGCCAGTGGTTTTGGTGCCATGGCCTTGGCCTGCAATGAACTATGTGGCTGGCAGTTGGATTATACCTCCTTGTCGACCATAGCGCGTCTAGGTAGTGGTAGTGCTAGCCGCTCGCTTTGGCACGGATTTGTAAAATGGCAAGCTGGGGCAGCGGACAATGGCCATGATAGCGTGGCTTATGTGTTACCGGAACGCTGGCCACAGTTGCGGGTAGGTATTCTCACGGTGAGTAGTGCCAGCAAGGCCGTTTCGTCACGCGAAGGTATGCAACGTACGGTGCAAACGTCACCATTGTTCAAGCAATGGCCCAGCCAAGCAAACAGTGATTTAGCCACCATTGAAGAAGCTATTATGGCGGCAGATTTTAGTCTGCTAGGCCAAACTGCAGAGCATAATGCTATGAGCATGCATGCCACCATGATGGCGGCTTGGCCTCCTTTGGTTTATTGGCAGGCTGAATCAGTCGCCGCAATGCAGCAGGTTTGGGCACTACGTGAGCAAGGTATCGAAGTGTATCTCACCATGGATGCTGGCCCCAATTTAAAGCTGTTATTTGAAGAGCATAATACTCCGTTGATTAAGCAAGTGTTTCCCCTGTTGGATGTCATCCAGCCTTTTCAATCTGCCCATAAAAACAGCTGACAGGCAGGCATATGCACGGTTTTTTGCTAACCCGTCACAATCGAGACAGCAATGATGGCTTGGTGTTGGATTATTGGTTGGCCACCGACGACGGAGCCGTGTGTTTACAGGTGCAACAGGCTCAGCGCGTGTGTTTTATCGCTGTTAAGCAACAGCAATTAGTAACATCTATATTGCAAAAATTGCCTTACGCACCGCAACATTGGCAGCTCAAGCCGGTGTCTCTTAAATGTTTTTCTGGTGACCATGCCTTGGCCATTTATGTTTCCGGTGAGGCTGTCTGGCGTGATGTGCGCCAGCGTTTACAGGCTCAAGGTGTGGAGCTGATGGAAGCGGATATTCGCCCAGAAGAACGTTTTTTAATGGAGCGCTATATCACTGGCGCCATGCAATTGGATACTGTGCCGCAAGGGCGTATTAATCAGCGTTTTGCTTTGGTGACTGATGCCAAGGCAAAAACCAGTAGCTATAAGCCGCAGTTGCGCTGCCTGTCCTTAGATATCGAAACCACCATGGATGGCCGTAGCATCCATAGTATTGCTTTGTATGGTATGCATGATGCACAAGCTGTACGTAAAGTTTGGCTGCACTGGCCATTTCCACAGCCGGCAGAAAATTTGCCTGATTACACTCAGGTGGTACCCAATGAGCGGCAGATGCTCAGACAATTTGTTACATGGCTAGAAGACTATGACCCAGACGTGTTTATGGGTTGGAGTTTGGTGCAGTTTGATTTTCGGATTTTGTGCCAGCGTGCGCGTGACCTGGGTGTGCGTTTGCGTTTGGG
>DPHB01000053.1:1423-33675 GCA_003521845.1 Oceanospirillaceae bacterium | reverse complement strand
AGAATAGCTCTGGACGGTATTGAAGTGATGCGCGCTGCCACTTGGCAGTTTGAATCCTTCGCCTTGGAGAAGGTCGCGCAACAGTTGTTGGGCCGTGGTA
Organism: Oceanospirillaceae bacterium; assembly: GCA_003521845.1. Taxonomy (GTDB): domain Bacteria; phylum Pseudomonadota; class Gammaproteobacteria; order Pseudomonadales; family Balneatricaceae; genus Njordibacter. The sequence goes on along the minus strand of DPHB01000053.1, from coordinate 33,575 downwards.
AAGACATCACCAAGCCCCATGAGCGCGGGGCTGAAATTCAGCGTATGTATGCACAAGAACCGGCTAACCTGGTGGCTTATAACCTTGAAGATTGCCGGCTAGTGTGGGATATTTTTGATACTGCAGACCTGCTAAATTTCGTTATCGCACGTAGCCAGTTAACGGGTTTGCCTATGGATCGCATTGGTGGTTCGGCGCAGGCTTTTGACCATTTGTATTTGCCGCGTTTACACCGTGCCGGCTGGGTGGCACCGGCGTTTGCCTCAGGTTTGGCGGGTGATAGCCCGGGTGGCTTTGTTATGGATTCTCTGCCAGGGGTTTATGACCATGTATTGATTCTGGATTTTAAGAGCCTATACCCCAGTATCATTCGCAGCTTTAAAATTGACCCTTTGGGGTTGATAACAGGTGCCCAACAAGACGATGGCATAGAAGGCTTTAAGGGGGCTAGGTTTAGCCGCCAAGGGGCTATCTTGCCAGAAATCATAAGCACCTTATGGCAAGCACGAGATGCCGCCAAACAACAAAACAATACGCCGCTGTCGACGTCGATCAAGATCGTTATGAATTCTTGTTATGGCGTACTGGGTTCAAATCAATGTCGCTTTTATGATCAGCGGTTGGCGTCTAGTATAACCCAGCGTGGGCATGCCATTCTGAAACAAACCAAGGTGCTCATTGAGCAGCAAGGCTATCAGGTGATCTATGGTGATACTGACTCGGTTTTTGTTTGGTTGGGCAGCGCTAAGATGGGCACCGAAGATGCTCAAGTTGTGGGCTATAGATTGGCCACTCAACTGAATGCTTGGTGGCAGCAGCATTTGCAACATGAGTATGGTCTGACTAGTTATTTGGAACTGGAGTTTGAAACACTGTTTAAGCGCTTTGTTATGCCCACCATTCGCGGCTTAGAAGTGGGTAGTAAAAAGCGCTATGCCGGGCAGGTGGTGCAAGCTGATGGCTCACTGACAATGATGTTCAAGGGCTTAGAGAGCGTGCGTACCGATTGGACGCTATTGGCTAGAGAATTACAACAGGAACTCTATGACCTGGTGTTTGCCGGCCAGCCTTATGATGCTCTAATTAAGGGGTTGGTGGCTGATGTTGCGGCGGGCTTAAAGGATGATAAGTTGGTGTTTCGTAAGCGTATACGGCGACCATTAGGAGAATATCAGAAAAATATTCCGCCCCATGTACAGGCAGCTAACAAGGCCGAAAGCTATTTTGCCGAACAGGCATTACCCAGCCGTTATAAAAATGGTGGCTGGGTGGAGTATGTGATTACGGTTGCCGGGCCACAGGTAGTGGATCTATGTGACCAGCCCTTGGACTATGAACATTATATTGACCGCCAAATTGAGCCCATAGTAGATGGCCTATTACCACTATTGGGCGACAGCTATGGGCGCATTATGGATAAGCAGTTGCAATTGTTATAGTTCTTCATGCTTGTGCCGGCCTTCAATTAAATTGCACTTGTGGTTTTGCCAACCAGTATTCGCTTGGCTGAGGCCTACCTAAATAATAGCCTTGGCAGTGGGTGATGCCGAGTTGTTTTAAAATGCCAACTTGTTGGGCGGTTTCGGCCCCTTCGGCTACTACCGAGAAATGCAGCGATTTACCCATTGCAATAATGGCTTTTATTATTGCCTGGCTACGACGGTCCTGTGCCAAGTTTTCGGCAAAGCAGCGGTCTATCTTCACAATGTCAACGGGAAAGTCTTTCATGCGATCCATGTTGGAATGTTCTTTGCCGAAATCATCTAAGGCGATTCTTATGCCTAGTTTGCGCAGCATTTCAATATTATTGATAACATTGGCATGGTTTAGTATCGGGTCTGATTCAAGTAATTCGATAACCAGTCGATTGGTGCTTACTTGATGCCTTTGCATTAGCTTTATAAAACTCATGACACTGCTTTTTGAGTAAAAGAAATGCGCAGGGGCATTCATGGTTAGGTAGCAGTTAGAGTAGTGTGTTTGCATGCGGGTGAATATTGCCACCAACTGCTTGTTGCACAGAGCTTGAAACAGTCTATTTATGGGTCTCTGCAATGCTTGCTCAACGAATACATTAGGCGACAGTACAACGCCTTTGTGCGGCCAACGAATAAGTGCCTCAAAATCGCAAATTGCGCCACTTTCAAGATGCATTATAGGCTGTAGATAGAAGCCTAATTGTGCATGGCGCACTGCTTGCAAAAGCGTGCTTTTGCTGGGTCTGGTAATTGCTACACTGGCCTTTTCATTGCTTAAACATTTGGGCTGCCAAGTGGTAGACGAATGCCCGGTTTTAGGGAGCTGGAAGCAGTCACTGCGTATTGTGCACCTAGCGTTCATACAGCTATCCTGCTGGCCACATTTGCCTTAGGCGCTAGTGGCCAGATGGTTTCAATGTCTACTGTGTCGGCAGCATCCAGTGTGAGGTTGATAATGTCCAAGCACTTGAGTAATCCTGCTTGCTTGTCCATAACAAGGCCTCCTTGGTTTAATAGTTAAGCGAGCTTAACAACAATGGTGGCCATTCTTTTTGATGGTCTTTAGCACTAATGTCTATTTTGTAAAATGGTAGATATGATAATAGTGCTAAATGATGACTTTGTGCAACTAAATTAGATAAATGATTAGTCTTTTTGGCCCATGTGCCCCCATTTGTAGCTTCTGTTCAATGTCGGCGCTACGTGATGGGCCGGTAATGAAATTCACCGTACGGGGGAGTTTTTCTTGGCGTACCAGATCCCATGCATCCTCGTAACCACCGATAATTTGGTCTTTAAAGAGCACGACACAGTGAATATCTGGCAGCAGGTTGAGCGTGGTGGGTGAGCTTGCTCCCGACTTTAATACTAAGGTGCCCGTTTCTGCTACACCGGTCATGCAGCTAGTAAGGCTAATGAGGTCGCCTTTTTGCGCTACACGCTGCGCCGTTACTACGCCAGCAGCCTGCCAGTCAAGGCTGGTAAGCTGTGTTTCACTAGCGATTACCAGCGGCCTTGCATCCCGCTCTGGTAGCAGGCTTTTGAGTTGCTCTGGCAGTTGTGCAAGCTTATCGAGATGGATGATTTCAGCGGCCGCTTCTGTCGCCATAGCGATAAACATATCGATTGCAGCTGGGCCACTGGCTTGCGCTCGTTGGGGCACCAGATTTCTGCTAGGCTGCGCCATGGCCGCCGTCAGGGCTTGCTGCTTGTCAACCGATAAGGCATGGCGCCCTAAGCCTTTGCGGATGCGGCTAAGAATTTGGTGTCGGCTTTGCTGTGAAGACTGACTCATGACTTGTCTCCTTGGTTGGTTTGTTGCTGTTGCTTCCATTGCTGTTGAAAGCTACTGCCTTCAGGAGCGGGTAAATCTCGCCATAAGGTCCAGCCGCGGCCTATTGGTAGGCGCTTGAGGCGGCCCTTGTTGCCTGCTAGGGCCGCGAGTAGTTTGATGGCGATAGTGCTGCCCAGTTTGTATAAGCGCGGATGACGCGCTAACCAGGCCCAGCTGCTAATGGCCATGCGGCCAATAGCCGGGCTGGCTTGTAGTTGGTGTTGCTTTGTACGCCATGAGCGCATCAGTTTTGGTAGCGGTATACGTACTGGGCATACGGATTCGCATTTGCCACAAAAGGTGGAGGCATTGGGTAGGTGGCCAGCGTCGTGAATGCCAATCATCTTGGGCGTTAGTACCGAACCCATGGGGCCGGGGTAGACCCAGCCATAAGCATGACCACCTATTTGGCTATATACCGGGCAGTGGTTCATGCAAGCCGAGCAGCGTATGCAGCGCAGCATGTCTTGTAAATCGTCGCCTACCATGTCGGCACGGCCGTTATCCACCAATACCACGTGGAATTGCTCGGGGCCATCTTGATCACCTGGCTGGCGTGGGCCGCTAGAAAGGGTATTGTAAACTGTGCATTCTTGTCCCGTGGCAGAGCGTGACAAGAGGCGCATAAATAAGCTGAGGTCTTCCAAGGTAGGTACGCATTTTTCAATGCTAGTCACTACGATATGTACTTTAGGTAGGGTTTGCGTAAGGTCACCGTTACCTTCGTTAGTAACAATAATGGTACTGCCGGTTTCGGGTACGTAAAAGTTGGCGCCGGTAATGCCTACGTCAGCGGCGACAAAGTGATCGCGTAACACATCACGTGCTTCTTGCATAAGCTCTTCGGGTTGGTGCTTGGCAGCAGTGCCATGCTTTTCGGCAAAAATTTCGCTCACATCAGATAAATTGAGATGAATGGCTGGGGCGATGATATGGCTGGGGTGGTCTTCGCGCAGTTGCAAAATGTACTCGCCAAGATCGGTTTCTACGGGCGTGACACTGTGTTTTTGTAAGAAATCGTTAAGGCCAATTTCCTCGGTCACCATGGATTTGCCTTTGGTGACGGTGCGGGCACCAACGGCTTGGCAGATGTCTAAGATGGTTTGGCAGGCGTCTTCGCTGCTGCTAGCCCAGTGTACGTGGCCACCGTTTGCGTGTACTTTGCTCTCAAAGGTTTCGAGATAGAAATCCAGGTTTTCGATTACTTGGTTTTTGATATCTTGGGCTTGATCGCGTAGTTCATCAAATTCCGGTAAGCGGTCAATAGCGGCGGCACGTTTGCCGGGAAAACCGGCCTTTAGATTGCCTAGGGCCTGCTGTAGATTGGCATCGGCCAAGGCAATACGCGCGTTGTCTTTGAACTTCGGGCTGGTGATTTGCATGTTTTTATACCTCGTAGCCTAAGTCTGTATTGGCGGGCCTAAGGGCGGTGTTGGCGGCTTCGGCAATCGCTGGTGTGTCGAGCATATTGGCCAAAATTTCTACTAGGTGACGGGTTTGCATAGCTGAACCTTGGCGCTTTAACTTGCCTGCCATGTTCATCAAGCAGCCAAGATCGCCGCCTACCAGCATTTGTACGCCTGTTTGTTCTGCGTTTGCGGTTTTGTTGCTTACCATGCGGTTGGAAATGTCCGCAAACTTGATGCAAAAGGTGCCGCCAAAACCACAGCAGGTATCCGCTTCTTCCATTTCCTTAATTTGTAAGCCGTCAACCTTGGCTAATAGCTTGCGCGGTTGTTGCTGAATACCTAGCTCGCGCAAACCAGCACAGGAATCGTGGTAGGTGATACTTAGTGATTGCTGAGATGGTGCTGGTTGAAATTGCATGACGTCGGTTAAGAAACTAGTGATTTCCCACGCACGGCAAGCTAGGTTTTCTGCTGCTTGATGCTGGTCAGTGCCTTGTTTAAAAAGATCTGGATACTGGTGCAGCATGCCTATGCAGGAGCCAGATGGGGCGACAACATAATCGTAGTTGGCAAATTTTTTGATATTCTGTAGAGCCAGTTTTTGCGTATCTTGTTGGGCGCCGGAGTTGTATGCCGGTTGACCGCAGCAGGTTTGCAGGTCGGGTACCTCTACTTGGCAACCTGCTGCTTCTAGCAGCTTGATAGTGGCAAAGCCAACGCTGGGGCGCATGGAGTCGACTAAACAGGTGATAAATAAGGCCACCTTGGGTTGTACTGGTGCTGTAGTGGGTGCTTGTAAATAGGGTGAAACAGACATGATAGGCTCCTTGTTGGTTGCATTATGCGGTGCCCTTGGTTGCTTGGCTAGTCATGAGAAGATAAATGCAGTAAAGTCATCTGACCAATTGTGAGATGTAAACATAATGACTAGTGGTAATAAGGTGCAGTGCTTGGCTGAGGCTTTGGAGCAGCGAATTTTGGCCGCTGAGTGGGTGCCCGGAAACAGGTTGCCCGCGCAACAGCGATTGATGGCTGAGTTTGGTGTTGCGCGTACCACCTTGCGCGAGGCTTTGGGGCTACTGCAAGAACGCGGTGTATTGCGCACCCAGCATGGTTCAGGCAGCTATGTTAATAACTTGTTTGAAGCGAGTTTCTTGCCTCCCTTAAACCAGCTTTCCATGACCGATCCGCAGGCCCAGGTAGCGGTGTTGGAAATGCGTCAAGTGTTAGAAGGGGAGGCCGCCTTTTATGCTTGCCTGCGGGCTACTGATGTTGAGTTGGCGGCAATTGATGAAGAGTATCAGCGTATGCTGGCGCGGGCGGCCAGCTTGCCTGTGCTGGAGCGAGCCAAAGCGGACTTAACTTTTCATATGCTTATTGCAGAGGCAAGCCATAACTTGTGGGTGGTGTCATTAAGTCAGCTGCTGTATAGCAAGATGTTTAACACCATTTTCGCGGCCCTGTCTGGGGGTATGCTAGAACAAGCTGGCAATATGGAAGCGGTCGAAAACCAGCATCGTGATATTCATACGGCAATACTAAAACGTGATGCTAACGGGGCCAAGCAGGCGGCGCAAATTCATGCCTGGCACACCGCACTGATGTGCCAGCAACTAAGGCGAAATAAGGAAGACTAGTGTTGGTGGGGTGTTCTTGTGATTTTGGGGTGGAAAGGGTAGAATATGCCACCGAATTTGTTGGGTTTTGGCGCTGTTACACTGACTTAAGCGCGAAAATCTGTATCTATACCAAGTGGCCTTTGGTAGGGGCCACCACTGTAGCAAGGAATTTCCATGCCTGTTATTACTCTTCCTGACGGTAGTCAACGTGCTTTCGATGCGCCTGTATCGGTGCATGACGTGGCTTTTGATATTGGCCCTGGTCTAGCGAAAGCCGCTTTGGCTGGTAAAGTGGCTGGCGAGCTAGTGGACACTAGTTATGTGATGGCTGAAGACACCCAGTTATCTATTGTTACCGGTCGTGATGAGGAAGGCCTTGATGTGATTCGTCACTCTTGTGCCCACTTGATGGCTCAGGCTGTACAAGATTCCTTCCCTGGCGCACAAGTTACTATAGGCCCTGTTATCGAAGACGGTTTCTTCTATGACTTTGCTTACGAACGTCCTTTTACACCCGAAGATTTGAGCGTTATTGAAAAGCGCATGAAAGAGCTAGTGAAGCAGAATCAACCTGTTTCTCGTTCTATTATGAGCCGTGCCGATGCCGTGGCCTTCTTTAAAGATCTGGGTGAAGATTACAAAGTACAAATCATTGATTCTATTCCTGGTGAGGAAGACTTGTCTTTTTACAACCAAGGCGAATTTACTGATCTATGTCGTGGTCCACACGTACCATCTACTGGCCATATCAAGTCCTTTAAGTTGATGAAGGTTGCTGGTGCCTATTGGCGTGGCGACTCCAACAATGAAATGTTGACTCGTGTGTACGGTACTGCTTGGGCTGACAAGAAAGACCTAAAGGCGTATTTACATCGTTTGGAAGAAGCAGAAAAGCGCGATCACCGTAAAATCGGTAAAAAGCTAGACTTGTTCCATACCCAAGAAGAAGCACCGGGTATGGTGTTTTGGCACCCCAATGGCTGGACTATTTATCAGGTTGTTGAACGTTATATGCGTGACGTGCAGCATGCCAATGGTTACGTAGAAGTTAAGACCCCCCAGGTTGTAGACCGTTCTTTGTGGGAACGTTCTGGTCACTGGGACAAGTTTTCTGACATGATGTTTACCACATCTTCAGAAAACCGTGACTACGCCGTGAAACCGATGAACTGCCCTTGTCATATTCAGATATTCAACCAAGGTTTGCGTTCATACCGCGACTTGCCGTTGCGCATGGCTGAGTTTGGTTCGTGTCACCGTAACGAACCTTCTGGTACTTTGCACGGCATTATGCGTGTGCGTAGCTTTACGCAAGACGATGGTCATATCTTCTGTGCTGAAAATCAGATGCAGGATGAAGTAGCCAAGTTTATCGATTTCTTGTATGCCGTCTACGCTGATTTTGGTTTTGAAAGTATCATCTTGAAGTTGTCCACGCGCCCAGAGCAACGTGTCGGTTCCGATGAAGTTTGGGACCGTGCCGAAGCTGCTTTGGCTGAAGCATTAAATGCTAAGGGCTTGCCATTCGATATTTTGCCAGGTGAAGGTGCCTTCTACGGACCGAAGATTGAGTTCTCTTTAAAGGACTGCTTGGGTCGTGTATGGCAGTGTGGCACCATGCAAGTTGACTTCTCTATGCCGGGCCGTCTGGATGCGCAATTTGTTAACGAAGCCGGCGAGCGCGAAACGCCAGTTATGTTGCACCGTGCAACTTTGGGTTCTTTTGAGCGCTTCTTGGGTATTTTGATCGAAAACTTTGCTGGCGCTATGCCGCCATGGTTGGCGCCGAAACAAGCCGCAATTTTGAATATTACCGACAAACAAGCGCCTTTCTGTCAGAAAATTGAAGAAAAATTGACTAAAATGGGCTTCCGAGTCGCTGCGGACTTGAGAAACGAAAAGGTAGGCTTTAAAATTCGCGAGCATACAATTCAGAAGGTTCCGTACTTACTTGTCGTTGGCGACAAAGAAGTGGAATCTAAGACTGTCACCGTACGCACACGTAGCGGTGAAGATTTAGGTAATATGAGCGTTGAAGCTTATGCCGAACTACTGCAAAACGCGGTAGAAGAAAAAGGCCGCTTTCAGGGCTAAAAGAACGAGTGCCAGTGCACTCTCATAAAAAGTGGAGATACCGCGATTAAACGGGAATTCAATAAGGGCAAAGCAAAACGCCCAGCTATCAATGACAACATTGAAGCAAATGAAATTAGACTGATCGGTGCCAATGGCGAACAAGTTGGCATTGTGACTTTGGCTGAAGCGTTAAAGCACGCCGAAGCTGCAAAACTGGATCTGGTGCAAATTGCTGCCGATGCGGAGCCTGTGGTCTGTAAGATCATGGACTATGGCAAGCAAGTATTTGAAGCCAAGAAGCAAAAAGCGGCGGCTAAGAAGAAGCAAAAGCAGATTCAGGTTAAAGAGATCAAGTTCCGTCCAGGAACTGATATAGGGGATTATCAGGTAAAACTACGCAACCTGATACGTTTCCTAGAAAACGGTGACAAGGCCAAAGTGACCTTGCGCTACCGTGGTCGAGAAATGGCTCACCAGGAGCTGGGCATGGAGTTATTGAAGCGAGTCGAAAACGATTTGTCTGAACTAGCTACCGTTGAACAGTTTCCAAAAATGGAAGGCCGTCAATTGACCATGGTGATGGCACCGAAAAAGAAAAGATAATTGTTCGCAATTATCTTCATTGGAGACCATTCCTAGGTTTAGGTACTTTATGTAAGTGCCTAGGAGTGAGCCTTCGTTAACAAACTAATGAATGCGTGGAGAAAGTGAAATGCCTAAGATGAAATCTTGCAGCGGTGCTGCAAAACGATTCAAGAAAACTGCCAATGGCTTTAAGCACAAGCAGTCCTTTACCAGTCATATTTTGACTAAGAAATCTACCAAGCGTAAGCGCCACCTACGTGGAACTCTGCAGATTTGTGCTGCAGATAAGCCACTAGTTAAGCGTATGCTGCCGTACATCTAATAGTCATTGGTAAGGAGAAAGAATCATGCCTCGCGTAAAACGTGGTGTACAAGCACACCGTCGTCATAAGAAGATTTTAAAGCAAGCAAAAGGTTACTACGGCGCTCGTAGTCGAGTATTCCGTGTTGCTAAGCAAGCCGTAATCAAAGCTGGTCAATACGCCTACCGTGACCGTCGTCAACGTAAGCGTCAGTTCCGTGCTCTATGGATTGCCCGTATCAACGCCGGTGCGCGTGTGAACGGTTTGTCCTACAGCCGTTTGATTGCTGGTCTTAAAAAGTCTTCAATCGAGATCGACCGTAAAGTATTGGCTGACCTAGCCATTCACGACAAAGCGGTATTTAGCGCGATCGTAGAAAAAGCCAAAGCTGCACTAGCTTAAGCTTTTCTAAGAGCTCAAAAGGCTCTGAGATCAAGCAGTTTCCCTATACGGAAATGACAAAACAGGGGTGAGGTGCAAGCCTCACCCCTGTTTTTATTTGACAAGCACAAACAGATTTAAAGGCACGAGCATGGAAGCTTGGCCACAAGTAAGCGGAGAAGACTATGGAAAACCTGGAACAACTGGTAAATGAAGGCTTAGAAGCCGTCACTGCCGCCCAAGACGAGGCTGCATTGGACCAGATTCGGGTACAGTATTTGGGCAAAAAAGGTGTGCTAACGGCACAACTAAAAAGTCTAGGTAAACTGTCGGCTGAGGAACGTCCTGCAGCTGGTGCCAAGATTAACGAAGCCAAGCAACAGGTACAGGGCGCGATCGACACCAAGCGCACCATTATGGCATCGGTTGCATTGCGGGCGCAGCTAGCCAGCGAAAGCATCGATGTTAGCCTACCTGGCCGTGGTCAAGACAATGGTGGCTTACATCCTGTCACCATGACCATGGAGCGGATCGAAAACTTCTTTGCACAAATCGGCTTCTCCGTTGCTAAAGGGCCAGAAATCGAAGACGACTACCACAACTTCGAAGCCCTCAATATTCCTTCCCATCATCCAGCACGTTCCATGCACGATACCTTCTTCTTTAATGACGGTACCTTGCTACGTACACACACTTCACCTGTGCAAGTACGTACCATGGAACAGCAGCAGCCACCGATCCGCGTTATTTGCCCGGGCCGTGTATACCGCTGTGACTGGGACCAAACTCACTCTCCCATGTTCCATCAGGTAGAAGGTTTGTTGGTGGATGACAATATCAGCTTTGCTGACCTAAAGGGCATCCTACACAACTTCCTTAACGTGTTTTTTGAGCAAGACCTACAGGTACGTTACCGTCCATCCTACTTCCCATTTACCGAACCTTCTATCGAAGTGGATATCGGCTACACGGGCGCTAACGGCGAACAAAAGTGGATGGAAATTTTGGGTTGCGGCATGGTGCACCCTAACGTGTTGACGGCATCTGGCGTTGACCCAGAAAAGTACACAGGCTTTGCCTTCGGTTTTGGTGTAGAGCGCTTGGCTATGTTGCGTTACGGCGTAAAAGACCTGCGCTTGTTCTTTGAAAACGATCTGCGCTTCCTGTCCCAATTTGGATAAACAAGCAGCAACCGATTGTAAAGATAGTCTGGCACTTTGGGGTCAGACCCCAAAAAAGAATTTAGGTAAGTAAAATGAAATTCAGTGAAAAGTGGTTACGCGAGTGGGTTAACCCAGCTATTTCTAGTGAAGAGCTAATAGCCCAAATTACCTTAGCCGGTCTAGAAGTGGACGACGTTGAAGCGGCCGCCGGTGAGTTTAGTGGCGTTATTGTCGGTGAAATAGTGTCTGCCGAGCAGCACCCTAATGCCGATAAACTACGTGTATGTAGCGTTTCTGACGGTAGCACCGAACATCAGGTGGTATGTGGTGCACCGAATGCCCGTGCTGGCATAAAAGTAGCTTTTGCTACGGTGGGTTCTGTACTGCCAGGCAACTTTAAAATCAAAAAAGCCAAGCTGCGTCAGGTTGAATCTTTGGGCATGCTATGCGCTGGTGCAGAACTGGACATCAACGAAGAAAATGACGGCATTATGGAATTGCCAGCCGATGCGCCGTTGGGTACTGATTTACGTGAATATATGATGCTGGATGATCAAATCATTGATGTTGATTTGACACCTAACCGTGGTGACTGCCTAAGTATTGCTGGCTTGGCGCGTGAAGTGGGAGTATTGAACTCCACAGACCTTACGCCGCCAGCCATGTCCGAAGTGGCGCCGCAGCTAGAAGATACCTTTCCTATAAAAGTAAGCGCGCCAGCGGGTTGCCCACGTATTACGGCGCGTGTGGTTCGCAACGTGGATGTATCTAAGCCTAGCCCACAATGGATGCAAGAGCGTTTGCGCCGTAGTGGTATTCGTGCCATCGACGCCGTAGTAGATATTACGGCTTACGTGATGTTGGAATTGGGTCAGCCCATGCACGCCTATGACCTTGATAAGTTAAACGGCTCCATCAACGTACGTATGGCGAGCCAAGGCGAAGAACTGACTTTGCTAAACGGCCAAACTGTTCAGCTCAACGAAGAAATTTTGGTGATTGCCGATAACGAAGGCGCCATTGGTATGGCAGGTATCATGGGTGGTGATTCTACCGGTGTATCTGGCGAAACTACCAACGTATTGTTGGAAGCGGCCTTCTTTGACCCCATTACTATCGCCGGTAAGGCGCGTAGCTTTGGTTTGCATACAGACGCCTCTCACCGTTTTGAACGTGGCGTAGACTATGCGTTGCAACGTCAGGCTATGGATCGTGCAACGGAACTACTGCAGAGCATTTGCGGTGGTGAAGCTGGCCCTATCATTGAGCAAATCTCTGACCAACATTTGCCAACGGCCGATCAGGTTGTATTGCGCAAGCAGCGCTTGAACTCCTTGTTGGCGTTTGATTTTGATGCTGTTCAGGTAGAAGATATTTTGACTCGCCTTGGCCTCACACTAGTTAGTTCTGATGACCTTGGATGGACCTTCTCATCGCCAAGCTGGCGCTTTGATATGTCCATAGAAGCTGACCTTATCGAAGAAGTGGCACGCGTTTACGGCTACAACAACCTGCCTAGTACCAATCCTGTGGGCAGCATGGATATTCCGGCCAAGTCAGAAGTGCAGCGTCCTATTAGCTTGCTACGTCGTCACATGGTAACCCGTGGCTACCAAGAAGCTATTACCTATTCGTTTGTTGAGCCGGGCTTGCAGGCCAAGATGGACAACCAAAATACACCGGTAGCACTGGCTAACCCAATTTCTGCTGACATGTCGGTGATGCGTACGAGCATTTGGCCTGGTTTGGTTAAGGCTTTGCAGTACAACCAAAATCGTCAGCAAAACCGCGTACGATTGTTTGAAACGGGTCAGCGTTTTATTCCTAGCGAAAATGGTTTGCAACAAGAAGACGTGATTGCTGGTCTAATAAGCGGTGCGCGTAATCCAGAAAGCTGGCATGGCAAAGACGAAAGTGTTGATTTCTTTGACATGAAAGGTGACCTAGAAAGCTTATTGGCCCTTACTGGTAACAGTGCTGCCTATAGCTTTGCTAGTGCCGAGCATGTGGCTTTACACCCTGGCCAAACTGCCGCTATCTACAAAAACGCTACCTTGATTGGTTACGCCGGTGCCATGCATCCAGGTTTAATCAAGGATTTGGGTCTACAAGGCCCGGTGTTCTTGTTTGAAATTAACCAGGCGGCTATCACCGAAGGCATGGTGCCAGCCTTTAGTGCCCTATCTAAGCACCCTGAAGTGCGTCGTGATATGGCTGTATTGGTTGAGGAAAGTGTACCCGTAAGTAAGTTGGAAGCTTTAATAGCGCAGCACGCGGGTGAACATCTTCAGCAAGTAGGCTTGTTTGATGTTTACGCCGGTAAAGGCATTGAGCCGGGGCAAAAGAGCCTGGCCTTGGGTTTAACCTGGCAGCATCCTGAGCGTACGCTTAACGATGAAGAGGTAAATCAGTGGTTTGAGCAGGTAGTCAATGCCATGCAAACACAGCTGTCAGCGACCTTGCGTAGCTAATCTTCTTGTTGGTTTGACGTCAATACAAACCTAACATCAGGTGCCCTTTACTTTTAGAGGGTGCCTGTTACACTTGACAGCTGGAATCCTTAATAAAAATAACGGCATAGAGGATAGGTTATGGGTTCATTGACGAAAGCCGACATGGCTGAACGTTTAAGTATCGATCATAATCTCAGTAAGCGAGAAGCGAAAGATTTAGTTGAGGCGTTCTTTGACGAGATTGCCGAACGGCTAGTTAATAACGAACAAGTAAAATTATCAGGTTTTGGCAATTTTGACTTGCGTGACAAGCGCTCCCGTCCGGGTCGTAACCCAAAGACTGGTGAAGAAGTGGCTATTTCTGCACGTCGTGTCGTAACCTTCCGTCCTGGGCAAAAGCTTAAGGATCGGGTTGAGTCTGAATAAAAGGCTGACGAGATTAGAATTAAATTTAAAAACCGTGCATATTAGCGCGGTTTTTTCGTTTCTGGATTAGGTTAATTACTAGGTCATAGCATTCCTAAAGCAGACCCAAAACAGGCGAGGACAAGGCCCATGCTACGTTGGACAAAAAGACTTATCTTACTATTGGTAGTGCTTATTCTTTTAGGGGCAGTGGCAGTATATATGCTGTTACGAGGCTCCTTGCCGCAATACGAGGGCCAAGCAAGTCTGCCAGGCCTTAACAGCAGTGTGCAGGTGCAGCGTGATGCCGTGGGTGTGGCCACCATTACGGCAAGTAACCGCTTGGACGCGGCCCGTGCTACTGGTTTTGTACATGCTCAAGAACGGTATTTTCAAATGGACTTGATGCGCCGACAGGTGAGCGGCCGTTTGAGTGAGTTGTTTGGTCCTATGGCGCTTGATTTGGATAGATCCATGCGTCTACATGATTTCTCGCGTCACGCAAACAATGTACTGGCGACCATAAATCGTGAGCAAAACAGTCTATTGCAGGCCTATGTGGAAGGCGTCAATGCTGGTTTATCATCATTGCCAGCCAAGCCATTTGAATATTGGTTACTTAATCAAAGCCCAACACCTTGGCAGGTACAAGATTCAGTGATGGTGATTTATGCCATGGCATTGGATTTAACCAAAGAAGAGGCCAAAGCCGAACAGTTACACAGTTTGTTACGGGCCGAATTACCAGCAGCAGTGGCAGATTATTTGCTGGTTGAGGGCAGCCGCTGGGATGCGCCCTTAGCAGGTGATGTCGTTCAGCAGCCAGATGTGCCTAGTGCGGAGCTATGGTCGATGGCAGGCTTACCACAAATAGCCAGCCTAGCCATGGGCCCAGACGCGCCATTTTTCGGCAGCAACAACTGGGCTATTAGCGGCGCTAGAAGCTTGCATGGGGGGGCTATTGTTGCTGATGATATGCACCTGACTTTGCGGGTACCTAATATTTGGTATCGCTTGCAGCTCAACTACCAAGACCAATCCACCCAGCACCAAATTACCGGCGTATCCTTAGCTGGGGCGCCGTTAATAGTGGCTGGTAGCAATGGCAAGGTGGCTTGGGGCTTCACCAACAGCTATGGTGATTGGGTTGACCTGATTCAACTCGACTATGCGGACGCCGATGGCAACACCTACCAGACGCCCAATGGACCACAAGCCTTCACACGTCGCCAGGTAACGGTACGTGATAGTGATGGTGGCGAACACCAGAGTGTGCATTTAGAAAGCCTATACGGGCCTATCTTAAAGCATAGCCCCGAGGGTAAGCCATTGGCAGTGCGTTGGACACAATACTATCCCCAAGCGGCCAACTTAAATTTGCTGCAGCTAGAGCAAGCAAACAATGTTAAGCAAGCTGTGAGCATTGCCAATGTCAGCGGTATTCCACCTCAAAATATGATGGTAGCGGATGCGGATGGCAACATAGCGTGGACCATTGCCGGCATAATGCCAAAGCGCAACTATAATGGGCAAAAACTAGTGCCTTGGCAGCAAGCTGGCATTGATTTTCCAGGTTGGCTGGCACCGCAGGATTATCCACGCCAAATAAATTCTGATACGGGACAGCTACAAACCGCTAACGCACGCGTCGCCAGTGGTGCAGACCTAGCCAAACTGGGTGATGGTGGCTATGACCTAGGTATTCGCCAACGTCAAATACGTGATCACTTGGCACATTTTCCGAAGGCCAACGAACAGGATATGCTGACGGTACAGCTGGATGATGAAGCGCAGTTCTATGAAGAATGGTACCAAATGCTTCGGCAGCATCTACAAGCCTCCTCACAGGCTGATGTAATGGCCCTAGGGGCCAGTTTGCAAGACTGGCAGGGACATGCGGCAATTAACTCAGTGGCCTATCGCCTAGTACGTGAATATCGCCTACAAGTGCGCGACCGTGTGTGGGCGCCTTTAGAAAATTTGGTAGCAACCCAAGATAAAGACTTGTCCATGTTGGACCATCGTCAGCTTGATGGCCCCTTGTGGGATCTGCTCCAAAAACAGCCAGCACATTGGCTGAATCCCGCATTTGCTAGCTGGCAAGCACTGTTTGATGAAGCAGCTTTAGCCGCTAAAGAAGTATTGGTAGCCGAAGCTGGCAGTCTAGATAAGGCCACATGGGGCAACTACAACCGCGCTGCCATTCAGCATCCTTTGTCGCGCGCGGTGCCACAGCTTAGCTGGTTGTTGGATATGCCGGCTGAGCCGCAATCCGGTGATAGCTTCTTGCCCAAAGTAGCAGGCAAAAGCAATGGCGCATCCGAACGTTTTGCCGTCTCACCAGGCAAGGAAGAGCTAGGCTACTTCCATATGCCCGGTGGCCAAAGTGGGCACCCCTTGTCGCCTTATTACGGGGCAGGGCATGAAGACTGGCAGAGCGGCAAGCCAACACCCTTCTTGCCCATGGCCGCACAGCAAAGCTTGATGTTGGAGAATTAATTAAAAGCGCCATTATCGACGAATTATTACCGGCAAATGCTTCACAAGCCACCCCTATTACAGTAATATACCGCCTCCTTGAGTACCGCTTGGTACTGAAGTGTGTCGGGGCGTAGCGCAGCCTGGTAGCGCACCTGCATGGGGTGCAGGGGGTCGCAGGTTCAAATCCTGCCGTCCCGACCAATTTCTTTCCATCCTTTCTTTGGATGTCTTATAGGCCTTTATTTTAAAGGCTTTTATCTGAAATCTTTCCTATAGAGTGAATCGCTACTAGTTCACTAGACTCTTTCCTGTATCATTTTCATAATTAATAAGTTCAGACTAACAAACCTATAATGCTGGTACCAATGGTGCAAATATTATCGTTGCTTTGGTGCTAATTTCCACAATTAAAATATGCTTTACTGAATCGACTATGTTGTGTGATTTCGACACAACCTAACTCGTTATGAGTGAGGCACCGTGACCGAACAAGAGCTATCCAAATCATTACCATCACCTGAACCTACTGTAATAGGAGGCGATGCCGGGGAAAAATTCTCGTTGCTCAATATGATGAGTATTAAGCAATGGTTGGCTGGGCTTTTGTTTCTTATGCTGGCCCTGTGGCTAGGTCAACAGGTGCCTAGCATTGAAATTGCCTGGGTGGTGGCGATTTTGCTGTTCACCGTGTTTCTATTCGCTTTTGAAGTAGTGGCTGTTGATGTTGCTGCTGCAACCGTAATGGTGTTGCTTGGTTTGTCATCCATTTTGGCGCCAGTGATGGGCTTGCAGCAGGGGCTAGTGGATAATCAGTTGTTGTTTAATGGCTTCTCAAGTAACGCTGTCATTTCCATTATAGCGGTGATGATTATTGGTGCCGGATTGGATAAAACTGGTCTCATGAGCTGGGTAGCCAAATGGATTCTTGATATTGGTGGCGAAACGGAATCCCGCGTTATTTCTATCACCTCAAGTACCGTGGCTTTTATATCCTGCTTTATGCAAAACGTGGGTGCTGCCGCTTTGTTTATTCCGGTAGTCAGTCGTATTTCACATCGCACTGGCCTACCTCTATCCCGTTTGCTTATGCCTATGGGCTTCTCGGCAATTTTGGGTGGCACCATGACCATGATAGGTTCTAGCCCCTTGATTCTACTCAATGACCTCATATTGGCGGCCAACCTAGGTTTGCCGGAAGCCGATCAAATGGCTACCTGGTCGCTGTTTTCTGTGACACCCATCGGCATGGCATTGGTGGCAACGGGTATCCTGTATTTCTTATACGCCGGCCATAAAGTGTTGCCCAAGAGTGATACCGGCCAAACTAAGATTGATACGGTGGGATATTTTCAGGATATGTATGGTTTAGATCACATTTTTATGGAAGTGTTTATCCCTGCAGCAAGCGACCTGGTTGGTCAAACTTTGGAAGATTTTGAATACTCCCATAGTGTGCGAGTGATCGGCGTGCAGCTCATGAACGGTAAGCGTCAGGTCAGTAATGGCTTGGTGCGTACCGTGGCGGTGGAAGGCAAGTCCACCTTGGCCGTCAGCGGCTCACCAACACAGCTGTTAGCCTTTGTGGAAAAATATCAATTAAAGCCAAAGAAAAGGTTGCAGCTGTTTGCAGAAGACTTATCTACTAGCAAAGCCGGGATCGCCGAAATCGTTGTACCACCTGGCTCCAATGTCATTGGTAAATCTGCTTTAGAGATTCTGTTGCGTAAAGCTTATGGTTTAACTTTGTTGGCTTTGCAGCGCGGTGGCGAAACCTATAAAGCAGGACAAGGTGTTAGAGCCATTGAGTTTGAACCCGGTGATGTATTGGTCTGTCATACCTCCTGGGAAAACTTAGTCCGCACAGAACAAAATCGCAACTTTGTGGTGGTTACCACGGATTACCCAAAAGAAGAGTTACGCCCGAAAAAGGTGGGTTGGGCCGTGGGCTTTTTTGTATTGGCTTTGGCCATGGTGTTGTTCAGCGATATCCGCCTGTCCGTAGCGTTGATGGCTGGCGCCTTAGGCATGGTGTTGAGCGGTGTGCTAAGTATCGACGAAGCTTATGAAGCCGTGAGTTGGAAAACCGTATTCTTACTAGCTAGCTTGCTGCCCTTAGGTATGGCAGTGCAATCCAGTGGCACCGCCGCCTGGATAGCAGACCAGAGCCTGCAATTACTTGCTGGCGTGCCCGTGTGGGGCATACAGTTAGCCATTGCTATATTGGCCACCGCCTTTACCTTGGTGATGTCCAACGTTGGTGCCACTGTCTTGCTGGTGCCCCTAGCAGTAAACATGGCCATTGGCATAGGGGCTAACCCAGCGGTGTTTGCCCTTATTGTGGCTCTAGCCACCTCTAATTCATTCCTTATCCCTACCCATCAGGTTAACGCCTTGATCATGGGCCCCGGTGGTTATCGCGTGATGGACTTTATCCGCGCAGGAAGCATCATGACCCTGCTTTATCTGGTGGTGTTGATTAGTGCCATTAATTTGATCTTTTAGTTTTCATTCGATTAATGGATACCTAAGCAATATTTTCAAGCTATCAGCAGCAACGTTATGTAGTCCAATAGCGTTAATTGGTGGGCTAGTCGGAGTGGGGCACAACGCAAGGCTGGCCAATTTTAAGCACGATAAATGTGTCGCAGTGGCTGCAACGGTAATTGTGCAGATGCATGAAACAACTAGAAAATCTTGGCCTTTGTCGGAACAAGCGAAGCTTGTATTAACTAGGTATGTGGAATAGAAGAAAGAGCTAAAGCCTGTATTTATATGAGATGTTCCTTCACATAGGCTTGCAATACATCATTCATGTCCGCTGATGAACGGTCAGACTGATGTCCATGGCGTTTAATATCTTGTGGATGGTGTCAAAGCGAAGCTTGCTGGCTGGAGTTAGAGCTTTGTTTAGGCTTTCACAGTTAAGTAGAGAGTTAACCTTCCTATACCTGTAGTAACTATCAACTTAAAAGATTGAATAGATTTAAGTGGTGAATTATACTGCCTATAACTGTAATGAGAATACACTTAAATATGAAGCAAGCATTAGCGATTCAAAGACTGAATGATTTAGATAAGAAAGGGCGCTATGTATATCTGCATCGTGATCTGTCTAAAATCTTTCATGAAGACTCGGCACGCTCACTTACCGATAGCCTTGCACGTCTAGTTAAGGCAGGAATTATGGAGCGAGTTGCTCGAGGCGTTTATGTTTACGCGTTATCTAGACACAAAAACACCTCCAACACGCTCGATTTGATTGCTATCGCTTTAAGACGTGGTGATTATAATTATGTGAGTTTAGAGTCGGCCTTGTCATCATATGGCGTCATTTCCCAAATCCCAATCGACAGGCTAACTCTAATGACCACTGGAGTTAAAGGTGAGTATAAAACCCCTTATGGAGTAATTGAATTTACGCACACTAAACGTGCTGTTATGGATATTCTTACTCATATTGTTAAGGAAAGTAGACCACTAAGAGTAGCATTAAAGACTACAGCGCTGAGAGATTTAAAACGCGTTGGCAGAAACAACCATTTAATCGATATGGAGGCTATGGATGACGGCTAGTCAAGAAAACTTTGACTCTTTGGTTGCAAGAGCTATTGAAGAAAATGGTAGTTCAGGCAATAAGCCTGTAATCGAAAAAGAACTGCTGCACTACGATATTTTGTTTGCACTCGACTAGGCAGGTATGTTGGATGATATTGTGTTTCAAGAGGGCACGAGCCTTAGGTTATGTTACGGTTCTGGCCGCTATAGCGAAGATCTCGATTTCGCTGGAGGCTATGATTTTAACAGCAAAACATTATCTAAAATGAAAGATGTTATCGAAAAATACATTGGTGACAGATACGGTTTGGAAATCACAGTTAAGGAACCGAACTCGCTCAGAGAAGACCCTAAATACGCAGAATTAAGAATTGATAAGTGGCAAATAGCAATCGTAACAGCGCCAGAGCAAAAGCATATTGCCGAACAAAGAATCAAGCTCGAAGTTGCTAATATACCTGCTCACACGAAAGTACCTCTCCCTCTACAACAGAATTATCCGTTCTTACCCGATGGTTATCGAGATACGCTTATTTATGTTGAGTCATTAGACGAAGTTATGGCAGATAAGATTATCTCGCTTCCTGCTAATCAAAAATATGTGAGACACCGAGATATTTGGGATCTCATGTGGTTGCAACAAGAAGGGGCTAAAATCAATAAAGAATTGATCGAGAAAAAAATTGTCGATTATAAAATCGTAGGGTTTATGGGCATGCTTGATGATAGAATTTCTTCAATTGAAGGCATTGTAAATAGTTCAGATTTCGATCAAGAAATGAAGCGATTTTTAAGCCACGAAGCTTATGACCGCACCTTAGGCAAAGCGAAGTTCCGTGAGTTTTTGGCATCAAACTTAGTCGCACTGCTCTCTTCGGCTAAAAAGGAGCTGAACGCCAATACTGACCATGAAACAGATTTTAGGCTTTAGTAAGTTTCAGTTTTGAGCCCAACGGACTAGTTTGTTACTAAAAATCCACCTTACTTTAAGGAAGCGTTGCCATATTTGCCAGTGCCATAGTCTAACACTTGTTTTTGGCGTACTTATCTAAACTGCGTTTTTCAAAGAGACGCTAGATCAATATCTATGTGCCAGATCGCTGTTAACGCGTTGACATGTGTGCTTAACCCCAGTAGATTATTAGCTTCAGTAGTAGCTTGTATTAAGCTATTTTTTCCCTTCGTATAACCCCAGTGATATGGTCTGGGGGTCTCTACCAGGTGCCAATAACACCTGCTTACGAAGAGTTTAGCGCCGTTGCGCTTTTCTCTTTGTATACCTGGCTGTTCAGATTTACTCAGAAGAAAGCGCTTAGTAACTTTTCGTTTTTTAAGCGATTTTGTCAGGAAGCCGTAATGATTAATTTTGTACAAGCCTTGCCCAAGGTAGAGCTGCATCTACATATCGAGGGTACACTTGAGCCAGATCTCATGTTTGAGTTGGCGGCTCGTAATGGCATTCAATTGCCATTCGAAAGCGTTGCTCAGGTGCGTGATGCCTATAATTTCCATAACCTGCAATCATTTTTGGATATCTACTATCAAGGTGCCAATGTACTTATTCATGAAGCGGATTTCTTTGCTTTAACCTGGGCCTATTTGTTGCGCTGCCAAGCTGATAATGTGCTGCATACGGAAATTTTCTTTGATCCACAGACGCATACAGATCGTGGTGTTGCCTTTGACACAGTAGTGAATGGTGTTCATCGAGCCTTGCAGCAAGGCGAACAGCAATTGGGTATCACTAGCCAGCTCATTATGTGTTTTTTGCGACATCTAGATGAGGAGGCGGCTTTTGTTACCTTAGAGCAGGCGTTAGTCCATAAGGACAAGATTGTGGCTGTGGGTTTGGATTCGTCTGAACTGGGTCATCCTGCCAGTAAATTTGCTAAGGTGTTCTCTGCTGCTATTGGGGCCGGATTTTTGACCGTCGCCCATGCTGGGGAAGAGGGACCTGCAAGCAACATTCGTGATGCCCTTGAATTATTGAAAGTGACGAGAGTTGATCACGGTGTACGTTGTAGTGAAGATGCAGAGCTGGTGCAGCAACTAGCTAGCAGCCGCATGCCACTGACGGTTTGCCCTTTGTCGAATACCAAGCTCAAGGTGTTTGAATATATGGCGCAGCACAATATTGTTGCATTATTGCGCCATGGCTTGTGCGTCACCATTAACTCAGATGACCCGGCTTATTTTGGCGGTTACATGAACGACAATTTTCTCGCCGTGGTTGATGCTCATCCCATGCGCAAAGCAGAAATAGCGCAATTTACTTTTAATGCGATTGAGGCTAGTTTTATTAGCGTTAAGCAAAAACAGCGCCTAATAGAAATAACCCAAGCGTATGTGGCGCATGCCGAGAAGTCTGAATAGCTGTCATTGTCTTGTAACCAGGCCGTACCTGTGCGAGTCTGGATAGTGAGAAAATAATTATAAGCCATGGAGCAAGCCTATGAGTTTTACCCCTTATCTACATTTTGACGGCACCTGCGCGGAAGCCTTAAATACCTATGCAAAAATATTTGGCAGCGATAAATTGCAATTGCTTACTTTTGCCGAAGGTGCCGGTGATTCCGGTATGCCAGCATCCGATCGTATTTTGCATGGTGAGTTGCAAATTAATGGCCAAGTATTGATGGGTTCCGATAGCCCAGAAGGTATGCCGGTGGCGCCCCAAGCATCCGTGTCTATATCCCATCTAGCCGCCAGTATTGAAGAAGGGCAGCGGGTGTTTGATGCCTTGTTAGAAGGCGGTGATGTCACCATGCCCTATGGGCCGAGTTTTTTTGCTGCCAGCTTTGGTATGTTACGGGACCGGTTTGGCACCCACTGGCTAGTGGTTGTGCATCCGGAGGCATAAAAAAATGGGTATAAGGGCTGAAATATCAGCCCTTATCTAGAGGTGACTAGGCTTCGCTGATTAACAGGACTCTGTCTTCGGAAGCCGTTACCTTCACTTGCGTACCTGCTGAGAGGTCACTCGTGGCACGTACTCGCCAAAAAGTATCACCAACTTGCTCTTTACCCTCGCCACCGGCAAGGTCTTGGCTCAAGGTAATGTGCCGGCCTATTAACTGTGCAGCGCGGTCATTCAGCTGTGGATGGTCAGTTTTATCATTGAAAGACTTAAACTGGTGCCAATAACGCCAAGAAAGAAACAAAGTGATGGTGGCAAATACGGTAATTTGCATTTGCCAACTGAGGTTGTCATTCAACAGGTTAAGTACCACCAAGGTGACAGCGCCACCGGCGGCACCAAGCAAAAAACCAGCGGCACCTAAGGCTTCACCAGCCAGTAGAAGTAACGCTAATATGAGCCAATGCCAATGGTTTAATTCTGCAAAAAACTCCATGCAGTCTCCGTTCTAATCGATTAATTAAGACTTGGTTTCGTCTTTACTGATGTCTTTAACTAGGTCGCTAATACCCGCGATCGAGCCAATAACGCTGCTAGCCTCCAATGGTATCATCATCACCTTGTTATTGTTAGATTCAGCCAGCTTACCCAAAGCATCGACGTATTTAGTCG
Organism: Oceanospirillaceae bacterium; assembly: GCA_003521845.1. GTDB lineage: Bacteria > Pseudomonadota > Gammaproteobacteria > Pseudomonadales > Balneatricaceae > Njordibacter. The sequence continues at coordinate 10,305 of DPHB01000053.1, read as the reverse complement.
CTACAAAGTAGTTAATAGCGCGGCCGTCACCGTCTTGGATGGACTTGGAAACCATTTCCGTTGCTTTGGCTTCGGCTTGCGCCAAGCGTTCACGGGCTTCGGCTTCACGTTTGGCGGCTTCCAGCTGTCCTTCGGCCTTGAGGATTTCGGACTGCTTTTGTCCTTCGGCTACTTTAATAGCCGCTTCACGCTCGCCTTCTGCCTCTAAAATCAAGGCGCGCTTTTCACGTTCGGCTTTCATTTGGCGGGCCATAGATGTCACCAAGTCCTGTGGCGGCGCAATGTCTTTAATCTCGATACGGGTGACCTTTACCCCCCACGGATCAGTGGCTTCGTCTACTTTGATTAATAGCTCACCGTTGATACGTTCGCGATTGGAGAGCATTTCATCCAGCTCCATGGAACCCAATACCGCACGGATATTGGTCATAACCAAGGCCTGCATAGCGCGTTCTAGGTGGTTGACTTCATAGGCTGCTTGCGAAGCGTCTTGTATTTGAAAGAAACACACGGCGTCCGTCATCACCTGAGCGTTGTCAGAAGATATAATTTCTTGCGGTGGTACGTCCAGTACCTGCTCCATCATATTGAGCTTTTGGCCAATGGTATCGACAAAAGGGATCAATATATGCAAGCCAGGCCCAAGGGAGCGCGTGTATTTGCCAAACCGTTCTACGGTCCAATGGTAACCCTGGGGTACCATGCGCACGCCCTTGAATAAAATTAGAATGGCGAGTGCTAAAAAGACGACCGCCGTGATGCTTTCACCGATGTTAATCATATGGCTATTTCCAAATCAGATGTGATGCTTATACAGTAGCTTATTTCAACGTGTTTGCCGAATTATTTTATCACTTTAGGCTGAGTTTAAGCATAATCTTCATACTGCGAAAGCAGTATGCGCATGGCTGGGCTCGGTTCTACCTCACGCAAACGAAGCAGCACAATGGCAAGGTCAGGGCAGGCATCAACAATGGGTATGGAGATCAATTCCGTACCGTCATAGCTAATATTTGTTTTTGGTTGCATGACGGTAATACTGAACCCCATTTGATTGCCGACGGCAGAGCGCACGGTTTCCATCGAGGTGGAGGCCAGGGCAATATCCGGCTGTAAGTTTAAGTGTCTGAGTAGATTCTGGTAGTAATCCTTGCTACCGGCGCCATCAAACATGACAAAGGGTTGCCCTTGCAACTGTTGTGCTCTAATGCTGGTCTCTTTTGCGAGAGGGTGTTGTTTGCTAAGTAGGATATGCGGTGTTTTTTTGGCAATAATGGATTTGGTTAGGGCACTGTTGGTGATGCCCATGTCGTAAGATACCGCTAGATCCAACTGTTTGTTAAGTAGCTTGTCTAGCAGTTTATCTTGGCGTAGTTCTTCGCCTAAAACGGCAATATTGGCGTGCTCCTTTTTTAATTGTTGAATAAGCGGAATCATGTAAAAAGGTGCCAAGGTATGAAAACATCCTAGACGTATGGTGTCAGACTTGCCAGCGGCAACCAGTTGCATGGCGGTTTCTTGTTGTGCGGCCTGCAAGAGGAGCTCTTGGGCCATTTTATATAGTTGACGCCCCTGGGAAGTCAGTTCTACACCACGGGAGTGTTGGCGCAGGAAAAGCGTTAATTGATATTGATCTTCAAGTTTGTTGAGCGCCTGAGCGATGGCAGGTTGGGAAAGGTTGAGGGCACGGGCGGCTTGGGCAATGCCGCCTTGCTCGGCAACGGCACAAAAGTAATAAAGCTGTTTGAGAGTATATTGAACCATATTTAATATTGTTTATAAGAAAATTAATAAAGCTTTTTATGATTATATGCCTCGGGTAAACTCATGCCAAGTAATCCATGTTAATAAATTCAATAAAACGAGGAGTCGCCTATGACAACCCTAAGCCAAGCACAAATGGACAGCTTTTGGGAAAACGGTTTTTTGGTGGTAGAAGATGCTGTTACACCAGAGCTGCTACAGGCTATGCGCGATGATTTTGCCAATTGGGTAGAAGACAGTAAGCAGCATACCCAAGCTTATGGTGAAACTCTTGATGGTCGTGCCCGTTTTGATTTAGAGCCAGGTCACAACGCCGAAAAGCCTGGGTTGCGTCGTATTAATGCCCCCGTTGAAGTGTCGGACAACTACTATAAGGCGAGTATGGATAGCCGTATGACCGACTGTATTGCTGACTTGATTGGTCCTAACGTTACCTTTCATCATGCCAAAATTAATTCCAAGTTACCCAAAGGTAGCACGGCGGTGAAGTGGCATCAGGATTTCCCCTTTACGCCTCATTCCAATGATGACTTGATAACTGCGTTGCTCATGATTGACGATGTGACGCTAGAAAATGGGCCATTGCAGGTAGTGCCTGGGTCCCATAAAGGTGAAATTCACAGTTTATGGCATGACGGTGTCTTCACCGGTGCTATTGATAACGATGTGGCCCAATGGTGTGAAGATAGCTCGGTCACTTGCACAGGCAAGGGCGGTTCGGTGTGCTTTATGCATACGCGTCTGCTACATGGTTCTAGCATCAACAAATCTGCACATGCTCGTACCCTTCACATCACCGTGTTTTCTGCCGAAGATGCTATTGCATGCTCGCCTAACCCGGTACCTAGTAAGTATCAGGACATGGTGGTGCGTGGTGAAACGACGGGCCGAATCCGCACTTCTGATTTTGCTATGGAAATGCCAGAACTACCTGAGAAGGCGTCCTTCTTTTCACAACAAGACAATCACGAAGACGCGGCCTAGTGATTGCACTGTCCCGCTATAAAAAAGCTAACCGCAATGCTGTTCACATAAGCTGAACAGCATTAGGTTGGTGGCATCACTAGCCCTTCCGCACAGCCATCACGCCTTTGCCCTTAACCTAACTTCCTTGGCTGACTGCGTCAGCTACCCTGTGCTGCCAACTAGGCAATGGGCGCTGCGGAACTCGGCAAAAAACGCCTCAGACAGTCCTCGCGCTATTTCCATGGCCTAGCCGTCATGCTCGGCGGCGTCATAATCGGTGAAGGGCAAAGGCGTGATGGCTTTAGCTAAGTGGCACGCATAGGGTGAACTGAAATTACCCACTTAGGCGGCAGGTCGCATTGGCTGTGCGGAGGGAGCTAGTGGCTTAATCCGCCTTTTTGATGATCAAACTTTTACTTTGCTATGAGCAGGCTTCAACCTTGCGCAGCTTGGAAGGTGGAATGGCAAATTTCTGTTTGAATAAGCAGCTAAATGACGTCGATGAGCCAAAGCCACACAGGCGCGCGATCTGGCAGATCTTAAACGGCGTGTTGGTAATGAGGTTGTGAGCATAGCGCAAACGGATTTCCATATAGGCTTTGCTGGGTGAACTATCTAGGCAGGCCGCAAATTGGCGTTCTAGGTGGCGACGAGACAGGCCAATCAAGTCTGCTAGCTCGCATATGCTAAGTGGCTCCTCTAGGTTGTTTTCCATTAATGCCAAAGCTTCTTCAACCACCTTGGGCAAGGGAATACCCGTGCCCATGGCGGCACGTATATAACTAGTGGTGTTGCGGTGGGTTAGTAACATATGATCCAACAAAGCATCGGCACTAGCCACGCTCATCGGTAAAGCTCTTACTTGACGAAAATAGTCATTGCTATCGAGAGCATTGGTCATTTGCATATTGGCACTCACGGTTAGATATATTTAGCGGCATTCGCCACGTAATGAAGTTGGAATTAGCGGCTTTATTTCTTCACTGCTGTAACCGCAGGCTAGCAGGTAGTGAAGTTTGGTAAACGCCGCTTCTAAGGTTAAGTCAGCACCGCCAACAATACCTATTTGGTTAAGGCTCTCGCCAGTCGCATAGCTACCTTGAAATACGCCGCCCATTAAGCATTGACTTAGGTTTACAATAACCACGCCATCTTGGTTGGCCTTGGCGAGTCGATTCATCAATGGCTTATTGGCGTCGGGTGGGTTGCCAACACCATAGGTTTGAATAATTAAGGCCTTAATGCGTTTGTTGCTAAGTACCGCGTCAATGACACTAGAAGGAATGCCTGGGTACATGGGAATAATAGCCACGGCTTGAGCGTCAAACTGATAGTGTTTAAAACTAGGTTTGCTGGCCTTGTAGAGTAGATCTTGTTGTAGGTCGACATCGATACCCACTACGGCAAGGTCAGGAAAGTTAGGTGAGTGAAAAGCGTCTAGCTGCATACTCTTTAATTTGGTACTGCGGTTGCCGCGTACTAGCTTACCGTTAAAATAGATGCACACTTCTGGAATGTCGTAATTGGCCGCCAGTGTCAGGCTGATGACTAGATTGCTGAGGGCGTCATTGCGCACCTTAACCAGTGGGATTTGCGACCCTGTAACAATCACAGGCTTGTCTATTTTGCCTAAAATAAAGGACAAGGCCGAGGCTGTGTAAGCCATGGTGTCGGTGCCATGGAGCACCACAAAACCATCATACTTGTGCCAGTGCTCACTCAATAAGTCTGCTATGGCAACCCAGTCTTTGGGTGTGGTGTTGGAGCTGTCTATCAGGTGCTCTGTTTCTAGCAAGTTGTATATGGGCAGCTCTGTGCCACCAATATTTTGATTTTCCAATTGTTCATGTAAGCGCGCAGGGAAATTTTCACTAGGCACATAGCCTGCTTGGGATTCCACCATGCTGATGGTACCCCCAGTGTGAAGAATTAGAATGCGCTTACTCATACAGAATTTTGACCCGGTTTTACGATGTTATTATGTATCGCATATTCAAACAAAACTTCGACGTTTGTAATATTGTCTAGTTGATTCTTTTTGTCGCTAGATGATGCTAAAATAGCGTCATCTAGCATCAAATCATAGCTAGTTAACTTGTTAATTAGTTAAAATTCTTGTATTTGCACTCAATTGGTGCGCACCTGTTTGCTCGCCATTTTACTAGGAATATGCATGGGATCTGATTTTTCTCAAAACCTAAAGCTGCTATGTAACTATTACAAATCCATATCAGAGGTGTGTCGGCGCCTGGAAATAAACCGCCCGCAATTTAATCGCTATTTGTATGGGCGTAGTAATCCATCGGCCAATACCTTACGTCGGTTTTGTGACTTTTTTGGGGTGGAAGAGTTTGAAATTATGCTGCCCCATGATCAGTTTCAGCGATTGATTCAGGTCAGGCCGCAACAGCAAGAGCAATACCAAGTGTCCCCTGTGCAAGAACATTTGGACAAGCTCTTGCAGTTCAGTGGCAGTGAATTAGATAAGTATTTGGGTTTCTACTTTGAGTATTATTATTCTATGGCGTGCCCCGGTAAAATTCTACGTACGCTAATCAGCATGGAGATGCGTGACGGCAAGGTGTTTTATCAGCGTGCGGAACGTATGCAAGAAACGCCAGACGACAAGGTTTCACACAATAAATATTTTGGTTTAGTGATGCTTACTGACCGGCTATTTATGGTGGATTATGAGTCTGTGAATCGTAATGAGCTAACGCAAACCATTTTATTCCCGTCTTATAAAAGTACTATTACCCGCCTCAGTGGTTTAAAAATGGGCGTCTCAGATAATGTTGAACGCATGCCTTGTGCTGCCCGAGTGGTATATGAATATTTAGGGCGTTCGGTAGATTTGCGCAAGGCGCTGAATCTGTGCGGGCTATATGATCCGCAGGACCCACGTATAGAGCAGTCCTTAAAGGATGCCATTGATAACCGTGTTGCGGACCATGAATGGCATTTGCGTGGACGGCCTATCTAAAAACCTTAGCGGAAAAAGACTAGCTATTATTTTTGTGTGTCGTAAACACATTGACCGGCAAAGTAGGTTTGTTGTACTTGGGTGTCGGCGATGCGATTAGGCTCTATTTGATCTAAGTGTTGGTCTAGCACAATAAAGTCAGCTTGAAAGCCCACTTTAAGCTGGCCAATGCTGTCTTCTTTGCGTAACGCTTTGGCGCCATGGCGGGTAAAAATAGCCAAGGCTTGCTCCAAATTAATGCCTTGTTCAAGGCCCACGTGGCCAGGGTACAGGCCTTTAGGGTGTTGGCGTGTGATCATACCGGCGATGCCAATCCATGGGTCGGCGTCGGGTACGGCCGCTGGCCAATCGGAACCATAGGTAATATGGGCACCATGTTCCAAGAGGGTTTTTATGGGATGGCAGCGGTCCGCTCTGGCTGCCCCTAAGAGTTCTTTTTGCACCGATGTTATCGCCGTCGGGAACCATAATTTTGGTGATACTTCGGCCACGGTATTGAGTTGCGCAAAACGTGGGAAATCCGTATCCGTAACAAAGGTAGTGTGGGCGATTTCATGGGCAATTCCAGAATCTTGGTGCTGGCGGGCAGCCATGATGCCATCTAAACCAGCATTGCTGGCCCGGTCCCCAACGGCATGCATTTTCACCGTAAAGCCCGCGGCATCTAGTTCGGTAAGTTGCTGTGCTAATTGTGCAGGCGACATGCGCAACAGGGCATCGGCATCATATTTGTCGGCTGCCTCGCCGACACAGCAACAGGGCACATAAGGGTCCATAAAAGCGGCCGAGCGACTAGGTGCCACCCCATCCAAAAATAACTTGCAGCCGTCAGGATGATGGTTGGGGCTACGATAGGTATCACGCAGGTTTTGCATCTCGTCAATGCTTAGGGCCTGCGGATTTAAGGGCGAAGAACGGGCAATGTGGCTAAACACATGCAAATTCAATTGGCCTAGCTGGTCTAGCCTTTGGTAGGTGGCTAGGTCTTCGGCAAAGGCCATGGGTTCTTTCATGGCGGTGATACCATAGCGGTGCAATGTTTGGGTCATTTGATGGCCAGCTTGCAGGCGCTGCTCAAGATTATACGTAATAAACTGACGCACGCTAGCCGTTGCTTCCTCATGCAGTAGGCCGTTGGCTTTACCTTGCTGATCAAGCTCAATCAGGTGCTTATTTTCACCATTGACTTGGTCTTGTATGTGGGCTGCGTCAAGGGCCAAACTATTGGCCATCATGCTGTGCTTGGTGGTGTCGTAGATGCAGATAGCATGTTGGGTACTTATCTTGTCTAACCACTGACGTGGGGTAAGGCCTAGTTTAGCAATGGCATTTACATGCCCAATATTCCACGGTCCACCTGTGATGGTTTGCCTAACGCTGGTGGCTTCTACCCTAGCTGCGATACCTTGCGCCAAGTCGCTCAGCGTTGCTTCGTAGCCCACAAAGGCTTCGAACAGTTCCTGTCGTGCGCCCCATAGGGCATGAACATGGCAATCAATTAGGCCGGGCATGACAAATTGCCCTTGTAGGTCTGTGACCTTGGTGTTGGGTCCAGTTAAGGCCGCTATTTCGCGCTTATTCATAGAGACTATTTTGCCTTCACGAATAGCCATAGATGTGGCCCAAGGTGCAGCTTGGTTTTGTGTGGCTAGGCGGCCATTAGTGAACACCTGATCAGAAAAATAGCTCATTGTATCGGCATCCCATTAATTGACAGTTATCATGTTAAGTAATAATATGCCGGAATTAATTGAGTAATTCAACTAAAACAATAATAACTAATTTATGCCAAAAACATCTCTAAAAATAGACACAAAACCAAGTTGGCAAGATTTTTCCATACAATCATTGCTGTCATACAAGCTGTATCACATAGGCGCTATACACGAGCGTATTGCTTACGCCAACATGACACGCATCACCAATGTAACACTGCCCGAATGGCGAGTCATGGGCAACATTGCCAGTGGTAAGATCACCTTTACTCAATTGGCAGAAGAGTTGCTGCTAGATAAAGGCCAATTGAGCAATATCATTAAACAGTTAGAAAATAAGCAGCTGGTAGAAAAACGAAAGTCGGCCAACGATGGACGCAAAACCTTGCTATCTTTAACGCTTTTAGGTCTGCAAAAAAAGGCCTCGATTGTCAACATGGCCCAGCAATTTCAAACGGTGCTTGGGCAAGGGTTAACGCAGGCCGAACATGATCTATTATCTTCAGCCTTGGTTAAGCTAGAGTGTAATCTGCGCAATTACTGGAGTGAAAACTATGAGTGATCACAAGCAGTGCCAAGTGGCTAATGATATTGACCAACAAAATAACAGCATGGTTAATAACAGCAAGTTGCTAGTGACGGCGGTATTTTCCCTAATTATTATCTATACCATCACCATTGCCCTAGTTGATGAAGTGTTGGCGCGTTATGGTGCGATTAGTTTTGGCTTAATTATCGTGCTGTTGGCGCACCCATTAGCCTATAAATTTGCAATTGGCTCTGTAGGGCGGACGCTGGCTTGGTTAGCTGATGCTGTATTGGCTGCTGGTTTTATTTATTCCACCTACTGGTTTACGCAGATTCAAGAACAGTTGTGGACTGGGTTTTATATGCCAGACACTGACAACTTAATTGCCGGTGCCATTGGCTTGTTGTGTATTCTCGAGGCTACGCGCCGTGCTTGGGGGCCGTCCCTGGTGATACTGGCGGTACTGTTTATATTGTTTGGCTTTGCTGGGCAATCATTGCCTGGCATGCTGCAACACTTTGGTATGGATGCCGGCAATTTTATGCAAATAGCCTGGTATTCTTTCGATGGTGTGTTTGGCCGCACCACGGGTTTGGTGGCGAATACCGTGTTGGTATTTTTGATCTTTGGTGCCATGCTGGAACACACGGGCGCAGGTGCTAGCCTGATTCGTATTTCCACGGCCTTGACGGGCCGCATCCGTGGTGGTGCAGCCCATGCTGCCATTGTTGCCAGTGCAGTATTTGGCATGATGAGCGGTTCTGTGGCGGCCAATATTGCTGGCACCGGGGTATTTACCATTCCGATGATCAAAAAGCAGGGCTTCTCGGCGAAGTTTGCGGCGGCGGTGGAAACTTCCGCTTCCTCTGGTGGGCAACTGACACCACCCATCATGGCCGCGGCGGTGTTTGTTATGGCGGATATG
>DPHB01000053.1:0-1248 GCA_003521845.1 Oceanospirillaceae bacterium | reverse complement strand
CGGATATGGTGGGTATGCCCTATCTATCCATAATTGCTGCTGCAGCTTTACCTGCGCTGTTCAAGTACATGAGTTTGTTTGCTCAAGTCTATGCCGAGGCCATGCGTTTAAACCAAGAGCCCATGGACCCGGCAGATATTCCTGTATTAGCAGCCAAAGATTGGATTAATGGCTTATTAGTCGCTTTGCCCATTGCTACCCTGATGATAGCGTTTTTGATGGGTTTTTCACCATCAATGTCGGGTTTCATAGGCTTGGCTACCGCCGCTGTGGCCGGCTGGGTATTGAATCCAGATTTCCGTCGCAAGCCGATGTTGATACTAAGGGCCTTTGCCGATGGTGGTGAATCCGCTGGCAAGATTATGATTGCCGTGGCCGCCATTGGTATTGTTTTATCGGTGGTGAACGAGACGGGTATCGCTATACGTTTTGCTACTTCTATTGCCGTATGGGGCGAAGAATACCTGTTTGTGGCCCTATTGATCGCCATGTTGGGCGCTTTGATACTCGGTATGGGCTTGCCGACTTTGCCAGCCTACCTAATCATGGCCATCATGATTGCACCAGCTATGATTAAAGCCGGAGTGGAACCTTTGGCTGCCCATATGTTTGTACTTTACTACGCCGTCTATTCGTCTCTGGTGCCCCCTATCGCCTATGGTTGTTATGTGGCGGCCCCCATCGCCGGTGCCAACCCTTTGGCCACCTCTTTCACCGCACTACGTTTGTCCATTATTGGTTTGCTGGTGCCCTTTGTGTTTGTTTACACGCCATCACTGTTGTTAGTAGTGGATGGCTTTAATTATACGGATTTGATCACGACCATGCTGCGTTTGCTGGTGGCGATCTGGATGTTTGCTGCCTGTATGGGTGGCTCTGATCCTTGGCGTGGGGTTTTGTCTTTAGGGAACCGTACCTTACGTTTTGTGGCGGGTGGTGCTTTGATCTGGCCACAACCTGAAGTGTGGGGGGCAGGTTTAGGCTTGGCAGTGTTAAGTCAGCTTGCCGCTCGACGCTCTTCATTATAATAAAATTAATAACATCAATGACTAAACGAGGCGTTAACATGAAACTAATAAACCAAACTCTAATCACCGTCGCCGCGGTGACAGCGGCGTCTACGCTGCTGGTAACCAGCGCGGTTGCAGATATGTACCGTGTCACCTCCATTGCTCCCGGTATGTCACCCTTTGTGGTGAACACGTCTATCGCTAAGGTGGTTAGCAAGCACAATGCGGATATTCAGAT
>DPHB01000002.1 GCA_003521845.1 Oceanospirillaceae bacterium | reverse complement strand
CTTGTTTAAACATAGAGCACACAAGTCTACTAAGGCTTGAGCACAAGCTGACACTTGGTTTTCCATATGCAAATGGTGATCCCCACTAATGCGCACCCACTGTAACTGTACAACTAAACCGGCACGTTCGGCCAGCTCACCACTAGTTTGCAAGGCATCCCCTACTATCAGCGTCACGGGCATTTTGAGATTGCTTAATACCGCCCTCACTTGATCTTCACTAAAACGCATCGGTGAAGGCAAAGTCACACGGCGGTCAGAACGCCAAACGAAACCACCTTCCGGAGCCGCGTTAGGCGCCAGATTACGTTCCACCAATAAGCGTGCTGCCGACTCCTGAAGGCTCATTTTAGCGCCTAGGCGAGCCGCCAAGGCAGCCTTAGGCGAAGTAAACACCTTACTCTGCCGTTGCTGCTGTTGCGCCTGCCGTAGGATGGCTTTTTGTAATTGTCGGGGGGTTTCTTCAATGTTGGTAGCCACCGGCCCTAAGGCCTCAATAGCACAGATACCCTGTATCTGATTGGGTAGCATACTCGCCACCAAAGGTGCCACACAAGCACCCATGGAATGCCCTAGTAACACAATTTTGTCGAGGTTTTTAGTTTTAATAAACTGCACCACATCAATGGCGTAATCCCAAATGGTATAAAAACACCCCTGGGGCCGATGAAAACTGTGGCCGTGACCGGCAAAATCTAAGGCATAAACCTGCATACTGGGAGTGACAGGTTGCTGCAGTAAATGCGTTAGCATGGGTGTGAAGCTGGCACTATTGTCGAGCCAGCCATGCAGAGCGATAACGGTGGTTGGCGCGGCAGCGCTCGCCAATTGATCTTCTGCCGGTGGCGAGTAACCACCAAGTTCACAGTATTGATAGCTTAGCCGCCCCTGCACAACCTCTTGCCAACACTGGTTGTGCAACACAGACTTATTGGGCATGCTGCAAGGTCTCCAATTGCATACAGCCCCGAGCAAAGACATCGCCAGATAAGACAGCAAGCGAAGCGGGCAGCATAGGTTCGCCGGCATAAATATCGCCCTGGCAAAAGTAACCGATCAGACAGCTAATTAAAGGTTGATGGGTAACAATAACGCTATCAAGCTGCGGCTGAGCAAGGAGAAAGGCCTGCACTGCATCGCAATCGCCACCAGGAGTGACCAAGGCGGTATTGGTCTGCAGCCAGTCGGCTTGCAAAGCCCGCTGCAATATTTGTGAAGTTTGCTGGGTGCGTAAATAAGGGCTCGCAAATAGTTGTTCATAGCCATGCCAATCTACACTGGCCGCTTGTGCTTGCCCTTGTACCTGCGCTTGACCTAAGTCCGACAAGGGGCGCTGACTATCACTGGGTGCCTGCCAACTGGCATCACCATGACGCATAAGCAGTAAACGCATAACTAGCCTTAGGATTCGTCTTGCTTAGGTAGGCCACTGGCTTTGGGCCAGTCATTAAAAGGAAAAGGTTTGGCTTCCGTTTGATAGGACAAAAATTGAAAGGCTTGGAAGATAAACTTAGACAAGCTACTGCTAAAGGCATAGATTTCGGCTTGCAACCTACCGAAAAACAAACCAAATACAAACTGCACTAATACTAATAACATCATGATTGGTATCGCTATTTCGGCCATCACCGCAAACACCAGCATAAAGGCCAGACGCAACCAGAAGGCTTCGGAGGTTAGGTTTTTAATCACTGCTTGCATAATGTCACTCCCTGTCTATTTGTATACTCTAAGCATAGGCCCAATAAACCAAGCAGGCAACAGCCATGCATGGTTTACCCAACGGCAGCAGCCTAGCTACGTTGTAGAATAAATTCCACGTCTGAATTTTGGTCGCGCCCCATCAAAGAAGCCGCCATACCCGAGGCATCAGCACCTTCATAAACCAAGGCATAAAGGGCATCTACCAGCGGCATACTCACTGCTAATTTATCAGACTGCTGCTTGACCAGTGCTAAAGTATTGACACCTTCGGCCACTTCACCAAGCTCTTCCACAGCCTCATCAAGGGACTTGCCTTGACCTAGAGCGAAGCCAACACGAAAATTACGACTCAATGGGGAATTACAGGTAACGATCAAATCCCCAACGCCAGACAAACCTAAGAAGGTCAGTGGATTAGCCCCCATGTGCACCGCTAAACGGCTCATTTCAGCGAGGCTACGGGTCATCAACATACTACGGGTGTTCTCACCCATATCCATAGCCGCACTAAGGCCTGCGGCAATGGCATAGATATTCTTTAGCGCACCACCAAGCTCCACACCATAACGGTCATTGCTAGCGTACACCCGGAAAAAAGAACACTGTAACAAGTCTTGAATGCGCTCACGCAGCGCTTCTTCATCACTGGCGATAACCGTACCAGCCAAGTGTCGCGCTGCGATTTCTTTGGCCAAATTAGGGCCCGAAATAACACCGATGGGGTTGCTTGGAAAATACACCTCCAAGACCTGACTCATCAGTAAGAAGTGTTCGGGCTCAATACCTTTGGTGGTGGTTACCAGATGTTGTTCCGGGCGCACAAAATCGCGTACCTGGTCCAACACATCACGAAACACCTTACTCGGCACGGAGAAAAACAGGGTATCTGCGGCAGCAATAGCGCTCTTAAGGTCGGTGCTAATCTGTAGGTCTTCATGCAAGGTATAACCTGGCAGATAGCGTTCGTTAATACGGCTAGTACGAATTTTATCAGCTTGCGCTGCATCCCTTAACCACAAACAGCTAGGGTGACCATTAGCCGCTACAATATCGGCCAATACGGTACCAAAGCTACCGCCACCAATGACCAGTACACGATTTTCCTTAGTCATACTATCCTTCCAACAGTTCCTGAGGCACAGGATCGCAGGTAATTGGCTTACCTAACAAAGCTTCAAGGTCCGGCAATAAGAAAGCATCATCTTCAGAAGCAAAACTGATAGCTAGCCCCGAAGCTCCGGCCCGCCCCGTACGACCGATACGGTGCACATAGTCTTCTAATTCTTCAGGCAGGTCGTAGTTAAACACATGGCTCACGCCATCAACGTGAATACCGCGCCCAGCAACGTCGGTAGCAACCATAATGGGGGTTTCACCCGAACGGAAGCGTTCTAGCGTTTTAACACGCTTGGCCTGGGCTACTTCACCAGACAGCAAGGCACTGGCAATACCATCTCGCTGTAGGCGTTCGGCGAGTTCACGAGTAACATGGCGACGGTTGGCAAACACAATGGCACGCTCAATATCCCCCGTCCTTAAGCTATTCAACAGCACACGGTACTTGTCATAAGTAGAAACCGACAAGAAACGCTGTTCAACACTTTCCGCCGCCAAGTTATCGGATTCAATTTCAATGTGTACAGGTTCAAAAGTCCACTGTTCAGCGAGGCGTAAAATTTGCTCAGAAAAGGTCGCACTAAACAGCAAGGTTTGGCGATCTTGCTTCTTCGGTGTTTGACGGATAATGGCGCGTACATCAGGGATAAAGCCCATGCTTAGCATGCGATCAGCTTCATCCAAAACCAGCACTTCCACTTCACGTAAATTTACATGTCCACGCCGACAGAAATCTAACAGGCGGCCAGGTGTCGCCACCATGATATCCACATGACTCTTTTGCAGCTGCTTCTGCTGAGCTTCAAAATCCATGCCCCCAACCAGTTGCCGCACTTGAATGTCAGAAAAGCGTGTGAGGCCATCGGCGTCACTCGCTATTTGCATGACTAGCTCACGAGTCGGTGCTACGATCAAGGCACGAGGTGTGCCCAAACGACGCGGGCCGGCAATCGGAAAGTCCAACAAATCGGTAATGATAGAAATCAAAAAGGCGGCGGTCTTACCAGAACCAGTTTGCGCCTTACCCGTGATATCCATACCTTGTAGGGATTCAGGCAGAGTTAACGCTTGGATAGGACTGCAATATTGATAGCCTAGCGCTTGTACGCCCTGCAAAACTTCATCCGGCAAGTCTAAATCATGGAAGCGCAACTTGCCCTCTTCTACGGGCACTTGGAAACTTTCAATATCCCAGTTCTCTTGCTTACTCTTGGCTTGTCTGTTGGTGCTTTTGGGCTTTTTAGGGCTACTGTCATTAGTGTCTTGTGATTGCAAAGTCGATATCCGAATTGAGGGCTTTTAGCAGTTATAGGCACGGGAGTATAGAGCCTTTATGGTCTAGGTACAAATATACACCATGGCGCCAAACCAATTGCTAGCCAATACATGGCCAAATGTTTAGCCAACGCTCATTCACGAGCCTATCAGCTGCTGCTGATAAGGCGGCAATGCTTGTAATAACTGCTTACCATAGCGCTTGCTTACCAGGCGTTTATCTAGCACCGTAATGCGGCCAACATCCGTTTCTTTACGCAACAACCTGCCCGTAGACTGGATAAGCCTTACGCTCGCTTCAGGCACAGATATCTCCATAAAAGCATTGCCGCCACGGCTTTCTACCCATTCTGCCAAGGCAGCCGGTACAGGCCGATCTGGTACCGTAAATGGCAACCGCGTGATAACCACGTGAGTGAGGTAATCGCCGGGTAAATCGATACCTTCGGCAAAGCTTGCCAAACCAAACAAAATACTCGCTTCACCATCGTCAACACGCTGCTTATGTTGCGCCAACAAACGCTGCTTAGAAGAGTCACCTTGCTGTAGTATCAAGTCCTGCCAACTCGTCGGCAAGCCATCAAATACCTGTTGCATAACACGCTTTGAAGTAAACAACACCAGGCTTGCTTCTTGCTTATTTAGATTCTTCGGCAGCGCATCGATCAAAGCCGGCACAAAACGCTCTTCTGGACCCGGCTCAACCGCCTCTTTGGGCACAATTAAAGACGAAGCACTGTAATCAAAGGGACTCGCCAGCGCCAACATACTGCTCTTATCTGTTAACCCTGTATGCATTAACAGCTGATCAAAACGCCCTACGGCCAACAAGGTGGCGGAAGTGATTACTGCCGCAAAACAGCGTTGCCACAAATTTTGTTGTAATAGTTTGTTCGCCAAAATAGGACTAGATGCCAATTCAATATCTACCCTCTCCGGGGTTTGCCAGTGTTGAATCCAACGTGCCATAGGTGCCTCACCAGGCTCATCGACATGGGCATAGGACTGCCACAGCATACCTTGCGACATAGCCCCTTGGGCCCACCCTCCCGTCACTGCCAAATAGGTTTCGGCTAGTTCACGATCCAAACCTTGTTGCTCACCCTTAACGACGTCATCAACTAGATTGAACAAACCATCAAGGTCGCGGCTCAAACGTGTAGTAAGCAACGCCAACTGTGTGGCCTGAGCACGCAAGGCATCTGGCACAAGGCCATTAGGGAAGCGGAAGCTGGACACCTGTTGGTAATCGTCTTGTGGCTGCAGGGGCGATTGATCAAGTAGCAGCTCTAAGTTAGACATTTCGGTCTCTAACCCTTGCAGATGTTCCAACACTTGCGTCGTTAGTTGGGCCCCGTGACCACCGCCCTGCCAGTCCTTAGTGAAGCGTTTTACACCCGTACGCACCTGACCATACCAGCGATGCAACTGACGCACACCTTGCTGATGAGTAAATTGCCTTAAGGTTTTATCGGCTAGGTGATGGCCTTCATCAAACACATAGATAGCGTCTTCTGGCTTGGGCAAGATAGCACCGCCGCCAAGTTGTAAATCTGCCAGCACCAAATCATGATTGGTGACGATACAATCGGCTTGCTCTAACCCTGCGCGGGCCTTAAAAAACGGGCATTCGTTAAAATGCGTACAACGGCGGTTAGTGCAGCCACGATGGTCAGTAGTAACTGGCCGCCAATGGTCTTCAACCACCGGTTCTTGCCATGCGTCCCGGTCGCCATCCCAACGCCCGGCACCCAGCTCTGCGAGCATATCCTGATAAAGTTTTTGCTGATCAGCGTCCAGCTGTAGGGCAAGCTCATCTTCGAACAAGGCCTGAGTGGGGTCCACGGAACCATGATTGGAAAGCGCAGAATCTAAACGTGACACACATAGATAGCGACGCCGCCCTTTGGCTAGTTGGAAATCAAAATCCAGCTTGCCATTTTTCTTGATGGACGGCAGATCCTTGTCCATGATTTGCTCTTGCAAAGCAATGGTGGCAGTACTAATTATGAGTTTTTTATCCAGTGCTTTAGCAACGGGCAAACAAGACACCATATAGGCGAGGGTTTTCCCTGTACCGGTGCCGGCTTCAATGATGCAAGCCGGATTTTCACCCAAGCGCGAACCGTCTGTATCCTGCTTAATGGCAAGCAAATGATTAGCTACTGTGGCGATCATTTGTTTTTGCCCCCAACGTGGGGTGAGCTCTAAAGCAGTCAATAGTTCACGATAGAGGGTTTGGATGGAGGTTTTGATGCTGTCTTTTTGCGCCACAAATAAATCCGTTACTGTCCGGTCGTGCCGGAGCTTTTAAAGTCGCTAAATATACCGGCTTAAAATAATGCTTGCCAGCGTGAATTTAACTGTTAATATATCCAGTACCTGTATAAATACACAGTTTATCACAGGATACTAAATTTGTCGGCATTATCGTGAGAGGCCGTTATGTTAAAACTTACTCCCCGCCAGGATCAGGTACTTGCCTGCATCCGTGAGCATATTACAGATACAGGCTATCCGCCTACACGGGCCGAGATAGCTCAGGAACTTGGTTTCAAGTCTCCCAACGCTGCAGAAGACCACCTTAAGGCCTTAGCACGTAAGGGTGCTATTGAAATTATTCCTGGTGCATCCCGTGGTATTCGTGTCCCAGACATGGATGAAGAAGAAAAAGGCTTACCGATTATCGGTATGGTTGCTGCCGGTAGCCCGATGCTAGCGCCAGAGCACATTAGTGACTATTGCGCTTTACCCGATGGCTTATTTTACCCAAAAGCCGATTATTTACTGCAAGTAAGTGGCATGTCTATGAAGGACATCGGCATTTATGACGGTGACCTTTTGGCTGTACACAAAACCGACCAAGCTCGTAATGGGCAAATTGTGGTCGCCCGAATCGACAGCGAGGTCACGGTAAAACGCTTCCAACGGGTCGGTAACAAGGTGTTGTTAATTGCTGAAAACGAAGACTATGCGCCTATTGAAGTTGACCTAAATCGACAACGATTGAGCATTGAAGGCTTGAGTGTCGGAGTGATCCGCCGCGGTAATTAGTATTCCAATAGTTCTGCTTGAGTTGTATCTTGCAGCTCTTTTAGATCTCTCAGCCACTGGCCTACGGGCCAGCGGTCCGGATCATCCAGATTATCATTGGCGACTAAGCCAATAGCCTTGCCTAAATCACCCTCTGAGCCCGGCATGCGCGTACTGACAACACCGCCATCAAATACCTGCTGAGCGTCGAGCATTTGTTGAATCTGACCAGTTTGCATTGCTTGTAGCAAAAGTTGCGCGGGCGCCGATAGAAAAGGTTGCTGCTGCAATAAAGGTGATACTTCAGACAATTCAAGTTTACTGACGTCAACGAAGCGCGTATCCGCGAGCTGCTTCAAGATAGCGGTTGATAAACTGTGCGCCGATTTCAGCAAGTGGGCAAGCACGGCACCCTGATAGGCGCGCCGTTGCATACGCTGGCGCCAATAATCAGGGCTATCGTTATCACCATAGCTGGCAAGCATGTCGTGCCACAAGACGTCAGCATAGGCGTACTGCTGACGACTTAGTCTAAATGCAGCTTGCATTAGCTGGCTTTGCTTTTGGCTGGTGTTTTCTTCGCCTTAGTAGCCTTCTTGGCTGTGGTCTTCTTGGCCGTGGTCTTTTTCACTGCAGGCTTGCTAGCCTTAGCTGTTTCAACCCATTTGCCACCTTCAAAGGTGGCTCGCCAACCACTGGCTTTCTTATCCACCTCAGTCATCACATACTGCTCTTTGGTCTTACGACTGTAGCGTACAATGCTGGGATTACCATCAGGATCCTGCACCGGTGCCGTTAGTAAGAAGCTGTATTTAGGATCCAAATCCGCCTTCACTGACAGTATTTCCGCAACCAAAGGTGCACGTGTTTCGCGGTTCTTGGGGAACTTACTGGCAGCAAGGAACAAGCCCGCTGCACCATCACGCAAGATATAATGATCATCAACCTTCTCACATGCCAGCTCTGGCATAGGGATGGGGTCCATCTTTGGTGGCGCGGGTTCGCCACCACGCAGGAGTTTACGGGTATTCTTACAGTCCCCCGATGAGCAATCGAAGTACTTACCAAAACGACCATTTTTAAGGTGCATGTCGGCGCCACACTTGTCACATTCCAACATGGGGCCATCGTAGCCCTTAATACGGTATTCACCTTGTTCTACTTCAAAGCCCGAGCAATCTGGATTATTGCCACATACATGTAGCTTACGCTGGCTATCTACCAGGTAGCTATCCATCGCCGTGTCACAAATTTTGCACCGATGCTTTTGAATCAATAGGCGGGATTCCGCTTCGTCATCAGCGTCTACGGCAACCACTTCATCACCAGAAGTTAGGTTTATGGTTTCCTTACAGCGCTCTTTGGGAGGCAACGCATAGCCTGAGCAGCCCAAAAACACGCCTGTAGAGGCGGTTCGGATAGTCATATGCCGTGCACATGACGGACACTCAATATCGGTCTCGGTCGGGTCATTGGCACGCATACCCTCGGCCGACTCAGCCACCCCAAGTTTACGGGTAAAGGCCTTGTAGAAAGCATTTAACAAGCGCTTCCACTCAGTATCGCCTTGAGCCACGCTATCCAAGCGCTTTTCCATGTTCGCAGTAAAGTCATAATCCATGAGGTCAGCAAAGCTTTCATCTAAGCGATCGGTAACCACATCACCCATTTTCTCGGCATAGAAACGGCGGTTTTGCACACTCACATAACCACGATCTTGAATAGTAGAGATAATGGCAGCATAGGTTGAAGGACGACCAATACCTTTCTTTTCTAACTCTTTTACCAAACTTGCTTCGGAGTAACGTGGTGCAGGCTTGGTAAAGTGTTGGCTTGGGTGCAACTGCTTAAGATTAACCTTGTCGCCTTCTTTCAAGTCCGGCAACAACAAATCATCTTCTTTATGGCTGGCGCTTGGCTGTACCTTGGTATAACCATCAAAGCGCATGATACGACCGCGCGTACGCAAGGAGAAGTCTCCTGCCGCTACGGTAATACCAGTACTAGTAAACTTAGCAGGGTTCATTTGGCAAGCCACGAACTGGCGCCAAATTAGTTCATACAAACGTTCTGCATCACGCTCCATACCGTTTAACAAGCTCGACTTCATGCGTACATCAGAAGGACGAATAGCTTCGTGAGCCTCTTGTGCACCTTCTTTGCTAGAGTAGCTGTTAGGCTTAGGGGGTAAATATTCTGCACCGAATTTGCTGTCTATATAATCACGACAGTTATTCACAGCTTCCTGACTTAAGTTGGTGGAGTCAGTACGCATGTAGGTGATATAGCCCGCTTCGTACAAGCGCTGGGCCATCATCATGGTTTTCTTCACCCCAAAGCCCAAGCGCGTGCTCGCCGCCTGCTGCAGAGTAGATGTAATATAGGGCGCAGATGGGCGGCTTGATGTTGCCTTGTCGGTACGTCGCTGCACAACAAAATCTTGTTGTTCCAGTTCGGCTAGAGCGGCTTTGGTTTGCGCTTCGCTATTAGGACGGAAGTCACTGCCTTGGTATTTAAACACCTGCCCGATAAAGGCTTGTTGTGCGGCGTTATCTAGGTCGGCTTTTACTTCCCAATACTCTTCTGGGTTAAAAGCACGAATCTCCTTCTCTCGCTCCACAACCAGTTTCACAGCTACTGACTGTACACGCCCTGCAGATAGGCCACGGGCAACTTTGGCCCACAAAAGTGGCGATACCATAAAGCCCACCACACGATCTAAAAAGCGTCGCGCTTGCTGAGCATCTACCTGATCCATATTCAGCTCACCCGGGGCAGCAAAGGCCGCCTGAATCGCTGTTTTGGTTATTTCATTGAACACCACACGTTGATAACGGCTTTCGTCGCCGCCAATGGCTTCGCGTAAGTGCCATGCAATGGCCTCTCCCTCGCGGTCCAAATCGGTCGCGAGATAGATGTGGTCGGCATCTTTAGCTAGACGTTTGAGTTCATCAACGACCTTTTCTTTACCGGGTAGAATTTGATAATCGGCTTTCCAATCGTTCTCTGGGTCGATACCCATGCGCCGAACTAGCTGACGACGAGAGCGAGCGGCTTTATAAATTTCTTTATCTTCAGGTGCCATCTTACGCACCTTTGCCGCCTCAGCAGCACGTGCTTTCGGATCATTGGCAGAAGCGGGAGCTTTGGTTGGCAGGTCGCGTATATGGCCAACACTGGATTTGACGATAAAATCGTTGCCAAGGTACTTGTTGATAGTCTTTGCTTTGGCTGGCGATTCGACAATTACGAGGGATTTACCCATTAAACTGGTTCCAATTGTGCTGGTCTAATGATGGTCGACCAGCCCGTTAATAACGGTTCTAAGTTTTATAACAAATAGAGATAACGTAAAACGCACCTAGTTTAGACTGCAACAGCCTTAGGTCAAGTTCTTTTCTACCTTATCTAAACAATATAAGACCTTTGTACAAAGCGGGTACCAAGATGGTCTGGCCAAAATCAGCCTAAATTTCGTTTGAAAACTTGGCAATAGCTAGCTATTACCCGCGTTTCCCGCCTCAATGAGGCCAATTGTTTCTCACTTCTCTATTTGTCGCCGCTTTATGCAAAGGTCTCAATCTATTTTTAAAATTCCATTATTTGGCTAAAAAATCAACCTTTTATAACAACTTTAATAGAATAAATACAAAAAAGGGTAGCAATGACCCATTGCTACCCTCTTCAAAATCAACCCTTTATAGAGTTGTTTATGTCACTAACTAGTGCATTTAAACGCGCTCAAATACCGTGGCAATACCCTGCCCCATACCAATACACATGGTCGCTAAGCCAAATTCGGCATCATCCTTATGCATGCGGGTTAAGCAGCTCAAGGAAATACGCGTACCTGAGCAACCCAATGGGTGACCCAAAGCGATGGCACCACCGTGTAGGTTGACCTTCTCTTCCACGCTATCCAGCAACTTAAGGTCCTTAAGTACCGGCAAAGCTTGGGCAGCAAAAGCTTCGTTCAATTCCACCACACCAATATCGTCGACGCTGAGGCCAGCACGCTTTAATGCCTTCTTGGTAGCGGGTACTGGACCATAACCCATGATGGAAGCATCACAACCCGCCACAGCCATGGACTTTACCTTAGCCAGCGGCTGTAAACCCAACTCCATTGCTTTCGCGCCAGACATCATTAACAAGGCGGAAGCACCATCGGAAATAGCCGAAGAAGTGGCCGCTGTTACGGTACCGTTTTTAGGATCAAACACTGGCTTCAAATTAGCCAAGGACTGAAGATTAGTTTCTGGTCGAATCACCTCATCCTTGGCAATCATTTGTAGCTGACCTTTAGCATCATGACCTTCGATGGCGATAATTTCACGCGCGAAGTCGCCATTTTCACTGGCCCTATGCGCCAACGTATGGGAACGTACGGCAAACTCATCTTGCATAGCACGACTAATACCGTGCATCTTGCCTAACAATTCGGCTGTTAAGCCCATCATCATGGCAGCCTTAGCAGCATGCTTGCTAGTAGCTGGGTTAATATCAACTCCGTGGTTCATGGCCACGTGGCCCATATGTTCAACGCCCCCCACCACAAACACGTCACCATTTTGCGTAGCAATGGCTTGCGCTGCTGTGTGCAATGCGGACATGGACGAACCACACAACCGGTTTACGGTTTGCGCCGCTACTGTGTGCGGTATGCCACCTAGCAAAGCCGCTTGACGGGCAATGTTAAAGCCCTGTTCTAGAGTTTGGTTTACACAACCCCAGATTACGTCTTCGATATGGGAAGGTTTAAGGGCTTCGTTGCGCGCCAAAATACCACTAATTACTGCCGCAGATAGGTTCTCGGCACGTACATTGCGAAAAGCACCGCCTCTAGAGCGGCCCATTGCGGAACGGGCACCATCTACGATTACTACATCATTTGCTTGAAAACTCATGTTATTCTCCCGTTTTAACCCTTGGCCTGCATGTTGCCGTAATAAGTTTCGCCAGCGGCTGCCATGGCACGCACGGACTCCGGTACAGCAAACAATGGACTAACTGCTACAAGAGCATCGGCACGCTGACAAATGCTTGCTAGACCTAAGGTATCCATGTACTTACAGGCACCTCCCAAAAATGGAGGAAAGCCAAGGCCATATACCAAGGCCAAGTCAGCTTCGGCAGGTGACGCAACAATGCCTTCTTCCAAACAACGGGCTACTTCTAGGCACAATGGCAACATCATGTAATCAATAACTTGCTGGTCTTCAATGGTCGCAGGTGCGGCGCACAAACCGGCTAAACTAGCTAGCATGTCTTCATCCACCACCTTCTGTAGGCGACCTTTCTTGTCGGTTTCGTAAGTATAGAACCCAGCACCGTTTTTCTGACCGAAGCGCTGCTTTTTAAACATCATACTGACTACTGCTTCACCTTGACCCGCCATGCGATCAGGGAAGCCTTCAGCCATCACGCCTTGGGCATGATGAGCCGTATCTATACCGACTACATCCAACAAATAGGCCGGCCCCATGGGCCAACCGAAACGCTCCATTAGCTTGTCTATACGCAGGATGTCGATACCCTGCTCGACTAGTAAACCAAAGCCGCCAAAGTAAGGGAACAATACGCGGTTTACATAGAAACCTGGGCAGTCGTTAACCACAACTGGCTTTTTACCCATGGCGTTAGCATAGGCAACCGTGGTGGCAATCGCTGCATCAGTGGTGTCTTTACCACGGATAATTTCCACCAACGGCATACGGTGCACAGGATTGAAGAAGTGCATACCACAAAAACGGCTCGGGTCTTTAAGGGACTTAGCCAAATGGTCAATTGAGATAGTGGAAGTGTTGGAAGTGATAACCGCATCAGCAGAAACCTTTTGCTCAACGTCAGCCAATACCATGCCTTTAACCTTCGGATTTTCGACCACCGCTTCAACTACAATATCGGCATTAGCCAAATCTTCGTAGCTCAAGGTTGGACGAATTTGGTTCAGCACTTTAGCCATCTTGCGGCTATCCATACGACCACGGGATACTAGCTTGCCCAAAATCTTGGCAGCCTCATCCAAACCTAGCTGCAAAGCAGCATCGGCTATGTCCTTCATGACAATTGGAATGCCTTTAGAGGCCGACTGGTAGGCAATGCCACCACCCATGATGCCAGCACCCAACACCGCAGCCTGCTTCACATCAGCAGCAATACTTGTGTGTTGTTTCACGGTACGTTTTAGATACTGATCAGCCAGGAAGATACCAACTAGATTAGTCGCTACTTCGGTTTTACAAAGCTCTGCAAACGCCTTGGCTTCCACTAACAAAGCCTTGTCGCGGCTCATGCCTGCGTGCTTTTGAATTGTCTTAATCGCCTTCACTGGCGCAGGATAATGAGGACCCGCCTTGCCAGCCACAAAACCTTTAGCGGTTTCGAAAGCCATCATTTGTTCTACTGGGCCTAAGCTCAGTTTGTTTTGCTTTTGTTGCTTACGTGATTGGTAATCCAATTCACCAGTTATACAGCGTTGTAATAGATCAACACCGGCAGCTAATAAATCAGCATCGGCTACAACGGCATCGGCAGCACCTTCTTGTAGGGCAACCTTGGCCTTCTTGGTGCCACCAGAACAAATCCATTCGATGGCATTATCAACGCCAATCAAACGCGGCAAACGCACACTGCCACCCCAACCCGGCATGATACCTAGCTTGACTTCGGGTAAGGCGACACTAGCCTGTTCCGACAAAACCCGGAAGTCAGCAGCTAAACATACTTCGAAACCACCACCAAAGGCCATGCCATTAATTAGGGCGACACTGGGTATTGGTAAATCTTCAATAGCACTAAAGGTGGCATTGACCTGCATATTCATGGCCACCAAATCTTCGTCTGGGTATTCAAAGAAAGCCAAAAACTCAGTGATATCTGCGCCTACAATAAAGGAGGACTTGGCACTGGTCAGCATCAAGCCTTTGATGTTGTTATCAGCTTTGATAGCTACCACTGCCTGCGCTAGCTCCTGCAGCGTATCTGCATTGAATTTGTTGACCGATTCACCGGCTAGGTCAAAGGTCAACCTAGCTATTTGCTCATCGTGCATGGCAACCTGCACGGCATTACCCGTATAAATCATACGAGGACTCCTTATTGATTGAACGGACAGCTCGATTGATCTGGCCTACGACCATCTTTCATACAAGCGTTTTAATTTTCACGGATAAGGTATGATTAGCGCCGGTTAATGTCAACCATGACCGGCTGGACACATTTCAACTGAGCAGACTCAGGAAGCCAATTTTGAGTTTATAAAGACTCATCCAAAAGCCCTTGCATAACGGCAACAAGGTTATCCAGCTCTTGCGGGGTGGCCTTTTCATGCCAGTATGCCGCCACGCCGATAGGCGAAGCAGATACGGCATAGACGTCTTTTGGCAAGGTTGCTAATAAGGCTTCTAATAGTGCCAACTGAGCCAAGGATAACGCCCCTTCACCTCGGTTCCAACACCAACTGTCAGGCAGACCTTTGGTATGTAAACCATTGGCTTTAAAAATTTCCCAATTATGGCTTTTAGCCATGGCCCTTGCTGCGTCACTAGAGCGCGGCAAGGTGTAAGCAGTGGCAAGATGACCCTCTGGGGCTATTTCCCCTTGTTCGCGCGGCCCCTGTAGCTTACTAATTCGTACTTGCACACCTTTTTGCATAGCCAGTTTACGAATCTTTGCCTGTGCTCTTTGCAAAGGCGTTGGTAAAACCCAAGATACAGAACCCACCAAAGACAGCACCACCAAGGTGACTATCAACCACTTATATTCCATGTCTTACGTTCCTTAATATCTATTACCGAGCTCGAAGGCAAAGTGAAGCTTTTTTGCTTGTCGTCAGTTTAACACTTGTCAGGCTTAATGCACCTTATGTTAGACTGAAAAAGACCACTAGCATTAAGGGAGATAGAGTATGCAAACTTACAGTAATATTTTGGTTGCCATCGATCTAAATGAAGAAGCAGAGCCCGTCAGTAAAAAAGCCTGCAGCATTGCAGAACTTACCGGGGCGACACTGCATTTCGTGCATGTTACTGAGCCGCTAAGCTATGCTTATGGTGGTGATGTACCAATGGATTTGAGCGCCATTCAAGAACAACTGCAAGATCATGCCGAGCATCGCTTAGCCGAATTCATGAACACCCATAACATGCAACAACATGGGAATATTTTGGCCAATGGCCATATTGAGAATGAAGTACACCGCATCGCCGAAGAAATAGGCGCCGATTTGATAATTGTGGGTAGCCATGGACGCCATGGCCTAGCCTTGTTGCTGGGTTCTACCTCTAACAGTGTATTGCATGGTGCTACTTGTGACGTACTGGCTGTACGCATTTGATTAAATTGTAAAATTGGGGTCAGAGTAAAATTGGGGCAGGCTAAAGGTCCTGCCCCAATTTTATGACCCCAATTTTACTCTGACCCCAATTTACACAATTTTAATTTACTCTTGCATCATTTCCTCAAGCTCCATCCAGCGTTCCATAACGTCTTCTAATTCAGCTTCCTTGCTGCTGAGCTGTGCCAAGGTGGCATTTACCACATCATGATCCTGGCCGTAGAACTGACTATCAGCAACTTGCTCTTGTATAGCGGCTAAGTCCGTTTCCAGTTGCTCAATAGTGCCAGGCAACTGGTCAAATTCGCGCTGCAATTTATAACTCAATTTTTTCGTTTTTTTGGTGACTTCTGCCGACGTAGCTGGCGCTGGATTTTCCACCTCTACGGGTGCCTGCTGTACTTGCGTGGTATTCAACCCAACAGCACTTTCTAAGCGCCCACCACGACCATGCCAGTCGCTATAGCCACCAACGGATTCTTCAATGCTCCCTTTACCATCAAAAACCAAACAAGAAGTGACTACTTGATCCAAGAACACCCGGTCATGACTTACTAGCAACACGGTACCTGGGTATTCTGACAAGAGCTCTTCTAACAGCTCCAAGGTTTCGATATCCAAGTCGTTGGTAGGTTCATCGAGTACCAGTACGTTGGCAGGCTTACTAAATAGCTTAGCCAGCAACAAACGGTTGCGCTCACCACCCGACAGGCTACTTACCGGGCTACGTACACGCTCTGGGGCAAACAAGAAATCACCAAGGTAGCCCATTACATGCTTATGCTTGCCATTAATTTCGATGCTCTCACGACCTTCGGCAAGATTGTCCATCACGGTTTTGGTCAAATCAAGTTGATCACGCAGCTGGTCAAAATAGGCTACCTGAATACGCGTACCCAATTTCACACTGCCAGACTCAGGCGTCAGTTCACCCAACAAAATACGCAACAAGGTTGACTTACCAACACCGTTAGCACCTACCAAACCCACCCGATCCCCTTTCATCAAGGTAAAATCTAAGTTGTTAATCAACTGTTGGCGGCCATAACTATGGCTCACCTGCTGCATTTCACATACTAGCTTGCCTGAGTCCTTACCCGCAGCAACCTGCATACGTGCAGAGCCTTGACGTTCGCGGCGCTGACCACGTTGTTTGCGCAAGTCCTCTAGGGCTCTTACACGACCTTCGTTGCGGGTACGGCGAGCTTTGATACCTTGTCGAATCCACACTTCTTCTTGGGCTAACTTTTTATCAAATAGAGCATTGTGACGCTCTTCTTCCACCAACTGCTGTTCACGGTAAGCCAAAAAGCGTAGGTAGTCGCCTGGGAAGTAATGCAATTGCCCACGGTCCAATTCCATAATGCGGTTTGCTAGCGCCTGCAAGAAGCTACGGTCGTGGGTAATAAACACAATAGCGCCTTGGTAACCTAACAGCTGCTGTTCCAGCCACTCTATGGCCAGCAAATCCAAGTGGTTGGTTGGCTCATCCAACAACAACACAGTTGGTTCGGAAACCAAGGCCCGTGCCAAACTAACACGTCGCCGCCAACCGCCCGACAATTCACTTAATTGCCGCGTGCCATCTAGCTGCAAACGCGACAAGATGCGCTCAACCTTATTTTCCATCTGCCAGCCCTCCAACTCATCAATCTTATGACTGACATCTTCCAGCTCTCGCATCTTGGCGTCATCTAAGTCGGCACACATTAACGCTGTGTACTGCTCGCGCAGCGCATAAACGTCGGCTAGCCCCATGGCCACAGCTTCAGATACAGATAGGTCCTCTCGTTCTGGCAACTCTTGTTCTAGATAGCCAATCCGGCACGCCGGACTGCGCCACACACTGCCACCATCGGTCGGCTGTTCGCCTGACAAAACCTTCATCAAACTCGATTTACCAGCACCATTACGACCTATTAAACAGATACGATCTCCCATATCAATTTGCAGATCCACACCATCCAATATAGGTGCAGACCCATAGGCCAAATGTACCTGTTCAAGCCGCATCAAATTCATATATTAACCTTTCTATTGCCTACTAGCCGGAATCGGCCAATGTATATTTAAGCGTATTATACCGAATCTCATTGCCTTTCAGTCACTTGCAAGTTACATATTTATACAAAAGGTTGCTGTTTGCGGTTGCATCTAAGCCTAATATACCGATAATATGACCTTGCATGGCTCAGATACCCTAGAAGTAACAGAGTAAAGTTAGTCGAGCCTAACGGACCAAACATGACAGAACTTACTTCCACTCAGGTGGCGAACAATAAAGAGAACAGCTACAGCCACGTCGACGACACCTTGACGATGCTGGGTATTTCTATTGCGCAAATCAGAACCAGTCTCAGCGATAGCAACTCTGATGTGGACATGCTGACTCGCAATTTTTCGACCATTGCCGACAACATTCTCACCATTAAAGACTCTACCGACAGCCTCAGTAATGGCCATGTCAACATGGATGCCGAGGTACAGTTAATTGGTGCTGCAGCTACTGAAGCTCACGCTAAAATAGGCCAAGCCGTTATTGAATTTCAATTCTTTGATCGCATGTCACAACGCCTGTCCCATGTTATAGAAAGCCTAGACGCCATGTCTTCGCTAATTAAAGACCACGATCGCATCCAAGACCCCATGGCATGGATGAAGTTACAGTCTCACCTACACGACTCCTATTCTATGGAATCGGAACGCATCATGTTCCAATCCATTGTTAACGGTGCCAGCATCGACGAAGCCATTGCTATCTACCACGAAGCCGCCAACCAGGAAGAAGAAGTAGAAGCTGATGCTGACGACGTAGAACTATTCTAACCATTCCCTACCTATGCAATTAATCGACATTGGCGTTAACTTAACTGCTACGCGGTTTGATAAAGACCGTCAAGACGTTATTTCACGCGCGCAGCATGTCGGCGTAAAGCAACAAATTGTTACGGGTACAAATTTGCCCTCAAGCCAGCAAGCGTTTGAACTGTGCTTGCAGCACCCCGACACGCTATATTGCACTGCGGGCTTCCATCCACACCACGCCAGTGACAATACAACCCAAGCTTGGCAACAATTGACAGCACTTTGGCAACATCCACAAGTTGTCGCCATTGGTGAAACAGGCTTGGATTTCAACCGCAACTTTTCTACCCCACAAGAACAACTTGATAGCTTCGAAAAACACCTACAAGCAGCCTGCGAACATGCCCTGCCCTTATTTTTGCATGAACGCGATGCCGAAGATGCCTTTTATGAGTTATTGAGTCATTACCGGTCACGCTTGCTTGGCGGCGCCGTATTACATTGCTTTACGGGCTCAAGAAGCTGGCTAGAGCGCTTATTAACGCTAGACATCTATATTGGCATTACCGGCTGGGTATGTGACGAACGGCGTGGACAAGACTTGCGTGAGGCAGTACCTTTAATACCACAAGATCGCTTGCTAGTGGTAACTGATGCGCCCTATTTACTGCCGAGAGACATGCGCCCCAAACCAAAATCTAGCCGCAACGAACCCTCATATTTACCGCATATTGCAACGAGTGTTGGCGTTTTAAGAGGACAAACTACTGAGGAAATAGCGCAGATAACCAGCAATAATTGCCAGCGTTTATTCAATCTCTAGTTTTTAAGGCAAGCAACAAACTGTTGCACTTGAGCTTCCTGAAAAGGCCAATCAAGGTCATTCCCCGTAGCCACATGCCGCAACACAGGAATACGTGTAGCATAAGCCTGCATCAATGCATCTGATTCCGCTATATCAACAAGCTCTACTTGCACTTTAGACAAATCCAAAGCCGATATAAGTATCTGCTGGGCATCATCGCACAGGTGACACCCCTGCGTGCCAAGCAGCTCCAAAGTCAACATATTTAAAAACGTGCTGAATTATGACTGGTAACAACAATACAAGTACGGTTGCTGACATTACGAAAACGAAATGGCTGCGCAGCGGTGACATAATAGGCATCCCCCTCCGTCAACACCTGCACCCGACCATCCACAGTCACTTCCAGCTCACCAGTAATAATGATACCAGCCTGCTCTCCTTCACTCACTTGCACACTTGGCCCTGTGTCACAGGCTGGTGGGTAAGTTTCGTGCAGCAAGGACATAGACCGCTGCTCATGATTAAAACCGACCAAGCGTTTAATGATGCAGCCTTGCCCCATGTTGGGCAGGTCACCCGCCTTATAAAACACTTGCTGCTGCTGAGGCTCATCACTGGTGAAAAAGACCTCCATAGACATAGGCAAACCATCCAACACCTTTTTTAATGAAGATACCGAAGGGCTCACTCGATTCTGCTCGATTAAGGATATGGTGCTGTTGGTGACACCGGCTCGCTTAGCCAGCTCACGTTGTGACAAGCCGCGCTTGCTGCGCACCTCTTTCAGGCGTGCACCTACATCAAAGTCGAAACTCAAACTTTCGACTCCTTATCACTAGCGGCGGCATCATTGCTATCGAGCGTTGCCGCTAAGGCCAAGCTATCGGCCTCCTCGGCCTGCTGTACCAGCTCTTCTGGCAGCGGCTTTTTGGGTTTAATACCACCCAACTTGATAATGCTTTGCGCGCGATTTATCAAATTGCCACGCCCTGTCTTGAGGCGTTTAAACGCCGTATCATACGACTCATGGGCACGCTGCAGGTGAGTGCCTACACCATTCATAGCCGCCACAAAATCCACCAACTTTTTGTGCATTTCTTCTGCTTGGCGGGCGATTTCTTGAGCATTTTGACTTTGATGCTCATAACGCCAAATGTTGTGTATGGTACGTAGGGCCATCAATAAGGTTGCCGGGCTCACCAGCATAATATTACGCTGCATGGCATCCAAAAATAGTGCTTCACCCTTGTCACTCTGCAAAGCCAGCATATAAGCTGATTCAACTGGAATAAACAACAATACATAATCAAGACTACGCACGCCTTCGGCATCTTCATATGATTTGCCACTCAGGTTGGCAATATGGCCGCGAATCGATTGCAAATGTTCATCAAGGGCTTGTTGCCGCAAGGTTTCATCTTCGGCGCTGTGATAGCGATCATAAGCGACCAAAGACACCTTGGCATCGATAATCACATCCTTATTGTCGGGCAAATGCACTACCACATCGGGCTGCAAGCGCTTGCCACTAGTTTGCGTCAAGTTGACTTGCGTTTGGTATTCATGGCCATTGCGCAGTCCGGACTGCTCCAGAACCTTCTCCAACACCATTTCACCCCAGTTGCCTTGGGCCTTGTTGTCCCCTTTTAAGGCTTTCGTGAGGTTAATGGCATCAGTACTAAGACGGGTATTTAGGTCTTTCAGCTGACTAATTTGTTCTACCAGGCTGCGGCGATCTTGCGCCTCCTGCGTATAAACATGGTCGACACGTTTACGGAATTCCCCTAACTGTTCGCGCAGAGGATTGAGTATTAAGTCTAGCTGCTGCTTATTGGAGGTATTAAGCTGTTCGCTTTGCTTGTTTAAAGACGCTTCGGCAAATTGCTTGAGGAAGTTTTCAAATTCAGCTTTGGATTGTTGCAGCTGTTCTAACTGTGCAGCATTGGCTTGCTCTTGGGCTTGCAATTGGACTTTGTTGGCAGCCAAACTTTCACGCGCTTGATTATGTTCACCCTGCAACACACTATGCTGCTGTTGCAAACTCAGCAATTGCTGCTGAGCTGACTCCAGGCTGGTTTGTTCTTGCAACAGTTGTGCGGCTTGCAGTGCATAATCTACCGCCAACTGGTCCCGCTGCTGAACTTGTGTTTGCAAGCGTACTAACTCATCAGTTTGCTGCTGATTGTTGTGGCGAACCATACGCATGCTCAGTATGACCACAAGCAAGCTTATTAAGCCTGCCACTACCCAAGGTAACCATTGCATTAACATATGCGGTTATTCCTATTTAACCCTAATCAAACTTAACCCAACCAACTACCAATAATAGGCACTAGAGCCGCCCATGCACCCACCGTATAAAGTAGAGCGCCGCCTTTAGCAGTAAGAAAACGGGTTAGAAATACATAATAGATAGCCGGAAAAGTAACGAGCAAGAAAGCCGCTGGGATCCACCAAACAAATTCTTGCCAACCATAGACCATGGAGACCACCAAACCAATCACGGCCAAGTTGCCGGCTAGTAGGTAGCCTTTTGCCACGCCAGCTTGCTGGTCCTCAGATACGGCTTGATCGTCATCCGCAAGGGCATCCTGCATCACCTGGCGAGAGGCTAAAGCGCCCGCCATTGAAAAAGCACCAGCAATCGTAAATAAATAGATAGGTTCCACGCAAAAAGTCCTTTAAGGTCAACACTAAAGTGGGCCTCATAATAGCATAAGCGCGTGCTGCTTGGCAGGGTAATGACTAGCATTCGAACTGCTAGTAAAGGGATATTAATTAATGTAATAGCATGCCGTAATCGGCACTTAACGGGCCAAAAGCATCATAAGATGAGCGTAAATGGTCGAGGGTTTTAAGACCATGATCCTCTGGGTCGGAAGGCAAATCATGCCAATCAATGCTAGCAATGCGTGTCATCAGATCAAACTCACCAATAATGGCCTCCAAAAACATCAAGGCGGCCTCTACGCGCAGATCATCTTCGTGCAAACTCAGATCATCCAAATACAAATCCAGATGTAAACTACCCTTCACCCGTTGTAGGCTATAATAAACATCTTCCAACTGTACAAGTAGACCATTGAGGTCAATACCATCGGGTATATGACCAGAGCGAGGGCTAAAAGCGACGGGCTTTATCCCTTCCATAACCGGTGCACACGCCACCAGCTCAAGCACCTGCTCTATGCCTTGCTGGTAACCATCACAACCAAACACCATATTGACTTGGGTCGAGTCTTCTTGCGGCGTACAAAACACCGTAAGGCAAGGGTCTATGGCCGTTAAAGCATCTTGTAAAGCATCAAGAAATTCCGGCGACAAGGCAGCCTGATCACTCACCAAACTACGTAGCTCGGCCACATGATCACCGACAAGGTGCCAAAAGTCTTGCATGTTAGGGTTACTGGCTGACATAAAATCCCATTAGTAGACTGACCCTTTGGGGTCTGACCCCAAAGTGCCAGTCTATCTTTACAAATCTTAAAAATAATAGAGATAAAAAAAAGGAGTGCAAAGCACTCCTTTTTATCTAGCTAGCAGAGGTCTTACTGACCCATTTGCTGCTTGATCAAGTCACCGATAGTGGTAGGACCTTCAGATTCAACGGACATGTTTTGCACGTCACGGATCGCCTGCTTCTCGTCTTCCACGTCCTTGGCCTTGATGGACAAGTTGATAACGCGGTTACGACGGTCAATACCTGTAATCTTAGCTTCTACCGCATCGCCTTCTTTCAGCTCGTTACGTGCGTCTTCAACACGATCGATGCTGATTTCAGATGCTTTTAGTACCGCTTCGATGCCTTCAGCCAACTCAACGATGGCTTCTTTAGCTTCAACAGACTTGATAGTACCGTTGACGATAGTACCACGGTCGTTAGCAGCAACGTAGTCACTGAACGGATCGCTGTCTAGCTGCTTGATACCTAGAGAGATACGCTCTTTCTCGGAGTCTACAGACAAGATAACAGCCGTCACTTCGTCGCCCTTCTTGTAGTCACGTAGTGCGGCTTCGCCGTCTACTTCCCAAGAAATGTCAGACATGTGTACTAGACCGTCAAGATCACCTTCTAGACCAACGAAGATACCGAAGTCAGTGATAGTCTTGATGTTACCAGTTACCTGGTCGCCAGCAGCATACTTCTCAGCGAAAACAGCCCATGGGTTGCCTTGACACTGTTTGATGCCTAGGGAAATACGACGACGCTCTTGGTCTACGTCCAAGATCATTACTTCTACTTCGTCGCCTAACTGAACAACCTTGGAAGGATGGATGTTCTTGTTAGTCCAAGACATTTCAGAAACGTGTACCAAACCTTCAACGCCGTCTTCGATAGATGCGAAGCAACCGTAGTCAGTTAGGTTAGTCACCTTAGCCATGGTCTTCATGCCGTTAGGGTAACGCGCCTTGATGGATGCCCATGGATCTTCTTGCAATTGCTTAAGGCCCAAAGATAGACGACCGCTGTCCTTATCAAACTTGATAACGCGAACAGTGATTTCGTCACCTGGGTTTAGCATGTCGCTTGGGTGCGCAATACGCTTCCAAGCCATGTCGGTGATGTGTAGCAAACCGTCTACACCACCTAGGTCTACGAAGGCGCCGTAGTTGGTTAGGTTCTTAACGTAACCCTTAACGTCCATGCCTTCTTCGATGTTAGCTAGTAGCTCATCGCGCTGTGCGCTGTTGGCTTCTTGCATAACCGCACGACGGGATACAACCACGTTGTTGCGCTTTGGATCCAGCTTGATTAGCTTGAATTCCAATTCCTTGCCTTCTAGGTGATCTACGTCGCGAACTGGACGTACGTCAACTAGTGAGCCAGGTAGGAAGCCTTGAATGTTGTTAACAGCAACTGTGAAGCCACCCTTAACCTTACCATTGATAACACCAGTAACTGTCTCTTCAGCTTCAAATGCTGCTTGTAGCACTTCCCAAGCTTCAGCACGCTTCGCCTTTTCACGGGACAAACGCGTTTCACCAGTACCGTCTTCAACGCTTTCTAGAGATACCTTAACTTCGTCGCCAATCTTGACTTCAAGTTCTTTAGTATCGTTAAGAAATTCTTCAACAGGAATGATGGCTTCTGACTTAAGGCCAGCGTTTACAGTTACCCAGTCACCGTCGATGTCTAGAACGGTGCCCACAACTAGGGCGCCTGGACGCATTTCAACAGCAATCAAGGATTCTTCAAATAATTCAGCAAAGCTTACGCTCATGATTTCTTCCACGCGTTGTGTGTAGACAGGATATACCTGCGACAACGCTATTTTTTTGCCTGAAGGTCAGCTACATCAGGGTAGTTAGTATTAGCGCAATGTGTCAGGAGCTGACGCCTAGAATAGGACACAATGAATTTGCGCGCGCGAATTATACTATTTATTTTAGAGTGATACTAGGTGGATTTGATATAAATACTGTCATCGCGCGAGCCATTTCAGCTAACCATGCCACCATGGAAAACCGGCGCCTTCATTGCCCTGCACCAAAAAGCGCAGACCACCGCCTACGGCAATGCAATCATTGCCGACTAACTTAATGACGAGATTTCCCAAACCGTCACCTCAACAATAGCCAGGCTTTGGAGCAACCTACAAATGTAGCTAGCGCAACAGCAGCTAATTAACATATTAACTACTTGGCTAACCAGCCCTCCTGTGTCAACATAAACACTTCACTAGCTAGCCATCCATGACTTGCCTTTGCCACAATTAAGCGCTCAAGCTCCATTGCCAGCACCTCTCCCGCCTATGGCTATGTTCACCATCATAGCTATGGTCAGCCCTGTTGCGCTCAACATTTTATTACCTGCCCTGCCAGATATGGCCAACGACCTGAATTTACCCACCAGCGCCATACAACTAACCCTCACCTTATATTTGTTAGCCTTAGCCATTGGCCAATTGTTGCTAGGCCCCTTGGCTGATCGCTTTGGGCGTCGCCCCGTATTGCTGGCTGGTATTGTCATCCATATGCTGGGTTGTGTGGTCGCCGCCACTGCCAATGACCTCACTTGGCTGTTGGTTGGACGGGTTTTACAAGCATTAGGCGGCTGTACCGGTATGGCTTTAGCCCGTACCATTATGCTGGATCGTCACAGCCGTGAAGTGGCAGCTGGCAAACTGGGTTATATCACCTTATCTATTGGCCTGTCCCAAGCTATTGCACCAACCTTAGGTGGCTATATGAATCTAATGTGGGGTTGGCAGTCTCTATTCTACTTCTCAATGATTTTAGGCAGCCTGTCTTGGCTGATCGTGGTATTTAAATTACCAGAAACGGGCACCCAACATGAGCTACGCTTAAGCCGCGTACTGATGCACTATGTAGAAGTTATGAAAAGCCCAGGCTACCTACCCTATGCCCTGTCTACAGCGGTCATCGCATCGGGATTTTATGTATTTATTGGCAGTGCACCCTACCTAGTAGCCGACCAGCTAAAAGGCTCTTCAGCCGACTACGGTATTTGGTTTTTGTGGGTATCAGTAGGCTTCATGGCGGGCAGCTTTGTGGCGGCTAAAATATCCAAAAACCAGGGTATAAAGAGCATGATTTTAAGCGGCCACTTGCTATCTTTGTTAGGTGGCATCATGTTGTTATTCAGCTTGTATATAGAGTTCAGCTACCTAGGTTTATTTTTACCTATGGCCTTATACACCTTTGGCCGTGGCTTTAGCCAACCTAATTCCCAAAGCGCTGCCATAAGCAGCACTTGCCTTGGCCCAAGCACGGCTTCAGGCATGATTGGTTTTATGCAGCTCACCACAGGTGCTTTAGTAGCTCAAGCCACCCCATGGCTAATAGCCACCAATAGTTTACTCATTCCTGCGCTCATACTTTTGTGTCCAATATTAGGGCTTGTGATAATGTCCAAAATTAATAATTATTAGGCTTACACTTCTAAATACCCCAAAGACCTTTAAAACAGGGGCAATTAAGTAAAAAATGTCGCCTCTAGACCAAAGCAACTATTTTACAGATTAAGCTTATTTGCTATAGTTGCGCACTTCTCAGGGCGGGGCGAAATTCCCCACCGGCGGTATGTCACAAGACGAGCCCGCGAGCGCCTATGTTGATAGGGTCAGCTGATCAGGAACAAAGAGCCTGAGCCGACGGTATAGTCCGGATGCAAGAGAAAACAACCATAGCCTTTTTAGCTTATGGATGCCTACGCCTTGGGTTTCTTTAAAATATTATTGGAGCCCCACCCATGTCTGACACGCGTTATGCGTTTATTAAATCCACCTGGCACAGCAATATTGTTGACCAAGCCTTGGTTGGTTTTCAGCAACTAATTCCTGCCGAACAGATTGATGTTTTTGATGCACCTGGTGCTTTAGAAATGCCGCTACTAGCACAAGACCTTGCTCTTACTGGCCGTTACGACGCCATTGTATGCGCGGCCCTAGTGGTTGATGGTGGTATTTATCGCCACGATTTTGTCGCTCAGTCTGTAGTGGACGGCATTGTACGCGTTGGCCTAGACACAGGCGTACCTGTACTATCTGTATCCTTAACACCACACAACTTCCAGCCTACACAGCACCACAGCGAAATCTACGCTGCACACTTTGTAGAAAAAGGCCGTGAAGCAGCAGCAGCTGCCCTAGCCACGGTGGCAACACGTGCGGCCATCTCTGCCCTGCCCGTAGCAGAAGGCATGGCCTGCGACGATAGCTGCGGCTGCTAACCTTCCTCGCCATTGCGAAGCACCCTTACCCGTCATTGCGAGGAGTGAAACGACGCGGCAACCTCTTATCGGATTGCACCTTGCCTGCTAGAGATTGCTTCGCTGCGTTTGCCACGACACATGTTAAGGAGTAGTTGCAGCGCCTATAAGCCCATGGCACTATGCTTGCACTAAAAATAAAAGCTAGTGCACATTATGGGCTTACTTGCAGACGGTGACTTTGCATCGCCACAGAAACTCAACCAACACCAGCAGCAAACTTGGGCTCAGCAAAGTCATTATGTTGCTACTCACTCAATTTTTTATCAGCAGCTCTGGGGTGATCAACAACCGCCTGCACAGCTTACTGACCTAAGCCAACTGCCACTCTCTGACAAAGCCATGCTGCGTTTATCGCAAGCAGCCCACCCACCCTATGGCAACTACCTAGCGGCAGCGCCACAACAAGCCAACCGCTTTCACCGCACCTCGGGTACCACCGGCCAAGCGATGAATTTGGTCATGTCTGCCGATGATTGCTATATGACTGAGGTTATTGGTGGCCGCTGCCAAAGCGCGGCGGGGTTGGGCCCACAGCATACAGTAGTGCATTGCCTAAATTACCAAATGTGGATGGGTGGCCTAACGGATCATCTTACCTTAGAAAAAACCGGCGCTACAGTGGTGCCTTTTGGTGTCGGTAATACGGAATTGTTAATCCGGACTATTTTAGAAACGGGCATCAGTGCTATTTCTTGTACGCCATCTTATCCGGCCGTATTAGAGCAGGTAGTTAAGGAAAAGTTTCCACAACTTTCGCCACAAGACCTAGGCTTGAAGCTTGGCTTATTTGGCGGCGAACCGGGCTTAGATGACCCACATTTTAAAACGCGCATTAAAAACACTTGGGGCATGCAAGCCCGCAATGCCAACTATGGCGTTACCGATGCCTTTTGTAATTTTGCCGCCCAATGCGAACACGACACAGCTTTGCATTTTATGGCTGCCGATGTGCTCTACCCAGAACTGATTGATCCAGATACCGAGCAACCTATCAAAATTATAGCCGGTGCCAAGGGCGAACTAGTACTAACGCATTTACAACGCCAATGCCAACCCCTAGTACGCTTCCGTACTGGAGATATTATCGAAATCACGGCTACGCAACCTTGCAACTGCCAGCGCACGGGAATGCGCTTTAAGGTGGTGGGCCGTAGCGATGATATGGTAGTAGTACGCGGCCTAAATCTCTTCCCAACCATGGTAGCTACCTTGATCAATAACCATAACCAACTTAGCGGCGATTACCGCATTGTGCTGGACCATGCACCACCCTATAGCCACCTACCTATACAGGTAGAGCTAGCCGACTCTGCCATGTCTCTAAGTCCAGCGCAAACGCAGCAACTGGCCAAAGACATTGCACAGCAAATCAAACAACAGCTAGGGGCCAGTGCCCATGTCACGTTACTTGATGCCAATTGCCTGCCACGTACCGAAGGCAAAACCCAACGCGTTATTAGGAACTACCTATGAACAACTTCAGCAAATCAAATTACACCTACACCACCGTATTGAGCGACACTGACGAACAAGGGGTTTGCAGCATTCGCCTTAACCGCCCACAAAGTTTAAACGCCATGAACCGCCAGCTAATAGACGACCTAGCTAAGGCCTTTGAAGACGCCAATGCCAACCCTGCCGCTAAAGCGATAATCCTCACAGGTGAAGGTCGCGCTTTTTGCGCAGGCGACGATAGGGTAGAACACGTGCATCCAGAAAACGAAGCCGCAGCACAAGACCTAGTTGATGCCATCCAACGTGTCACCAGAGCTATGGTACTTGGTGAGAAACCCATCGTAGGTGCTATTAACGGTTGGGCCGTGGGTGGTGGTTTTGAATGGGCCATCAACTGTGACTTTTCTATTTGGGCAAAATCGGCCAAGGCATTCTTCCCAGAAGTATCACTTAACCTTTTTGTCACCGGAGCGGTAACTAGCCTACTACCGGCTTTAGTGGGTTTAAACAAAGCCAAGGAAATGCTCTTTTTAGGCCAACACTATCAAGCCGAGCAATTAGCCCAAATGGGCGTGGCTTGGCGAGTCGTTGAAGACCATGAATTGCTAGAGCAAGCCTACGCCCTAGCTACACAACTAGCCCAGCTCCCGATCCTCTCGGTACGGGCCATGAAACGCGTACTCAACCAAACCGCTAGTGCTGACCTAGAAACCGCGCTAAAACTAGAAACGGAGGCTACTGTGACAGGTTTTATGGACCCCCATACCACCGAACTACTGCTCAAGTTTAATCAATAGGTGTATTGCACCTTGATTAAACTTGAGCAGTAGTTC
>DPHB01000024.1:85563-102360 GCA_003521845.1 Oceanospirillaceae bacterium | reverse complement strand
ATTTAGGGTCATGGTGAGATTGCTTCGCTACGCTCGCAACGACGTTTGGGGTACACGCTTCGCAACGACGTTTGGGGTACACGCTTCGCAACGACGTTTGAAGTACGCGCCGCGCAAGGCCGGTAATTGATTAGTCTGGCGTTACATCGAAGCGGCGGCTCGAGCCGCTTGGTCATAGAGGCCAGAAAGGGTACGTAACAAGCGCGCTAGTTCTTGCAGTTCCTTATCGTCCTTGTGCACATCACCAAGGGCGTCGACTAGGCACAATTGACGGATTTCACGATAGCGTTCACAGATGGCACTACCGACCTCAGTGGCTGCAAAAAAGGTTTCCTTACCTTGCTTATGGCTACTGACAAGGTCTAATTTACCCAGCTTGCGCAAGGCATACCCCACTGTGTGAGTGTCCTCAATATTGAGGGTGAAGCAGATGTCTGCCAAGCGCTTAGGACGTTGGCGGCTATGTAGATTATGTAGGGCTAGGGCGTCGGTGAAGTTAAGCTCTCTCGGTGCCCCTGCGGCTATCATGCAGCGCACTACCCAGCGTTGCATGGCGTTGCCCGATAAAATAATACCATATTCAACTTCTGATAAGGCCCCACCAGGGCCTGCGGCTAGGTGGGCAGAAGAAGCAATGGGGGTAGTCGGTTCGGACATGGTTTAACGTACCTGTAGTTCGAGGCTAGAGCGGCTTAAGCGATGGGCACCATCGCCTTTGATCTGTACCGAATGGCCTGGGCACATAGCCAGCCGGCTATCGCGATCGACCAATATCATGTGTAAGAAGAATACCATGTTTTCTTCAATAATCATGGGGTTATCGGCATAGATCATAGGGTGGTCTACCCAAATTGGCGCATAGGCACTACCCATTGTGTAGCCGCAAGCATTAAGACGGGCATGGTTATAACCACCTTGATCCATGACCTTGGCGTGGGCGGCGAAGACTTGTCCTAAGGTGTTGCCAGGCACTAGTGCCTCTTCGCAGGCGTGCAGAGCTTCGGTAGCCACCTTGTGCATGTCATGGTGGGCCGGCTGTGGCTCGCCAATGACCACCGTACGCATCATGGCTGCGTGGTAGCGTTTATAACAGCCTGCCCATTCTAGGGTCATCTGGTCTTGTTGGTCCAAATGCCGGGGACCAGAATGGTAGCGACAAAGTAGGGCATGGTCGCCAGAACCTATAATAAATTCGTTGCCAGCATAGCTACCTCCACCTTGGAACACGGCACCTTGCATGGCGGCTAAAATATCACCTTCAAAAGCCCCACCCTGGGTTATGGCAAGGCCGGCATCCAAGGCATCATCAGCGAGTTCTGCGGCACGTTGGATATAGGCTAACTCTTGCGGGCTTTTAATATAGCGTAGTTCATTGACTAGGTTAGAGGCGTCATCAAGTTGGCAGAAACCATCTAGCTCGGCTTCTACTTGGCGCCATAGGTGTGCAGTCAGGCCAAAGGCATCAAATTCAATGCCTAGGCGAGTGTTTTCCAGCCCTAGGTCGGCCAGCATCAGGCGCAGGTTATGGGCTGGCTGCATACCGGCTTCGTCTTTCCAGATACGCACGTCTTCGAGTATGGAAGTGAGTTCGGCTTGGGCGCGATCTGGCGCACGGGTGAGTAGCACAATGCGTCCATCGGCACCCAAGTACATGCACTGGAACATGGCATAACCAAAGGTGTCGTAGCCGCTTAGATAAAACATACTTTCTTGACGGAACATAAGTAGGCCGTCTAGGCCTCTGGCTTGTAACTGGTCAACGGCCTTGGCTTGGCGCTGGGCAAATTCTTCATGAGTAAAGTGAATAGCCATGGTTTTATTCTCCTGCAGTCGTATTGTGCTGCTGATTAGTCTGCTCTTGATTAGTGGGTGCTGTGCCGTAACCTCCGCCGCCAGGCGTTTGTACGACAACCATATCATTGTTTTGTACTTCTACTTGATCTATGCCGGCCAGTTGATGACGACTTCCGTCAGCACGTTGCAGCCAGTTGTTACCAAGGCCGCCGGGTTGCCCGCCGGCTAGGGCGTAAGCCGGGTTTTGCCGGTGGCCGGTAATGAGATTTACCGTCATAGGTGCTAAAAATCGCAGCTTGCGAGTCACACCTTCACCGCCGCTAAACATGCCAGCACCCCCCGTGCCTGTGCGTACACTAAACTCTTCTAGGCGCACGGGGAAGCGCCATTCCAATACTTCTGGATCGGTCATGCGCGAGTTGGTCATATGGGTATGCACGGCACTGCAGCCGTTGGCCTGT
Organism: Oceanospirillaceae bacterium; assembly: GCA_003521845.1. Taxonomy (GTDB): domain Bacteria; phylum Pseudomonadota; class Gammaproteobacteria; order Pseudomonadales; family Balneatricaceae; genus Njordibacter. The sequence goes on along the minus strand of DPHB01000024.1, from coordinate 100,105 downwards.
GCCGTGGCGCCAGCACCGCCGCAAATGGTTTCGTAGTTTTGGAAGCTGTCATTGCCATAAATAAAGTTATTCATAGTGCCTTGTGCACCCGCCACCTTGCCTAGGGCGGCAAACAGTGTGTCTACCAGTAGTTGCGAGGTTTCCGTATTACCGGCAATGACGGCAGCGGGATATTGCGGATTAATTAAGCTGGCCTCAGGGATAATGATTTCTACGGGGTTGAGGCAGCCACCGTTAAGGGGGATGTCATCGTCGACCATACAGCGCAATACGTACAAGACGGCGGCATGGCAGATAGCACTGGGTGCGTTGACGTTGCCGGGGTGCTGTGGGCTGGTGCCAGTGAAATCAATCACCGCTGAACGCTTTGCTTGATTGACTTTGATGCGCACGGTGACCTGATGGCCATCGTCCATGGCATAGGTGTATGCGCAGTCATCAAGTGTGGCAAGAACACGGCGTACGGCTTCTTCGGCATTGGCTTGAACGTGCTGCATATAGGCATGTACTACCGCTAGGCTGTACTGGTCTATGATCTTGTTCAGTTCCGTTGCACCTTTTTCACAGGCCGCTATTTGAGCTTGTAAATCGGCGATATTAACTTCTATGTTACGTGCTGGATAGGGGCCGCTTAACAACAGATTGCGAATTTCTTGTTCCTTAAATACACCTTTACTCACTAGCTTGATGTTGTTGAGTAAAATCCCTTCTTGTTCTACATGAGTAGAATTTGCCGGAGCAGAACCTGGGGTGATGCCGCCAATATCCGCGTGATGGCCACGGCTGGCAACGTAAAAAAGCACGTCTTTAGCAGTGCTGTCATGAATGGGTTTGATGACTGTGACGTCTGGTAAATGGGTGCCGCCGTTGTAGGGCGCGTTGAGCACAAATACATCTCCAGCATGCATGTTGTCGCCTTGCTCACGAATCACGGTTTTAATCGATTCACCCATGGAGCCCAAATGCACGGGCATATGGGGCGCGTTAGCAACCAATTCTCCCGTAGGCGAGAAGATGGCACAAGAGAAGTCCAGCCGCTCTTTGATATTCACGGATACGGCGGTGTTTTCTAAAACAGTACCCATTTGTTCAGCAATATTCATAAACAAGTTATTAAATATTTCCAACATTACTGGGTCGGCTTGCGTGCCTATGGCAAAGGTTTGCGGTCGGGCGATAACGCGTTCTAACAAAAGGTTGCCATCGGCTTGTTTGGTGGCTTGCCAGCCGGGTTCGATGACAATGGTAGACGTTGCTTCTAGTACCACGGCAGGGCCAAGTAAAGGTCTGTCAACGCTTAGGTCGTGGCGTTCGATAAAGGTGGCTTGATGCTGGGCATTGGCACAAAACATAGCATGGGTCGTGGTGCTTTCTTTTGACTTTGGTTGGTCTACTTTTGATGCATGGTGTTGCGTGCCTAAGGCTTGCTCATTAACGCCAATGGCCTCTAATTGTAGGGCTTCAACAATTAGCGCCTTGTGCGGGTTAATAAAGCCAAACCGTGTTTGATGCTGTTGTTCAAAGGCTCGGGTGATGGCGTGCGTATTGTCCAACATGGCGACAGTTAAGGCCGTATCTGAACCCGCATAACGTAAGTGTAAGCGTTGTTCAAAGCGTATTTGCTGGCTCGGGATACCTTGTGCCATCAGCTTGCTCATGGCGGCTTGTTGTAATCCACTAAAGTCGTCATTGAGGCTGGGTAGTATAGGTGCTTGCAGTGGCGCTTCAATCGCCTTGTCTAATAGTTGACGGGTATCAGCTAGGCCAATACCAAAGGCCGAAAGTACACCTGCAAAAGGGTGCAATAGGATTTTTTCCATACCTAGGCTGTCGGCGACTAAACAGGCATGCTGGCCACCGGCACCGCCAAAGCAGGCAAGCGTATAACCACTAACATCATAACCCTTTTGGACGGAGATTTTTTTGATGGCATTGGCCATGTTGGCGACGGCAATGGCCAAAAAGCCTTGCGCGATTTGTTGCGGGCTGTGGGTCTGCCCGGTGGCTAGGTTGATGGTGTTAGCCAGCACCTGGAATTGTTCAATAACGCGTTGCGCATCCAAAGCTTGGTCGCCTTGGGAGCCAAATACCTTTGGGAAGTGCTCGGGTACCAACTTACCCAACAATACATTGCAATCGGTAATGGTTAACGGGCCACCTTTGCCATAGCATGCTGGGCCAGGGTGGCTACCGGCGGAGTCGGGGCCGACGCGCATGCGACTGCCATCAAAATGTAATATGGAGCCGCCGCCAGCGGCCACCGTGTGAATTTGCATCATGGGCGCACGTAAGCGCACCCCCGCTACTTCTGTTTCGAAGGCGCGCTCATAGCTGCCTGCATAGTGGGATACATCCGTTGAGGTGCCACCCATATCAAAGCCAATAAGCTGTTCTTCGCCCGCGGCAGCAGCCGTTTTTACCATACCCACGACACCGCCAGCTGGGCCAGACAAGATAGCGTCCTTGCCTTGGAAGTGGTGAGCTTCTGTGAGGCCGCCGTTAGATTGCATAAACATCAAGCGCGTGGCGTCATTCTGGTTATGCAGGGCAGCATCCACTTGTGCAACGTAGTGGCGCAGTATAGGCGACAAGTAGGCATCGGCTACCGTGGTATCACCACGGGATACCAGTTTCATCAAGGGGCTAGTTTGGTGACTGGTGGAAACTTGTGTGTAGCCAATTTGTTGCGCCATAGCGGCTAGCATTTGTTCATGTTGGGTATACCGGTAACCATGCATTAGCACAATGGCGACACTGCGCAGGCCTTGATCATAGGCTGCTTGCAGGTCCTGTTTGGCTTGCTGGCTATCCAGTTCGGTGATGACCTCACCTTGGGCACTCATGCGTTCGTTTATTTCAATGGCTTGACTATAAAGCATGTCCGGCAATTGAATATCTAAAGCAAATAGATCTGGACGGTTTTGATAGCCAATACGCAAGGCATCTTTATGCCCCTTAGTAATGGCTAGCAAGGTGGCTTGACCCTGGCGTTCCAATAGGGCATTGGTAGCCACGGTGGTGCCCATCTTGATGGCTTCGATGTCTTGGGTAGGGATAACGTCGGTAGGCTTTAATTGCAAGATATTACGCATACCTTGAATCGCCGCATCTTGGTATTGCTCGGGGTTTTCCGATAACAGCTTGTGGCTACTCATATGACCATCTGGATGACGTGCCACTATGTCCGTAAAGGTGCCACCACGGTCGACCCAAAATTGCCACTTGTTTTGTTTTGTCGTTTGCACTTGCATGCTGAGCACCAGAGTCAGGTTACATTAAATACGATTTATATATAAATCGTATTTAATGGTCAATCACTTTTATTCAATATGTCTCTTCCTGAGTAAATATGGTCGTTATTGCGATGTGTCATGGGATTTGGATTGTTAACCTACTACTGACTTTAGCTATACTCTACCCATGGTTTACCAGGTATTTTGCAAGCCACGGCTAATACGGCACTGACTGTTAACTCGCTATGTCTCTACCATGGGTTGCCATAAAGTCCAACTCCGGCCCTAGTGGCACTACGCCAGTGGGGTTGATGGTTGTGTGGCTGGCATAATAATGGGTTTTGATGTGTTCCATATTCACCGTGTCGGCAACACCCGGTTGTTGGTACAGCTCCTTTAAATAACCCCATAAGTTAGGCATATCCACAATGCGCTTGCGGTTGCACTTGAAGTGGCCCACGTAGACAGCATCAAAACGCACGAGAGTGGTGAATAAACGCCAGTCCGCTTCGGTGATAGTCGCACCAGTCAGGTAGCGTTGTTGACTGAGTTGTTCTTCTACCTTGTCTAGTGCACTAAATAGCTGTTCAAAAGCATCGGCGTAGGCTACTTGAGTACTAGCAAAACCTGCTCGATAGACGCCGTTATTGATGTTGGCATAAATAAAATCGTTCCAATTATCAATGTCATCCTGTAAGGCCTCTGGATAAAGATCTAAGGTTTTCGCCCCAATGCTATCAAAGGCTGAGTTGAACATGCGAATAATTTCCGCCGATTCATTGCTAACAATGGTGCCTTGTTGTTTATCCCACAAGATAGGCACTGTAACGCGCCCTGTGTAGGCGGCCATGGCTTTGGTATACAGCTCATGAGCATAGTTAAAACCGTACAGTGGATCACCGACAAGGTCATCGCTATGGTCGGCATGAAAAGTCCAACCTTGTTCTAGCATATGAGGACTGACAATCGACACACCAATCATCTTCTGTAGGCCTTTTAGCTCTCGGTAGATCAATGTGCGGTGGGCCCAAGGGCAGGCGAGCGATACATACAAATGATAGCGACCAGCTTCGGCTTTAAAGCCACCGACACCGCTGCTGCCAGCACTACCGTCTGTGGTAATCCAATTGCGAAAGACAGCGTCACTGCGTTTGAATTCGCCACCTGTGGCCTTGGTGTCATACCACTGGTCATGCCAATGGCCGTTGATTAATAATCCCATGTGTATCTCCTAGAGAAAGCGCCCTGTTTGAAAGTCTTGAAAGGCTTGCATCAGCTCTTCACGAGTATTCATAACAAAGGGGCCACCCTTGGCTACGGGCTCACCAATCGGTTCGCCAGCCACCAACAAGGCCCGCGCTGTTGGCGACAGACCTTCTAAGATGACTTCATCACCGGGGCTAAGAATAGCCATGTTACCTTCACTAATAGTGCTATTGGCAATGGCTACACTACCGTCAATGACATAGACAAAGGCATTGGCGCTCATGCTAAGGGGTTGCTCAAAGCTGGTGCCTTGAGGCAAGCTAATGTCCATATAAATGGGGTCGATATCGAGTTGCTTTACCGGACCTTGAGTACCTTGCTTAGTAGTCCCTGCAATCACGCGGACTAGGCCGCCTTGTGCTAACTTTTCCTCGGCCAGCTGCTCGGCTGGAAATTCCTGATAAGCCGGTGCACTCATCTTGTCTTTGGCCGGTAGGTTAACCCACAGTTGAAAACCCTGCATTAGTCCTTGTTTCTGCTCTGGCATTTCCGCATGGATAACACCACGGCCGGCGCTCATCCATTGCACACCATGCTGATCAATGACACCTTCGTTACCGAGGCTGTCCTTGTGGCGCATGCTGCCAGCTAGCATATAGGTCACTGTCTGAAAGCCACGGTGAGGGTGTTCTGGAAAACCAGCTAAATACTGATTCGGCTGGTCGCTGGCAAAATAATCCAGCATCAAAAATGGGTCCAACATGTCTAGGTTACGGCTGCCGATAAGGCGGGTAAGGCTGACACCCGCGCCATCGCTAGTGGGCGTGCCTTGGAATTGTTGCAAAATTTGGCGAGCTTGAGACATTAGGTATTACTCCTAACCCTTGCGGGTTTACGGTTTGGCTGCATCAAGGGTGTTTTGACGGCGTTGATCAAGGCTATAACTACCGGCGCCCAAGTTTACTAGCAGTAGTAGCGCACCGGTTATGCTGACGTTTTTCATAAACATGATCATTTGTGTTTGGTCGCTAAAATCGCCGTGAAATAGAATGCCAGACAGTAAAGTAAAGCCCGCTAGTCCTAAAGCGGCCATTCGAGTTTGCCAGCCTAGCAGTACGGCAAAGCCGGCAACAATTTCCACAATAATCACTAGTGGTAGTAGGCTGCCACTGACACCCATGGCTTCCATGTAGCCTTGGGTGGCGGCATAGCCTGTAATCTTGCCGAGGCCGGACATGATAAAAATGGCACTTAACATGAGGCGGCCAAGGGGGGCACTGAGTTGCTGTAGTTGCTGCATAGTTTTCTCTCAACGATTGCTTTAATAAGTTAGTGGGTTGAGTTTATTGCATTGAAATATGATGATAAATAAGACAATATTAAACTCACTGTTTCCAAATAGTTAACAATGGTCAGGAGAGAAGGAAGCATGGGGCGATTTGAGCAGATGCAGGTGTTTGTACGTATTGTTGAGTCCGGCAGTATCAGTCGTGCTGCGGCGCAGTTATTTCAAACCAAATCCGCCGTTAGTAAAACCTTGTCAGGCTTAGAAGCCGAGCTGGGGGTGAAACTACTGGCACGGACTACACGTACACAGAAGCTCACGGATAGTGGACAATTGTTTTATCAGCAGGCGAAAAATCTACTACCCGGTGTGGAAGCCCTGTACTCAGATGTGGCAGAAGCGTCTGCCGAAGCCAAAGGCAAGATAAGGATCTCGGCACCTCTGTCTTTTGGTATAGCTCACTTGAGTGCTCCTCTCAAGGATTTTATGTTGCAGCATCCCAAGGTAGAACTAGAAATAATCTACGATGATGGTCGTGCGGACTTAGTAGAAGACGGTTTTGATTTGGCTATTCGTATCGGCAATTTAACGGATTCTCAGTTACAAGCGCGACGTTTGTGTGCCATCGGCTTTACACTTTGTGCCAGTCCTGAGTACATAGCCAACAATACGGCTATAAAGACTATGCAGGATTTGGCACATCATCCTTTCCTGAAGTATTCGTCCATGTCCTCGGGGCGTTATACCTGGACCACTGAGGCGGGAGAAACGGCAACAGTTAACCTGCCCACGCGCTTTGTGGCTAACAATGGTGATGCGCTGTTGCATATGGCAGAGCAGGGGCTAGGTATTACAGCTGTACCTAACTTTATTGGTTACCAAGCTTTGAAAGCAGGGCGTTTAGTGCCAATCTTGCCCCATGTTAGCATGCACTCCGAGCATGCTTATGCGGTCTACCCCCAATCGCAATACCTGCCTCGACGCACACGCTTGTTTATTGATCATCTAGTCACTTGCTTTGCTGGTGAACCCTATTGGGAGCAGTTCTAGCCGTACTAGTACTCAATGACGAGGTTGCGCTAGCCTATGTAACCGATCAGCCCATTTGCCCTGATGTTCTTCTGCGCAACCTTGCTCGGTGTCATAAGTAATGTGCTTGGCCACGTCCTTTAACTGAACGTTGGCTTCAAGCAGCTTGGCTTGAATCAAAGAATTTAGTTTACGGTTGTTGTTTTGCTCCAAAAAATCCGCCAGATTGTCGTTGCTGTCGAACACACACACAACCTTTAGGCTTTGAGGAAAGTTGGCGTAATTAACAAGGTGCGTTAGCCAGCAAAAGCCATTAATATCCTTGAGTGCCATTTCGCACACATCCGTTAACACTAGCCTCAGTTGATGGTCGATTTTTTTATCAGTTTTGCGCATAATTTAGGTATAGAAATAATATTGGCTCAGGCAATGGCAATGCAGAATATGCCTCAAAACTGAGCTTACCACAGACCAGTATCGGAGTGGCCACAGTTTGCTAAAACCAATGCCCACATTAACCTATATTTCAAGCTACCCTCAGCAGGTTAAAGACCAAGCTATACAGCTGATCGAGCATAATAATTTGTCGGACTATCTGCTTAACAAATACCCGACAACACACGCGTTTGTGAATGACAAATCCCTGCGAGAGTACGCGTTATCCATCAAAAACCAATATGTCAAAAAGTCTGCGCCCCTAAGCCAGGTCATGTATGACCCCAAAATCCATGCCATTAAAAATGCGCTTGGGTTGCATACGCTTATATCGCGAGTGCAGGGTAATAAGCTCAAGCGTAAAAACGAAATTAGAATTAGTGATGTATTTAGGAAATCCCCAGAAGCCTTTCTGCGGATGATTGTGGTTCATGAGTTAGCGCATTTAAAGGAAATGGAGCACAATAAAGCCTTTTACAAACTGTGTTGTCACATGTCTAGCGACTACCATCAGCTTGAACTTGATATGCGCCTCTACTTGACTCAGCTAGCCTTGCATGGCGAGATATACTGAATCTCCCAATTTGCACGCATAAGTTGAAGCTTGGGCAATGACCCTTTTTATTTTGTAGCAGGCTGATTAGAGATATCTAGACAGTGGTGTCTAGAGTGAATTATATTCGCATTATTGAATTATAAATATCTTTCGTAATAGGCTCAGCACATGAAATCTGAATATCGCGTGGTTGTCATCGGCGGTGGCGTGGTCGGCGCTTCTGTACTCTATCATTTAGCCAAGTTTGGCTGGAGTGACGTTTGTTTGATCGAGCGTTCTATTCTTACTGCGGGTTCGTCCTGGCACGCGGCAGGTGGTTTTCATGCTTTGAACGCCGACCCAAACATTGCTGCGCTGCAGGCTTATACCATTGATTTATTTGATGAAATAGAATCTGTATCGGGCCAGCAAATTGGCCTGCATATGACCGGTGGCTTGACCATTGCTACCACGCCAGAACGCTGGGAATGGTTGCAAGGTGCTTACCGTGTATTCCAAACCATTGGTATCGAAGATTGCCGTTTGGTGACCCCACAAGAGTGTGGTGAATTGAATCCAGCCATGAACGTTGACGACGTTTTAGGTGGCTTGTGGGCCGATCGTGAAGGCTACTTAGATACCACCGGCACCGTGCATGCCTATGCAGGTTCTGCCAAGAAACACGGCGCTGAAGTCATTGAACACACCAAGGTAGAAAGTCTAGAGCAGGTTGCCGGTGGCTGGAAGGTCACCACCGACAAGGGCGTTATCACCTGTGAACATGTGGTTAACGCCGCCGGCTTATGGGCCAAGCAAGTGGGACGTATGGCTGGCGTGGAGCTGCCAGTATCGCCGTTAGAACATCACTATCTCATTACCGATAATATTCCTCAGGTTGCTGCTCTCGATAAAGAGCTGCCGATGACTGTAGACCCAGACGGCTTTACCTATATGCGTCAGGATCAGCATGGCATGTTGATCGGTATCTATGAGCTGCAGCATCAACATTGGATGATGGATGGGGCGCCATGGGATTACGGTATTGAGCTGTTGCAAGAAAACTTTGACCGTATCGAAAACGAACTTGCCTATTCTTTTGACCGTTATCCGGCGCTCAATGATGTGGGTATTAAAACTTGGGTCAATGGTGCCTTTACCTTCTCCCCCGATGGCAACCCGCTCGTTGGCCCCGTACCTGGCAAAGATGGTTATTGGGTTGCTTGTGCCGTTATGGCCGGTTTCCTCCAAGGCGGCGGCGTTGGTAAATCGCTAGCTGAGTGGATGATTCATGGTGAGCCAGAAGCCGATGTGTATGGCATGGACGTGGCCCGTTATGGTGACTTTGCCAACAACAAACAATATATCAAGGAAACCACGGGGCAATTTTATTCCCGCCGTTTTGTTATGTCCTATCCTAACGAGCAGTTACCAGCGGGCCGTAACGTCAAGATGGCGCCTGCCTATGAAGGTATGAGCGCTGCAGGTTGCCGTTGGGGCCAGAGCTGGGGCCTAGAAGTACCGCTGTATTTTGCCCCCGAAGAATTTGAAGAAAATCTGACTTTAAAGCGTTCCAATGTGCATGACATAGTGGCTGCTGAATGTAAGGCGGTGCGCGAACAGGCAGGCTTGTTGGACATTACCGCCTTTTCTCGTTTTGAAGTGAAGGGCCCCGATGCAGAAAAATGGTTGAATAAGATCATGGCCTCCAAGCTACCGGCACCAGGGCGTGCCAAGTTAGCGCCTATGCTAGCCCCGAACGGCAAGATGAAAGGCGATTTAACCATCTTTAACTGGGGTGACGGCAGCTATTGGGTTACTGGTTCCTATTATCTACGTGCTTGGCACATGCGCTGGTTCAACGATTATCTTGAAGGCGAGGTCACGGTCGAAGATGTGTCCGATACCATGGTGGGCTTCTCTGTTACGGGGCCTAATGCGCGTAAGATCATGCAAAAGCTGTGTCACGAAGATATTAGCGGCGAAGGCTTCAAGTTTATGGCCTGTCGCCAGTTAGATGTGGGCATGATTAATGCCAAGGTGGGCCGTTTGTCCGTGTGTGGCGAACTGGGTTACGAAATCCATTGCCACGCTATTGAGCATATTGCCTTGCGCCGTATGTTACTAGAAGCGGGTGCCGAATTTGGTATCAAAGAAATCGGTTTTAATGCCTTGCTAAGCCTACGTATTGAAAAGAGCTTTGGTATCTGGTCCGCAGAATTTACTCAAGGCTATACGGCCGGAATGACGGGCATGGATCGTTGGATCGATTGGGAAAAGGGCGACTTTGTAGGTCGTGATGCTGCCTTGGCAGAGCGCGACGGAGGCGGCCCAGAACAAGTTCAAGTTACTTTAGAAGTGGACGCCGTCGATGCCGACGCCAGTGGTTATGAGCCTATTTGGCATGACGGCAAGCGTATCGGTTTTGTGACTTCTGGCGCCTATGGCCACACATTACAAAAATCCCTCGCTATGGCGTTGGTCAACAAGGACTTGGCAGTACCGGGTACCGAACTGAGCGTGCACCTAGTTGGTGTGGAGCGCACTTGTCGCGTGGTAGCAGCATCACCCTATGATCCACAAGGCAAGGTGATGCGGGCGTGAGTATGGAGCAGCAGGATAAGGTTCAAGGACGGCGCTCTGGAGGGCGTCGTGCTAGACGAGATTCAGCGCCAAATAAACCGCTGCGCCAGACCAATTATCGTCAGGTCATGAATCCTTATCCGCCCATGCAGGCCTTGTCCGAAGATCGGGTGGCGGCTTTGCATGATACGTCTTTACGTGTGTTAGAAGAGCTAGGTATCAAGGTCTTGTTGCCGCAAGCTAAAGCTATTTTTGCTGAGGCGGGGGCGCGACTAGGCGATGACGATATGGTTTATATCGGTCGTGACCTAGTCGAACAGGCCTTAGCAACAGTGCCGGCTACTATCACGCTTAAGGGCGGGAGTCGTCTAAGGGATGTGGAATTTGCCCCAGGGCGCATTGTTATGCAGTCGGCCGGTGGTTGTCCCTATGCTACGGATCTAAAACGTGGCCGCAGGCCGGGTAGTTTTGCCGATTTCAAAGAGTTGTGTTTGTTGACCCAGCATTATGATGTGCTGAACCTAATGGCGCCTGTAGTGGAGGCGCAAGATGTGCCTAACAACCAGCGCCATTATGCTTTTATGGAAGCCCAGCTAACCCTCACGGACAAGGTGCCTTTTATCTTTTCCCGGGGTACGCCACAGGTAGAAGATAGTTTCGAAATGTTGCGCATAGGGCGTGGTCTTAGTGACCAAGAATTTAAAAACCACGTTTGGTGCTTTACCGTTATCAATACCAATTCGCCCAGACAAATAGACATTCCTATGGGGCAGGGCTTGATTGACTTTGCCCGTTTCGGGCAGGTGTCTGTGGTAACGCCCTTTACTCTTATGGGAGCCATGGCACCCATTACCCCAGCCGGCGCCATGACCTTGAGTCATGCTGAGTGTTTGGCGGCCGTGACGTTAACCCAGTTAGTTAATCCAGGTGCGCCAGTGTGCTACGGCACCTTTACCTCCAACGTGGATATGAAAAGCGGTTCCCCAGCTTTAGGTACACCGGAACAGTTTCATGCCAACTTGATTGCTGGACAGCTAGCACGCTATGTCAATATGCCATGGCGTTCCGCTGGTGGTTCGGCGGCCGCCGTGGCGGATGCGCAAGCCGCCCACGAAACGCAAATGGGCACCTGGGGTGCGGTGCAAGCCGGCGCCAACTTGATTATGCATGCGGCAGGTTGGTTGGAAGCAGGCTTGTCCGTGTCCTATGAGAAGTTTATTACGGATATAGAGATGTTGCAGATTCTTGCGGAAAGTTTGCAGCCCGTTGCTGTCAGTGAGGACGACCTTGGTTTTTCTGCCATAGCCGAAGTGGCCCCGGGTGGGCACTTTTTTGCCTGTGAACATACCATGCAGCGTTACCAAACCCAGTTTTATGACCCCATTGTGCATGACTGGTCTAACTTTGGTCAGTGGACCGAACGCGGTGCACAAACCGCCACCCAAAGAGCCACCGGTGTGTGGCAAGCTATCGTGGATGCCGGTTCACAAATTGATATTGGTAGTGCTGCCATGGGTGAATTAGAAGAATTTGTCGCCCGCCGCACAGAGCAGGGCGGTGCCCTGCCAGAGAGCTAAGCATGCAAACACAAGGTCAGGACGATCTACAGAAACAAGCGTCTCAGCCGAGCCATACCAAGGTGACACGCCACGATTGGCTGCGAGTGGCCCATGAGTTGTTAGTTAGGCAGGGTGAGGAAGCGGTTAAAATACAAGCCATTGGCACCCACCTTGGTGTCTCCAGATCCAGTTTTTATTGGTATTTTAATGATCGTAAAGATTTGCTTAATGCTCTGCTAGAGCATTGGCAAGAACAAAATACCCGTGCCTTTATTGAGCAAACTCAAATACCCTCGGCAACCATTACCGAAGCCGTGTGTCGGGTGTTTTATTGTGCCATCGATGAACGCCTATTTAGCACCAAGCTGGATTTTGCGGTACGCGAGTGGGGTCGGCGTTCTGCTGATGTGATGGCGCAGGTACGCCAATCCGATAGGCAGTGCCTCGATGCTTTGACCGACATGTATCTGCGTTTTAACTATGTTCAGGATGATGCCGAGATAAAAGCCCGGATGCTGTACTTCACGCAGGTGGGCTATCATTTGGTTGATTTACAAGAATCTTTACAGCAGCGGGTGCACTATGTGCGTGGTTATTTGCTTGGCTTTACGGGGCAAGAACCTTTAACTAGTGAGTTAGAGGCCTTGCTAGACTACGTGGCGCAGCTGTAAATAATACTGTAGGGACTGGCTTTTCCCGCAGGGAAGTGCCTGTCCCATTTAGGTTAGAGGGAAATGTCTGTTCAGTTTGAGTCGTGCTTCGATAGGCAAGGGACAGGCACTTTTTATGCGCTGCGCGAATAAATAAGAGCCAGTCCCCGAATAATTTTGCAACACTGGGGACTGGCTTTTTCCGCAGGGAAGTGCCTGTCCCGTTTAGGTCTTAGCGCTTCACATTAAGCTGATAAGTCTTCCAAATGGTTTGGTCAGATAGGCGGTCGTAAACAGCACGGGCGCGGTAGTTGTCTTCCGCGGTAATCCAACGTACAGCGGGCCAGCCTTGTTGTTTGGCTTCTTCTTCTAAGCGGGCAAACAACTGCTCAACAATCTGTTCGCCGCGGCATTCGGGTAAGACAAACAAGTCATCCAAAAAGCCCACGTGGGCGCCACGTAAGGGTGATACCATAGCGCGAAAATGCATAAAGCCAACAGCTTGGCCGCTTTCATCCTTGGCGAGAAGGCAATGAAATTTTTCCTTGTCATCATGGATCCAGTTCCATACCTGATCCAATATAGTTTGGTTCATAGGCATTTTATAAAAGCTGGCATAACCGTAATACAGGTTTTGCCACTGTTCTTTGTCGGCACTGGTTGGGTAGGCGATACTGATACTCATGGTCTATTACCTTATAGGCTTGCAGCCGTTGATTAGACCGACACCATAGCCTAATTAAGTGAGTAAATTAAAGTACCAGTTTATGGCAATTGATAGCGAGTGAAGGTGCCACTAAGCCAATTTAAGTATGAATGCTTGGCCAGCAAGGTCGATCTTGTCGCCGTTGAGCATTTTGCGTCTTTTGCGAGTTTCTAATTCGCCATTAACCTTGATTAGGCCATCGGCAATAAGTTGTTTGGCTTGTGCGCCGCTTTCCGCTAAGCCTTCAAATTTTAGTATTTTATAAAGCTCGACGGGTTCGAAGTTGATTATTATTTCTTGCATGATGGTATTGATTTCCAGCGCTGTATACAGTTAAATAAAGTCAAGGATAATTCAGTCATCCATGCTCAAGTGAGGGTGACTATTGTACAGGATGTGCGCTTTGGATACTTCTTCTCTCGACCAGAAACCCCCATTTACCTTAGAACATTTTAATCAGCTTTTACAGGACACCTATCGGGTTTATAAACGCGACAAGGTGATGCCACAAGAGCGTCGAGCTTACTGCAATGGCTATGCCGATGCGATGTTGCGTATGGGCCTAATTAATCAGCAAGATTTGCATATATTAGTGGATAAGGCCAACCAGCAAGTGTTTGGCATGACCTTGCAACAGCGTCAATATGAGTTTGATGTTTTTCACCATCCGCAAGCACCAGACCCTCTTGGGGCACAGTGTTCATCCTTGTGTGGTGCGGTATGCTAACAGCAGTGACATCAGCCGCTTACTGACTGATGCTCACACAAGGTAACTATGCGGCTGGCTGGCACGTTGAGCTGGGCTAACAAGTAGGCTTTGAATTCATCTTCGTAGTCTTGCTGTTGCAGGGCTAGTTCCATACACCTCATCCATGCCACCTTATCTTCCTCCACAATAGGCAGGTGTGTGTGGGCGCGAGGCATGGAAATGCCCTTGCCATATTTGGCGGAAAACAAACGCGGGCCATTTAGCCAGCCGCTCAAGAAGAGTGCTAGCTTGTCACGGGATACAGTAAGGTCTTGCGGATGCATGGCGCGAATGCGTGCTGCTGCTGGCAGGGTGCTCATAACATGGTAGAAATCATCGACTAGTCTGGTTAAGCCTTGCAGTCCTCCGGCCGCTTGGTATGAAGCGTCGTCCTGTCCATAAATAGGGTGGCGGACGGGCTGTGGGCTAGCTTGTTGACTCATGTTCGAAACCTCCAAATCAATAACAAACTGCATTTTACCGACTTTTAAGTCGGAAGTTTATGCTTTAGAACAAGTTTTAGTGTGTTGCAATTATAGCAACATAAATCTAAATAAAAGCTATTTATTGTATTTA
>DPHB01000024.1:83595-85294 GCA_003521845.1 Oceanospirillaceae bacterium | reverse complement strand
GGGCGTGGCATGTGCGCCACCTTGCTGCGCGAAGGCTATCAGGTATTTGGCACCGATGTCGCTGCCTCTTCAATGCAGCTAGCGCAAGACCTAGGTGTACAGACTTGCCCGCATGTGCAAGCCCTGTGTCAGCAAACTAAACAGCTTATCATTTCTCTACCAAAAGCCGAACACGTAGCCTTGGTAATTGCCGGTGCAGAGGGTGTATTAGCCCATGCTCAGGCCAACACCCTCGTTATGGATACCTCGACCTCGAAGCCAGAAGTAAGCAAGGCTTTGGCCGTGCAAATGCAGCAAGCAGGCCATGCCTTCCTTGATACGCCCGTTAGTGGTGGCCCCGCAGGTGCTCATGCCGGAACTATGGTCATGTTAGTGGGCGGCAATGAGGCCGCTTTGCCGCAAGCGCAGCCCATTTTACAAGCCCTAAGCAGCAAGTGGGTGCACCTAGGTGAAAGCGGCAGTGGCCACGCCGCTAAACTGATTAATAACCTCTTGTGTGCGGCTCATCTACTGACTACGGCCGAAGCCGTTGCCATTGGTAACAAGGCTGGATTGGATGCAGAAAAGTTACTGGCAGGCATCAACGCCGGTTCTGGCCGCAGTGGTGTCAGCGAAGTGAATTTTCCTAAATGGGTTTTGAGTGAGGCTTTTGATTCTGGCTTCACCATGGGGCTTATGCGTAAGGATTTGGCTTTGGCGGCCGAACTTGTAGAAAGTACGGGCTTGGACCTAGCCATGGCCCAGCAAGTCTTGGGCACCTGGCAAGCCAGTAGTGAAACACAGGCCGATGGCGACGACTTTAACCGCATTATACATACGGTGCCCGGGCTTTAATGCTTGCCGTGGCTAACGGCAAGCGAACTATAGGATGACTTATCATGACTTCTAAACATTCTCATATGCAAGATCACGGCAGGGCTCTAATTAGCCAGCTATTAGGCAAATTACTGCCTTCTTTGGTTACAGCCGGTACGACTGACACTAGCTTGTTCGGTAGCTTTGTTGATGGGCAGTTGCTAGCGGGAACAGGGGCGCAGATAGACCTGGTTAATCCGGCGACAGGTGGGGTGTTTCTGTCCTACCTTGATGCAGGAGAAGCGGTAGTTGTGCAGGCGGCGCAAGCAGCAGAAACGGGCCAAAAACACTGGTGGGCCAAGACCGCTGCTGAGCGTGGGCGCTTAATGTATGCTTGTGGCCAGGCCATTCGTGACGTTGCCGATGACCTAGCTTGGTTGGAGTCCCTCAGCGCTGGCAAGCCTATTCGCGATTGCCGTGTAGAAGTGGCCAAGGTGGCCGAAATGTTTGAATACTACGCTGGTTGGTGCGACAAGCTGACCGGGCAGGTGCTGCCGGTGCCGACTAGTCACCTAACCTATACTCGCCACGAACCGATTGGTGTGGTGACCCAAATTACCCCCTGGAATGCACCGGTGTTTACCTGTGGTTGGCAGGTTGCCCCGGCTATTTGTGCCGGTAATGGCGTCATGTTGAAGCCATCTGAGTTGACGCCTTTGAGTTCCACGGTGCTTGGCTATGTGGTGCAGCAGGCGGGTTTACCTAGTGGTTTGGTCAACATCATAAATGGGTATGGCCATACTACGGCTAGCCAAGCTATTGCCCAGCCACAAACAGGCAAGGTGGTGTTTGTCGGATCGCCTGCCACGGGCAGTAAAATCGCTCAGGCGGCGGCTTTGCGCAC
>DPHB01000024.1:82613-83368 GCA_003521845.1 Oceanospirillaceae bacterium | reverse complement strand
TGGATCGGGCGGTGATTGGCGCGCAAGCGGCTATTTTCTCAGCCGCAGGCCAAAGCTGTGTGAGCGGGTCACGCTTGCTAGTGCAAGCGTCTATTTATGAGCAAGTAGTCGAGCGCGTGGCTTCTGCTGCTAGCAAATTACAGTTAGGTTTACCATGGTTGGAAGACACCACTGTGGGGCCAATTCACAATGCGCGCCAATTTGACCATGTGCAGAACTTGGTGCAAAGTGGTGTTGATGCGGGTGCTCAGCTAGTCATTGGTGGCGTGGGACAAATTGACGGCGGCGAGAATGGTTACTTTCAGGCGCCTACCGTGTTAGCCGGGGTAGACAATGCCATGGCTGTAGCGCAAGAAGAAATATTTGGCCCCGTATTGTCAGTAATACCTTTTACTGATGAAGCCGAAGCTGTGGCTATCGCCAATGATACGCGCTTTGGCTTGGCCGGTGCTGTGTGGACGGCAGATGTGGGGCGTGCACATCGTATGGCGGCTCAAATCAAGGCCGGAACCTTTTGGGTAAATAGCTATAAAGCCATTAATGTGATGGCGCCCTTTGGTGGTTTTGGCGACAGTGGCTATGGCCGTTCTAGTGGCTACGAAGGTTTGATGGAATACGCCCAAACCAAGAGCGTGTGGGTAGAGACGGCGGCTGAGCCGCTTGCTCAGTTTGGTTATTCTGTCGCTTAAGGGGGCGCAGATGGCAGGTTATGAACGTGAAATTGATGTCTCCAATTTGTGGCATACCATTCAGGC
>DPHB01000024.1:8202-82376 GCA_003521845.1 Oceanospirillaceae bacterium | reverse complement strand
AGACAATATGGCTGAGGCCTTAGCCGCAATTTTGGCACAACAATTATTGCCAGCTACGGAACAAGATCAAGTAGACGCATGGCAACAAGAATTTGTGGCTATGTATGCTCACCAGCCGCAGCTGCTTGAGGCGGCGCAGGCGGATTTACTATGTCAGTTAAGGGCCAATGCGGCTATTAAAGATCATTACACCCCGTTGTTGTATTTTGGTGGTTACCAAGCTTTGCAAAGTTATCGCTTGGCCCATGCTTATTGGCTGCTTGATCAGCAGCCTTTGGCGGCCTTTATTCAGGCTAGCATGGTAACCTGTTTTGGGGTCGACATTCATCCAGCAGCACGTATTGGGCAAGGTATCTTTATGGATCATGCTGTGGGTATTGTAATTGGCGAAACGGCCGTGGTGGAAGATGATGTGGTGCTGTTCCAGAGTGTTACCTTAGGGGGTACGGGAAGAGAGTCGGGTGACCGCCATCCGAAAATTCGCCGGGGTGCGTTTATTGGCTGTGGGGCCCAGATTTTGGGTAATATAGAGGTCGGTGCAGGTGCAAAAGTAGGTGCTGGCGCGGTGGTGGTAAAACCCGTGGCCCCTGGTGCCACTGTATTAGGGCCGGCGGCAAAGGCCTATTTATAGTCATTGTGAGGAACACCGTCCCGTCATTGCGAGGAACACCGCCCCGTCATTGCGAGCGAAGCGCGGCAACCTCTAGCAGGCGAGGTGCAATACTGAGAAAGATTGCTGCGCTGCGCTGAGCCTGCCCCGCGACCGAAGGGAGTGCTTTGGGTACGCAATGACGATATAGAGTGCTCGCAAAGACGGAGCGGCTAGATTCGTAATGATGAGTTATTGATACAATAACCTTTGGAGGCAGGTATGAAAAATCATCTAGGTATTGATCACCCTCTAGTGGCAGTCCGCGATATGGATAAGGTTGCGGCTGACTACGAACGCTTGGGTTTTTTTATTAACCCTCGTCATCATCATCCGTGGGGCACTGACAATCATTTGTTAATGTTTCCCGATAATTTTATTGAGTTAATTAGTGTTTACGACGCTAGTTTGTTGGATATGGAAAACGACCGAGGTTTTGCCTTTGGGCGTTTTATCGACAACAGCATACGGCATCGGGAGGGCATTTCCTTAGTGGCCTTGCACAGTGAAGACGCGCGAGCGGATCATGCCCTAATGGAAGCGCGGCAAGTTAGTAACGACGGTATTGTGGACTTTAGACGCATCGCACATCGCCCAGATGGTAGTGAAGAAGAAGCCGTGGTGTCCTTAGTGATGCTGATCAATGAACAGCAACCAGCTATTTCTCATTTTTTCTGTCATCAACATAAGCCTCACTTAGTATGGGTTGAGGACTGGATGCAGCATCCCAACGGCGCCGATGGTATTGTGCGCGTGACCTACGTGGCGAGCAACCCAGCTTCTTTGCGTGAACGCTTCGCTGGTATTTACGGTGACGCGGCCATCAGCCAGTTTGAATGGGGTTTGGAAGTGCAGACCGACCGTGGTTGCTTCGAAATTCTGTCGCCAGTCTATGTGCATCAGCGCTTTCACGGTGTGCAGTTAGATTTGCCTAATCAGAGCTTGCCAACTGGCGTGGCCATTCGCGTGACTAGCAAAGATATGGCTGCGGCAAGGGCCGTATTAGAAGCCAACGACGTAGCGCATATCTTGACTAGGGACGGTGGCTTACGTATTCCTCCAAGCTATGCCGGTAACACCATTATTGAAATTTACCCCCATGCTGAAACTCAGCCATAAAGGCTTAAATTACTTTAACACGGCGGTACAATTAGGTACCGTCAGGGCCGCGGCTGATCAGTTGAATGTGGCGCCGTCGGCGGTCAGTCGCCAGATATCCAAATTGGAAGCGCAGCTAGGTAACCAGCTAGTGGAGCGTGGCCGACGTGGCGTTAAACTGACGGAAGCTGGGTGTGTGCTGCAAGAGTATGTGCAGCAAACCCAAGCCTTAGAGCAAACCTGTGTGGCAGCCTTGGAAGACCTGCATGGCTTGCAGGCAGGGCATGTTGACTTGGCCGTAGGCGAAGGTTTTGTTAATAGCTTGGTGGGCGAAGCCTTGCCATCTTTGCAGCAGGCTTATCCACAAGTTAGCTATCAACTGCACTTTGCCGGCACCAACGAGGTGATCCGTCAGGTAGAGTTGGACGAGGTGCACATGGGATTGGTGTTTCATCCTCCTCGGCATCCGCGTATCAGCTCACATCATGTATCTAGGCAGCCGTTGCAATGCGTAATGGCGCCAGATCACCCTTTAGCTTCACATGCCAACTTGGCTGTCTCAGATATGTTGGATTACCCTTTAGCTCTACAGACCGACAACTTTGGCATCCGTCAGTTGTTGGCTATGGCCGAGTTCGAACAGCGCATTCAACTACAACCTCAGTTAGTCACCAATGCCATTGCTGCCCTCAAACAATTTGCGCAAAGTCAGCAGGGAATGACGGTATTACCAGAATTTGTGGTGCGCCAAGAGGTTCAAATGGGCTTGCTAGCTTGCGTACCTATTGATCACGCCCTACTGCAAAATGGCGAAGTACATTTGGTGACACGCCAAAGTCGCCGCTTGCTAGGTGCACCACAGTTGATGTTGCAACATTTGCGTTGGTGGTTAGCGCAATAGATTGGTTGTCACTAATTTTGATTAGTTGGTAAATTTATCTTGAATAACTATAAAACTAGTTTTATAGTTATTTGTATGAATACAGAACTACTACCTATAGAAATTGCCGCTAGCGGTTTTGCCGCCGCCGGCGCCCCCGCAAGATTGCAGGTACTGCGTTTGCTAGTACGTGTGGGCGATGAGGGCATCAACACCCAAGACATTCAACAACGCTTGCAGATTCCTACTTCAACCCTAGTACACCACCTTAAGCACCTAGTTGCCGGTAATTTGGTGATACAAAGTAAACAGGGGCGTGAGCTTATAAGCCGCGCCAATTTTGACCACATTCGAATACTGGCTGAGTTCTTAATTCATGAATGCTGCATCGAATGTGACTGATATAACACATTTTAGGCGTCGATGATGAGCAAGGGCTGTTGCGATAATGAACCTCCGAAGACCGCTAGCTGTTGCGAGCCAACTACTGCAGCGCCGCCAGCGAATAAAGCCTTAGTGCAAGTGGCGTCGATCTGGCGAACTTATGTGATGACTGCCTGGAGCCTGGTGTGGTTGATTCCGGCTTCGGTTTGGGTGTTGGATAGCCAGCAATGGACTGATGTGATGGCTATTGCTGTCAACGCCCTGTCAGGTACCTTGCCGTACATTGTTTTCGCTATCTTGATGATTGCCTATCTCAAAGCCAGCGGTGCTGAGCATATGGTGGCTAAGGCTTTTGAGGGTCGGGAAGTACGCATGATTTTTATGGCGGCCTTAATGGGTGGTTTAGCACCTTTTTGTTCTTGTGAGGTAATCCCCTTTATTTCTGGTTTATTGGCCCTGGGCGCGCCACTATCAGCGGTGATGGCCTTCTGGTTATCGTCACCGTTAATAGATCCGCCAACCTTGTTGATTACCGCTGGCGCTTTAGGTTGGCAGTTTGCGGCGGCCAAGGCAGTGGCCGCGGTTGTTATGGGTTTAGTGGGTGGTTTTGGTGTGAAATTGTTGATGGCTTTGCCATCCTTCCGTAACCCTTTGAAAGACACACCAATTGGTAGCTGTTGTGGTGTGGGTTTGGGTCAAGGTGGCAAACCCCATTGGCGGTTTTGGGGCGCATCCGAGCGCCTGCAAGTGTTTAAAGATCAGCTGTTAGAAAACGGTGCTTTTTTACTCAAGTGGCTTGCTGTGGCTTACTTGCTAGAGGCTTTGTTAATCACCTATGTACCAGCCGCCATGATCGCCAAAGTGGTTGGTGGTGAAGGCGTTACTGCCGTGATTATAAGTGCCCTAGTGGGTATGCCAGCTTATTTGAATAGCTATGTGGCACCGCCATTGGTGGCAGGTCTTATGGCACAGGGTATGAGTGCGGCATCAGGCATGGCCTTTATGTTGGCTGGAGCTATCAGCTCGATTCCTGCTATGACCGCCGTGTGGAGTCTAGTGAAGCCGGGCGTATTTGTTGCTTACTTGGGCTTGGGTTTGGTGGGCGCTGTTAGTTTGGGGCTGGTGTTTGGTACGCTAGTATGAATGAGTAGATCAAGTTTGTGTGGTGCGTGCGGTAGGGTCTATTTGCTGTCTTTTTGCGCTGAATCAGTAGCTTGTTCCTGGTCTTTGGTAACGTATTCCAGTTTACGATTTTGAATTAAATTGAGGCAGAATATGATTAGGGGCCAGCCCAATATAGCCAACAAATAAGTGCCGCTGGAAGTGCTTTCTTGACGCAAAAAGAGGCTGGCACAGGACAGCAGAATAAGCAGGATGGTGCTTATTTTTTGTGATCTTGTAAATACCAGTGCATTTCTCATTATGTTCCTTACAAATACTCCCTAGCTGCGGCTGGCTAGGTAGGCCGCAGCACCTATCATGAGTGAGCCTGCGCTACGGTTTAGGCCTTTCATAGCACGCTCGGACTTAAACCAGTTGCGTGCCTTGGAAGCAAACATGGCAATCAGCATAAGACCTGTTAGTAGTCCGACAAAGGTTAGACCTGAAGCCAAGGCAATATCGGCCGCCGAAAGCACGGTAAGGTCGATAAACGTCGGTAAGAAAGCAATATAAAACAAAATCACTTTGGGGTTAGAAGCAGAGATCAAAAAGCCCTGCAAAAAACCCATGCGCTTACTTTGCTGGTTGTCGTTTGCGTTCACATCTAGATTCACTGGTGCCGTCCACATCAAATAGCCCAAATAAACTAGATAAAGAGCACCGACGATACGTACCACCATAAATACCTCGCCCCAGTGTGTTGCTAGGGCGGCAAGACCGAAGCAGGCAGCGACTAGGTAGACGATATCACTAACAATCATACCCAAGGATAGGGCTAAGCAGGATCGCGCACCATGTAGCAGAGCACGAGCCAGAATGGCAAATACACCAGGGCCGGGCGTAATGCCAAATATGAAGATGGCAGCTAAAAATGTAAGGGCGCTTTCGAAGCTCATGGCATAGTGCTCATAATAAAATGACTCATACAGGGATTTTATTGATCATCTCCCTAGCATGCAATATAAAGGTGTTTCTACTGGTGCGTAGCGGTCAGCATATAGCTACCCGTAACGGATATATTCTATATGCTAGCTTCGGCCAGCTGACAAGTGGCGTCAATAAAGCAGTCTATTTGCTGTTCTGTATGGGCAAAGCTGGTGACTAAGCGAATTATGCCCTTGCCCCAGCGATCATGATAAAAACCAAAGCCCAAATCCAGCAAGCGTTGAATATAGTCATCTGGCAATCGGCAAAACAAAATATTGGATTGCGTTTTACCGAGCATGCTGACGCCAGGAATATCGGCTAGCCCCTGCTCTAAACGGCTGGCCATAGCATTGGCATGGTGGGCATTCTTTAGCCATAAATCATCACTTAAGTAGGCCTGCATTTGGGCACTAAATAAGCGCATTTTAGATAACAAGTGGCCACTGCGTTTACGCCTAAATGCCAGTTCCTTGGCTAAGCTTTGATCAAACAAGACAATGGCATCGACGCCAAGAGCCCCGTTTTTGGTGGCACCAAAAGACAAGGCTTTGACGCCAGCTTTCCAGGTCATCTCGGCCGGTGTACAAGCCAAACTAACTAGCGCGTTGGCAAAGCGTGCGCCGTCCATATGCAGGGCGAGGTTATGCTCTTCGCAGGCCGCGCTGATGGCCTGAATTTCTGCAAGGCTATAAACACTGCCGCTTTCAGTAGCCTGTGAAATACTCACACAGCTTGCTTGTACTGAGTGTACATCACCGCGTTTGATTTGTGCTTGCTGTGCCAAGGTATGAGGGTTTATTTTGCTGTCATCTCCCGCTACGCTGATGAGCTTAGCACCACTGGTAAAGAACTCTGGCGCACCACATTCGTCGTTATTAATATGACTTTCGGGATGACATAGCACGGCTCCCCAAGGTGGTGTCATACAGGCTAAGCTTAGACAGTTGGCGGCGGTACCCGTGGGTACTAGAAAGACACTGACTTGGGTTTCAAAAATGTCACACAATTGCTGTTCTACGTGATGGCTGTATTGGTCATTGCCGTAGGGTAGCTGTAAGTCCGTGCATGCTTCGAGCATAGCTTGGGCTATAGCCGGTGATGCACCGGCTGTATTGTCACTGTGGAAGGCGCTAATATGATTCATGTCTTTGTGGCCACTAATGAGGGTGTGATGATTATGCCAAACTCTGCAGCCTAGGACTTGTAAAATATTGCAGTTTTTAGTTTATTTGCCGCGCAAGGCCTGTTGTTTACGGTAAACTAATCCCCTCCTACTTTTTACTTCGGGCTTGACCACAAGAGGCTCCATGACCAATACCGCATCGGCACCCAATCTAGAATTGAGCTTTAGCCAACTGCCAGAAATTATGTATTCTAAAGCGCAGCCAGGCGAGGTGACACAACCACAAAGCTTATTGCTGAATACAGCTTTGGCCAGTGACTTGGGTATCGATGAGACTTGGTTGCACAGTGAAGACGCCTTGCAGGTATTGTCGGGCAACCATTCATTACAGGGTCTAGCAGCAGGTCAAGGCAGTATTGCCACGGCCTATACGGGGCACCAGTTTGGCCAGCTCAACCCACGTTTGGGGGATGGCCGCGCCCATCTTTTGGGTGAATTAATCAGTCCTGCTGGTGCACGTGTAGATATACAGCTCAAAGGCTCCGGTGTCACACCTTATTCCCGTCAGGGCGACGGACGCTCACCTTTAGGCCCAGTAATACGAGAGTACCTGGTTAGCGAGGCCATGGCGGCCTTGGGTGTGCCAACAAGTCGCAGCTTGGCTGCCATGGCTACAGGTGACAATGTTTGGCGACAACAGGGTGCCGAACCCGGCGCGGTACTGACCCGTATCGCCGACAGTCATATACGCGTTGGCAGTTTTCAATACGCCGCCATGCAAGGGCCAGAAGTCGTACAAGCCTTAGCCGATTATGTCAGTGACCGGCACTTTGCTGATATGCCGGCAAGTGACATGCCTTATCTCGATTTGTTGCAGGCCGTGATTGCTAAGCAGGCTAACTTGATCGCCCAGTGGATGAGCATTGGTTTTATTCACGGCGTCATGAATACCGACAATATGTTGGTGTGTGGGCAAACCATTGATTATGGTCCCTGTGCCTTTATGGATGATTATTTCCCGCAACAGGTGTTTAGCTTTATTGATCGTCAAGGTCGTTATCGATATGACAACCAACCCGGCATTGGCCAGTGGAACCTAGTGCGCTTTGCCGAAACCTTATTGCCTATTATGGGTGAGGATAAAGACCAAGCGGTGGCTGAGGCGCAAACCGCGCTAAACGATTATCAGATGCAATACGAGCAGGCCTATGCGCAACTTATGGCGGCTAAGCTGGGCTTGACGGCCAGCCATGCTGAACTCGTGACCGAGCTGTTGCATATTCTGCAAGCCGGGGATTTGGACTATACCTTGAGCTTTCGTTACCTGATGGCTTTGCTAGTCACTGATGAGACCATTGATAAACAGCAGTACGGATTGCCAGAAGCCGTTTACACTCCGACGGATGATCTAATGGCATGGCAAGAGAAGTGGCTGGCGGTAATAGCAACGCAAGGGCATAAAGCCGATAGCTTAGCCTTGATGGCGCAAAATAACCCCATCTTCATACCCCGCAACCACCTTGTGGATGCCGCCATTAAGGCCAGCTATAAAGGTGACCTTAGTCTCACCAATGATCTGCTTACAGCGACGGGCAAGCCTTTTGCTTATGACCCTCAATGGCAATATTTAGCAATTCCACCACAAGCCGAACAAATTATTGCCAACACTTTTTGTGGAACCTAATAATGACTAGTCCCGTACTCTATTCGTTTCGCCGTTGTCCCTATGCCATGCGTGCGCGCTTGGCTTTGTATTACGCCCAAAGCCAAGTAGAGCTACGAGAAATTGTCTTAAAAAACAAGCCGCAAGCTATGTTACAAGCATCACCAAAAGGCACGGTGCCCGTGCTGGTGTTGGCCAGCGGGCAAGTAGTAGATGAAAGTGTAGATATCATGCTTTGGGCTTTAGAGGCATCAGACCCACTGGCGTTGTTACGTAATAGAGCACAGGCCTTGGCTTGGGTGCAACGCAACGATGACGAGTTTAAACCTTGGCTAGATCGTTATAAATATTTTGATCGTCACCCAGAAGCCCCGCAAACCGACTATCGGCAAAAGGCCGAAGTTACCTTGCAAGCACTAGAGTCTGTATTGCAACAACAAGCTTATTTGGGTGGCACCAGCCCAGACCTTGCAGATTTGGCGCTGTGGCCATTTGTACGCCAGTTTGCCGGCGTTGATCCACAGTGGTTTTGGTCTAGCCAATATTCTGCGCTACGGGATTGGTTACAAGCGTTTCTTGATTCAGCTGCCTTTAAGGTGATTATGCCCAAATTTAAAGCCTGGCAAGAAGCGGATGAGTTGATAATCTTTCCTGAACCTGTATTCGGCCCAAAATAGGCTTAATAAACGGCCGATATTAGATACTTCTCTAATACCCAAATGCTTTGCACTGTGTAAAAGTAGCTGCCATTGTGTGCCCCTCAATATTGGGGTACTTAGTTAAGTTAAATAACGAGGCAGACCATGAGCATTCGTAAAGTCCCCATGTTAATCAATGGCCAAGAAGTTTTTTCTACTAGTGGCACTTGGATCGACGTATTAAACCCAGCTACCCAAGAAGTTGTTGCTCAGGTGCCTTTTGCCACCTTGGACGAAGTCGACGAAGCCGTTGCTAATGCCAAACAAGCTTTCACTAGCTGGCGCAAGGTTTCCTTGGCCAAGCGTCAACAGTTTCTATTGGCTTTCTTGCACCTAGTGCGTCAAAACACAACGCATATTGCTGAGTTGATTACCCTAGAGCACGGTAAGACTCTACCTGATGCGGAAGGCGAAGTTGGCCGTGGTATCGAAGCGATTGAAAACGCCTGCATGGTAACGAAGCTACAGCTTGGCGAACTAGCTGACAACGTCGCTGGTAACGTTAACGTTTATACCCTTAACAAGCCACTAGGTGTGGGCGTAGGTATCACTGCCTTTAACTTCCCTATCATGTTGCCTTGCTTCATGTTCCCGATTGCTATCGCTTTAGGCAACACCTTTGTCTTAAAGCCTTCTGAACAAGATCCTACTTCTACTATGTTCTTGGCGCAGCTAGCTTATGAAGTTGGCCTGCCTGCTGGTGTACTAAACGTGGTACACGGTGGTGCTGATGTAGCTAACCACCTGGCTTCACACCCTGATGTAAAGGCTTTATCTTTCATTGGTTCTACTCACGTTGGTACTTCTTTGTACCGTCGTGCTAGCGAAGCCGGTATTCGTGCTCAGTGCATGATGGGTGCTAAGAACCACTGTGTAATTATGCCTGATGCCAACAAAGATCAAGCTATCAACCACTTGTTGGGTTCTTGCTTTGGTGCTGCTGGCCAGCGCTGTATGGCTAACTCTGTGGCTATTTTGGTTGGCGAAGCGAAGAGCTGGTTGCCAGAAATCGTAGCAAAGGCCAAGGCCATGACGATCGATGCTGGTAGCAACCGCGCTGCCGACCTAGGCCCACTAGTATCCCCACAAGCCAAGCAACGTGTACAAGGTTTGATTGCGTCTGGTGTTGAGCAGGGCGCAAGCTTGTTGCTAGATGGCCGTGATCCAGTTGTTGATGGCTATGACAATGGTAACTTTGTGGCACCCACTATCTTCAGTGACGTTACTACCGACATGGATGTATACAGCCAAGAAATTTTTGGCCCTGTGATGTGTATGATGGAGTCCGACGACATTCAAAGCGCTATCGATATCATCAACGCCAACCCAAATGGTAATGGTACGTCTATCTTTACTAACTCAGGCTGGAACGCGCGTCACTTCGAAAACAACATTGACGTTGGTCAGATCGGTATCAATATTCCAATCCCTGTGCCTGTTGCCTACTTTAGCTTCACTGGTTCCCGTGCTTCCAAGCTAGGTGACCTAGGCCCTAACGGTTCGCAAGCAGTACAGTTCTGGACCCAAACGCACACGGTTTCGGTGCGTTGGTTTGAGCCAGAA
This sequence comes from Oceanospirillaceae bacterium, assembly GCA_003521845.1. GTDB lineage: Bacteria > Pseudomonadota > Gammaproteobacteria > Pseudomonadales > Balneatricaceae > Njordibacter. Next base: position 72,230 of record DPHB01000024.1, on the reverse strand, counting down.
GAAGTATCAGAAGGTGTGAATACAACTATTTCTATGAAGTAGTATTATAGATTAGGTCAGACCTGAGGTCTGACCCCGCATATTAAAGAAGCTGCTCAATCGCCACCAACATAAGGTGTGCGGAGCGGCTTTTTTTGCTCGAAACAAGCAAAACCTTGCCAATCAACTATAGTTGCATACATGGCTATCCCTGTTAACGCTGCCTTTCAAGGTATACTAGTAACGGCGCAATAAAGGCAAAAAACCATGGGCGAAATGCCTACACAAGCTAAATTTCTCACAGGTAATTTAACGCATCACATTATCACCATGTCACTGACATCGGCTATTGGTTTTGTTGCGTTATTTGCCGTCGACCTAGTCGACATGTTGTTTATTTCCATGTTGGGAGTGGATGAATTAGCGGCAGCCATCGGTTTTGCTGGCACCATCTTATTCATGACCACGTCAATTAGTATCGGTATGGCGATTGCGGGTGGAGCTATGGTGGCTAAGTCACTGGGGCAAAATAAACCGCAACTCGCTACCCAACTTCTCACCCACGTACTCATTGTTGGGTTGGTATTTTCGGTGATCTTTGCCAGCCTCATCTATACCAATCTGCATGCTTTAACCGCGCTAATAGGCGCCAAGGGCAATACACAAGAACTGGCCGTCTCCTACCTGGAAATACTCATACCAAGCATGCCCATCCTACTGGTCGGTATCGTGGCCTCCGCAGCATTACGTAGTCATGGGGCAGCGCAATTATCGATGACGGTGACGCTGGTAGCTGGCTTGGTAAATATTATTCTCGATCCCATTTTTATATTTACTTTTAATTTAGGCTTGGATGGTGCCGCATGGGCTTCGGTATTGTCCCGCATTTCAATGGCCATGTTAGCTGTTTGGTATATTGTGCGCCGCTATAACGGCTTTGCTCGTTTGTCTCTGCGGGCCATGAAGCAAGACCTAAAACCGATTGCCGCTATTGCCGTTCCCGCTATGCTGGCTAACGTAGCCGCTCCTATAGGTGGGGGCTATGTCATTAAAGTGGTGTCAGAGTTTGGCGAATCGGCGGTTGCCGGTATGGCCATTATTGGCCGGCTTACACCCATTGCCTTTGCTTTGATTTTCGCCATGTCGGGAGCTATTGGGCCGATTATTGGGCAAAATTTTGGTGCCGCCCAGCATGGCCGGGTAAAGCAAGCATTTAACAGTAGCATGCTGCTTATTGTGGCTTACGTTATTCCTGTGGTGGTTGTCTTGTACCTGTTGCGCGGTACCATTGCTGATTTATTCGATGCCACAGGCTTGGCTCGCGACCTTATATATTTGTTTTGTGGACCCTTATCGTTAGCTTGGATATTTAACGGTGTGATCTTTATAGGCAATGCCGCTTACAACAACCTAGGGCATCCTTTCTATTCAACGTGGGTGAACTGGGGACGTAACACCTTAGGTATTGTTCCCTTTGTGTATTTTGGTGCGCAATATTGGGGAGCTGAGGGAGTATTAATAGGACAAATGGCAGGTGGTATAGTGGTTGCCATTGTCTCCTTTATTTTGGCTGAACGACTCATGAAAAGAGCCGAAAAAGATCAGCTTTTATGCTCAGATGACGATACATTCCAAGCTCATCAAAGGTCATTAAAAATTACCCACCTTCGTCAGTGACAGAGATCTGCCTGCCGCTTCGAGGTTGGGGGCGTAGCTCGCTGGTAGGGTTTTTAGGTAAAGGGTCAGACCTGTGGCCTTACTCCACATGTTAACTTAGCTGTTTAATCGCCATTAGCGTGGGCTGTTCAGAGCGATAATCCACTGGGATTTGTACGCTACTATTGCCTCTCTTTAAAATCAAACTAGGGAATCCTTGCACGCCATATTCGTGGCATAAAGAGAGGTTTTTTTGTAGTTGTCTGTCGGTCTCAGGACTATGTAAGAACTGACGAAAGTTGTCTTCTTCCATACCCTCCATCACCGCCAAGTTTACCAAAGTCTCATCATTGGAAGGGTTTTGTGCATGTAGGTAGTAGGCTTCCTGAATGGCCATGAGCATCTGTTCGTAGTAGCCCAATTTGTCTGCTGCGATTAGTGCTCGGCAGGCGGGATAGGTAGAGCGCCTCGGTTGGCATAGCTGCCAAAATTCATAATTAAATTCGGTGCCAGGCACTTGTCGTTCTATTTGCCGCCAAATAGTCTGGATAGATTCCTGCATGGCTTTGGACATAGCTACATCTGAGTCGGCTGCCAAGCCACCTTCTACATATTCCACGCTAATGTGATCCGGTAAGGATGCCATGAGGCGTTGCCACACGGGGCGAAAAGCCCAGCACCAACTACACATAGGATCATGAAAATAATATAGCTTGGTTTTTGTAGTTGTAACCATAATACTTATCCAGTGAGTTTTCGCATCAGCCCTTCAAGAGGTCCGCGAGAGAATTTAGCTTGCCATAGGTTAGCATAAATTAAACAAGCAATACTGAATAGTAAGGCAGATGTCAGGGCGGTGGTTGGAGTTTGTTGTTCAGCCAACATCCCCATTGTATCTAAGATGCCCATGCCTATTAGGATGTGTGCGATATACAGGGTGAGGGTTTGTTTACCAGGCGCACTTAAGCGGCGTAGTAGTTGGCTAGCTGCTAGGCGTTCTCCCAGCATTAAACACAGGCTTATGACAATGCAGGCCATGCTCATACCGGCGATTGTGTAGAGGGGCATAGCTGGCATGGCATCAGTAGCTACTAGAATGGTCAAAGCTTCGTTGTCTGCGAGGATTTGTTTTAACTGTTGGCTGCTTAGTTCGACCACGACAAATACTAAGCTTCCTCCTAAGAGTAGGCGTACTTGAGTGGTTTTATTAGAGAGACTCATACGACTAAGGATAAGGCCAAACAGAAAAAAGCCCAGCCAGGGTATAACAGGGTGCCAACCATTGAAGAAGAGGTTTCTGACAAAGCCTGCTGGCTGCCAAAAGTCCAAATAGTCGAGGGTTGCAAAGTTCCAGCCCTGTTCAAAGTCCAGAGTCATAATTAGCACAAGGCTGGCTATATTGAGGGCCAGAATGATGCACCAAAGCAAGCCGCTACTATAGCGCGTTAGCAGGATGCCAAAGAAGAAGTAGAAGGCATAGTAATGCAGTATGTCAGCTGGGAACACCAACATATTAATTAGGCCGACTATGAATAAAAACAAAGCGCGTTTGCTGGTTAGTAGTAATGCCCCCTCAAAGCTACCTTTGTTGATAGAGAGACCCAAACCCACGCCAGCTAGCACCACAAAGGTAGCCGCCGCCCGTCCCTGAAAGGAACTTACCAAAGCGCCAACAAAACCAGGGCTGTCTTCAGCACCCATTACGACACTGAAATTGACGATGACCATGCCAATAAAGGCGAGGTAGCGGGCTAAATCTAAGCCATGTAATCTTGGCACTCTGGCTGTTGTCATGGTGTTCTCTTAAGCGGTTGTTGGGTTATGGAGCAGGTGCTTTTCTAGCGTGAATGGCAATGCCAGTTTTGGGGTTGCCTGCTAGTCCTGCAAACACGCTTTGATGGCTGAACTCAATTTCTAAACCTCGCTCACTCAGCCAGTCTAATAATTGTTGTTCCGCATAATAAGCGTAAAAGCGGCCTATACTGTCACGTTCTGTCCCCGTGCCTAATTTCATGCCTAGGTGCAAAAGACCACCCGGTATTAACGCATTAGCGATGGCTGTGAGATAGACGGGTAACTGCTCGGGATTGGCATGTAGCAAACTGTAGTTGGCGCATATGGCCCCGTAGGTTGGTGAACATTGTAGCTCGTCAAAGGTTTTCAGAACAACGTCTATATCAAACTCTTGTTTGGCAATTTTTTGCATAGCAGTGGAAGCATCCCATGCTTCCACTGCAAACCCTAGATCTCGAAAATAGGCACTGTTAACACCATGGCCACAGCCTAAATCTAAGAGTTTTGTACCACGAGTGAGATGTTCTGCAAATCGTTTAATCGTGTGATGCACGCCAGATTCTGGCAGGTTGGCGTACTCTGCTGCTTTGGCGTTATACACATCTAGCGTTTGCTGATCGGCCATGATTAACCTCAGTTAAGTTTGTTTATGAGAACTAATAGGGTTGCTCTGTAGGCAAGGGCACACCAAGATAGCAGCCGAATTCTTGGCCTAGGTCGCAACTGACGCGGCCGTGAACCTTACCCTGACGGTCGCGAAAGGACTGTTCATCAAGGCAAGGGAAAATACCTTCGTGCCAAATATTAGGATGAATATACAAGCCTTGGCTACCATCACACCAAAAGGCCACGATTTGTTCAGGCTGCAGGTCATCTCCGGGTAATGCTAAAGGCACAACAAAGGGTTTATTTTGTTGCGGGAAGAACATTTGTCCACCATCGGGATGGTAGTTCATATGCCATAACAACACTTGTTCCCGAGGCGCCGAAGGCGTTTGAGTTTGCGCTTGTTGAGGATCTTGACTCCAGCCTAATACATAATGACCGGAAACGGCATCGTTGCGGCCCATAAGGACATCACCGTCCCAATGGCAATGGAATATGCCTTCTATAGTACCGCCTTCGTTGCCCGTACCTGCATCTATCGGGCGCCAACCTTGGGCCGGCCAGGTGACAATTTCTACTTCACAATGGTCAGGATCATCCACCAGAAAACCATAACCCTTTAGATTTTCCTCGTTGGCAATAAGCAAAGGTACTTGGCGAATCGGCAAGCTAGGCTTGTCTTTGGCGGCAAAAAGGTAGTTCGGTGAGTTGCTCATGGTCAGTATCCATTAACTAGTGTGATGGTAATAGTGTAAGTTGGTATTTAACCTGGTGGCAATGGAATATTGTATTTAGCAATATGCCTATTGAAAACGGCGACCCCTTCGTCTGGCAACCTATTGGCATATTGTGATTCTAGTGTGGCTTTAGCTTCACCATAGTCTTGCCATGGAATACTGCTGGTATAGGCCTGCAAATCTGTAAACACTTTGGTTATAGTACGAAAACGCCCAGAGCGAGTGGCTTGTCTTAAACCGTTTACATAGCTGTCCCTATGCACTGTAGGCACAATGATTTTATGTTGCTCAGCAGCCACTAGCTCTGCATTCATCATGATTCTGGCTAGGCGTCCGTTGCCATCATCAAAGGGATGGGTTTCGGCAATCAAAAATTGCATAAATAGGGCTCTCGCTATGCCAGCAGAAAGAGTTTGATAAAGCGGGAATGCCTGTGTCAGAGTGCCTTCAATATTTTCTGGTAGAACAAATAGTGTATCTCCAGCCTTGTTCGCTTTTATTTTAAACTCACCCGGCCGCTTATCCGGTCTTGCATGCATGATGAGGCCATGTCGTTGTTGTAGGAGTTGTAACAGTTCTGCCGCTGAATTGGGTACCGTCGCCATCTCTGTATAATCCTGAACTAGGTCAAATATAGATAACACATCGTGACTATCTTGATGGCGGTTTTTCACCTCTTTTCTTGCAAAGACAATTTCTTCAGCTTCATCTATTTCAAACTCAGTGCCCTCTATGTAGTTTGAAAAATAACTCTCATAAAACGCTAGATTACGCCAGTCAGCTTTGTTGTAAGTGTAGCTCGTGTTAGGTAAATGGCATTGATTTAAGTATTGAAAGAAAGTTTCAAACAGAGATATTCGATGTTCATCAAATGGTTCTTTTTTGGAAATTGCTAGGGCTCTAGGTGTGGTTAGTTCACTCATCGAATGTGTTGATTGTAGGGCGCCGATGAGGCTATCCAATTTTTCAAATTCTTTGCTAAGCCCAACTGCATGACTGTAGTCTTTAGCGTCATCGCGGATCTGATTTAATTCATCTTCACCGTAACGTGCCAGTATATTACATAGCTCTTGCTCTACGCGTTTACGGCCCAATGCTTTAGGAGCAGCAACATCCTTATGAGCGGTTTGTAGGTTTTCTAATAGATATCTAGCGGGCGCGCTTTTGCATAAAGTGGGTGTGAAAGGTTGTGTTAATTGCTGAGTATCACCTGGATGCACTTCGATAATTAGGGCATCACTAATGGCTACTTTCTTGCGAATTTTCACATCTGCTGTAATGTGTACAACACGGTTTTGTGGTTTTAGTAAGATAGCTGTGGCATGAGAGGCAATAGCACTGGGATAAAGATAGGTAACTATTTGATGCCAGTTGTTTTCGAGAAGGCGAGGGATCTCATTCCAATCCGCATCCGCATAGATACCTTGGCGTATACGTTTTAATTGGCCTTTAGCAACGAGTTTACTCAACCGATTAGAGTCAGCATTATTTTGGGGGAATATTAAATTAGGCACTATTTCCCTCTTTCCGAACATGGGCAAGTTTATTGATATAAATAATATTAATTTTTACATAATTAGATATAAAATTACGCATAAGTGGATTATTTAATATAAAACTCTATTGCATGTGATAAGTCAATATAAGTTTACTTGTCAGTGGGTGAGGTTTTTAAAACAATTCATCCTTCAATTTGTAATACATCATGGCCAAAGCAAAACTCGGCGTGCGCAATAGTGGCCCACCAGGGAAGGGATAGTGGGGTATCTTGGCAAAGATATCAAAACGTTCGGCTTGGCCGGCAATCATGTCAGCAATGATGCGCCCCATGATATGGGTGGGCGCTACGCCGTGCCCTGCGTAGGCTTGAGCATAATACACATTGCCCTTGAGACGACCCAACTGTGGCATGCGGTTCATGCCAATGCCCATTTGTCCGCTCCAACCATGTTCTAACTCTACGCCCTGTAATTGTGGGAATACCTTGGTGATTTTGTGTTGCATTACAGCAAATAAATCACTGGGTTCGCGGCCTGTGTAATTGGATAGCCCGCCGAATAATAAGCGCCCATCGGCCGTGAGGCGATAATAGTCTAGGGCGGTACGCGGGTCGCAAATGGCGCGGTTGTTGGGTATGAGGTTGTTGAGCATATCTTGGCTAAGGGGTTTGGTAGTCACCACTGAGCTGTTGGCAGGCAGTATGCGGCGATTTATTTTGGGCACTAAATTTCCCAAATAGGCATTGCCGCACAGCACTAGATGCTGAGCGTTGACCTGTCCATGCTGCGTGTAAACCACAGGCTTATCACCTTGCAGTAGCTTGGTGACTCGGGATTGCTCATAAACCTGTACACCCAAAGAAGCCGCTGCCGCCGCTTCGCCTAGACACAAGTTAAGTACATGGCAATGGCCGTAACCGGTGCGATTAAGCAGGCCACCGATATAGATATTGGAACCCACTTCTTCACGTACTTGATCAGCGTTTAATAGTTCTTGATGGTGGGCATAGCCCATGGCTTCCATGTGCTGTTTTTCTTCCTCAAAGTCACGCATGTGGCTGGGCTTTAGGGCCACATCCATGTATCCCATGGTAAGGTCGCAATCTATCTTATATTGCTCTACGCGTTGCTGGACTATGTCGACACATTCGTTGCCCATGTCATAAAGGGCTTTAATACCAGTTTCGCCAATGTGTTTTTTGAAGCGTTCATGGCCATGGCCAATACCGCCGATGACTTGTCCGCCATTGCGGCCGGTAGCGCCCCAGCCGATGCGGTTGGCTTCTAAGAGCACAACTTTATAGCCTCTTTCAGCCAGTTCTAGAGCAGTATTAACACCACTAAAACCACCGCCAATGACGGCGATGTCGGTGTTTATGGTGCCTTTTAGTTCGGCATAGCGGGTAGCATTGTTAGCCGTCGCCGCATAATAAGATTGCGTGTGTTCACGGGTGTCCGTGGGTTTCTTTAAGCCTAGCATGGCTTACCTCGGGTATTTGTGGGTCGGACTTTAGTCCGACACGTATGATTTGTCGGGTTAAAACCCGACCTACAATATAAATGTACAAATATTATGTATACAAAGATGCAGGGTCTGGATCGGCGTCCTCACCCTGAAAAAAATCCTGCCAAGCAGCAGTAGTGGAGGCAAAATGTGCCCAAAGAATTAGGTGTTGCATGGCGCCAATGTAACATAAGCGTAAAGCCTCTGGGAACCGCTTTATAGGTATAGGTGTCCATGCTAGAGTGAGTGTAATTTAGGCCGCTAGACAAAACTATTTATGACATCCAAAGATATGATATTTATCGGCGTGGAGCAGGTTATTGCCCACCCGCTAACTTTTAAACACAAACTGGCCATTGGCGATGACGCTTTTGCTAGCATGCGCCTGCAAAAACACTTAGGAAAAGCTTGGGATGTATTGGGCGCGGCTGGCTCCGCAGGCGCTGCAGCCAAATCATCGGTAGTAGCCAATGCGCTATTTGCCAAGGGTGGTTTGTTGGCTGTATTTGGTGGCGCTAGTACGCCGCTAGGGTGGGTGATTGCCGCGAGTGTTTTGGGTGGTGGCGCTTGGTACGCACTGAGCAAGGTATTTCGTGCCGAAACTGATAAGCGCGTAGAGGTGATTCCCAAATTTATTAATACGCCCTTGGATGTGTTGGCGATTCGTTTATTTGAATTGATGGTGCCCCTCGCTTTAAAGGTGGCACTAGAATCCGCTCAAACTAACGGCGAAGTTAGCTCAAACCAGCAACAATTGATTGCTAACTATATGCAGGATGAATGGGGCTATGACCCGGTGTTTGTTAAACACGCTTCGGCCGTATTGGAAGTGAGCTTGGTTGCTTTAGAAACACAGCAGCTGGTGCAGCAATTGGCCTACTATCAAAAGCAAAACCCCGATTGTAATTATCGCGCCATGGCCGATGAGTTTATGGGCTTCCTGCATAGCGTGGCCCGTGTGGAAGGCGATATACAAGTAGCACAGCAACAGTTGTTACAGCAGGTCAGTGATACCTTTGATCAAGTAGAGCGTGATAACTTGATGCACAAGAGTTTAGATAGCCTTAGACAAACCGCGCAAAGCATCACTGAGAATGTAGGTCATACGGCTAGCCAAGCGGCCAACCAAGTAGCAAACCAGGCGGGGCAGGTGGGGCAGATAGTTGGCACCGTCGCAGAAACCGCCGTAGGGCTAGGTGCAGATGTCGGTAAAAAGGTGTTTAACTTGCTACAGCGAGGCCGCAACGACTAAGCTTTACTCGCCCGCCTTGCCGCCAGTCCATAGCTATGACGATCGAAATTATGAATGCTAATTGCTGACAATTCCATTTGAACAGCAACCGCTTGCTCCATTACTCTGTTATCAATAACAATAATACCGGAGTAGATAATGGTCGAGTACACCAAGCCAGAACGCTGGCATGACCCCAAAAATACCCTGTTTCCTTATCAGGTTGGTTTTACCGGCCCACCTCACGATTTTGATGCCGCGCCATCAGACTTTTTACGCATCAGTGCTGATAACGTTGGTGCCCACGGACGCATGTTGCACGTGCCCCAGTATGCCCACCAGCTGGGGCAACGGGACAAGAACTTCCATCTACTCGAAGAGTTTGTCGAATGCATGGCCAACAATGGTGCCCATGTTTGTGGCCAAGTAGGCACCAACTGGGTGCATGCTGGTGGTAAAACCCCGAAGCAAATCAAAGAGTTTTTAGACCGTGTGGCGGACACCTACGAAACGCCGTTGCACATGGCAGGCTACTGCTTAGTGGAAGCGCTGCGAGAAATCGGTGCCGAAACTATTGCTCTTAACTCGGTTTACTATTGGCCTGATTGGCGTGATGGCATTAGCCGCTTCTTGCGCGATGCCGGTTTTAATTTGGTTTACGCTGGTAACTTTGTCGACTTGGGCATGTATGAAACCCAAGAGCAGGTAAACGACCAAACCTGGATTTTCCCCGGCGATATGGCCGCACAATCCATGCAGCGCTTAGCTGAGTTGGCCCCTAATGTGGACGCCTATGTGGTGAACGGCATGCCTAATTTCCGCCGTGCCGATGGTGTGCCGCAGCGCATGGTATCCCGCGAAGTAGAGCTAGAAGCCTTGGTTGGTAAACCCATTATATCTTCGGATTCGGCACTCTATTGGCGCATTTTTAAGACTTTAGGTACTGCCCCGGTGACCCAGCAAGGTTACCTATTGTCGCAATTGTCTAGTTAGTTTGTCATCGCGAGCGCAGCGCGGCGATCTCCGAAAAGATTGCCACGGCCTATGGCCTGGCAATGACGATGGTTAATAAATGAGAGTAATCACTATGCACAAGATATTAGCTTTGTGGGCTGTTCCACGCTCAACGTCTACAGCCTTTGAATGGATGATGCGTCAGCGTGGCGATATGACCTGCTACCACGAACCTTATGGAGAGCCTTGGTACCAAGGCGAAGAACCATTGTGGCCACGATATCAACAAGGTGAAGTGCGAACACCGGGTTTAACTATGGACAGTGTGCACAAAGTTTTGCAAGCGCAAACGAAAAAAGGCCCCGCCTTTAGTAAAGACTTCCCTATGTATATAGACCATATGTGGAATGATGACCTGTTTGATATGTTCAATCACTCCTTTTTGATTCGTGACCCAGCCAAGACCATTACTTCTATGTATGCCAAGTGGCCAGATTTTCACGAAAAAGAAGTGGGTTATGTGGAACTGAAGCAACTATTCGACATTATTGCTGACAGAACAGGGTCTCCACCACCCCTGATAGACAGCGATGATATGTTAGAAAATCCTCATAACATCATAGAAAAGTGGGCCAACGCTGTAGGCATCCCTCATATGCCTGAATCCTTGAGTTGGGAGCCTGGCGCGCGCGATGAAGTGAGCTGGTGGGATGGTGGTTCTTTTCATGCTAACTTGCGTAATTCTGATGGTTTAAAACCGCAAGAGCGTAAGTATGTGGATATCAACGACGCTCCTGATAGGGTGAAAGAGATCTACGACAAGGTCATGCCCATTTATGAATATTTGCACAACCACCGCCTATAGGAGGCGCATATGAGTTTAACCCCCAAACAACGTGTAGAACGCATTGTAGAAAACGCTTTATGTATTGGCTGCGGCCTGTGTCAGGCAGTGGCAGGTAGCGACAAGATACAGGTACGTAAAGGCCAGACTGGCTATCTAGTGCCTATTGTTAGTGATGACTTAGATAGCGCGACAGCTGATTTAATCGAAGACGTCTGCCCTGGTGTGCACGCCGTGGGTCTGCCAGCCAAGCTGATTGCCACGGACAGCAAACACGATAATGTTTGGGGGCCGTGGACACGTATGGTGCGTGCTTGGGCAGGGGACGAACAACAGCGGCATATCGGCGCTACGTCAGGAGTACTTACAGCCCTGGCTAGCTACCTGTTAACGAGCAAACAAGTGGATTTTGTATTGCATGTTAAACCCCATACTACGGAGCCAAGTTTTGGTGAAATGCATATCAGTACCACGCCAGAGGAAGTCATGCAGGGTGCCGGTTCGCGCTATGGGCCCACGGCACCCTTAATTGCTATTGATGAAGTACTTGCCAAGGGACAAACCTTTGCTTTTATTGGTAAGCCCTGCGACATTTCTGGCTTGCGTAATTTGGCTGAACATGATGAACGGGTTAATCAACTGGTAAAATTTTGGTTGGCACCTGTTTGTGGTGGCTGGGGTCCACCAGCAACCACCGATGACTTTTATCGGCGTATGGGCGTGGAGCCAGAAGCCGTCACTGGTTTGCGCTATCGTGGTCATGGCTGCCCGGGTCCTACTCGCATTACCACCAAAGACAAGGTGGTGGATGCCCATTATTTGGATTTCTGGGGCGATGACGAAAGTATGTGGGACATGCCGTTTCGCTGCAAAGTTTGCCCAGATGGTATAGGTGAAGGGGCGGATATAGCCGCTTCCGATACCTGGACGCTGGGTTCGCCCAATCGCATTGACAGTGAAACAGACCTAGGTACTAACGCCATCATTGCCCGTACTAAAGCGGGCGCTGATTTGCTCGCTGAGGCCTCAGAATACGGCGCCTTGACCCTAGAAGCGGACATCATGCCCGACCATATGAGCATCTACCAAACCCATCAGATGCACAAAAAGTATGCTGTTGGTGCACGCTACCAAGGCTTGCAGGATGCCGGGCAGTTGCATGTGCGCACCGACCGCTTGCGTATCGATGAACTCAGCGCCGAGGTGCCTCGGCATGAACGTGAGCGCCAGCGTATTGGTACCATGGAGAGGGTGCAAATTGGTAAGGCTACGCAGCCAAAACCGCAGGCTGCAGACTAACACCTGGCACTTTGGGGTCAGACCCTATGGGGTCTGACCCCAAAATAGTATTTACTTAGGATCGAAAAAATAGGATTAAAGTGGCCGTTATTTGAATTGCACCGCGCAGCATTTAGATTTACCTTTGGCGGCTTAAGTAAAAGTCGTTTACGCAAGATGAACAAGTAAAACCTGGTGCGCAAAATTAAATTACAACAGCGCCATTTTAGTAAGGTAAAAAACCATGAACCAAGTCGTTCATTCCTTAGCAGCACGTTATTACACGGATCCCGCTATTTTTGATCATGAACAACAGGGCCTGTTTGCTAAAACTTGGCAGTTTGTTGTGCATACTAGTCAGATTCCCAATGTTGGCGATTATTACGCCTTTAGTTTGGCGGGTGAAAACCTGTTTTGCGTGCGAGATAAGGCCGGTAGAATCCGTACCTATTACAATGTTTGTCAGCATCGTGCCCATGAGCTGGTGCAAGGCGCAGGCAATACTAGGATGTTGGTCTGTCCCTACCATGCTTGGACCTACGATTGGGATGGGCAGATGACCTCTGGCCCTGCTACTAAGCGTGTACCCGGTTTTGACAAGTCCAAGGTGTGTTTGACCAGTGTGCGTAGCGAAGACTTCCACGGTTTTATCTTTGTTAACTTGGACAAGGACGCCGCTAGCATGGATGAATGGTACCCAGGTGTACGTGAAGAAATTGCTGCCTGGGTGCCGCAAATTGCTGAATTACAGCCGCAAGAATATGTAGCAGTGGCAGAAAAATGTAATTGGAAAGTATCCGTAGAAAACTATTCGGAATGTTATCACTGCCCCAATAATCATCCCACCTTTGTTAAGGGCGTGGTAAAACCAGAAACTTACAATATTCAACCCGATAAAAATAACGGCTACGTGCTACGTCACACCACAGAATGTCAGAGTTTGGAAACCATGACCTACCCGATAGATTTGGCAACTAATGCCTATGCTGGGCGCTACCAGTCGTGGTTTTTGTGGCCTATGTTTTCTTTTCAATGTTACCCAGGCAACGTGTTAAATACCTATAGTTGGCGGCCTGATGACGTAGACAGCTGTACCGTGTCACGGGGCTGGTTTACGGAGCATGGAGTAGAAAGCCAAGTGATTCGCGAGCTTGCTATACAAGACCGTGAAACTACCGTGGCAGAAGATGTGGTCTTGGTGGAGAGCGTACACCGGGGCCTTAAGTCCAAAGGTTATGTGCCGGGGCCTTTAGTGCTAGACCCCAAAGAAGGCGTGCTGTCCGAACATTCCATCGCGGCTTTGCAAGGTTGGATGCGTGAAGCTGTAGATTTAGTTTGAGTTTGTGTCATTACTAAACACTTAGCAGCTAGCTTAGTGTCTTTAAAGACAATCAATAAATTCATGTTTCTTGCTGGCTATTTATGCCAGGGTCGGTGCTTGCGCGTTAAGACACATAGCAAGGTGGTTTTTCACGTCTATACTTGAGGGCAAATACGCACACAATGGATGACGATGACCTATGCCGAACAGTGTCAAATTGAATGTCGCGGCCTATCTGATGGTTGCCCAATGTATTACCTTATTTATTATACCCATACCGGAAATGTTGAGCGGCCATTTGGTTCTTGAAACTTGGCCAGATCATGCCAAATTTCATATCCTCTGGGCGGCGGGCTTATTGGTATTTGTCGCTCTAGTGACGGCTTGGCATGCCTGGTTCGGTTTGCGCAAAGGAGACGCTTTTGCTTGGTGGTTAATGCTATGTTTCTTGGTTTTTGTGCAGGCCCCCGTATTGTTGGCAAAATCTTTATATGTAGGCGGCCCTGATTGGTGGTTGGTGTTATTGGGTATTGGGGTTCCTCTAGTGGCCGTGTTGTTATCGGGCACCACGTGCCTTCGCCAGTCCAAATAAACACCGGCACACTGCTTGTTAGCCTTAGCTATGGGTTCCTAATAATCCAATTATAGGCATTGAGTTAGTTTATCTGGGTCTCTTTATGAATATAGTTGCCGTTGCTGCCTTGCATGATGCTCAGGCCGCTGCTGCTAGCTGTTGCCGCTATTTCAAGCGGCCTAGATACTTCCTAGGCTAGTTAGTAGTTAAAACTGCAGCGCCATTCAGGTACTATAGGTGCATGGAAAATGCACGCATATTCAATCGCTTATGACAAACGCGGAAAACTGGCCACAGGGATTTATGGTAGTACAAGGTAACCGCATGGAAGACCTGTGTGAAACCTATGTGCAGTGGCTTAAGCGTTATCCTTTACGACCTTTAGAACAAGATTTAGTCCTTACTCAAAGCAACGGTATCGCGCAGTGGCTCAAGCAAACCTTAGCCCAAGATGAAAGTGATGGTGGCTGTGGTATTGCGGCGGCCATTGATGCCATGCTTCCTGGGCAGTTTGTCTGGCAAAGCTACTGCACCGTGTTGCCGGGGTTATCCAAGCAAACGGTGTATGACAAGCAAGGCCTCACTTGGCGCTTGTATCGCCTGCTAGGTAGCTGGGATTTAGCCCAGCTGGCGCCCATGCTTACCGCTTATATGCAACCTGATTCCTTGCCTATGGAACGCCTGCAATTAGCACGTCAATTAGCCGATCTTTATGATCAGTATCAGGTTTTTCGCCCTGATTGGTTAGCCGCTTGGGAGCAGGGCCGTGATGTATTGCCTGACCAACAGGGCAACGACCGACCTGTGCCGACTAGTCAACAATGGCAGCCGGGACTGTGGCGTGCACTGTGTGCTGATATTACTTCACAGGGTGCTATCGAAGGCTGGTCTCAAGCTAGCCGCACGGCTTTGCATCAGCGTTTTATGGCAGCTTGCGCACAATTGCAAGAAAGGCCAGTGGGCATGCCACGCCGGGTGGTGGTGTTTGGCATGTCTAGTTTGCCCATGGCCAGCCTAGACGTGCTACGTGCCATGGCACCTTTTACCCAAGTGCTGATGTTTGTTATGAACCCAAGTCAACATTACTGGGGTGATATGGTGGAAGGTCGGGAGCTACTACGCAAAGAATACAAACGACAAGATAAACGGCCTGATCACAGTCAATTTAGTGATGCTAGTTTGCATATGTATGGCAACCCTTTATTAGCTTCTTGGGGTAAGCAAGGGCGTGACTTTTTACACCTGTTTGATGAGTGGGATTTGCCCGGGCAATACCAACAACACTTTGCAGAATTGCCCGTAGGCAAGGTGGATTTATTTCGCTCACCTGCGGATGGCGTGCCAAGTCTATTGGCCCATATACAAGATGACATACTCAACCTGCAGTCGGCGCAAGAACGGGCACTGCAGAATAGCGAGACAGGCGCGGGCATTGTCGCCGATCACAGTGTGCAGTTTGTTAGCGCTCATAGCATGCAGCGAGAGGTTGAGATTCTACATGACCGTTTGTTGGATGATTTTGTAGAAAGCCAAAAAGACGGCAACATTGATAATCTACAGCCAAGAGATATTTTGGTAATGGTGCCGGACATTGCTACCTACGCACCGCATATCGAAGCCGTATTTGGGCGCTATCGTGGTTCCGAGCATACACCTCAAGATGCGCGCTATTTGCCTTACCATGTTGCCGATACTGGTCAGCGTTTTGCTAACCCCGTATTAGCCGCCTTTGAAACCCTGTTGGGGTTGCCCCAGTCTCGTATGACTTCGGTGCAAGGCTTAGCATTATTGGAAGTACCTGCTTGCCGTGCGCGTTTTGGTATACAGGAAGCCGAGTTACACCAAATCAAACTGTGGGTAGAAGGTGCCAATATTCGTTGGGCCTTGAGCGAAGAGCATCGTTTAGATCAACAGTTACCAACTCAAGACGGCCAGAATACATGGCAGTTTGGTATTGATCGCTTGTTACTTGGCTATGCTACGGGTAGCCATGATAGCTGGAGTGGTATCGCTGCCTACCCCGAGGTTAGTGGCTTGGGTGCGGACTTGTTGGGCAGCTTTAGCCGCTTTGTTAGCTGCCTAGAACAATGGCGTAAACAACTGTGCCAAAGCCAAACTGCAGAGCAGTGGGCAACGCATATTTTGACCATGTGGCAGGACTTCTTTGCCAGTGATGATGACGAGTCAGAACGTTTATATTTGCGCATTGCTGGCTATCTGCAGCAGTGGCAAGATGTCATGGTACAAGCGCAAATGTCAGCCCAACAGGTGCCTGTTGAATTGCTACAGTCGGCGCTTTTGGAACAGTTAGAAAGCCCCAGCTTAAGTAGCCGCTTTATGAGTGGCGCTATTAACTTTGCTACCTTGATGCCAATGCGTGCGGTGCCCTTTAAACAAATTTGGCTGCTGGGTATGAATGATGATGCCTACCCGCGCAAACGTACGTTTAACGACTTTGATTTAATTAGCCAAGAATATCGTCCGGGGGATCGTTCGCGACGTGACGATGATCGATATTTATTTTTAGAAGCCTTGTTGTCGGCGCGTGACAAGCTAGTAGTCAGTTGGCATGGGCGCAGTATTAAAGATGATTCCCTGCAGCCACCATCGGTCCTAGTGGCCCAGTTGCGAGATTACATTGCCAAGGCTTGGCCAGATGCTGATTTGTTAAGCGAGATAACCACACAATATCCGTTACAGCCTTTTAGTGATGCTTATTTTCAGCCGCACTCTGGTTTGTTTACCTACTCTGCGGAGTGGGCACAAGAGCTCAGCCAGTCTAGCGTCGATCAGCCTACACCAACACTAATACCAACAAACATGCTTTCACCATGGAAGGCTGAAAGACCATTAGGCAAAGCAGAGCTGGTGAATTTGCTCAAGTCACCTATTGATAGCTTGTACCAACAACGTCTTATGGTGGCTAAGCCGCAAGAGGCTAGCGAAGTACCAAGTATCGAAAACTTTACTCTAGATGGCTTACAAAATTGGCAGCTAAATAACCAAGTTATTAGCGATCAGTTCACTAGTCAGGCATTGTCTACACAAACAACCGTCAGCCAGGTTGCTGATGATTTACAACAGCAATTTGCTAGCTGGCAGCGCGACGGCACCTTACTGGCCGGTACCGCAGGGCATATTCAAGCGCAACCGTTTATGGCGGACCTAGTGGAACTGTTTGAATCATGGCAGCAGCTACGCTTGCAGTCGGTAGCAGAAGTTATCCCCGTGACCTATGTGGCCAGCCACTCAGTTAACCAGCAGTCACCTGACATGCTGCATGTGACAGTAGAGATTCCGCTCTTACAGTTAGCTATAGACCAGCATCAAAAGTCGGCTAGGCAGGTGTTAGTACAAGCTAGCGCAGCCAAGAAAAAGTCGGATAAAGGGGAGAAAAAGTGGCGTAACCTAAGTGATGCATGGGTGCAGCATTTAGCCGCCCACTTGCATACGCAGATGCCAGTAGACACCTACTTGCTAAGCCCCGTAGGTCAGATGCATTTTCAGCCCCTAACACCCCAGCAAGCCGATCATTTCTTTACCCAGCTGTTACAGGTTTGGTGGCAGGCTATGCACGAACCTTTGCCCTTATCCTTGCAACTGGGCATGAAGCTGGTCGAGGCTAATGCGTCAGGCAAAGCTGCCACAGATGTCGCCAAAGACAAAGCGCTGGCAGACGATCTTGCCTATGGTAGTGAGTATATGCAAAGGCACTTTGCCACTATGCAAGATTTGGACTTAGAACGCTGTACCCAGCTGGCAGAAGCTGTATACGAACCATGGCAGGCTTGCGCTAAGGAGCTGACATGACCAGCATCGACCAAAATGGCACAGACATGAATACGCCGCTACTGAAACCTTTAGGTTTACCATTGCGTGGGCCTGCGTTAATCGAGGCTAGCGCCGGCACGGGCAAAACCTATACCTTAGCCATGCTTTACCTGCGCTTAATCTTAAACCATGGTGGTGAGGCGGCCTTTGGCGAACCTTTATTACCTCACAATATATTGGTGGTGACCTTTACCAAGGCGGCTACACGTGAACTACGCGACCGTATTCGCCAACGTTTGGTAGAAGCAGCTGCCTACTTACGCACGCAAGCCCAGCCTAGCCTTGCAGCCACAATTAAAGTAGATGAGTTACTCCAAGAGTTGTGTGACACCTACGCCGACGAAGCCCAGCAAGCTGGTGCTGCCAAACGTTTAGAAATGGCTGCCGAAGCCATGGACGAGGCGTCAATTTCTACCATTCATGCTTGGTGTTATCGAGTGCTTAGTGAGTTTGCTTTGCACTATGGTGGTGCCTTTGAACAAAATTTGCTTGAGTCAGAAACCGAGCTATTAAAGGGGACTAGCGAGGACTTCTGGCGCTTATGTGTATTGGGTATGTCCCATGCATCGTTGGCCTATATGATGCAGCGTTTTGTGGGCCCTCAAACCTTGTTAGGCGAAGTAAGGAAGCTCTTGTCCCATGGGGGCAGTTTGCCCGCAGCCAGCCAAAATTTAGATGATCATATTGGTCAGCTAGAAGGCGAAAAAAAGGCACTTATTAGTAAGGTAAAAGCCGACTTAGAAGCTTCGGTTGATGAGCTTGAAGCTTACTTTGCCGAAGCCAACGAAGCGGGTTTGTATAAAGCTGCTGGCCTCAATAGTGCCAACAAAGCCAAAGCGTTAGCTAAAATCAGAGACTTCGTACATAGCGATGATAGTAAGCTAGAGGTGAATAAAGGCTTACAGCGGTTAGCCATGCAAGATCTGTCTATATGGAAAGACCTAGAGCAAGTGCAGGTAGATTTGCTCGCAGCAAAGCACCTTGCGGCGGCTTTGGATTTGGCTGAGCAACTGCCTAGTCCTGACGCTCAAATACTGACCGATGCTTGTCACTGGTTTAATCAACACCTAGCCACCAAGAAGCAGCAGTTAGGTTTGTTGAGTAACGATGACTTGTTGCTGCGTTTGCAACAAGCCTTGCACGGCTCCGGTGGCGTGCAGCTGGCGCAAGCTATACGCCAGCGCTTTCCGATGGCCTTGGTAGATGAATTTCAGGATACTGACCCAGTGCAGTACGATATATTTAACCGTGTATATGGCATTCGTGACGGTTGCCCAGACGCCGGTTTCATTATGATTGGTGACCCCAAGCAGGCAATATATGCCTTTCGTGGTGGTGATATCTACACCTACTTACAAGCGCGAGAACACACTAGCGGGCACCACTATACGCTTAAGCATAACTTTCGTTCTGACGCTAATTTGATCGCTGCCGTAAATGGCTTGTTTAGCTATGGTGATAGCCATGCTTTGGGCGCTTTTCGCTTCCGTCAGGATAGTCACAACCCTTTGCCGTTTGTGGCCGTGGAAGCTGGCAAAAAGACGCGGCGTCAACTGATTTTAGACGGCCAAGCACAAAGCTCTCAAGTGGCTTGGTTAGCCGAGGTCGATAAGCCAGGCAAAGCCATCGTTGACAAATCCTATGTGGAACAGATGAGTGCTGCGACCGCCAATGAAGTGGCGCGCTTATTGAACTTGTCGACAGACAACAAGGCCGTGCTACAAGAAGGCGACCAACAGCAACCACTAGCACCCAAGCATATGGCGATTTTGGTGGCGAATCAAAAGGAAGCTAGCGCTGTGCGCAAGGCCTTAGCGCAACGCCGTATAGCCAGTGTCTACTTGTCTGATGCGAGCAGTGTTTATACCACGCCTATTGCTCAGGATGTGTTATTGCTGTTGCGTGCCGTGGCCCACCCTGATGATGATCGCTTACTTAATATGGTGTTACCTACCTTGTTACTAGGTTTAGACCTAGCTGATATGGATGCCTTGCAACGAGACGAGTTGGCATGGGAAAAACAGGTGCAGCGTTTCCATGGTTACCATCAGCTTTGGCAGAGTAAAGGCGTGCTAGCCTTAATTTATCAAGTGATCTTTGATAGTCATGCCGCTTCTAGAATTATGTCTGTGGTGGGCGGTGAGCGCTTACTAACTGATTTGTTGCATATGGCCGAGCTGCTACAACAGGCAGCTATGCAATTGGATGGTGAACTTAGCTTAGTGCGCTATTTTGAAACCTTGCTGGATAACCCAGACACCCAAGATGTTAGCCAACAACAGCGCCTAGAGAGTGATAGCAACCTGGTTCAGGTGGTGACTATTCATAAGTCCAAAGGTTTGGAATATCCCGTGGTATTTTTGCCTTTTTTGAATAAAACGCGGTTGGCAAAAAGCACGGATATGCCGCTGGTTTATCACGATATTAAACACCAAAAACAAGTGGCATTGGTGGCTGATAAAGCCATTTTGGCTGCGGTAGAACACGAGCGCCAAACAGAAGAAATTCGTAAATTGTATGTGGCCTTAACCCGTGCATCTTGCTGCCAGTATCTAGGCTTAGGTGAGGTAAAAAACCACGATAAGTCTGGTTTGGGTTGCTTATTGATGTTGCCAGAAACCGTGGGGCAGCTTAGTGACTACATGACAACACTGGCTCAAGATTTACCCATTCAACCAGTCCCAGAAGAACACACTTATTTACCGCAGAATACGCATGAGAGGCAATGGCAGGGTGCCCGTCAGGCACCGGCTATAAAGGTAAAAAATTGGTACACAGCTAGTTATTCGGCCTTGAACTTTAGCAGCCAAAAAGACTCGGTATCGGTAGTGGGCGTAGTAGAAGATGGAGTGGAAAATGCTCCCGACACAGCCCAAGATGCTATTTTGCTAGAAGAGCAGCATCAGTTTGTCGACATGGATGGGGGCGCGGCCGCATTGGAAGAGCAAGCCGCCAATATTCACAACCTTCCTAAGGGGGCCTTGTACGGTACTATGCTGCATGAAATGCTGGAAGACTGTGCCACCTTGGGGTTTGCCGAGGTAATAGCTAATCAGCCGGCAAGGCAGAAGATTGTACAAGCTCACCTGTTACCCTTAGAGCTTGATGCATGGGTTTCTGCAGTTGATGAGTGGTTGCTACAGTTTTTGCAGATGCCGTGGCAGCTAGGAGAATTATCTAGCGCACCGATGCAACTACAAAGTTTAAACGCGCAACAACTACTGGTAGAAATGGAGTTTTTACTCTCTACCAAACAGGTCGATGTCCGGGCCATGGATAACTTGGTGTGTCAGCATACTTGGCAGCAACAAACTCGCCCCCAGGCAGACCCCAAACAGTTAAATGGCATGCTCAAGGGATATATCGATTTATTGATAGAGCACCAAGGCCAATATTTTGTGGTGGACTGGAAGAGTAACTTCTTAGGTGAAGATGCCAGTGCCTATACCCACGAAGCCTTGCGAGATGCCTTGTTGCACAAGCGTTACGACATGCAGTACATCTTGTATGTTTTGGCTTTGCATCGCTTGCTTAAGTCACGTTTGCCCAACTACGATTACGACCAGCATGTAGGTGGTGCTGTGTATGTTTTTTTGCGTGGCATTGGCAACCCAGATACCCAAGGCTTACTGATGGATAAGCCAGCAAAAGCTTTGATTGAAGGCTTGGATAAGCTCTTCCAAGGTGTTGGCGGGGAGATTGTGTAATGGCGTTAAATCTTCTATTTCAGCAAGCTCTGCAATTACAAATAGTGCGTGATGTTGATGTGGCCTTGGTGGAGCTTATTCAACGTCAGCAGGTACAAACCCTCACTGATGGTCAAAGCCTTGCCATACTGTTAGCTAGCCGGCACAGTGCTATGGGCCATGTATGTGTAGACTTAGCAGCGGTCATTGCCGACCCCTTAGCTCACTTTGGTTTAGCTGCCGAAGATCGGGTAGCACGAGAGCTGTTGCCAGTTAAACGTAGCTTTGAAAGCGCGTTGCTAGCCTTGATGAGTACACTTAGCTTGCGCCAATGGCTAGCTGACATCGGCGCTAGTCTGGCAGTGGCGACCATTGACACAGTGGCAACTGAGGCTATTGATGCTGGTGCAAATACACCTTTAGTGTTGGATACTAGCAATGCACAAAGCTTGTTGTACTTAAGGCGCTATTGGCAGTGCGAGCAATTATTGGCTGACTTTATAGCTAAGCAGACTAGTGTCGCTAGGCAATTGCCAGAGCAAGCGCAGGCTATCATTAAAGACTTGTTTGCGCAGCCTTTTACTGCTGGTGAAAAGGTAGATTGGCAGCGTGCGGCAGTGGCCTTGTCGGCGCGTAGTAATTTTGCCATTATCACCGGTGGCCCAGGTACGGGCAAAACGACCACAGTATTACGCTTATTAGCCTTGCTGCAGGCAACGCAGCTAGAGCAACAACTACCGGCTTTGCATATTAAGCTAGCTGCCCCCACGGGTAAGGCTGCGGCGCGCTTAAACGAATCCATTGCGAGTAATTTACAAAAGCAAGACTTTCCTGATGGTGAGCATTTTAATGCGGCACAGCTACGCCAAGTGATTCCTGCAGAAGTGACAACCTTACACCGCTTACTCGGCACTGTGCCCAACAGTCGTCTGTTTCGGCACCATGCTAATAACCCGCTGGCTGCGGATATAGTAGTGGTGGACGAGGCGTCCATGGTAGACCTAGAAATGATGGCCTCGTTGGTGCAATCCTTGGATAAGCACACGCGTTTGATTTTAATCGGCGACAAAGACCAATTAGCCTCGGTGGAAGCGGGGTCTGTACTGGGTGACCTTTGCTCGGCAGCGAGTGACGGGCGCTACCTGGCCGACACCTTAGCTTGGCTACGTAACTTCAGTGGTGACCAGATTCCGGATAGGTACTGTGCTAGTGATGGCACTAGTCTGGCGCAAGCGACTACTATGTTACGTATAAGCCACCGCTTTCAACAAGGCGGTAGCATTCATGCCTTAGCAAGCTTGGTTAACGAAGGCTTGTATGAAGGGCAGCGTACCTTGTTACCTTGGCAAGACTTGCAAGCCATTGTGGCGCAAGAACAAACCTTGGCTAGCAAGAAAAAACGCCAACCCCAATTACGCTTGCTGTATCAACCGCCCGCAAGCGGAACAGCGCCAGTTAACTGGTTAACACAAGAGCTAGCGCAACTGCTCACTGAGGGCTACGCTGGCTACCTACGGCTAGTTCAACAGGGGTCACAAGGTGGTGATGTTGACACTTGGGGGCGAGCGGTTTTAGAGGCTCACGGCCGGTTTCAGTTACTAGTTGCTTTGCGCCAGAGTGAATGGGGCGTGGCAGGTATGAATGGGGCTATTCAGCACCTGCTGCAAGATGCTGACTGGTTAAATGTTGGTGAAGCCGATTGGTATGCGGGGCGTCCAGTGATGGTGAGCCGTAATGACTATCACTTGAAGCTTATGAATGGCGACATTGGTGTTTGTCTGCCTTATCACGATACGGCTGCTGGAGAAGAGCTGCTTAGGGTTGTTTTTAACGATGGCGCCGGCGGGGTACGCTGGGTGCTACCAAGCCGCTTACGTTCTGTTGATACGGTATTTGCCATGACTGTGCATAAGTCTCAAGGTTCTGAGTTTGAACATACCTTATTAATGTTACCTGACCACAGCAGCCCAGTGTTGACAAAAGAGCTGCTCTACACAGGGATAACCAGAGCGAAACGGATGTTTTCCTTAATTTATGGTGACGAGCAGGTGCTGGAACAGGCCATGACTCGAAAGGTGGTTAGGGCCAGTGGTTTGATGGGGCACCTGTAGTGTTTGTTTTTATATACGGTAATACTAATATATATTGATCCGTGACAAGGTTTTTGATGCTATAGCTGTCATCATAGCCAATATACACCATTACCCGTGATGCAATCATGAGCGAACATACCGTTAACGTTAGTTGGAGCAACCAACCTCACCCTGACAAGGCCGAAGATTACAGCCGTAATCACGTATTAGATATCGATGGTAAGCAGCAACTAGGTATGTCTGCCGCCGCCGACTTTTTGGGTGATCCAGATATGGCTGACCCAGAGCAGGTATTAGTGGGTTCTGTGTCTTCGTGTCATATGTTGTTCTTCTTGGCCATTGCTCGCATCAAACGTTTTCCAGTGGCAAGTTATGAAGACGAAGCGACGGCTATTTTGGGAAAAGATGAGGATGGTGTGATGGCGATTACTAAGATTGTATTGCGTCCGAAGGTGGAATTTGTTGATGCAGTGCCTTCTAGTGAGGTGCTAGAACGCATTCACCAAAGTGCTCACAAGAAGTGCTTTATCGCTAACTCTTTGAAGTCCGAAACGGTGATTGAACCGCGTTAGGATTGTTATATTTGAGGTCGGACCTGAGGTACCCAAAGCATTCACGATGCTCATGGGGCAGGCCCACCGACCCCGATAATCCATACTAGTCTTCTGGCAAGGCATCAAACTCGGCTTGCTTACCAGCAAACCAGGCTTGCATGCCTGCCGGGTCTTGCATCATTTCGCCCATCTTCTGCATGGCGGCTAGGTGTGCAGGTTCTTGTTGTTGCATCATTTCCATAGCATGGGCTTTACTAAGTTCACCCATCGCTTCAAAGCTGTCAGCTTGAAAAGTTTGGTCGCACGCGCCGCCAAGTTGGCTGCAAGTCATGGTTTTCATAGTCTTTACTCTGTCTGTTGTGGTATTGGTCTTGCTAGTTATAGTGTCTTAGATACAATAAACCCTTCTCTAAGACTAAGCAATAAAGGCTTTGCCCATGGCATTGGACTACCGCATTAAATTACAACCCGTGAGAGATCGCGAAACTTCCATGCAAGGCCGAAGTTTTAACGAGCAGATGGAAAGTGATAGAGGGCGCGCAATTAATTCTGCCGCGGTGCGCCGCTTGCAACAAAAAACCCAAGTGTTTCCTCTAGAAACCAATGCCGCAGTGCGCAGCCGGCTCACCCATTCTTTAGAGGTGATGCAGGTAGGCCGCTATATCAGCAAGCGTATTATGCAAAAGCTAGACCAGCAGGGAGAGCTAGAAAATTGTGCTTTACACGAGCTTAGTGATGGCTTTGTTAGTGCCGTGGAGATAGCTTGTTTGCTGCATGATGTTGGCAACCCACCGTTTGGTCATCTTGGCGAAGAGGTGATTAGCCAGTGGTTACAAAAGCAAATAATACCCGTATTTCAGCAGCGTTTTGGGGCGCAGGCAGAGGCTGCAATGTTGGCTGCCGACTTGGCCCAGTTTGAAGGTAATGCCCAAGGCTTACGTATTTTGCATAGTTTACAAGGCCTGAATCTAACTTACACTCAGTTGGCGTCTTTGTTCAAATATACCCGTATGGCCGGTGAACCTAGGCCTGATAATGTGTACCGACAAAAGAAACCGGGCTATTACTATGCCGAGCAAGACCTGTACAAGCAGGTTGGTAAGCACTTACAAATTGACCAAGGCTGCCGTTTTCCATTGGCCTATATTATGGAAGCCGCCGATGATATTTCTTATTGTATTGCTGATTTGGCGGATGCCGTAGATAAGGGTATTTTGACTGTACAACAACTGCATGAGCTATTGCTTGCTCAGTGGTATCAGTTGACTGCAGCCCAGCATGACTTGTCCGTGGAAGACGGCCAGTTGCTACCTCGTATTTTGCTCAAAGCCATGACCGATTACCACGACGAGACTCTAGATAAGGACCACAGTTACTTGTTAGCTTTGCGTACACGCTTTGTGAATGCCTTGGTGGAACATGCTGCTGATCATTATGTAGCCAATCACACCGCTATTTTTCACGGCCAATTTGATGGTTCGTTGATAGAAGGCAACGATGTTTATAGCTTGGCGGCCAAGACCCTTAAGAAGGTGGCCGTTAGCAAGGTATTCTCTACACCCGAAGTGGAACACCTTGAACTCAAGGGTGTTGCTGTAATTCGTGGGTTATTACAGGCCTATAAACCATTGCTAGAGTTTGCCTTTACCGACTTTTGGGAACTAGCTACCAGTGAAGAACAATCTATAAAAGGCTATCCAATAGAGACCCGTTTGTACCACAAGCTTTCCGGTAAGCATAAGCGTACCTACATAGCTGTTGTGCAACCTTTGTTGGAACAAGCGACCAATAAGACAGAAATGGAAATGTTAGAGTACTATTACCGTGTGCGCCTACTGCTGGACTACATCAGCGGCATGACCGACAACTTTGCTTTGGCTGAATATCAACTACTCACCGCAGCACATTGAAAAGCCTCGTCGTTGCGAGGGTAGCGCATACCCCGTCTTTGCGAGGGTAACGAAGACCCCGTCCTTGCGAGCGCAGCGAAGCAATCTCTGTCAGTTCACTGCAATCCTGCTAAAGGTTGCCGCGTCGTGCCTCCTCGCAATGACGTTTGGTTTTTCTGTCATTGCAGCGCAGCGAAGCAACCTTACGCAATGCATAGGACTTGCGGCCCAAAATGGCGATTTATACTGCCTCCGCAGCGCCATGGGCCGTGTTCCCAGAAGGCGTGCCTAAGTTTGATATTCTGCCGGCCAGCATGGGGAGTTAGGCCCTTAGTCACGTTCTCGAAATTGGCTAACACCTTCAGGCATCACCTCCCAACTGGCTTTGGAATCGACATATATATGCTTGCCTATTTCTACATCAGGGCTGCCGTTGACGCAGCCTAGGGTAACGCCATGTACTGCACCTTGG
The DNA here is from genome assembly GCA_003521845.1 of Oceanospirillaceae bacterium. Taxonomy (GTDB): domain Bacteria; phylum Pseudomonadota; class Gammaproteobacteria; order Pseudomonadales; family Balneatricaceae; genus Njordibacter. The sequence continues at coordinate 45,728 of DPHB01000024.1, read as the reverse complement.
TAAACACCCGCCAAGGTAGAACCACACTGGCTACAAAACTGCAGGCCAAAGCCATGCTTGCCAACGTAGGAAGTGAGTAGGTCTTGCCCCTGTAGCCAAGTAAATTTATCGGCGTCTACCAATGCATAGGCCGAAGCTTGAGAGCTAAACGCCTTGCGGCAGCGCGAGCAATGGCACGAGCGTGCATCACGTAGCTGCCCATCTAGTTGGTACGTGATGTCACCGCAAAAGCACTCGCCAGTGATTAGCTTGTCATTGTCAGTCATGTTGATAGCCCTGTTTATGCAACCATGCCAATACTTGCTGGGCATTGTCGCTAGGTGGAAATACCGGATAAAATACTTTTTCAATGATACCATCGCGGGCTATTAAAGTGATGCGTTTATAGAGCTTTGTACCTGCGCTAGAAAAAGTAGGTAAGTGTAGGCTGTGTTGCAGGGCAAACAGGTCATCACTGAGTAGTTCAAACGGCAAATGTAAGCGCGTTTTCGCTTCTCGCTGATAGTCCGAAGTTTGGCAGCTTAGGCCAAACACGCTGGCCTGATGATGTTGTAGTTCTGCATAGTGATCCCTAAAACTACAAGACTGGGGGGTGCAGCCGCGGGCACCGGGGATTTGGTCCCAGTTATCCGGCAGGGGCGTGTCCGGTCGACCCGTCATGGGGTAGATGTATAGTACCAGCAAGCCGGGTATGTGGCTGATATTCACTTGGCCGCCGTTGGTTGCTGGTAGCACAATGTTTGGTAATGGCTTTGCTGGGAGGTGATCGGCAGCACCATCATCAGTAGGTATTGGCAGGTTTTCTGGTAGTTCAGTTAGGTTCATAGTAAAAGGTTCTTTGGTTTCTAGGCCCTGGCCTAGTCTATTTGCACTTTAAATATTTCGTTAACCGGCCGTCTTACAAAATACTCCCACACCTGCTCAAACACGGCGTGTTGATTAGGGAATGGCGCCAGTGTTTTGGCTTCCTCTAGCGTACACCACCTATATGCGGTGTGCTCGTGATTGAGTTGAATTGGCTGATTAGGCGGGCACATAACCACAAACACGGGTATCAACTGAATGACGTTAATCTGTGGTTCATAAAATCGCTCTAAATATTGAGCATTGTATAGGGCCGATACCCTAATGCCTGTCTCTTCATAAAATTCACGGATAATTGCTTGATAGCCTGTTTCACCTTCTTCAATGGAACCGGCTACATGGCACCAAAACTCGCCTTTGACACGTTTCATAAGCAGCATTTTTGTTTCGCCATCAATTTCTGACAAGCTAATACCTGAAACGATGGCAGTGTTAAGTGGAATCATTGTCGTCCTTTTTTGTTGGCTATAGGCTTTGTAGCTCTATTAAGATTAGCAGACCGTCAGAACTTGGCAGCAAGTGCCTTGCGTAGGTTTAGGGTTAGATTGGTGGGGTGCATTTCTAGCAACGAAGCGGTGTCACATTGTTGAAAATGACAGAACTCAAATACGGCATCCGCGAACGCAGATATTACACGATCTTCATCAAAGTTGTGCTGTTCAAAGTACAATGACTTGATCTCAAAATGACGCGTTTTGCGATGGGTTTTGCAGTCCATTCGGCCAATGAATTTATCACCAAAAAGTAGCGGTAAACTGAAATAGCCGTATTGGCGCTTGGCTTCGGGCACATAGCATTCTATTTGGTAATCAAACTGAAATAGGCTTTTTAGACGCTCCCTTTGAATCACGCTATTGTCGAACGGCGAGAGGATTTGCATAAGCTTAGTGAGCCTTGGTCGTGGCTGTTCCATGGCACCTGCGGTAATGAAAAAGGACTCCTCATTGTCTAGCACGAGTTGTTCTAAACCACCCTCAGCTAGGCGTGCGTTCACGATGTTCTTCACAGCCAGGCGCAACGGCGCGTTGCGACGTAAATATGTGATGCCTCTGAGTGATACTAGACCATGACAGCGGAGCTGCTGGTCTATAAGGTGTTCAGCAAGCTCTTCGGTGCTGGGTGTGCTGGTATTGATATGGGAGGGCAGTACACGCTCTGTTAGATCGTATACTTTCTGAAAGCCTTCACGGTTGGTTACCATCAACTCGCCTTCCATATATAGCTGTTCTAGCGCTTGTTTGGCCGGTTTCCAGTCCCACCAGCCCGTTTGTTGCTTGGGTGGTGATTCGAGGTCTCTAGAGCGCAATGGGCCATCGCTACGGATACGCGCCAAAAGCTCTGTCATGAGCTTGTTATCACGATTTTTGTACCAGTGTACCTGCCCGTTTTGAATGGCTTGTTTGTAAAGCAGGGAAAAGCGGAAATCAGCGATGGGCAAAAATGCCGCAGCATGGCTCCAATATTCAAATACATCGCGCTTTTCGAGTAGCTGGTTGAGCATATCTGGCTGATAGTTAGGCACCCGTGAGCGCAGCACATGATGATGTGCGCGTTCTACTACGGAGATAGTATCAATTTGCACATAGCCTATGTGCTGGATAGCTTTGCGAGTGCCAGAAATTCCACGCCCAAAGGGCTGGCTTTGTAATAGGCCCTGAGCAGCCAAGGCGATACGGCGCAGGCGAATTTGATCTTGTAGCTTGCTTACTTTGATCATGCACCACTCCTCTAGCAGGAAATTTGAAATTTGGGGGTCAGAGTAAAATTAAACCATCAAGATTGAAAATTATAGCAAGCCAACAAGGATACGCTAAACTTTGATTACTACACATTAAATTCCAAGGAAGGGATTATGGCCAGACTCTCTCGTTTTTGTCCAGCGGGCATGCCGCAACACATTATTCAACGCGGTAATAATCGTCAAATTTGTTTCCGATCTAAAGATGACTTTGCGGCTTATGCACACTGGTTGTCAGAATATTCTACTAAATTTGAAGTTGCGATTCATGCTTGGGTCTTTATGACCAATCATGTTCACCTATTGGCGACTCCGACTGACAGTGAAGGTTTATCAAGAATGATGCAGTCCTTGGGGAGGCAGTATGTCAGGTATTTTAATAGTGCTTATCAGCGCAGCGGTACTCTTTGGGAGGGGCGTTTCAAATCATGCTTAGTGCAATCGGAGGTGTATCTGTTGCAGTGCTATCGGTATATTGAGTTAAATCCGGTACGTGCCAATATGGTTGCATGCCCTTCAGATTACCATTGGTCTAGCTATCATATTAATGCCATGGGTGTTGAATCGAATCTGTGTACTCCGCATTCAGAATACTTGTGCCTAGGCAAGAATAAAGAACAACGTAGGGCTTGTTATAGAGAACTTTTCTCTACACTTTTAGGCGCATCGGTAGTAAAAGATCTGCAAGATAATACCAATATGGGACTAGCATTTGGGTCTGATTGTTTTAAAAGTGAGGTAGAGGCAAACTGGGGGCGGAGAATGAAGCCTAGTCGGGTAGGTCGTAAGCCGGTAGGCGGAATGTTACTCTGACCCCAGTTTTCTTACTCTGACCCCAGTTTTCAGTTTTTAGCTTAGCTCTTTCTGCAAAGCTTCCTTGTTTACGCGGTTCTTGTCACTCTGTACTAGAGGTAGTGACTTTTTGAACAGGATGCGGCTGGGTAGCATGTAAGAGGCAAGGTGTTTTTTCAGTTCGAACTGAATTTCCTTGTCGGACATTTCGCTAATGGCGGAATAGACCAAGACAATCTCTTCTTCGATGGCTTCGTTGGCCACGCCAAATACCGCACATTGGGTGATTTGTGGAATATTGCGCTTTACCACGGACTCCACCTCAAAAGGGCTTACGCGGAAACCACGGGTTTTGATCATGTCGTCACGGCGGCCCACAAAGTAGAAATAGCCTTCTTCGTCGCGATATACGTAGTCACCAGTAGCTACTACAAGTTCGTCGGTGAGCTGGCCTTCTAGGTTGATGACGTCCTTAAGAATTTGTACTGACTTAAAACGCTCGGCGTTTTCTAGAGGTGCATTCCAGAAACCACGGTAGATAAATCCACCACGGTGGATCAGTTCACCCACTTCGCGCGGTGCGCACTCTTTGCCGTCTTCGTTGACTACATACAGTTCGACATCAGGAATAGGCTTGCCGATGGAGTCGGGACGAATTTGAATTTGCGTAGGGTCTAAATAGGTAGAACGGAAGGCTTCCGTAAGACCGTGCATGGAATAGAATTCGGCTTGGCGGAAGGAGTCCTTGCAGTCTTTTACCATCTTGGCGGTAACATTGCCGCCAGAGGAGGTAATGATACGTAGGTGGTCAAACAAACGTGCACTGGGGCGGCGCGCCATTTCGCTATCAAATATTTCTGCAATGTGGATAGGCATCAGAGCCATTACCGTCACTTCGTCGTTGATGATGTGGTTCAGCGCATCTTCTGGCAAGATAAAGCGGTGCAGTGCCAAGGTGGCGCGCTTATACAAGGAACAGAAGATCTGGTTTAGACCGTAATCCAAGTTAAAGATAAGTAGGCCAGATATGACGTCGTCTTCTTGCAAATCCAGGTACTGGGATACCACACGGGCCGAATCAATCAGGTTGCGGTGCGACAGTACAATACCTTTTGGTGTGCCGGTTAGGCCAAAGGAATAGGTGATGACAGCATTGTCATGACCATTCATTTCACAGGTGTAAGGCTTGTTGTAGTACTTGTAGATTTCCTCGAAGGAGGCTATGTCTTTACTGGTTGTTTCATAACATAAAACGTGGCCAGCGAATTCGATGTCTTCGATTACTTCTAGCTTTAGCTTGTCCGTGATCATGCACTGAATGTCACAATCTTTAACGATGTAGTCGACCTGCTCAGGCTGTAATAGCTTGGTGAGCGGCACTAGTACATAGTTGGTGGACAGGGTGGCCAAGATAGCAATGACTAGGTCCAAGCCTTTGGTGGAATACACCCCCACGCGGGCATTAGCAGGCAGGTCCAATTCGTTCAGATACAAGGCCACCTGGTTAACACGGTTAAGTAGGTGGCTATAGGTGATTTGCTTGTCGTCATGCTTAACGGCAACCTTGTCGCCGTGGGAAGCCGCTGCATATTCTAAAAGGGTACGAACACTGTTAATAGACATACTTGTTCTCCTTATTGCTGACTTGCATTGTCAGCTTGTTGGCTGTTTGATGCCATAGTCCAGATAGCGTAGTCGGTATCCATGATAGTGACGGGTCTGTGGGCTGAGGTCAAAATTTTGGTATAGAAGAAAGCAATAATGTCTTCTACTTCTGCTTGGCTTAGCACCTTGGTGATGCCGCCCGTCAAGACGATGGAGTTAATAGCCAATAGCTTTAAGTTAACATAGCTTTGGCGATAATGTGAGGTTTTGCACAGTACCAAGAAGATGGCCAGTTGCATCAAAATCTTGGTGGCTTTATCGCTGTGCTCTTCGAAGATGTGTTCTGTTACGTTTAGATGCATCAACAATTCATACACAAATTCGTTGTCTTTAGCGGCAAAAATTAAAGATTCGCGGGACTTGTAGACGCCCAGCTTTTTGAATACCAAGCGATCAAATTCGTTTTCTGTAACGATGTTCTCTTCTACCAAGTCTTTGGAGTAGTGAATGTCCGTAGTAGCACCGCCAATGTCTAGCAGAATAAAGGGGTTCACAATAGAAAAACTAGCATCCAACAAAGGCAGCGTTTGGTTCACTACATAAGGTGTAGAGAAAATCTGATTGCTGGTGATCTGGTACAAGTCCTTAATGTCTTCCTTGCCCATGATGTCCTGTTGGTACAGGTTGGTGAGGTAGTTTTTTAGGTCTTCTTCAACAATGTGCAGGCGCTCGTCGATGATGTTGGGCAGTACCACCAAGTTAGGTAGCTTAGCCTTAACAGAACTAGCATCTTGTTCGTTGCCCACATAAACAATGTTGGAAAAGTCCACCTGGTCTAGGTAGTTATACAGGTCGTCGCCAAACACATCACGGCGGCTATTGATGCCACCCACCACGATGACCACGTCAATCAGGTCGCTAGGTACGCTGGCTGCATCGATATCCTGATACAAGATAGTATCGATGATGTTGATGCCAGAGTTAAAGGCAATGTTGGTGGCGTACTTCAGCGAAAAGGTATGGGTGATGCCAATAATTAGTGTGCTCAAACCGCCGTTAGCGGAGGAACATACATGCACAGCATCCTTATCAAAAGCCTCAATGGTATTGCCACACTTGTGTTGCAAGTCATCAAGTATGCTTTTGTTGAAGTTGCGAAAATGCTGTTCCAGTTTGCTGGTGGCGCCATTGCTTTGCGCACAAACCTTAAAGTAGGTGCTGCCTACATCGATCAGTAGCTTGTCGTTAGATGTACTCATTGCATTATCCCGATGTCGTGAATGATGTCGTTTACGATGCTGGTGGTGTCCTTAGTCAGGTCACACTGGGCTTTTTCGTATTCAAAGCAGCGGTCAGGAATAGGCACGTTGCCACGCTTGATGATGCGAATGTTCTTCTTGGCATCACGAATGGTGATCATTTCGTTATGGTTGATAATGTGCGGCGAGAAGGGCACGTCAATGATGCCGTTCTTGATGCTGTTAAACACCTTGCGCCATAGAGTATCCGCAGGATCGTTAAACACAGCTTCCATAATGGCCATGACTTCGGCCGTCAGAATTTCTTCTTCTTCCTCGTCAGTGATGGTGGGTAGGCCGTTCAAGATACGCAAAGCGTACTGGGTATTGGCCACGGTTTCGGCATTGGCTTCCTTGGTAGGAATACCGGCCGCTTCCTGCTTGGTCTTGGTGATGATCTTGTCTGCACCCACCATGGCGGCAACTGTCGTGGCCACACTAATAAGCTGTTCGGCAAAGCGTTGGTCGGTCGGGAAGGCACCCATCCACTGGTGGTACACCAGGTGAATGCTGGCATCCCCACAGCCAATTTCTTCGGCATAGTGACGAGCAAGCTTCTTGATTACATGGCCAGTCACTATGTCCTGCATCATGGAACCCTGCTGGGCAAAGGATACGGAGAAGGATTTGACGCCTTCTTCCAAGGACAAGAGCATTTCCAACAGTTGAATAACAATGGTAATAGACGGCGGTACTAGGGTAGCCGTCAAAGGACCAAAGGATTCACGGTTAATGGGTTCGTTAAGCTGCGAATAGTTGGCGCAAACACGTTCCACATACTTCCAGTACAAGAAGGCCTTATCCAATGGGAAGTTCTTGGAATAGGGCAGCAAGTAGGTGATAGGGCCACCTTCGATATCAAAGATACCTGAGGCAATGGCTTGTTCAATTAACAAGCGTGCGTCGGGTGTGCCGTGGCGCAAGCTTACTGGCTTGTTAAAGTGAGTGATCATTTTACGCGTGGTACGGTAGCCATGGTTAACTAACGGGTAGCCGTTAAGCATGTCGACATCGTTTTCTTCACTCAAACGCAGCATTTTGGCGGCGGTGCCATAGTCATTAAGACGGGTGTTGGAATCGATGGTCAGTGGCAATACGTCAACATTGGCGTTAACAAAAAACTCGTTTAAGGCAAACTGCTTTTTGTAGGTAGGAAAACCACCACGGGGCTGTACCAGCATCTTATTGCTGTGCTTAAAGTGATGAGAAATAAACAGTTCTTTGCTGGCGTTTTTTACAAACTCTTCCACTTCGGCAAAATCAAAGGCTTCAACAAACTCATTGCCGAGGATGATTTCTCTTTCTTCCTGCAACAAACTCATGATGTTTTACTCTTTTCTAGCGGATTCTCGGCTTGTTGTTGGATAAAATCTTCTAGCATGTCCAAGCCTGTGTTCAAGTCAATTTGGTGGCAAACAATGTCAAAACCGTAGTTTTTGTACTTAGGCACAATGTCTTCCGCGTTGCCGGTACCTACGATTAGGTTGCCGCCAATCATCATCACGACGTCGTCCAAACCCTTGTATTCGGCTTTCAGGGCTTTGACTTCACGGCCCCAGCCTTCGGCTTCGCCGTTGAGAGAAGAAATGAGCAAAACCTCTGCGCCGGTTTCAATCACCGCGTCAAAAAATTCTTCTAAATAGGTGTTAACCCCTAGGTTAAACACCTCATAGCCTCGCGCTTTCAGCGAAAGATCGATGAGCCGGTTGGCGACAACATGAATATCGTTGCCTATGACGCCTGTCACTACCTTCATGGTGGTTGTTTGCCTTGAAAAAACGAAAGGCCGAATTATAGCAAAATCTTGCAAGAAAAATGTTAAATAATGGTAGAATATGGCCGCTTATTTATACCAATTACCCATCAATAACCCGCCAATAGCCACTCAATGGACCCATTTATGACATTTTTTACTGCTGACTTCTGTGATGACCACAACGACAAGGTAAACGTACTAGCCGCTGGCTTTGCCAACTACGGTGGCGTAGACAAGTGCGAAGGCGAAATTATCACCGTGAAACTGGATAAGCATAATGGCGATTTGATCAAATTGCTACGTGATGTAGACGGTACCGGCAAGGTAGTCGTGGTAGATGTTGATGCAGAATATTATGCCGTTGTAGGCGAAAACTTAATGAAGTTTGCCCATCAAAATCACTATGCAGGCATCGTCATCAATGGCTACGTACGTGATACCCAGCAGATCGAAGATATCCCCGTAGCCCTATACGCTTTGGACACCTGTCCACGCAAGTACATGAGCCCTCTAGCTGGCGAAGTAAACGTAGCCGTAAGCTTTGGCGGCGTGGACTTTATTCCAGGCCAATACCTGTACGCTGACCGTGACGGCATTATTGTTACCGAACAGCCTATTGTTTAGGCCATTTCTTCTTTTATCACGCGTCTTAGTAAGGTCTCTAGTGGCTCACCTTGGTGGCTAATGTGCTGACGCAAAGCATCATTGATCATGGCTTGGTAACTGCCGCCATCGTTGCACTGTTGGCGAAACCAGTTCAATGTGTCGGCATCTAGTCTGATGGTGACTCGCTCTTTGTTGGTTTTCACAATAGGGCCACGTGTCCCTTGGGTGAAATCGTAGTTTTCTTGCATCTTACAACCTCTCATAGGTTCGGCATTCAAATTTATTTGCTTTGCGAGCTGAAATTAGACGGATAGTGTTAGGGTTTCGATAGGTATAAATCACTATCAATAATTGGCTTAAGTGATCTAAGCCGATACTCACAAAACGCTCTTCGTTATGATCATTGTCTTGGATGGTGATAGCCTGTTCATCAAAAAACACACCTACAGCATCTGCAAAATCAATACCATGCTTGCGTATATTGCTTTGACGCTTTATCTCGTTCCATTCAAATCGTTGATTTTTAAATATATGCCATTTGTACATACAAAATCAAGGTTAGTAATAACCTAGAGCCTCCTTGCTGACTAGTTAAATAAGTGTAGGAGAGTATTCGAATAGTGCATGATTAGGGTCAGATAGCCTGCCCCATGAGCATAGTGAATGTTTTGGGTAGCTCCATTTAACTCAGCTCAACTATTCCTGCTAGACTTTGTAAAGAGATGGCGATCTGCCATATAAAATAGATCCGCTATGAAGAGGCTACTGGTAGATAATTAAAGCTCCACCGGCGTATGATTAAAGGCTCTTAAACTGGCCAAGGCTGCCTCACCACCAAGTTCTTCCAGCACTTGCTTTTGTGATTCGAAAGCCTGTTTGTTGGCCGCTTCCAAATCTAACATCTGATCCAAAATAATCCCTAACTCCTGCTGTTTATTGACATCCAAGCCAGCCAAATCGTGTTCTTCGTTAGGGTCTTGGGCAACATCAAATAGCTGTTCAGGCCAGTCACCAGCATAACGCGTGAGTTTGTGTGATCCTTGCTGCACAAGAGCAAAGCCTGTAGGGCTACCGCCATCGTGGTATTGGCTTAGTACAGGTCGCTGTGGATCTGGGTGCTGAGCTAAGTCTAACATCGAGGTGGCTTGCCAAGGCTGTGCAGGCTGGTTCGAATACCCAAGTATGGTGTGCTCTATGGTGGCACCCACGTCCGTTAAATTAACGCTGGTGTTGTTGCTACCTGTAGCGCCTTGCAGGGCTGGGCCCTTGATAAGCATAGGAATACCTACGGATTCTTCGTACATTACCGATTTGCACCACCAGCCTCGATTGCCTAGCATGTCGCCATGGTCACTGGTGAAGATGATAGTGGTGTCATCAGTAAAACCATTGGCCTCTATACTCTCAACTAGTTGCCCAACCATGTCATCAATCATGGCGCACAAGGCCCAATAATTGCGTCTGGCTAGGTGGCGGCTTTGCTCATCAAAGTGATCGTCATAGGCCCAGAACTTACGCATTTGTTGCAGCACTGGGTGATTTTCTTCGACCTGAATAGGGTCAGGTATCAGCGCATTAGCTACCAGATCAAAATACTTTTGTGGGGCACTGAGTGGGTAGTGCGGGGAGACCAGCGAGACCGATAGAACAAAGGGCTTGCTGGTGGAACTTGTCCCTCGGTTGGCCAACCACTGTTTGGCATCGGCAAGTATCTGGTGGTCATAGTCCGAATAGCTAGAGCCACCGGGGCCTATGTCGGCAGCCAGTTCGGCCGCGCCGTGGTATGCCGGCATAGGGTCACGTAACAGAGCCTCGGCCCAGCCAATGCCGTTGTTGGCGACATACATAGCCAAGCGTTCTGCGCTAAAGCCGTGGTCGTTGTCGGGGCTTTTGAAGTGCAGTTTACCAATGGAAACGACATCTACATCTTGATCTCTCAGCTTGCCCATCCATGTGGGTAAGGTGCCATCAAAGGCTTGGGCCGATGACCAATCTTGGTGTTCATGCACCGCCAAACCTGTGGCGAGGCTAGAGCGTGCAGAAATACAAATAGGTGAGGGGGTAATTGCGCGAGTAAAGCATACCCCACCCTTGGCCAATTTATCTAAATTAGGCGTGTGCGCACTGGTATTGCCATAACAGCCTAGGGCGCTACGGGTCATTTCGTCACAGATGATAAACACTACGTTGCCCATAATGGCCTCCTAAACGATGTATTACCATGTCAACAATCACCTTACCTGCAAAAGGTACAGTCTACTACCCCATTGCAGCGCCTCTGGGCTGGTACTTTCGTAAAAATGATGTAGGCTAGTGACTATAGCTAGGTGGAGCAAAGTGCACTCTTCGCAACCTTGCTGTTAGCCACTAATATTGCGCACGGAAATTTGAGTACATGAGTCAACAACCTAATAATCCATTACACGGTATATCCCTAGCAACTATGGTTACAGAGCTGGAGTTGCGGTATGGCTGGGATGGTTTGGCGCAACGCATAAACATCAACTGTTTTAAATCAGATCCTTCGGTCAAATCATCTCTCAAGTTTTTGCGTAAAACGCCTTGGGCTAGAGAAAAGGTAGAAAACCTGTATGTGCGCTCTTTAAGCCAAAAGCCAGCAAAGGAGCGTAAGCCCAAGCAGTCGAACGCTACTGATGGGCAATCAGTGCAAGCTAAGGTGAATCCTTGGGGTACACGGACTTAGTAATCTGGCTAGCTTACAAAGGGATCTCTAATCCCACCTTGGCTCGATCCATCACCACAGAGGTTTTGAAACGCCTCACATTGGCATTATCAAAAAATAGTTGATGAGTTAAGTCTTCAAAGTCGCGCATATTCTTGGCGCTGCATATGAGTACAAAATCGGCATCCCCCGTGACGTAGTAGCATTGTTGCACGCGTGGTTCTTTTTTGATGTGCTTTTTAAACTCATTCAGTTGTCTTAAGGCTTCGCGTTCCAGTTCTACTTGCACAATAAAGGTCATTTCAAAGCCCACTTTTTCTGGGTCAATGATGGCTACTTCATTACTGATAATATGCTTGTCGCGCAGACGCTTTATACGCCTTTGTACCGAAGGTACCGATAAGGCACAAAGCTCGCTTAAGGCCTCTAGGCTGATGCGGCTGTTTTTCTGTAAGGCGCTGAGTATTTTTAGGTCACTGTTATCTAAATTCATAATTTGATCTGATTTGGTCAAATAAGTGGCTAAAATGAAAAATATAGTTAGATTAAGCAATGATTACGCAAAATTGTCTAGTGTATTTTTGCTATTCTGTGATTTATGTTTAACGCTATTAACCTCAAATTAATGAGAATAATCACATGAACCAGTCACCAGATCACGCTAATGCAATGTGCTTTACCCCTAACTTTTCCCGTGCTCTTGCACATTTTCAGGCTCTGCCAAAGTACGCCGTATCCCCTCTGCATACCAAGCAGTTGGCAGGCTATGAGGTATTGGTTAAAGATGAAACGCAGCGCATGGGTTTGGGTGCCTTTAAAGCCTTGGGTGGCCCCTATGCCATTGCCCAATATATTGCCCAGCAATGGCAGGCTAAGCATGATGAAAACTTAACGGCATCGCGCATGCAAGATGCCGATGTAAAGAGCTTTGCTGCCGACATGACCTTTGTTTGTGCCAGTGCTGGTAACCATGGCCTGGGTGTCGCTAGTGGTGCCCGTGATGTGGGTGCTAAAGCACGTATATTCTTGGCCCATACGGTACCAGATAGTTTTGGTGCTCGTTTAGAATCCTATGGTGCCGAAGTAGTTTGGGCTGGTGATAACTACAGCCAAAGCGTGGCCGCTGCGGTGCAAAATGCCGCTGAAACTGGTGCTACTTTGTTGGCCGATGGTACTTGGCAAGGTTATACAGAATTGCCTAAATTGGTCATGGAAGGCTATTCCGTAATCGCCGAAGAAGCCCGTGCGCAGCTAGAGCAAACCGGTCAATGGCCAACACATGTATTCTTGCAAGCCGGTGTAGGCGGTTTAGCTTGCGCTATGGCTTATATGATTCGTCATAACTGGCCCGTACAACCGCAAATTATTGTGGTAGAACCTGATGCCGCTGAATGCTTGCAAGCTAGTCACCGTGCCGGTAAACCCACGGATGTGACGGGGCCAGATTCCAACATGGGGCGCTTGGATTGCAAAGAGCCGTCTATGGTGGCTTGGCATACCTTGGAGCAGTGTGATGTGTCTTACGTTACCTTAACTGATGAAGAAGGCCAGGCTGGTGCTGATCAAATGACGGCCATGGGCGTCGCCACGACACCTTCTGGTGCGGCTGGTTTTACGGCCTTAACTAAGTTGCTTGATGATCTTGCAGGTGACTCTGACATCTTATCTGATTTCTTGCCTTTGGTGATTATTTCAGAAGGGCAGGTGTAACATGTCTGTTATGCAGCAGTGGCGCAGGGAAATACATCAGTACCCTGAACTAGGTTTCAACGAACTCCGCACGGCTGCCAAGGTGGCCGAATTACTTACTGAATTTGGACTAGAGGTACACCAGCAAGTTGGCCGCACGGGTGTGGTTGGTGTGTTGCGCCGTGGGGACAGCGACAAGGCCATTGGCTTGCGCGCTGACATGGATGCCTTGCCCATTCAAGAAGCTAATGATTGTGACTATCGTTCCGTTAATGACGGTGTGTTCCATGGCTGTGGTCATGATGGCCATACGGCTATGTTGCTGGGTGCGGCACAAGCCTTGTCTCAATCTAAAGACTTTGATGGCACGGTTTACTTTATCTTCCAGCCCAGTGAGGAAGATGGGCAGGGCGCTTTGGCCATGATTGAAGATGGCCTGTTTGAACGCTTTCCTATGCAGGCTGTGTATGGTCTACATAATATGCCAGGCTGGCCTGCTGGGCACTTTGCTGTACGCAAAGGCGCCATCATGACCTCGGAAGATATTTTTGTAATCACCATTAATGGCCGCGGTGGTCACGCTTCTATGCCCGAAAAAACCATTGACCCGGTGCTGGTTGGCGCTGAAGTTGTATTGGCCCTGCAGACCATTGTCTCGCGCAGTATCAGTTCACGAGATTGGGCGGTGGTGTCGGTCACCGAGTTTATTACTGATGGGGCGCGTAATATTATTCCGTCTAACGTCACCATCAAGGGTGATTGCCGAGCTTTGTCAGCGGACGTTCAGGCCACCATAGCGCGGCGCATGGGCGAAATTGTTGCGGGTATTTGTGCAAGCCATGGTGCTAGCGGGCAGGTTTTGTATCAAAATGATTTTATTCCCACTATCAATAGTGACCTAGAAACAGAACATGCCATCGCGGCCGCGCAAGCGGTAACTGGTCATGCTGGCATCACCGAGGATTGTCCAACTTGTGGTGCTTCCGAAGATTTTGCGCAGATGCTGAAGCGCAAGCCCGGTTGTTATATGCTGCTAGGTAATGGCCATGAAGGTAGTTGTGCTACGTCTTTGCACAATCCTCACTATCAATTGAATGAAGCGATTCTTAGCCTTGGCAGTGACTATTGGCAGGCATTGGTAAAGCAGCAGTTGTCCGCGAACTAAGAGGCAGGGGGGATCATGGTATTAAGCGATGCTCAGATAAGTCAGTTTGCTCAGCAGGGTTATGTGCTGGTTGAAGATGCCATCAGTCCACAACAGGTGCAGTTATTGCGTCATGATTTCCAGCAATGGGTAGAGCAAAGTCGTGGGCATAGGGAGCCTTTTGGCGAAATTATGGATGGTCGGGCACGTTTTGATATGGCACCTAGCCACAGTGCGGATCAACCAGCCCTGCGCCGGGTATCGTCCCCCCAAGAGTTGTCGGCACCCTACTTGGCGGTGATGCGTGATAATCGTGCCCTAGACGGTTTAAGCCAATTGTATGGTCCTAACTTAAAGTTTAATAATGCCAAGATTAACTCCAAGTTACCTGGTTCTAATACCGAAGTGAAGTACCATCAGGATTTTGCCTTTGAGCCCCATAGTAACGACAATTTGGCCACAGTGCTGATTTTCCTAGACGATGTGAGTATGGAAAATGGCCCCTTGGAAGTGGTGCCAGGGTCGCACTTAGGCCCTTTGCATGAGCATTGGCATAATGGTGTGTTTACTGGGGCCGTTGCTGATGGCATAAGCGCCAAGGTAGCGCCCACAGCGGTATTTTGCACCGGTCGTGCTGGCTCGGCCTGTATTATGCATACGCGCCTATTGCACGGCTCTACGGCAAATAATTCAAATGCACCCCGGACTATTTATATCGTGGAATACGCCGCTGAAGACGCCGTGCCATTAATCATCAATCATATCCCTAGCGCGCAAGAAGGGGAGGTGGTACGGGGTGAGTACACGGGTCGTATGCGCGCTAATACCTTCAATTTGGCCACGCCCGAATACCCCAATGATGTGTCTTTTTTTAGTCAACAGGCCGAGCATAAATAGGCTACTTTCAAATCTATTTATGTCGTCACTGCACAGGTCTGGGGCTGGTTGTTTATAGAGAAAATAGTTACCATATAAACTAATTATATGTCTTTGATTTGCTTATGCTTACCAACCCCCAACGCTTGCTTGTTTTGTTTGCCGCCTTGCAGGCCTTTGCTTCTTTATCTGTGGATATTTCTTTGCCAGCCCTGCCTGCGATTGCTCAAGATTTGGCGGCCAGCGAAGGCGTTACTCAAGGTACGATTAGTATTTTTTCCTTAGGCATGTGTTTAGGCATGTTGGTGTTCGGTCCCTTGTCCGATAAGTACGGGCGCCGCCGCTTAATGCTTGCTGGCATTGTGTTGTATATCATAGTAACCATTGGGTGTGTATTTGCGCAAAGCGTTGATAGTTTAATTGTTTTGCGTTTTTTGCAGGCAGTAGGTGGTGCCGCAGCGGCCGTGTTGTCACGTGCTATTGTGAGGGATGTGTTTGCTCCCCCCGAGGTGCCGCGTGTGCTTTCTTTGATGCAGCTGGTGTCCATGCTGGCGGTAATGATTGCACCGTTGTTGGGCAGCTATATCCTAAGCTTGGGTTCTTGGCGCTGGATCTTTGGCTTTTTGGCTGTGTTTTCTGTCGTTACAGGGATGTTAGCTTATTGGAAAATCCCCGAAACCCATCAGCAAGAAAACCGGGCAGACAGTTTACGAGCCACCTTTTTAAGCTACTGGCACATCTATACAGACCCGAAGGGTTTGGGTTATGTGTTAATGATGGCTTTGTGCTTTTCGGGCATGTTCGCTTATATTACTGTTTCTCCCTTTGTCTTTATTGAGTTTTATGGCTTAACCACCGTGCAATTTTCTTTGATATTTGGCGTTAACTCCTTTGGTATCATGCTCTTGTCTATGCTCAATGCGCGTTTGGTGCGTGCCTGTGGTGCGCAAACTATGTTGCGCCTAGGTAGTTTTATTTGCTTGCTGTCAGGATTGGTATTGCTTGCTAGTGCCTTGTTAGATAACCATTTTTGGTTATTATTGCTGGGGTTATTTGGCGCTGTTAGTTGCGTCGGTTTGATGGGTGCCAATGCTACAGCGAGTCTTATGCAGTTGTACCCCCGTACCGCTGGGGCGGCGGCAGGATTGGCGGTAGCTAGCCAGTTTGGTATAGGTGCCTTGATTGCTATGGGAGCATCTGCCATGTACGACGGTACACCATTGGCTATGATTCTAGTGGTGGCCTTGTGTGGCCTTGCGGTACCGCTGTTTTATCAGCTTACTCGTCTGCCGGGGCAGGCTGCGCATAAGACGTTATAGGGCTGGTTGCTGTAGGCACAGGTAAAGACGCCACTTGAGCAATCAACCACTTGGCAATAGGGTCAACTAAAGACGGCAGCTGGCTGGGGTTAGTGCGTAGGTAATAACCTGGCTTGGTAATGGTAGAGTTGTCGATTTCAAAGGGTATGACTAGTTCGCCTGAGGCTAGATATTGGGTGGCAAATTCTTTGTTCATCAAGGCCAAACCATGGCCGGCCAGCGCGGCATCTAGGGTATGTACTGAGTTTAAAAACCACAGGCTGCCGCGAGTTTGGCGATGATCAAAGTCACTATCAACAAAATAATTATCCCATTGAATGAGACGTCTTTCGGTATAAAGAAGGCGCACTTTTGCTAAATCTTCGGGTGTTTCTATTGGCCCCACTTCGGTTAATAATTGCGGGCTGCAAACGGGGCACAAGGTTTCCTCAGACAACAGCACTTCGTGTTTACTGTCCTTAAAGGGCAGGCCGTAGCGTACCCATATATCAATATCTTCAGAGTCAAAATCGATATTTCTTAGGGTATCCACAAAACGCAAATTAAGATCGAATTCAGTAAAGAAATCAGCCAGCGCTGGAATAATCATGTATTTCAAAAACGTCGGTGGCGTGGCAATGCTAATGGGTGCAAGGTCACCCTTTTGCTTAATATCTCGCGTCGCGGCTTCCAAATCATTGAGGATATGGCGTATGCGTAGCAGGTACTTTTCCCCAGCTTCGGTGAGTTCTATACGCCGGTTGTAGCGTTGAAATAACTGAATGCCCAAGCTGTCTTCTAGCTTGCGTATTTGCACAGATACGGCAGCCGGTGTTAGGCACAGTTCTTCAGCTGCCTTGGCAAAACTCATCCAATGGGCGGAGCTGGCAAAACAACGTAGGGCTTGTGTAGACGGGATTCTTTCCATATCAGTTAAAAATAAGTTATGTGTAAGCTGAAAATAATATCGTTTGTGATGTTTCGATTAATTATCCATAATGACCACTAAGTTACAAGGTGTCATGGCATGAGTCAACAACAACTCCCGTTAGAAGGTGTCACAGTGGTCTCTGTAGAGCAGGCTGTTGCCGCACCCTTATGTACAGCGCGCTTAGCGGAAGCGGGTGCGCGTGTGATAAAAATTGAGCGAGCTAGTGGTGATTTTGCCCGTGGTTACGATGACTTTGTGGGGGGGGAAGCTTCCTACTTTGTGTGGATTAACCGTGGTAAAGAATCATTGGTGCTAGATATTAAGCAGCCACACGAGCAAGCCCTGCTTAAGAGTATTTTGGCTACCGCCCAAGTATGGATTCAAAACCTCGCCCCAGGCGCTATGGAACGCATAGGTATGGGATCGGCACAGCTGCGGAAAGAATTTCCACACTTGATCACCTGTGATATCAGCGGCTATGGCGAGCACAATAGCTACTCGGACATGAAGGCCTACGATCTACTGATTCAGTCCGAAAGTGGCTTGGTATCGGTGAGTGGTGGCCCTAATGAATATGGCCGCATAGGCGTGTCATTGGTGGATATCAGTGCTGGTATGAATGCCCTAGCAGGCATTCAGCAGGCCTTGTATCAACAACTGCGCAGCGGCACAGGTACTAGCTTAAAGGTCAGCATGTTTGATTGCGCCGTCGATTGGATGAGTGTGCCCTTGTTGCAACAAAAGTACACGGGTCAGGGGCCAAAGCGTGTGGGTTTAAAGCACCCTTCTATCGCACCCTATGGTGGCTTCACCTGTGCCGATGACAAGATTCTCGTCATATCAATTCAAAATGAACGTGAGTGGGCTAATTTTTGTACGCATATTATTGGTGACAGAGCGCTGGCTACCCAAACCGGATTTGCCTCTAATAAGGAGCGTGTAGAAAACCGTGAACAGGTCGACGCCATAACGCAAACCGCTTTCGCCAAGCTAGATGCCTCATCCATGCGCGCCAAACTCAAGTCTATTCCGATTGCCTTTGGTGCCATCAATACACCCGCTGACCTAATGGATCATGACTTGGTGCGTATGGAAACGGTACCTACGCCTAGTGGCCATGCCGAAGTAATCGCCTCCCCAGTGTTAACCAGTGCGCCGGCCAACCCTTATCGCAAGGTGCCTGCTGTTGGTGAACATTCCCAAGCCATACGAGAAGAATTTGCGAGCCGCCTATGAATAAGGTAATGGGTTGGATTGGACGTCAAGAGATCGTGCAAGAACAATTGGACGCCCAGCGGGTATTGCAGTTAGCCAATACCTTAAGTTGCCCTATGGATTGCCAAGATGGCGCTGCCTTGCCGACACTTTGGCACTGGATAGTGACCGTTGCTGCCATACCCATGGATAAGGTGGGGCGCGATGGTCATCCACAAAAAGGTTTGTTTTTGCCTCCTGTAGAGCTACCTCGGCGTATGTGGGCTGGTGGTCGTTTTGAATTTGGCCAAGCCATCAAACTAGGGGAAACGGTGACACGCACCTCTACCATTAAGGATATCAAGTACAAGCATGGCCGTACTGGTGAGCTGGCCTTTGTGACTGTAGCGCATGCTATTAACGGTGACCAAGGTGGCTATGTTTACGAAGAGCATGACATTGTTTATCGTGAAGATCCTCAAACTGATGCGGCTAAACCCCTCAGCCAGCCGGAGCCAGTGGTAGACCAAGCAAGCAGTGACTGGCAACTAACACTGCAAGCGGATTCGGTGATGTTGTTTCGTTATTCGGCGCTTACCTTTAATGGCCATCGTATTCACTATGATCGCGACTATGCAGCCTTTGAGGGGTACGATGGCTTGGTCGTTCATGGCCCCTTGATTGCTACCTATATGTTGGAACTGATTCGCACGCATATACCTGCCGCTTGTGTGAAGCAGTTTTCATTTCGTGCACTAGGCCCCATTACTGATATTAACCCGTTCACTGTCCATGCCCGTCGTGCAGCTAACAAAGTGCTAGTATGGGCCACAGATCACCTAGGCCAACGAGCCATGCAAGGGGAGGCCCTCATTGAAGAATAGTCTACAAAGTGCCAAAAGCTGGTTGTTTGTACCCGCCAACAAACCTGAGTTTTTAGCCAAGTCTGCAAGCCGTGGCGCTAGCGTTATTATTGTTGATATGGAAGATGCCGTACCCGCGGCCAATAAGGACGCAACACGCTTAGTGTTGAATCAGCGTTTGGCCGATATCAAACAAGCAGGGCAGAAGGTGGTATTGCGTACTAATACGGAAATTGAACAACTTGTGGCCGATTTAAGTGCCATTGAGATCCATAATATTGATGGTTTGATGCTGCCCAAATTGGAATCAGCTGATTACCTGAACACCGTTAGTGATTATCTTGGGCGCTTGGAATTAGCGCAAGGTAAACCCTCTGGTAGTACTGCGCTGGTAGGGTTAATCGAATCCCCTAAGGCCGTCATGGCAGCCCCCGCTATTGCCTTAGCCTGTGAGCGTTTGGCCTGTTTGGCTATAGGTTCTGAAGATCTCGCCTTGTCATTGGGGGTTATGCCGAGCGCAGAAAGTTTGCGTGCTGCCATCAGTCAGGTATTGCTAGCTGCCAAAAATGCCAATATAGGTTTACTTGCTGTGTCCGGTTCATTGGCCCAATTTCGCGACCTAGTGGCTTATGAGCAACAAGTTATTAGCGCGGCAAGCCAAGGCTGTACCGGTGCGCTATGTATTCATCCGGCCCAAGTTAGTATTGTCAATCAACACTATGGTCCCACACCCAGCCAAGTGGCATGGGCCAATGCTGTGTTGGCCGTCGTTGCAGCCAACCCACAAGGTGGTGTTTGGCAAGTTGACGGCGCCATGGTAGACGCCCCCGTGGTGGCTAGAGCTAAAGCCTTAATTAACGAGTTTGAAGGGGACCAATAATGGCAAATCCAATAGCACGCCAAACACCAAACCAAGTGGAAAGTTTTGCCGAAATTCGTGAAGCCATGCGGGCCCTGTGTGCCGATTATCCTAATGAATACTGGCGTGAGCTGGAAAAAACCAATGCTTATCCAGATGACTTTGTTAAAGTCATGATCGAAAACGGATTTCTAAGCTGTTTGATTCCTGAAGCGTACGGTGGTTCGGGCCTTGGCTTACAAGAAGCCGGTGTTATTCTTGAGGAGTTGTCTCGCTCGGGTGGCCATCCCGGGGCCTGTCATGCACAGATGTATACCATGGGTACAGTTTTGCGCCATGGAAGCGAAGAGCAGAAACAACATTACTTGCCAAAAATTGCCTCGGGTGAATTGCGTTTACAAGCCTTTGGGGTAACGGAACCTGATGCCGGTACTGATACTACATCCATAAAAACCTTTGCCCGCCGTGACGGCGATGACTATGTAGTTAACGGCCGCAAGGTGTTTATTAGCCGTGCCGAACATTCGGATTTGATGCTGTTGCTAGCCCGTACCACGCCAAAGGATCAATGCCAAAAGAAGTCCCAAGGTATGAGCGTATTCCTTGTGGACATGCGTGATGTATTGGGCAATGGCATGGAGTTACAAGCCATCGACATGATGATGAATCACCACTGTACCGAGGTGTTCTTTGATGACATGCGCATACCTGCTAGCAGCCTCATTGGCGAAGAAGGCAAGGGCTTCAAATACATACTCGATAGCATGAATGCCGAACGTATTCTTATTGCTTACGAGTGCATTGGTGATAGCAAGTTCTTTATTGATCGTGCTAGCCAGTACGCCAATGACCGTACCGTATTTGGCCGCGCTATTGGTCAAAACCAAGGCGTGCAATTTCCTATTGCGCGCGCTTACACCAATATGCGCGCCGCCGAAGTCATGGTAGAAACTGCTGCGCGTAAGTTTGATGCCGGAGAGTCTTGTGGTGAAGATGCCAATATTGCCAAGCTACTGGCCTCCGAAGCCTCTTGGGCTGCCGGAGACACCTGCCTGCAAACCCACGGCGGTTTTGGTTTTGCCAAGGAGTTTGATATTGAGCGCAAGCTGCGGGAAACTCGCCTTTATCAGGTTGCGCCTATTTCTACTAACCTGATTTTATCCTACGTGTCCGAGCACGTATTAGGCCTACCTCGCTCGTTTTAGCACTATAAGGGACTGGCTTTTTTTGCGCAGCAAAAGTGCCTGTCCCTGTAGTCCAACGCAACAAAAGTGCCAGTCCCTTGCCAAGATCTTTAATCACGGATCTCTAGAAGGGGCACTGCTTTTTAAGGCTTGGTGAATAGCCGGTTCAAAGTATAGGGTTGAACGTTTGGATAAAGTGCTCATCAATTGCACCTCTTGTTACGATTTAATAGTTAGGGCAAGAACATGACAGATTCGCCCTATAGTTGAAACTCGTAAACACTACCAAGCTTAAGTATTTGCGTTAGTTCGTCCAAGGCACTGTAGCTTTCATTTAGTAAGTTGGGATCGGCCAAATCAGCTTCAGTGAGCTGATCGCGATAGTGCTTGTTACTCCATTGCATGAGCGTGTCAAACAAGCTGTCGCTCATTATACAAGCAGGGTTTACGGCCTGTTGCTCTGCATCACTCAAGGCTACCCGTAAGCGTAAACAAGCAGGTCCGCCGCCATTACTCATGCTCTGCTTTAGGTCAAATACCAGTACTTCATCTATCGGTGCTGAACTGTGCTGTAGCTCCTGCAAGTAAGCCCATACGGCTGGGTTGTTGTGGCATTCTTGTGGTACCACCAAAGCCATGTGGCCTACAGGTAACTCTGGTAATTGAATTAATTGGCTGTTAAATAAGTAGCTGTTTACTGCATCTGCCACGCTAACAGCGGACTCAGGCACTTCGATAAAATGCATAGGTTGGGCAGAGCCGTGAATGCTATCCATGGCCGCTTGTAAATCAGCGCTTACCTGACTAGCATTTAAAAATGCCTGCTGATGATAAAAATGCACGTTACCATTGCCCACGGCAATGACATCATTGTGGAATACACCAGCGTCGATCACAGCGGGGTTTTGTTGCGCAAAAACCACCTGCGCATCGGCCAAGCCATGTAAGCGAGCGATAGCTTGACTGGCTTCCAAAGATTGGCGAGCGGGAAACTTAGCAGGCTTAGGTGCGTTGGCGTTAAATGCTTGCTGGCCGTAGACGAAAAGCTCCACACCTGGGTCGCCATACTGCTGACAAAAACGCGTATGGTTAGCAGCGCCCTCGTCACCAAAATGGTCAGTAGATGGTAAGGCTTGATGATGAGCAAAATGCTTATCGTTGCCAAAGGTAGCTTGCAAAATACGGCCCGTGGTTGCATGTTCAATAGAACGATGGAAACGATTGACCAGATTGGCAGGGGTGAAATGCACACGGCCATCTGCTGTGTCGGCACTAGGGGAAACCGTAGCCGCATTGGCGGTCCACATGCTGGAAGCCGAGTAGCATGCGGCCAGCAGGTTAGGTTGGCGCTTGGCGGCTTGTTCAATCACCCGGCTATCGGAACCGCTGAAACCCAAACGGCGCAAGGTTTGAATATCAGGCCTTGCTTGCGGGGCTAGCACACCTTGCAGCATGCCAAGGTCATGCAAGGACTTCATTTTCTGTAGTCCCTGCTGTACGGCAAGCTTAGGTTGTGAGGCCTTGGCGGAGTTGTTGCTGGAAGCAACGTTACCGTAGGACAAACCACCATAGTTGTGGGTTGGGCCTACTAGGCCATCAAAATTTGCTTCTCTTGTCATGTGTTGCATACGCATATCAATACTCTCTACAGATCCAAGCCAGGGCTCAAGTTAGCTGGTGCTTGTAAAGTATCAGACTCCACAGAGGCCACAGGGTAAGCGCAGTAATCGGCGGCATAAAAAGCGCTGGCGCGATGGTTGCCACTGGCGCCAACGCCACCAAATGGAGAGGCGCCACTAGCACCGGTAATCTGCTTGTTCCAGTTGACAATGCCGGCGCGTATACGCGGCAAAAAGTACTCGTAAGCGTCTCTGTTATCGTCTAACAAACCGGCAGATAAACCAAAGCGTGTGTTATTGGCTTTGGCAATAGCGTTGTCCATGTCCGTATAACGGTCTACGCATAACAAGGGCCCAAAGTATTCTTCGTCGGGTAGGTTTTCTACGGCAGATACATCCAGTAAGCCTGGTGTTAGTAATGCCGAACCTGCTTCCAGTAAGCACATTGCAACTAGGGGCTTGGCACCCATGGCAATTAATTCTGCTTGGGCTTGTAGTAAACCTTGTGCGGCCTGCGGGGAAATAAGCGCACCCATAAAGGGCTGGGGTTGGGCATCATAGGCACCCACACGGATCTTGCTGACAGCACTAGTCAAGTCTGCGAGGAGGGCGTCACCTTGCTCATCGGCAGGCAAGTATAGGCGACGGGCACAAGTGCAACGCTGGCCTGCGGAAATATATGCCGATTGCACAATTTCGTGAATGGCAGCGCGTCGATCAGCAACGTCACCCACTACCAAGGGGTTGTTGCCGCCCATTTCTAGGGCCAATATTTTGTCCGGACGGCCAGCATATTGTTGATGTAACAAATTGCCGGTTGCTGAGCTACCGGTAAAGAAAAGTCCGTCGATGTCCTGATGGTTAGCCAATGCTATGCCGGTTTCTTTAGCGCCTTGTACGAGATTGATAACACCAGCAGGCAGGCCTGCTGCCAACCAACATTTTATGGTTAGTTCAGCCACCATGGGGGTGAGTTCGCTGGGCTTAAATACCACGGTGTTGCCGGCTAAAAGAGCCGGCACTATGTGGCCATTAGGTAAGTGCCCAGGAAAGTTATAGGGGCCAAATACCGCCACCACACCATGTGGGCGATGACGTAACCAAGCTTCGCTACCCGCGGGTGCAGGTTTTGCGACAACGCCCGTACGTTCCTCGTAGGCCTTGGCGGACAAGTCTATTTTGCCTACCATGGCGGCCGCTTCGGTCTTGGCTTCCCATAGGGGTTTACCAGCTTCTTGCGCAATGGCTAGGGTCAAGGCTTGTTGATGTTCGCGCAGCTGTTGTTGAAAAGCTTGTACGGCCCGTAAGCGCGCTTCGTAGGGGGTTAGAGACCAGTTTACAAAAGCCTTACGCGCTGCCATTACGGCGCTATCAACTTGCGCTGCAATGGCCGTGTTACCACGCCAAATCGGCTTTAGTTTAGCGGCGTCATTAGAAGTAAAGGGCGCACCTAGCCCTTCACACCATTGATTGTTAATCATGTGTGTCATGGTGGATCCTTGTGGGTATCTTGTGTAGTTAGTCTGAAGCTAGCGCTGGGACGCAAATAAAGGTACACAACGTACCGTGTCACCCGCCTGAATTTGCAGGGCTTGGGCTATTTCGCTACTGATGTCTAGCTGGCTGGGGTGGGACATATCCAAGTCGGCCCACAAGCAACGGAAGCCCTCTAGTCGGGTGTTGCTCACTAGGCACGGTGTGGTGCGGCCTTGGTGAGCCTTGTCGTTGATACGGGCTTTCACATAGCGGCTTTCGCGCACGGCACGTACGTCTTCAACACGGGATTCTAGGGTTGGGCCAGCGTCAAAAATATCCACATAACCTTGGCTACGGAAACCCTCGTCTTCTAGCATTTTGCGGGCTGGCACGGTGCTGGTATGCACTTGGCCAATGACCGCTTGGGCAGCGTGCGGTAGCATATTGACGTACAAGGGGTTGCTAGGCATTAATTCGGCTATAAATTGCTTTTGGCCAAGGCCGGTTAAACGGTCGGCTTCGGCAAAGTCGATGCTGAAAAAATGGCGGCCCAAACCTTCCCAAAAAGGTGACTCTCCTTGCTCATCAGAAACACCACGCATTTCGGCAATAACCTTGTCGTTAAAGCGCTCTGGGAATTCAGCCATAAACAAAAAACGGCACTTGGAAAGCAAGCTGCCGTTTTTGCTGTGACGGTATTCGGGGTCTAAAAACAAGGTGCACACTTCAGCGCAACCTGTGTGGTCATTGGATAAATACAAGGTAGGGAATGACTGATGTACATTGAGCTCACGGCTAGAATGCACCAAGGTACCAATGCGGTAGTTGTACCAAGGCGAACTTAAACCGACGGCAGATTCAATACCACAGATGCCCGCTATACGCCCGGTTTCGGTGTCTTCTAAGGCAAAGACATAACTTTGCTCTTCTTGTAAATTGGCAGGTGCCGTAAAAGCGGCTAAAGAGGCTTTTACCTTACGATCAATGAGATCCTCATCAGCGGGCAGAGACGTAAAACCAACACCGGCCTTACGGGCCAGATCCATTAGTGAGCCTTGATCACTGACGGCTAACGGGCGAATTATCATCATAACGAGAGACCTCACTATAGTCTGGCACTTTGGGGTCTGACCCCAAAGTGCCAGACTATTTTTACAAAGGTAGGGCGTCAGTAACGCTAGCCATACATTGTTTAATTTATAGTGCCATAGTAATGGCAAAGGCGCTCAGTTGCTTTAGGAAATCGGCTATTAACTTGCAGGAAAACGTCTTTGCGAGGTACCCAAAGCACTCGCTATGCTCGCGGCGCATGCTAAGGAAGTACGCAGCAATCTCTTGCCGGCAAAGTGCTAAACCATGGAGATTGCTTCGCTGCGCTGGCAAAGACGGTTTAGGGTACTCGCTAAGACGGTGTGAGGTGCTCGCAAGACGATTTGGTCATCAATTACAAAGGCGAGTAGAGTACTTGTTCGCCACTGATTACCTGCAAAGCTTCGGCCTGAGCTTGACTGAGGGTGATGGTATCGCTGCGCTCATCCTTACGTACCAACAGGCATCGGAAACCTTGGCAGCGGTTGTTGCTCACCAATACACGTTGGCCTTGTTGTAGTTCTACATGGGTGCTAGCAATGGCAATGGTGGCTGTCTGGGCGTTGCGGATGGTGCGTAGGTTGCGAGTACGGGCTTCCAATATTGGCCCGGCATCAAAAATATCTACTTGATCCTCAAAGTGCAGGCCTTCGTGTTCCAGTATATTAATAATGTCTTCAAAGTCCTCGTGGTGCTGGCCGATGACAGCTTGTGCTGTAGCTGGCAACAAGGGTACGTATAAAGGGTTACGAGGCATCAAATCAGCAACAAAAGCCTTGTTGTTGGTGCCCGTCATTAAGTCTGCGTCAGCAAAATCCATATTAAAGAAATGACGACCAACACCTTCCCAAAAAGGCGATACTTGCTGGTCGTCGATAATGCCTTTGATTTCGGCGATAGTGGTGCCAGCAAAGCGCTCTGGAAAACGCGCCATAAACAACAAACGCGACTTGGATAACAATTGATCATGAAAACTATGGCGATAAGCTGGACTAAGGAAAAAAGCACTCAAACGGCTCACACCCGTATAGTCATGGCTAAGGTGAAGGGCCAGTACCCTATTCACCATTTTTAGGTCCTTGGATGCATGCACGATGGTACTGAGACGGTAACTGTAGTTGGGCTGACTAAGGCCTATGCAGGCATCAATTGCGCATGTGCCTACCAAGGTATCTTGCGCCAAGTCCTGCAAAACAAACTGATAGCTTTCGTCGGAGGCTTGTTGGATGCTAGCCGTAAAAGACAGCTCGCTATGGTCAATTTTAGCTTGTAGGCGAGTATCGTCCTGAGGCAGGTTGGTGTGCCCCACGCCAGCGGCGGCGGCAAATTCAGTGAGTGCCGCCTGGTCGGCTTGTTGAATGGGGCGAACGATTAGCATGGCGTTATCTCATTTGTAGGTCGGACTCTAGTCCGACAATGTAAGGGCTGCAATTTGTTGGACGAACTTTATTTTGGCATTGTCGGGTTAAAACCCGACCTACGACCAGATATCTGGGCCAGCTTTGGCCAAACGTAACATTAACAAAGCGCTTAGCTTAGCTCTTTCTGACAGGCTGGCCAAGCGCATATATTCTTTATCACTGTGTATATTGCCTCCTTGCACACCCAGGGTGTCGATATTGGGTAGGCCTGAAGCAGCAAGGTTGTTGCCATCACAGCAACCGCCTGTTGGCATAAACTGCGTAGGCATTTGCAGGCTTTGGCTACAGCTCTGCAATAAATCACATAGCTGTTGCCAGGCTGGTGTCATTACTTTCGGCGTACGGCCGAAGTGGCCGTGTAGGTCTAAGTTGATGCCATCGCGTAGATTGATATCTGCCAAAATGCTTTGTAATTGCGCTTGGCACCAAGCTTCGTCGCTAGGTTGTTGGGTACGGATATTAAATTTCATCACACAGGTGTCGGGTACCACATTGGTGGCGCCGCCACCTTCGATAAAGCCTGGGTTAATAGTAACACCTTGACGCTTGCCATTTAATTCATCAATAGCGCTGACAAAATCAGCCATCGCCCGAATGGCATTGCGCCCGAGGTGGTGCTCCCGTCCGGCGTGGGCGGCCTTGCCATGGCTAACTACGGAAAAATTACCGCTGCCTTTGCGTTCCCCAGCTAGGTTGCCATCGGCAAAACTAGGTTCGTAAATTAAGCCCACATGGTGGCTGTCGGCGAAAGCAGGAAACAAGCTTGCCGAACCCGGGGAGCCAATTTCTTCATCTGGATTAAATAAAACCGTCCAGCCAACCGACGTCGCTAGGGGTGAAGCTTCCAAAGCTTGTAAGGCGGTTAACATCACCACGATGCCACCCTTTAGGTCAGCTACGCCGGGGCCAGTGATATGTTCTTCGTCCAGCCAGCGTACTTCTTGGAAATGGTGATCAACGGCAAATACCGTGTCCATATGGGCACATAAAAACAGCTGTAATGGAGCCTCAGGCCGTTGGCGTAACTGCAAAGCTTGGCCAAGTTGTTGTTGACCTATCTGGCCTTTGTTGTCCACCACGTCTTGCTGGGCAAGGTCGATATACTGCAGGTCACAGTTTAAGTCTTGGGCCCAAGTTGCCAGCGTGGCGGCTACCTTAGCAATGCCGTCCAGGTTGTAGCTACCGGAATTAATATTGGCCAACTGCCAGAGTTTGGCCTCCATCAGCGCTTGTTGTTGATCAATCCAAGCACAAGCTTGTTGTTCTGTTGCATTCAAGGTTAGTGGCTGTGCTGACATGGGATTCCTTAAGTTACGGTATGATTAGTCTTGTGCGACAGCTTGCGCTACGGCCTTGGCAAAGCGTGACAGACCTTCTTCTATGTCAGCATCAGGAATCAACAAAGACGGTGCAAAGCGCACCACGTTAGGGCCTGCCACTAGGGCCATAAGACCGTTTTCCATAGCCTCCTTTTGGAACAAGCCGGCTTTACCTTGGTAGTTTTCTGTAAGCGCGCAGCCAATCAACAAGCCCTTGCCACGAATTTCGGCACAAAAAGGAGTAGTGGCATTGATTTTTTCTAGTCCCGCTTTAAATAATTCAAACTTGTTGCGCACACCTTGCAGTACTTCCGGTGTGTTAACTAGGTCAATCACTTTGCCAGCAATGGCGCAGGCTAAAGGGTTGCCGCCGTAGGTGCTGCCATGGGTGCCTGGTACTAGGTGGCTTGCCACATCCGTGGTGGTCAGCATGGCGGCCACCGGGAAACCATTACCTAAGCCCTTGGCCGAGGTCATAATGTCAGGTGTGATGCCTAATTGCTCGTAGGCATACAAGGTACCAAGACGGCCGACGCCGGTTTGTACTTCGTCCATCACCAGCAAGGCATTATGCTTATCACACAGCTCACGCACCCGCTTGGCAAAGGCAGGCGTGGCAGCAATAATGCCACCTTCGCCTTGCAAGGGTTCCATGACGATAGCACAGGTGTTATGGGATATGGCCGCTTCTAGGGCGGCAATATCGTTATAGGGCAGGTGAGTAATCCCCTCTATTGCGGGGCCAAAGCCTTGGCTGTATTTAGGCTGTCCGCCCACGCTCACGGTAAACAAGGTACGCCCGTGGAAGCCTTGGTGAAAGGCAATGATTTCATGCTTTTCTGGGCCAAACTTGTCGTGTGCATAACGGCGCGCTAGCTTAAAAGCCGCTTCGTTAGCTTCGCCACCAGAATTGGCAAAAAATACACGTTCGGCAAAGGTTACGTCAGTCAGGGTTTGTGCTAGTGCTAGTGCCGGTTCATTGGTCATGACGTTGGCCAGGTGCCAAATTTTGCTACCTTGGTCTTGCAAAGTAGCCATCATCTCTGGATGACAATGGCCAACGCTGGTGACGGCAATGCCACCAGCAAAGTCGATATATTCTTTGTCGTTTTGATCCCAAATACGCGAGCCTTTACCGCGTACAGGAATGATGCCAGATGGGTTGTAGTTGGGCACCATTACTTGATCGAAAAGGTTGCGCGTGAGATTGCTATTGGACATGGGTATTTCCTAAAGAAGCGGCTGACAATAACAATTATTATTGAAAAAAAACGGTGCTGTTACTAGATGGCAAATTTAGTTCTAGCGACCCCAAGTTGACAGAGTCGGACAAAAGCCATAGAAAACACTTGAGTAGACGTTGGCTACATGGTTTTATGCTTAACCTATGACAGCACATAATTCACCCTCCAGATTAGCCACAGACTTTACACTTGGGCTGCTTACCTTACCTGAGGCTAGCTGGTCGCAGGTGGGTTTGGCGTGGGATATGTGTAGTTTGCCTATTATGCAAGCGCAAGACTGGTTGCAAGTACAACCTTTGCACCTTGCCGAAGCCACAGTGGGGCCTAGTCCTTTACCTGCTAGTCAACCCTTACAGGCCAGCCATCGCTTTCGTACTTTACTGGTGCTTTCTGGTAATGGGCCAGCGGTTGATTTGCCGGAAACCTGCCTAACCTGGCTGGTGCAGCAGTTTAATAACGCTAGCGAACTGATTTTGATCGGTAATGTTTGCGAATCTTTAGCGGCAACAGGCGTTTTAGATGAGCGTATGGTTGCTTGCCATTGGTCGCAATATGAACGTTTAAAAACGGCCTATAGTCGGGTTAATTGGTCGCAACAGTTGTATTGCCAAGAGCCGTTAGGAGATAGTAAGCCCTGCCTCATGACCTGTGCTGGTGGCGGCGCCACGGCAGATGTGTTGCTGGCTTGGTTATTATCTCATGGCTATGCCCAGTTGGCGGCAGAGGTGACCGAATGGCTGTTGTTGGAACGTGGGCGCAGTGCCGATGCCGTACAACGTATACCACTACAAGCGCGCTTGGGTAATCGCCAACCAAAGCTTACGGAAGCCGTTACCCTAATGGAAAGCAATCTAGATGAACCCTTGTCATCTGATGATCTGGCCGGATTGGTTGGACTATCACGGCGTCATTTGGAGCGTTTATTTAAACGCCACCTAGATACAGTACCCTCGCGCTTTTATCTGCAATTGCGCCTAGACAAAGCACGGCAATTGTTACGCGATACAGATATGTCGATTGTCGAGGTCAGCATGGCGGCGGGCTTTTCGTCGGCCAGTCATTTTAGTACCACCTACCGTAGCCATTTTAGCATTACACCACGCCAAGAGCGGGGCCGCTCTACGAGTGTTGAGATGGGTAATAATCTGCCCAACCTAGTTGCACTTCAATCGCGTTTGGACTAGGTCGCTCGCAATGACGGGTTGCAAACAAGGAGAAGGTAATGAAAAAAGTTCTAGCATTTGATGTTTATGGCACCTTGATCGATCCTCATGGGGTGGTGGCCTTGTTGCAAACCATGGTGGGTGAGCAGGCGGTGGCTTTTTCTACTCTGTGGCGTAACAAGCAATTGGAATACACTTTTCGCCGTGCCGCCATGGGTGGGGCGGGCCATTACCGTGATTTTGGCGTTTGTACCCAAGCGGGCTTGGACTATGCCGACTTGCAGCTTAATACTCAACTTAGTGATACCAACAAGCAAGCTTTGATGGCCGTGTATGGCGAACTCCCC
Source organism: Oceanospirillaceae bacterium (assembly GCA_003521845.1). Classification (GTDB taxonomy): domain Bacteria; phylum Pseudomonadota; class Gammaproteobacteria; order Pseudomonadales; family Balneatricaceae; genus Njordibacter. The sequence goes on along the minus strand of DPHB01000024.1, from coordinate 14,670 downwards.
GCTTTTGATGAAGTGCCCAAGAGTTTGCAGCAACTACAAGGGGCAGGTTTAGATTGCTGGGCTTTCTCCAATGGCACACCAGCGGGCGTGGCCCAAGTGCTATCTTATGCACAACTGGACCAACATCTGTTAGGTGTGTTTAGTGTAAATCAGGTACGCAGCTTCAAACCAGCCGCAGTGGTTTATGATGCCTTTGCTAAACAACATGCGCGTGGGAAACCGGAAGCCTGTGTGCTGATCTCAAGTAATCCTTTTGATGTTATTGGTGCCAAGGCAGCTGGTTGGTATGCGGTCTGGGTGCAGCGTACACCACAAAATGTGTTTGACCCGTGGGAACTGCATCCCGATGCCAGCATTGCCAGCTTGCAGCAGTTACAAGATGCGCTACAAGGTTTGTCTTAAGGTGTCTGCGCGAATATGAGAATGTCCCCCACCGTGCAATTGCATTTGTCGGTACTGTTATTCGGTACGGCGGCCCTTATTGGCAAGCTAGTCGATCTGCCTGCCATGCAGCTCGTATTAGGGCGTACCTTGTTTGGAGCCTTAGCGTTAGCGGCGTTTATGGCTTTGCTAAAGCACACATCACAGACGCGATGGTGGCCATCTCAAACCGTTACCAGTACCCCTAAGCTAGTTGGCTATTTGCTATGCTCTAGCTTGGTGTTGGTGGGGCATTGGTGGAGTTTTTTCTACGCTATTCAAGTATCTGGCGTAGGGGTGGCATTGGTAGGTTTTTCAGCATTTCCCGTTTTTGTCACCTTGCTGGAAGCCCTCTTACAAGGACGGAAAGTGGATGCCAAAGACGGTTTCACAACGCTGCTAGTGGTATTGGGGTTATGGTTGGTGGCCCCTGCTATTAGTTGGCATAATTCAGCTTTTCAGGGGCTAGTTTGGGGTGTGTTGTCGGGTGCTTTGTTCGCTGTTTTAGCCTTGCAAAACAAATCTCTGGTGCATGTTTTTGGCGGCATAAAACTGGGCTTTTGGCAGCAGGTGCTGGCGGCCTTGATGTGCTTGTTATTAGTCGATTTGCCGGCCTTAATATCAGGCCTAGGCTCGACATCCCCAGTGCCAACGGCCAAAGATTTGGTTTATCTACTGGTGTTGGGTATAGGTTTAACGGCCTTGCCGCATGTGATGTTTATTGCTTGTTTAAAGCAGGTAAGGGCGCACACTGCAGCTATTGTGGCTAGCCTTGAGCCAGTATACGCTATTGCCTTTGCTTGGTTGCTGCTAGCTGAGCAGCCAGCGATCACTACCTTGGCAGGTGCACTGATTATCTTGCTGGCGGTGGTATTAAACCAGTAGCAACAACAGCGGACGGCTAACGATGTTGAACGTAATCACTAATAGCGTGGGCGGTACTGGTGTTCATTTGTCGGTAGATCAAAATGCCTGTGACAAGCAAACTTGCCAAAATACAGATCACCGGTGAGGCAAACAAAAACATGGCCGCAATGGCGTAGTAATAGCCACGGATACCAAAATTAAAGGTTTTCAACGATTCTGTGATCACCATGGTGGTGGCTTCAATCAGTATGTCTAATTTTTTGTCGTCGGTGCCATCGCTCACGGGCAAAGCACCGATTAACGCTATGGAATACACCAGTTTACGTAAGGCATAAACAAACGCAAAGAAGCTAATCGTCAGCACCAGCGCTAATAAAGAAAAATTGATGGTAAATAGCTCGATGCTAATACTGTCGATAAAGTGCAGGCTGGTCATAGTGCTATGGATGCTTTCTAGGTTCATTACGATAGAAAATAGACCCGCTATGACAATCAAGGTAGCGGAACCAAAGAAGGCGACAGAATGCACAATATGGCCAATCAGTATGGAATCAAATGGGCTACGGCCATGTTGTGTTACTTGCTTTAACCACTGGCGGCGCACACTCAGTAGTTGGCTATTGATGGTTTCTTTGCCCATGATTTTGAAAATCACTGGATAGCAAAACCAACTTATTAGCAACACACTAATAGCAAGCAGGTGGGTAAGGCTGAGGTCGGTTGGTAGCATGGCAAGCATAAGCAAAAGTATCTCAATATCGCTAGTGAAGGCACAGTATAGCTTGCCAATGTAATAATTTGAATTGCCTAGTTTTCTGATTTATAACAGCTTTCTGATGCGCTTTCGAGCTACAATGAATCTTTAACCAAGAGATTGACATAGCTTAGGATCGACATTATGAAAAAATTACTAACCGTGGCCGTTTTGCTCGCCGCCTCCTTGTTAACCACCACAGCCATTGTCCAAGCTGGTTTCATGGACTCCATTGCCACGATGAACTTCCCTACGAAAGAGGCTGTGCGTTATAAAGTTGATGTGTATGGCTATGACGCCCGGGTATATGAATTTGTACCTGAACACAATCCTGATTACGTGTGCATCATGTTGGCAACCGGTGGTAATAGCAACGCTGTGCAGATGGAATGTATTCCACGCAAACAGTAATAAATTCTGCTTATCGCTGGGCAGGGAATTTGTTGATTGCCAGGGGCAAGATGTTGTTGTTAATGTGTCGGCATAATAAACACAAGGTTTGCTACAGCTTGTTGGAGCAGGCCTTAGCAACATGAGGGTAGAACATGTCAAAAGATCAGCTGCGAGAGATTAGCCAAGAAGAGGTAGCAACCTTTGCCACGGAAGGTGTGGTATTGTTGAAAAATGCCTTCGGCCAAAGCTGGGTAGACACCTTGTCCAAAGGCTTGCAAAAGCATCGTCAAAGCCCTACTCAACGTGCCCGCCGTTGGTACAAGGATGAGGCTGGTCGCAGCATGTTTTGGGATAGCCAAGCTTGGCAAGGGGTGCCTGAGTATAAAGACTTTATTTATCACTCTCATGCCGCCGCAATCGCCGGTGCATTGACCAAGGCTAGCCGTATTAACTTCTTTTTTGATGCGGTATTTGTGCGCGCACCGGGTACTCAATTTACCACGCCTTGGCATCAGGACGAGCCCTATTGGTCTGTGGAAGGTTACGATACCCTAACCCTGTGGATGCCTTTGGTGCCGGTAAAAAAAGAAAATGCCTTGGCTTTTGTACCCGGTTCGCACCGCTCTGATTCGGTGTTTTATCAGTATAACTTTGGTAGTTTGAACCCAGATGATAAGCAAGATGTGGATCAGTCTGACTTCACCAATGTGGGGCAAGTGGATATTCCCGATATCGATGCTGACCCAGAAGGTTATCGGGTCACTAGTTGGGATATGCAACCTGGTGATTGTGTGGCGTTTAACAGTCGTATAATTCATGGTGGTTCTGGTAAACTGGCCGCAGATACCGGTTTGAGTGTATTTACCAGCAAGTGGTTGGGGGACGACGCCCGCATCAAGTTCCGCGAGTGCGGTATGGACCCTGACCATACAGAATGCATGCTGGCCGCAGGCTTGAAGGAAGGCGACCGACCAGGTACGGACTTGTACCCAGAAATTTGGCGCCGTTAAATTTGTCACTTCACGGAAGGTTGCATGAAAAAATTAAAGAACGAAAAAGAGTTACTGAAAAAAGCCATTAACTTTGGCATGAGCTATGCCGAAAAGCGAGGTGTGGCTAAGTTTGAAGCCACGGATTCTCATAACGCAAAAATTGAGTATATATACCGTTTGTTGGTACACGATAAGCTTATGCAGCCGCTAGCCGGGGATCAAGAAAACCTACCCAACATGCAACATAAACTGGCTATTTGGATGCAGCGCCAATTAGGTGAGTCTTAGGGCATGCGCCTAGGTAATGGGTGCCAATTGATACAGGCTAGGCCTATAGCAATTGGCGCCACTTCTAGATGATGCCAGACAGCCAAGCAAAAACTACCGTAAGGTTGATAACCACAATAGGGCCCATCTTAGCCGCGAGTGGTTCCTGAGCTTTGTGCTGGAGTAGTAAAACCCAACTCCAAAGCAATACCAACAATAAGCAAAGCCAGCCAATATAGGCAACAATAGCCAATTGGGGCGCCAGTAAGCGCAGTAGGATTAGCGCCGCAGCGGCCAGTTCTATGGCCCCAAATAGTTGCATTTTTATGCCCGAAATGCCTAGTTTTCCGACCGATTGTTGGGCCCCGCTACTGAGGCTAATTTTGCCCAAACCGGTGGCGGCGACAAACGCGCACAATGCCAAACCTACGATCCACATCAATATAGTCATAATCAATACTCACCAAGTTAATTTAGTCATTGGGACGTTATCGGCAGGTGCGGAGTAATCCCGTTGACCACTTAAGCGTAGCAGCGTTTTTTATTAATGCATGGCCTGGCGGACTGTCGCATTGTTTGCACTTCACTAGTTTCTGGTGCGGCTGAAAGACACAGTGAGTAAGCCCACACCAGCTATAATGACGGCCCCGCCGAACAGCATTTTGAAGTTTATGGGCTCGTCGAGCCATAGCCAACCGCCTAAGATGGAAAACACCGGTAGTAATAATAAAAATGGGCCTGCTTGCGAGGCTGGGTAGCGCCCGAGAACGTGGTACCAGCAGGTGTAGCCAAAGGCGGTCATGACGAGGCCTAGGTACAACACCGCAGCCCATACTTGAGTGCTGGCATTGCTGATGTATTGCCAGTGATTATTTTCTAACAACAAAGAGGCGACAAATAACTGCGGTGCGGCAAACACGGCTATCCAAGCAATGGTAGTCATGCCGCTGAGTTGTCCTGGCATTTTTTGCGTCATACGGCGTAAAATCACTTGCCCCAAAGCCCACATAAAGGCGCCACCTAAGGTTAAGCCAATGCCCAGCCACTGCCCTTGTAAATTGGGTGCTCCAGTTAAAATGTACAAACCCACAAAGGCCACTATTAAGCCAACCACTTGTTGCCGGTTTAAGCGATCGCCTAGCCACATAACACTGAGCAAAAGTAAAAAGGGTGTTTCAATTTGTACGATTAGGGCAGTAGTGCTAGCGTCCAGCAAACGCAAGCCATTGTAGGACAAGCCGTATTGCAGGGCAGAACCTATCAAAGCTACCCATGCTAGGGCTTTCAGGTGTTTATGGGGAGTAGATACAAACCAGATAAGTACTAGGGCGGTGACACTAAAGCGCAAGGCCATCAGTAACATAGGCGGAAACTGATCCACTGCTGGCTTAGCTATAACCAGGCCCATACCCCAAGTGAGGGGGACTAACATAGCAATAAGAGTATCACGCCAAGGCATCGGCATTACCTATTTTTGGTGGTGTTTTCCTAGGCCATGCAGGCTGATGCTGAGGAAACACAAGATATAAAGTGTCGACAGGGTAACGGTTTATTGGGCATGGTGCCAACAGTCTTAATTAGGGCTACGTATAAAAGATATTGTTAGCGTATTTCGGTGCGATAACTAAAGCTATCGGGACGGCCACGGGTAATTCGAAACTCTACAGGTGTGTTATTGCGGCTGTAGGTAGTACGGTGTAGCACCACCAAAGGGTCCCCTACGGCAACCTGCAATACCTTGGCAGTGGCCTGGTTGGCAGCTTCTGCCGTGAGAGACTCTTCGGAGCGGATAATAGGCAGGTTAAATTGGTCTACCACCACCGCATATAACAAGTCAGGTATGTGCACTTCTTCATTTTCTAGGCCTTGTACTAGGTCGGCAATCCACCAACACTTTTCAATGAGCACGGGTTTTTCATCACGATAGCCTACACGCTCAATATAAAGCAATTCGGTGCCTGTAGGCACACCAAGGCGCTGACAAATCTTCTCTGTACCTTTGCGTAATTCACGAATGGGTGTTTCTTTGTGAATTCTTATGGGGTTGCCAGATGGGTTGCCGTAGGAGAAAAATTTGAACAGGCTATTGTTGAAATCAATACGTGACACATAGGTGCCCTTGCCCTGATGACGGTAGAGTAAATTTTCATGAACGAGGTTTTCGATGGCCTTCTTAACCGTACCACCGCTAACCTTGAGTAGAGCTGCCAATTGTGGCTCGGAAGGAATCAAATCACCCGGCGCCAAGTCGCCGTCACCAATCTGATCTCGAAGGTAGTTTTCGACTACTCGGTATAGCGGGGTGCCAGGTTTTGGCTGATTTGGCCAAACGTTCATGATTATTCCCAAAATTTGTTAGTGACGGCTTGTCTGTCTGACCAGATCCAATTTTTTGCTTTTTATCAATGTCTTAGTAGCGACGCCTAGGGTAACAGATAACGTCTCAGTTAAAAATAATTAGACAAAAGTCTTGACTCATATACATGAGTTATATTATCTATAATAAGTGCTTGAATCAAGCTAACTATAAATTTAATAAAAACGATGTCTGTTGTAGATCAAAAAATAGTCTTTTGCAGGCGGCATAGAGGGTTAACAAGTGGAGTTTTTCACCTATTTCTCTGAGGTACTCAGTGTCTCTAATCTAACCATACTGATCTTGGCAACAGGAGCAGGTTTGGTTTTGGGCGCATTGCCTGGACTTAGTCCAACTATGGCCGTGGCCTTGCTAATCCCTTTTACCTTTCAAATGGACGCCACCAGCGGCTTAATTTT
>DPHB01000024.1:7437-7875 GCA_003521845.1 Oceanospirillaceae bacterium | reverse complement strand
ATCGGCGTTGTGGTGTTGATTTTTTTCACCCCACCATTGGCCGAATTAGCTCTCAAGTTTGGCCCGTCGGAAATGTTTTGGATGGCCATCGTGGGGGTAACGGTGATTGGCACCCTTGGCTCTAGTTCCGTACTTAAAGGCCTGTTGTCTGGTGCCTTGGGTCTGTGGGTTTCGACCATCGGCATTAGCCCCATTTTCGGCGAATCGCGTTTTGTTTTTAGTGACCATGTTACCGGCGGCGTGCATATCGTGGTGGCTTTAATTGGCTTGTTTGCGGTACCTCAGGTTTATCAGCTATTGGTGACCAGCCGTGAGCAGTCTGGTGGTGGTTTGTTCCATATGGAGCATTCGCCACTATGGAAGTCCATTACTTATAATCTGACCCGCGTTAAGGCCCTCACCATGGGTACTATATCGGGTGTGGTGGTGGGCATTATT
>DPHB01000024.1:7054-7279 GCA_003521845.1 Oceanospirillaceae bacterium | reverse complement strand
GGTGGTGGGCATTATTCCAGGTGCTGGCGGCCAAATTGCCGGTCTTGTGGCTTATGACCAGGTGCGTAAGTTCAGCAAAGAACCAGAAGCGTTTGGTAAGGGGTGCCCAGATGGTGTGATTGCTGCTGAATCTGCCAACAATGCCATGGTGGGCCCCTCTTTGGTGCCGCTACTCACTCTGGGCATTCCCGGTAGCCCAACTGCCGCGGTATTGCTAGGTGGTTT
>DPHB01000024.1:6326-6905 GCA_003521845.1 Oceanospirillaceae bacterium | reverse complement strand
TGCCGCGGTATTGCTAGGTGGTTTATTAATCAATGGCCTGTTTCCTGGTCCAGACCTGTTTACCATCCACGCTAAAGTTACGTGGACCTTTATTGGTTCCTTGTTGATGGCGCAGGTGTTTATGGTGATCTTTGGCCTGGCATTAAGCCGTAGCAGTAGCCGCTGGATCATGCAGGTACCGCCCCATTACATGGCTGCTGCGGTCACTATCCTAGCCGTATTTGGTACTTACAGTATTCAAAACAGCTTCTCCGATGTTTTGGTGATGACCGTATTGGGTAGTTTGATGTACGTGCTTAACAAGTACGGTTTTAGCGCCGCACCCATGGTGCTAGGTATCATCTTGGGCCCCATTGCCGAAGATAATTTTTCCATGGGTAATATGATTGCCGAAGTGTCCGTAGGTTCTTGGGCTTACTTCTTCTCTGGCCCTATTAATTTGGTATTGATCACCGTCTGCGCCGTGTCGATTGGTTACAGTATTTGGACCGAAATTAAGCAGCGCCGCAACGTTGATAAAGCAGATAAGACGGCTAAGCCTGGCAAGCGTGTAGCGGTCTTAGGTGCCATCATTGTGTC
>DPHB01000024.1:5785-6162 GCA_003521845.1 Oceanospirillaceae bacterium | reverse complement strand
CCATCATTGTGTCCACAGCTGTGTTTGCTTACATCTGGTTAGCTGGCGAAGGCGAAGCTTATGCCTTCCCACGCTTAATCGGTATCATGATGTTGGCGCTGGCTAGCGTACTATTTGTAGAAGCTATACGTACGTGGGGCCGCAAAAAGCTAGGTTCTAGCCTAGTTGAATGGAATGATATTTGGCCTGGTTTGGCGATGGTGGTGACCTATTTGGTGTGCCTAAATTACCTCGGTTTTTACCTAAGCTCCTTGCTGTTATTTATGGGCATTACCGGTGTTTATTCTAGCAGCCTAGATCAAAAGACAATCATGCGTATTGGCGCCGTAGCCTTGATTTTTGTAGCCGTCATCTACGCATTATTTAACCAAGCTTTG
>DPHB01000024.1:5460-5629 GCA_003521845.1 Oceanospirillaceae bacterium | reverse complement strand
CCAAGCTTTGCTCGTGACCACACCCGGTCTTTGGTAATTAGCGAGTAGAGAAAAACTAATTGGGCTAGCGCCACATAGGGTGGTAGCGGCTTTAATTCTAAGAGGTAGGATCGATGATAAATAAAATAAAAACCAAGTTTTTAACAGCCGCAGCAATTGCGTCCATGGC
>DPHB01000024.1:4923-5290 GCA_003521845.1 Oceanospirillaceae bacterium | reverse complement strand
GTCATGTCGCCACAGGTCGCTTTAGCAGATGACTATCCAAGTGCGCCCATTCAGGTAGCGGTAGCTTACGGCCCAGGTGGTGCAACGGACTTTCAGGCTCGTATTGTGACTATGATGGCCGGTAAAGAACAGTATCTTAATATGCCCATGGTTATCTTTAACAAGCCAGGTGCTGGTGGTCAAAAGGGCTGGAACTGGTATGCCTCTAGTGCATCCCAAGACGGCCATCAGTTGGCCGCTTATAACGTACCGCACTTTATCGCCCAGTCGCTAAAGTTTGATACTAGCTACAACTCCGGCAACCTAGAGCCAATTGCCAACTGGGGTGCCGACCCTGCGGTATTGATTGTACCTGCAGACAGCCCAT
>DPHB01000024.1:4565-4776 GCA_003521845.1 Oceanospirillaceae bacterium | reverse complement strand
GATTGTACCTGCAGACAGCCCATTCAATACAGCCAACGAGCTAGTGGATTGGGCCAAAGCCAACCCAGGTAAGCTTACCGTAGCCGGTGCAGGTTTGTACGTAGGCCACCATATTGCTGCTTTGCAACTGGATAAGGCTGCTGGTGTCAGCACCAAATACATTCCAGCGGGTGGTGGTGTAAAAGCCATGAAGATGGTGTTGGGTAGCCAG
>DPHB01000024.1:4209-4390 GCA_003521845.1 Oceanospirillaceae bacterium | reverse complement strand
GGGTAGCCAGGTAATGGCTGGTTTCAACAACCTTTCTGATGCTTACCGTCAAGGTAGCAAGATTAAGATTTTGGCAGTAGCGGACAATCAGCGCGAAGAGTCTTTCTTGCCAGACGTACCTACTTTTAAGGAACAAGGGATTGATATCGATGATTCCAGTGTTAACTTCCGCGGCATCATG
>DPHB01000024.1:3237-4061 GCA_003521845.1 Oceanospirillaceae bacterium | reverse complement strand
AACTTCCGCGGCATCATGGCCCGTGAAGGTACACCACCAGAAGTAATCGATTATCTAGCGGAACGAGTGCACTTGATGTTCCAAGATGCAAAAGTTGCCGGCAAGATGAAGGCTGGTGGTTCACCTATGCGCATCATGACCCGAGACGAAGTGAAGGCTATGTGGGTAGAGCGTCAAGCATACCTTGAAGAGCTTTTAGCTGATCTATAGTAAACCCAAGTTCCTAGCGGATCTTTAAGGGGCGACGGCTGTTGATAGTCGGCCCAAGCCCCTTTTTTTATTCACCATGGAGTGATATATGTCTGATGTTAATCCAGCCGAAGTGGTAGCCTCCCTAGTTAAGCGGGCGCGTGCGGCTCAGGCTCACATCAACGCCTACAGTCAGCAGCAAATCGACCAACTCGTAACAGCTGTGGGTTGGGTGGTAATGGATACCGATACCAACCGCCAGTTATGCGAACTTGCGGTGCAAGAAACTGGCCTTGGCAATGTCGCCGATAAGATGACCAAGAATACGCGCAAGACCTTGGGTTTGATGCGTGATATTCGCGGCGCTAAAACTGTCGGTGTGATTAGCGATGATGAAGCTGCGGGCATTACGGAAATTGCGCGACCAGTGGGTGTAGTGGGGTCAATTGTCCCTTCGACTAACCCCATTGCTACGCCGATCAATAACATTATCAATGCCCTGAAGTGTGCCAATGCAATCATTCTGGCACCGTCACCAAAAGGGCAGCCATCTTGCCAGCGTGTGTTGGATTTAATACATGCAGAATTGGACCTTATTGGTGCCCCGCGTGACCTAGTACAAATGTTACCTGCGC
>DPHB01000024.1:2896-3020 GCA_003521845.1 Oceanospirillaceae bacterium | reverse complement strand
TGGTGGTCGCCACGGGTTCTCAAAATAACGTACGTGCAGCCTACACCAGTGGCACGCCCGCTTATGGTGTGGGTGCTGGTAACGTCACCAGCATCGTTGATGAAACGGCAGACATTGATAGTGC
>DPHB01000024.1:1428-2692 GCA_003521845.1 Oceanospirillaceae bacterium | reverse complement strand
ACTAGTTGTTCTTCTGAAAACAGCTTAATCGTCACCGAGGCAACTTACGACGCGGTAATAGCCAGTTTAACCCAACACGGTGCTTGCCTGCTGGATGCGCAAGAGCAGGCCCAGCTACAAGCCACTCATTGGCATCACGGCAAGCTCAATCCTGCTGTGTTGGCCAAGCCAGTAGCCGAGGTTTGCGCTGCTGTCGGCCTAGACCGAGCTGCCGCTAAGGCGGCCAAAGTTCTCATGGTACAAGAGAGCGGTTGGGGTAAAGAACACCCCTTCTCTGGCGAAAAAATGTCTTTGGTACTGACTGTGTATCGCGCCAAAGATTTTGCTGATGCTAAGCGCATTGCAACGGGTATTTTAAGCTACCAAGGTGCAGGCCACTCTTTGAGCTTGCACACTACTGACTTGCAACGAGCACAATGCTTGGGCCATGAGATGCCCGTGTGCCGCATTATAGTTAACCAGGCCCATTGCTACGCCACTGGCGGCAGCTTTGACAACAGTTTGCCGTTTTCACTTTCCATGGGGTGTGGTACCTGGGGTGGCAATATTACTGACCAAAATGTGCACTACACCCATTACATGAACGTCACCCGAGTGGTTAGACCTATACCTGCACAAGAAGTCACCATTGATGAGATGTTTGGAGACTACCAACGGGAGTTCCACTAATGACTCACAATTACACACCCGTAGCTGACACCGTAAGAGGCGTGCTGGACCATTACGCAGAATCTCAGCCTAATGTGCAGTTTGCCTATTTTCCTGAAACCAAACAAAGCTTAAGCTACGCGGCTCTACGCCAGGAGTTGCATAACCAAATTGGCCTATTCCAAAGGCACGGTTTGCAGCCGGGCGATACTGTGTCCTTTATGATGTGCAACGGTCGTACTAGTCTAGTGCTGTTTTTGGCGGCTATTTATGGTGGTTATATCATATCGCCATTGAACCCTGCTGCTGGTGACGAACAGCTTACTTATGTGATTGAGCATTCCGACACTAGGGCGGTGTTTGTTTCTGCCGAGTTTGCCGAGCAGGTAACGAGCATCGTTAAGCAATTAGCTAGTGGTATTCAGGTTCATCAGCTAGACGTCGACACTGGCTGCCCCGAAGGTTTAGATACCGCGCCTGTATTGGCTGCCGTGAGTGCTGAGCAAGATGGTATGCTTATGTACACCTCTGGAACTACGGGCCGGCCAAAAGGCGTGGTACTAACACATAAAAACTTGCTGGCCGGTGGTATGAATACCGCCGTGTCCCACGAGTT
>DPHB01000024.1:921-1284 GCA_003521845.1 Oceanospirillaceae bacterium | reverse complement strand
GAATACCGCCGTGTCCCACGAGTTGACCAACACCGACCGTGGTATGTGTGTACTGCCTTTGTGCCATATCAATGCCCAGTGTGTAACCGTGATGGCACCCTTGGTGTCTGGTAGCGGTGTGGTTATGCCCAACAGTTTTCGTACTAGCCAGTTCTGGCCGCAGGTGATTGCTAGTGGATGTACCTGGTTTAGCGTGGTGCCCACTATTATTTCGTACTTGATGCATCAGTCTGAGAAGCTTGATTTGGTTGCGCTTAAAGCCCAGCTAAAAACCGTGAAGTTTGGTCGCTCTGCCTCGGCTGCCTTGCCGCCAGCCTTGCATGCCGGTTTTGAAGAAAAATTTGGTATCCCCATTGTCGAAAC
>DPHB01000024.1:317-748 GCA_003521845.1 Oceanospirillaceae bacterium | reverse complement strand
ATGGGTATGACCGAAACCTCCGCCCAGATGCTGTCTAACCCAATGCCGCCGAAGGCTAACAAATATGGCTCACCCGGTGTTGCCTTTGGCACGCAGGTAAAAGTGGTCAACGATCAAGTACAAGAGTTGCCTAGAGGCGAAGAGGGCGAGCTGATGGTGAAAGGTGACAGCGTCATGCGTTGTTACTATAAAAACCCAGCAGCGACCGCCAAAGAGCTGACTAGCGATGGCTGGTTGCACACGGGGGATTTGGCTCGCATGGATGAGGACGGATTTGTCTTTATTACTGGCCGCATTAAGGAACTTATTATCAAAGGTGGTGAAAACATTGCACCCCGTGAAATTGACGATGTTTTGTACACTCATCCGGCCGTGAAAGAAGCTGCAGCAGTGGGTATTCCTCACGATGACTATGGCCAAGACGTCGTTGC
>DPHB01000024.1:0-174 GCA_003521845.1 Oceanospirillaceae bacterium | reverse complement strand
TGACTATGGCCAAGACGTCGTTGCCTGTGTCGTCCTAGGTGGCGGTGAGCCCTTAGACGAAGCCAAGTTAAAAGACTTCTGTTTGCCGAAGCTAGGTAAGGTGAAAATGCCTACACGCATCTACTTTATGGATGACCTTCCTAAGGGACCATCGGGCAAGGTGCAGCGCCTAAA
>DPHB01000017.1:2649-16135 GCA_003521845.1 Oceanospirillaceae bacterium | reverse complement strand
GCTGTTAATTTCCGGGGGGATTACAGTTAGAACCGTAGGTTTGGATCATATTAAAGCCTAGTGAGAACAAAGCGTTTATTCAATGCTGGTAGGTGGTAGATAGATGTATGTATCTTAAACGAGGTCCTGATGTTTGCATAGGTTTGTTCCACTAAGCTTATTACTATTTGAGCTGTGAGTGCCAACTTTCGAATTTGGTGGCCGTTGTCAAGCGTGGTACACTGCCGGCTATAAACATGTAAATTAGCAATGATGGAAAAGAGCGGTGTAGTTATGGCCTTTCGTGTTCTTGTGGTCGATGATGATCAGGAAAATCGTATGATCATCGGTGAAATTCTAGAGTTTAATCAAGTGGATTACACGATGGCCGAAAATGGCCAGCAGGCCGTTGATATGGTTGCTGCGGGTGATCATCAACTGGTATTGATGGATATCATGATGCCGGTGCTAGATGGTTTACAAGCAACAGCGCAAATTCGTGCAATGGCAGCACCAAAATCAGCTATTCCGATCGTTGCAGTTACCGCGCGTCGAGACCTCAAAGCTCAAGCGCAGTGGTCCCAGCAGGGGCTAGATGGGTTTTTAAGCAAGCCTTTTACCGAAGATAATCTACTCAAGCTCATTGCAAAATATGGTTAACCTGCACGTCGATGCCAATGCATAATATACCACCACAAGCTGCACGGGAGAATATGCTGGGCTTATTCCTGCCTCGCTTTTTAGTCTGGTGTTGTATATTACTGATATCTGTTTATCTGTTTACCAAGATGAGCGTCACCGAGCAAGAAGTTGAGTTCAATACACAAAGTAGTATTGCCGTTAGCCGTATTCAAGAGCAGCTAGTCATCAACGATGCAGCCTTGTCTGGTTTTGCTAGCCTGTTACAAATTGCCAACCCCGCCAATGTATCATCTCAAGTACAGGGTTATACCCAACGTATGCGCGATGCCCACAATCAAATATATATGTTTGAAGCCTTGGTAGGTATTCACCCAAAGGATCAGTTTGGTTTTGCCCAGCGCATGCAGTTAGAAGGTTTACCTGACTACCAAGTGTACCGCTATGTTTCACGTAAGAGTAAAACGGGTAAGCCGAGTAAGCTATTTAATTTATTGAATGACACACCGGTTATGTTCCCTGTGTTTTATATTGATCCCTACACCGACGATGTAAAGAGCATTTTAGGCTTTGACATGATGTCTGCAAAGCTGATGCGTGAACCACTTATACAGGCCTTAACAACGGGAGAGACGGTGGCAAGCAGGCCTTACGGTTTGCAAGAAGGTGGTAAAGGCTACATTCTCTACAAACCCATTCAACGTGTTTTGAGTGACTCAGGCAAGGACGCAGTGGGAGTCCTAGTGGCTACGGTTTTAGTGCGTACAGACCCGATGTTGGAAGCGGCCCACGCGGCGATACCGGGTGCCAGCATCAGTTTGTTATACGGTCCACAAAGGAAGTTGGCTGCCGAGCAACATTTACCTCATGTCGATTCCGCGCCTGTGTGGGAGTTTGACCAGTTAACACGCGAATTTAAATTGGATAAATTCGGCCAACCTTTTACTATTTTGATGACTCAGCAGATAGGCCTATACCCTAGTCAGCTTAATCAGCTCATTATTTTGGTGCTGCTGTTAATATTGAGCTTCTTTATTTACCTACGGACTAGTGTTGCCAAACACCGTAGTGAGGTGCAACGTGACCAAGCCTTGGTGCGCTTGGCTCAACAGCACGATCAGCTAGAAGACATGGTTGCCAAACGTACAGTCGAGTTACAGCGAAGTAGTGATGAAAATCATCGTCTAGCTAAGCAGATTATTCGTATACAGGAAGACCAGTATCACCATCTTGCTAGAGAGTTGCATGATGAATTTGGTCAAACCCTCACGGCTATCAAAATCAGCGCCCATATCATTGCTCAAAATGATGATCCCGATGTGGTGCACAAATGTGCAGAAGATATATTTACTCACAGCGATGAGTTGTATGAAAACATTCGTAATCTAATTCAACGCTTGCGCCCCGAAGCCTTGGATATGTTTGGTTTGAAAATCGCCATTGCTCAATGCGCTGGTGAATTTAAGTTTACCGAACAGGATATTGACGTTGAGTTGGATATAGATGAAGCCATTGATAGTTTGGATGAAACCTACACCATTGCTACCTATCGTATTATTCAAGAATTGCTCAACAACTCAGCCAAATATGCCCAAGCGAATAAGATAATCGTGCAGATCCATGAAGAGCCTGCAGGTATGTGTATTTGCGTTAAAGACAACGGCATTGGTTTTGAACAAGACGATCTTAAAAAGACCTATGGCCTGAATGGCATAGCCGAACGAGTCAAGACCCTTGGGGGTAGCTTGGATATCCAGACTGCGTTGGGTGCTGGGGTAAATACCTGCGTTAAAATTCCGGTAAAATTCCCCCCTAAAGTGTAAAATGCGTATGATAAATTGAACACAATTTGCTAGACTAAGGTCTATTAGACACTGTTGTTCGATATATTAAACCATTTGGCATTATTTAGGAGATTGTTGTGGATTTAGGTGAGCGCCTCAAAGTTATACGTAAACGCCATGCCATGTCACAGCGCGAGCTTGCTAAACGAGCGGGTGTTACCAATAGCACCATTTCCATGATTGAAAAAAACACCGTTAGCCCTTCTTTTAGTTCTTTGTTAAAGGTCTTAAAGGGCTTTCCTATGAGTGTGGAAGAGTTTTTTACCCTTGATTTAGTCAAATCCAATCAAGTAGTATTTCCTGTCGATGAGCAAGCCGACATGCTCGCTCAAGGTGTGGCCTTAAAGCTTATTGGTCACAACATTCCTGACCGTGGTTTGTCGATGCTGCGAGAAACCTACCCACCAGGTGCCGATACGGGTGAAGAGATGATTAAGTATGATGGCGAAGAAGCCGGTACTGTCATCGAGGGTGAAATAGAGCTAACGGTAGATTACAAGATCTATCATATGCAAGCGGGTGATGGTTACTTCTTCCGCACTAACTTGCCCCATCGTTTCCGTAATCTTGGGCAAGGCACTGCCGTGGTGATTAGCGCTAATACTGGGCCAACCTCCACCCACCCTGATAAAGAATCTGAGAGTGCAGTCAGTCCGTCGTTACCAGCCTAACGCAATGCGCCATTTAACTCGGGCTTATAGATAGTCTCGTAATCTATACCAGGCTGTGGCTAATATCAAGGCTGGGGTGCGCCATAGGTTGCCACCGGGAAATGGCTGGTGCTTAATATGAGCGAACAAATCCAAACGTCCTGCTTGCCCCGCTATGGCTTCGGCCATTAACTTACCCGCAAGGTTAGTCGCTGCGATGCCATGTCCAGAAAACCCTTGGGCAAAGTAGATGTCATTGCCTAGATGGCCAAAGTGCGGACCGCGGTTCATGGTAATGGCAACGTTACCACCCCAAGCGTATTCCAATTCCACATCCTTAAGTTGCGGAAATACCTGTGTCATACGCTGGTGCATGGTTTTTTTCAGATTCGCTGGTGCAATGGTAGTGTAGCTTACACGGCCACCAAATAGCAGGCGATGATCGTGACTAAAGCGGAAATAATCCAGCACATAGTTCATATCGGCTACGGCCATGTTGTTGTTAATTAGTTCGCGGGCCAGTTTTTCACCTAAAGGTTTAGTGGCACCGATATAGGTTCCCACCGGCATGATTTTTTTGCCTAGTTGAGGCTCTAGGTCGCCTAAGTAGGCATTGCAGGCGTAAATAACATGCTTGGCCTGCACTTGGCCATTAGGTGTGTGACAAGCGTGCTTACCAGATTGAGAATTAAGCTTGGTAACAGGGCTATTTTCATAGATATCTACACCGGCTTGTAGACACGCCTGAGCCAGCCCCAAGGTGTAATTAAGCGGATGGATATGACCAGAGTTAGCATCATAAAGACCACCAAGATAGCGTTTACTGGCAATTTTGTCTTGTAAATCATCAGCTTGCCACATTTGCAGGCTTTGGTAGCCATAGTCCTGTTCTAGATCTTGCTGCCAAGATTCTAGCTCATGCATATGCCGTGGCTTAATAGCAGCATGCAAGTGCCCATGCTGCAAATGGCAAGCAATTTGGTGGACATCAATACGTTGGCGGATTAAGTCCATGCCTTCCAGAGACATGTCCCACATAGCCTTGGCATGGGTTTTGCCAGCTAGTTTTTCAATCACTGGCATATCGCAGCCGTATCCAAAAATCATTTGTCCGCCACTGCGGCCAGAGGCGCCCCAAGCGATACAATTGGCCTCTAGTACGGCTACATTAAAGCCTTGTTGCGCAAGCTCTAGGGCGGCGCTTAAGCCGGTAATGCCAGCACCAATGATACAGACGTCGGCGCTAACTTTAGCAGCTAGCTGTGGTTGCTTTAATTGTACTGTGCTACTTGCCGCATACCACGAATCCGTATGTCCTTGCCCGCTATTAAAGCCCATTGGTGCCTCCCCAGAAGATTACAAAGTACGTTGATACCAGTCTATTTCCAAGCTAGTTACCTGGCCATTAAACTGAATGAATTCAGCTTCTTGTACTTCTTGGTACACGTGTAAGAAGTCAGCGCCCAAATACTCCTGTGCAAAGCTACTACGCGACAATTGATGGTTGGCGCTGCGCCAATCTAGCGGCAGAGATGGTTTTACCTGATCGGGTGCATTACCCTTTATTTGTGGGCCAAGGCTGAGGTCATTGGTCAAACCATAGTGGGTACCGGCAATCAATGCTGACATGGCCAAGTAAGGGTTGGCGTCGGCGCCAGCTACCCGATGTTCTATACGACGTGCATTGGCGCCGCCATTAGGGATGCGTAAAGCCACCGTACGGTTGTCGATACCCCAAGTGGGCGCCATAGGTACAAAGAAATCAGGCTGGAAGCGGCGGAAGGAATTCACCTTGGGACACAGCAAGGCCATCATGTCACTCATGGTGTGTTGCAGACCCGCTAAGGCCTTGTGCAGGGGTGCATTATCTTGTGCGCTGCCGGTGCTAAAGATGTTGTTGCCGTCTTCATCTAGCAAGCTCATATGAATGTGCATGCCGTTACCAGCGTGATCAGCAAAAGGCTTGGCCATAAAGGTGGCTTCAAAGCCATGGCGACGTGACACAGAGCGAATCAAGCGCTTCAGCATCACTGCCTGGTCGCAAGCCAATAGCGGATCAGCAATATGATTAAGGTTGATCTCAAACTGTCCCGGCGCGTACTCGGCAATCGCTGTAGACGCAGGAATACCCTGTACCTTGGCGGCCGCCATAATGTCTTCTAATAAGTCACCATAGTCATCTAGGTTGTCCATAGAGTAGACCTGAGTGTCCACTTCACGTAGACCGTTAACTGGTGAAATAGGCGCTTGTAGCTGGCCATTAGCTTGGCGTTCAGGGTCTGTAAGATAAAACTCCAGTTCTACCGCTACCATAGGGGTTAGTTTCAATTGCTTAAAGCGCTCCAGAATACGGTCCAGTACATGGCGTGGATTAGCAAAATAAGCCTCTCCCGGTACCTTTTCCATAGTTAGTAAGCATTGCGCCATGGTTTTATTTTGCCAAGGCACCAAAGCAAGGCTGCCTGGCACGGGTCGGCAGGGTTGGTCGCAGTCGCCAGTGGCAAAACCAATATTAGTGCTTTCGACAGTGTTGCCGTTGATATCAAGCGCAAATACCGAACCAGGCAAAAAGATACCGGATTCATAGGCCTTAAGTAGATCGCTAGCCGGGATGCGCTTGCCACGCAATACACCGTGTTGATCAGGTAGCAGTAGATCAACCGCAACTAGATCGGGGTTGGCAGCGAGAAAGTCGACAGCTTCTTGAGGGTCGGCAACTTGGTGGGCCATGGTATTTACTCTTAGTTATTACTATTAGGGTATGTTGGCGATGGTATCAGAAACCCCTTGCCTTGCAAGTAAAAAAATACTGAATTGTTCGATATTTATGACAAATCTCTTGTTGATTATTTTAGCCAAGCTAATGGGTTTTATTGCTAATTATTAAAATAATACATTTAAAACAATTAGTTATGGTTAGCTATGAGTTAATGTGTACTGTTCAAAATAATGGTGCACGGCTCTTGTGTTCATTTTCGTGTTTATGATATTGTTCACCCTCTAATTCTAAAAACGACAAAAAATTGTATGAGAAAGCCCATTATAGGTCTAGCTTGCGATGTACGCATGGACGGCGTTAATGCCTACCACCGCGCAGGTGAGAAGTATGCCGCGGCTGTGATTGATGCCATGGGTGGTGTTCCGGTGCTAATCCCCGCACTGAATGAACGCGGTGATCAACCTGGTATGGATTTAGATGCCTTGTTGGACGGGCTTGATGGTGTGTTGTTGCCAGGTAGTCACAGTAACTTGCAGCCCTTTCATTATGGCGGAGAGCATATCGATGGCACCCTTTATGATGAGCGTCGCGATTCTTTGGCTTTGCCTCTGGTGTCACTAGCCATCAAAAAGGCGGTACCCCTGTTGGCCGTTTGCCGTGGTTTTCAGGAAATGAATGTGGTCTACGGAGGCACCCTGTATCAGCACGTGCATGAGCAGGCTGGCTTTATGGATCACCGAGAAGACACACATGCGAGTCGTGAGGTGCAATATGGCCATGCCCATCAGGTACAACTCATTGCCAATGGTGTGCTGGCTGAACTATACGGTGCAGACGAAGCATCGGTGAATTCCTTACATAGCCAAGGCGTCAAACAGCTAGGGCATGGTTTGCAAGTAGAAGCCAAAGCAGCGGACGGGTTGATCGAAGCCTTTAGTGACCCAAGTGCGCCGGCCTTTAACTTGGCCTTGCAGTGGCATCCAGAATACCAGGTCAACGACGACCCATTTTATACGGCTATTTTTCGAGGCTTTAAAGCTGCTTGTGAGCAGCGCTTAAAAATCAAATAACAGGATATTTATGAGTGAAACTCAGTCAATACAGAGCTGGTTGAAAGATAATAAAATCACTGAGATCGAATGCATTATCAGTGATTTAACGGGCATCGCTCGTGGCAAAATTATGCCTGCTTCCAAGTTTACTGAGACCACCATCACCCGTATACCAGAAAGCGTGCTGATGCTCACGGTGACCGGTGATTATACCAACGATTACAGCATGATTGATGATGCTGAAATCGACATTTATTTAAAGCCGGATCTTAGTGCAGTCAAGCTATTGCCTTGGGCTCAAGAGCCAACGGCGCAAATTATCCACGATTGCTATGACGCTAATGATGAACTTGTGGATATGGCTCCACGTACGGTATTGCGTCGCGTTTTGAAACTTTACGCGGACCAAGGCTTGACCCCGATTGTGGCACCTGAAATGGAGTTTTATCTAACTAAGCGCAACTTGGATCCAGATTTTCCATTGGAACCACCGGTAGGTCGCTCAGGCCGTGCAGAAACGGGGCGCCAGTCCTACAGCATTGACGCGGTGAATGAATTTGATCCGTTGTTTGAAGACGTTTATGACTACTGCGAAGCACAAGGCCTAGATGTGGAAACTTTGATTCACGAAGAAGGCTTAGGGCAGATGGAAATTAACTTTGTACACGGTGAAGCTTTAGGTTTGGCCGATCAGGTGTTCTTGTTTAAGCGCACCTTACGTGAAGCGGCCCTGAAGCATGATATGTCGGCGACCTTTATGGCAAAGCCAGTAGAGGGACAGCCAGGCAGCTCCATGCATATCCACCAGAGTTTGTTGGATGCCGATGGTAACAACGTATTTATGGGCAGCGATGGCGAAATTAGCGACGCCTTGCGTCATTACATCGGTGGTTTGCAAAAGTACACCAAGGCCGTAACCGCCTTGTTTGCGCCTAATGTGAACTCTTACCGCCGTTATATGCGTGAAGAGTCGGCACCGGTCAACGTGCACTGGGGTTATGATAACCGTACCGTGGGTTTGCGAGTACCCGATGCCAAAGGCCCGAACGTACGTGTAGAGAATCGTGTTGGTGGTGCCGATGCCAACCCCTACCTCGCCATGGCGGCCACCTTGGCCTGTGGGTATTTGGGTATGGTAGAAGAGTTGGAGCCTAGTGCTCATGTGGAAGGCAGTGCCTATGATAAAGGTACGCGAGAGTTGCCACGCTCATTAACGGAGGCGCTTATTCAACTTGACCGTTGCGAGCCCCTTCGAGAAATTTTTGGTGATCGTTTTGTACGGGCTTACTTGTCCGTAAAAGAGAAAGAAAACGAAAACTTTTTGCAGGTAATCAGCTCTTGGGAGCGTGAGTACCTATTGTTAACTGTTTAATCCAGTCTGCGATTCAGACATTAAGGAGACAATGATGAATTCCATGATCCAAGAGCAAAACAACACAGCGGCTCTACAAGCAATGGACCGGGATAGTTACCTACACCCATTTACCGATTCTAAAGCTTTGCATAGCAAGGGTACGCGTGTTGTTACTAGCGCCAAGGGTGTTTATATATACGACTCCGAAGGTAATCGTATTTTGGATGCCATGGCTGGTTTGTGGTGTGTCAACATTGGTTATGGTCGTGATGAGCTGGCTGATGTGGCGGCTGAGCAAATGAAAAAGCTACCTTATTATAATAGCTTCTTTGGTACCGCCAACGTACCGGCTATTGAACTGGCCGCCAAGGTAAAGTCCTTGGCGCCTGACAATATTGGCCACGTTTTCTTTACCGGTTCTGGTTCTGAATCTAACGACACCAACCTACGTATGGTGCGCCATTATTGGGCGCAAAAAGGCCAACCAGCCAAGCGTACCGTTATATCACGTACCAATGCTTACCATGGTTCTACTATGGCCGGTATGAGCTTGGGTGGCATGGAGTTCATGCACAAGCAAGGCGGCATCATTGACGGTATCGATCACATCATGCAGCCACACTGGTACAAAGAATCCCTACCAGGCGAAAGCGAAACGGATTTTGGACTACGTGCGGCGCAAGCGCTAGAAGACAAGATTCTAGAACTAGGTGCAGACAATGTGGGTGCCTTTATTGGTGAGCCGATTCAAGGTGCTGGTGGCGTGATCATTCCACCGGCCAACTACTGGCCAGAAATTCAGCGTATTTGCAAAAAGTACGACCTGTTGATTATCCTTGATGAAGTCATCACCGGCTTTGGCCGTACCGGTAATTGGTTTGCCGCCCAGACCTTTGACATAGAAGCGGACATGATCCCGTTTGCTAAGGGGCTATCTTCTGGGTACCTGCCTATCGGTGGTGTCGCCATTAGTAAGCGTGTGGCTGATGTATTGATTGCCGGTGGTGAATTTGCCCACGGTTATACCTATTCTGGCCATCCAGCTTCGGCTGCTGTGGCCAAAGCCAATATTGAGATAATCGAAAACGAGGGTATGATTGCACAAGTACGTGACGTAACAGGCCCTTATCTACAAGCCAAATTGGCCGCGCTAGGTAGCCACCCCTTGGTAGGTCAGGTACGTGGCATGGCCATGGTTGGTGCTTTGGAGCTGGTCCAAGACAAAACCACGCGCGCGCCATTTGACAAGGATGTGGATGTAGCCGGTAAGGTACGTGACTCTGCTATCGAGAGCGGTTTGATGGTACGTGCTGTTGGTGACTGCCTAATTATGAGCCCACCTTTGTGTATTACCAAGGCGGAGATAGACGAATTGATTGATCTGCTAAGCAAGGCCTTAGATAAGGTGAATGCAGAAGTTCAATAAAATTTCCTCCGGGAAAATTAATTTGGCCAACCCTTCTTAGCGTAAGGATTGGCTAAAACAATAACAGCGAGAAATGAAGTAAAAGCTAACTTAGGAGAGCATAATGAAAAAAATTACAAGCACCCTGGCTACCTTGGCCTGTGCAACTAGCCTGATGGCGGGTAGCGCACAAGCTCAAGAAGTACTAAACATTTATAACTGGTCTGACTATATTGCTGACGACACGATTGCTAACTTTGAAGCCGAAACAGGCATCAAGGTTGTGTATGACATGTTTGACAGCAACGACGTACTGGAAGCCAAGTTGCTAACTGGTAACTCAGGTTACGATCTAGTGGTACCTAGCTCTTCCTTTATGGGTCGTCAAATCATGGCTGGCGTGTTCCAAAAGTTGGACAAGTCCCAGTTACCTAACCTAGCGAATATGGATGCCGAAATGATGGCCACCATTGCTGGTATTGACCCAGGTAATACCTACGGTGTGCCATACATGTGGGGTACCACTGGTATCGGTTACAACGTTGATATGGTTAAAAAAGCCCTAGGCGATGACTTTAATGTTGGCAGCTGGGACATGGTATTTAAGCCAGAAAACATGGCTAAGCTTGCGGAATGTGGTGTGCACGTTTTGGACTCTGCTGATGAAGTATTGCCTATTGCCATGAACTACCTGGGTCTTGACCCAAATAGCACCAACAAGAAAGACTGGCAAGCTGGCGCGGAAGTGGTAAAAGGTGTGCGTTCTAGTATTACTAAGTTCCACTCATCTAACTACATTGATGCCCTAGCTAACGGCGACATCTGTGTGGCATTGGGTTGGTCTGGTGACGTATTTATGGCGCAATTGGCGGCGGACGAAGCCGATGCTGGTGTGGCTGTAGACTATGTTATCCCGGCCGAAGGTGCACCACTTTGGATTGACATGATGGGTATTCCTGCTGATGCCAAGAACGCGGGCAATGCACACAAGTTCTTGAACTACTTGATGCGCCCTGAAGTGACCGCGGCTATCACCAACTACGTATGGTACGCCAACGCTAATGCCGCGGCATCTACACACGTAGAACAAGATATCCTTGATCATCCTGGCATCTACCCTAGTGCTGAAGCCAAGGCCAAGTTGTTCACGTTTGACATCTTGCCGCCGAAGGTGACTCGTGCTGCTACGCGTGCATGGACTGACGTTCGCACTGGTAACTAATCCGTTGTGATACAGGCTGAGCAGTAGGCATATTGCTTGCTGCTTAGCCGTTTTCCCCTCATTTATCCCACTACCCTATCGGAGTTTTGCTATGAGCGATGCTGCGTCTAGCCCCATGCTAGAGATACGCCAAGTAACGAAGCGCTTTGGTCAATTAAGCGCTGTAAAAGACGTTAGTTTGACCATCAACAAAGGCGAAATCTTTGCCCTATTGGGTGGCTCTGGGTGTGGTAAAACTACGCTACTGCGCATGATGTCGGGTTTCGAAACACCGAGTGAAGGCGCGATTCTTATCGACGGTGAAGATGTGTCCAAGGTGCCACCTTTTCAACGTCCCGTAAACATGATGTTTCAGTCTTATGCCTTGTTTCCGCATATGACCGTAGAGCAGAACGTGGCCTTCGGTTTGAAACAGGACAAGCTACCCAAAGCACAAATTGCAGACCAGGTAGCGGCCATGTTGAAGCTGGTGCATATGACAGACTTTGCCAAGCGTAAGCCTAATCAGCTTTCGGGTGGCCAGCGTCAACGTGTTGCTCTTGCTCGTTCATTGGCGAAAAAACCCAAGGTGTTGTTATTGGACGAGCCTATGGGCGCCCTTGATAAGAAACTACGCAGCCAAATGCAATTGGAACTGGTAGATATTATTGAATCTGTTGGCGTTACCTGCGTTATGGTAACCCACGACCAAGAAGAGGCCATGACGATGGCCAACCGGGTGAGTGTCATGCATTTAGGCGAAATAATGCAGGTTGGCAGCCCCAGTGAAATTTATGAATTCCCGAACAGTCGCCATACGGCTGAATTTATCGGTTCGGTGAATATTTTTGATGCCACGGTACAAGGCGTAGGTTCAGATGCCAGCCAATTGTCCTGTACGGACTTAAACTGTGTGCTATCCGTTGAAGGTGGTGTTAACGCCGTAGAAGGTGCCCAAGTGGGAGTGGCTGTACGACCAGAAAAAATTTACATGTCTCGTACCCAACCCGAACAAGGCGACAATTGGTTGCATGGTAAGGTAGAGGACATTGCGTATTTGGGCGGCCATTCTGTTTACCATGTAAAGTTGGCCTCGGGCAAAACCGTCATGGCCACCACTACCAACGTGGACCGCCATGAACAACGACTCACCTGGGAAGACCAAGTCTATTTGTACTGGTCGGCCTCTAGTTCGGTGGTACTGTACCAATGAGCAAACTCGGAGCCCGTAGTGTCATAGGCGTGCCCTATGTATGGCTACTACTGTTTTTTCTGGTCCCCTTTATCATCGTCTTCAAAATCAGTTTTTCGGAGATGCAGTATGCTATTCCTCCGTATACAGATTTGGTGGGTTGGGCTGACGAAGTACTGACTATTAACCTTAACCTAGGTAACTACTATTATCTTTGGGATGACAGCCTATACGCCAAGGCATACCTAAGCTCGGTACGCATCGCTTTCTTCGCGACTATTGGTGCGCTCATCATTGGTTACCCCATGGCTTATGCGATAGCACGTGCCGATGCTAGTTCCCGTAATGCCTTGTTGATGATGGTGATGTTGCCATCATGGACGTCATTTCTGATTCGTATTTATGCTTGGGTAGGCATCCTAAAAAATAATGGTTTGATCAACAACGCCTTGATGTCTGTGGGTATTATTGATCAACCCATCGCCATGCTGAATACCGAATTTGCTGTGTATATTGGTATTGTATACGCCTACTTGCCGTTTATGATTTTGCCCATTTATACCAACTTGGTGAAGCTGGACAATTCTTTATTAGAAGCCTCAGCCGACCTAGGTTGCCCACCATGGAAGACATTCTTGACTGTTACCCTGCCCTTATCCAAAGCCGGTATCATTGCAGGCTCCATGTTGGTGTTTATCCCTTCTGTGGGCGAATTTGTGATACCAGAAATGCTCGGTGGTGCCGAAACATTGATGATTGGTAAGGTGCTGTGGCAAGAATTCTTTAATAACCGTGACTGGCCCGTAGCTTCGGCTGTGGCCATTGTTATGCTCTTATTATTGCTGGTGCCGATAACCTTCTTCCACCGTTATCAATCACGTGAGTTGGAGGCGTAGCTATGCAAACCGGTAGAATTTCACGTTTTTCAAAAACCGTTTTGAGTTTGGGCTTCTTTTTCCTTTATGCGCCTATTCTTATTTTGGTGATTTTTTCCTTTAACAAATCGGAGCTGGTCACCGTCTGGGCGGGTTTCTCGTTTAAATGGTATGGCGAGCTATTTCGCGACCCACAAATGCTGGGTGCGGCTTGGATCAGCCTAAAAATTGCTTTTTTGGCGGCTTCTGCCGCCGTGGTACTAGGTACCATGGCCTCCATTGTGATGGTGCGCATGGGCAATTTCACCGGCAAAACCGCCTTTACTAGCATGATCACGGCACCACTAGTGATGCCAGAAGTCATCACTGGTTTGTCCTTGCTGCTACTGTTTGTGGCCATGGGGCAGTCCTTGGGCTGGCCTGGCCAACGCGGTATGCTCACCATTTGGATCGCCCATGTGACCTTCTGTACGGCCTTTGTTACCGTGGTAGTGACCTCTCGCTTACAAGAAATGGATGAATCTATTGAAGAAGCAGCCCAGGACCTAGGTGCACCACCGTGGAAGGTGTTCTTCT
>DPHB01000017.1:1918-2517 GCA_003521845.1 Oceanospirillaceae bacterium | reverse complement strand
CCAGGACCTAGGTGCGCCACCGTGGAAGGTGTTCTTCTTGGTCACTCTGCCCATAATAGCACCCGCACTCATGTCGGGTTGGTTATTGGCCTTCACCTTATCTTTGGATGATTTGGTGATTGCGAGCTTCGTTTCTGGCCCAGGTTCTACTACCCTGCCCATGGCGGTATTCTCCAGCGTACGGATGGGTATTAGCCCCCAGATCAACGCCTTGGCCACCTTGGTGATTGCCATCGCTTCCCTTGCCGTGTTTGTTGCCTGGTGGTTTGCACAGCGTAGCTTACGCGTAACCACCAAAGTTGGTAGCTAGTAATTAGCTAGCTACCACTGCTAAAAAAGCCTGTCCCTCTAATCGAGCGACGGGCTTTTTTGTAGGCCTATAGAAAGTCCAATGGGCTTTGCGTATCGGTATACTGCTGGTAATCGGGGGGTAGCAAAGGAATGTCGAATGCTATAACCGCGTAAGCGCATATCACGTCGCAGTGATTGCAAAAATGGACTGGCCATATCGCACCTCCATGTGCACATAAATACACTGGATATTCATGCAGTATATTTGCAATTCGCGCAAAGGACGGCTCTATACTACACTTAACAGT
>DPHB01000017.1:1125-1557 GCA_003521845.1 Oceanospirillaceae bacterium | reverse complement strand
CGCATGCGCAGTATACAAATGTTATGTGCCGTAGTGGTAGCGGAGTTGCGCAATTAGAACAGCGTCGCCTGTATGCTTATAAACAATACGGTGCTCATCGTTAATGCGGCGTGACCAGTAACCGGATAATCCATGTTTTAGCGGTTCCGGTTTACCTATCCCTTCATGAGGGGAGCGCTGTATATCCTTAATAAGGGTATTGATACGCTTTAATATTTTTTTATCAGTGGTTTGCCAATAGGTATATTGTTCCCACGCCTTGGTCGAAAAAGTTAGCTTCATTCAAGAAGTTCTCTTTGTGTTCCATTGCCATTTTCAAGTTCGGAAATCGAATCAAGTAGATCACGAGCGTTGGCTGGAGATCTTAGCAAGTACGTTGTTTCTTGAATGGCGTTATAGTCTTCAAGAGACATCATAACAACAGGGTCTTCA
>DPHB01000017.1:717-975 GCA_003521845.1 Oceanospirillaceae bacterium | reverse complement strand
AACAACAGGGTCTTCACTTTTACGGGTAATGATAATTGGTGCATGATCATTACAAACGTGTGCCATAGTACTAGCAAGGTTGGCTCTAGCGGCGGTATAGCTTATTGCATCCATGAGTTTCTCCAAAGTGATCATGTACGTTTATCTGTACATTGTAGCTTGTGGCACATAACAAGGCAATCAAACCGGACAAAAAACAGTTGGCCTTGTTCGTGCCTCACAGATTTTAGCCAACTATTTTTTGCCGTTTATTGCGGC
>DPHB01000017.1:0-549 GCA_003521845.1 Oceanospirillaceae bacterium | reverse complement strand
TTAAGCATGCAGAGATCGACTATGGAGATTCGACAAGTAAAAGGAACAGAAATAGGAGGCGTGCTAGATCTTATCGATGAGTATGATCGACCTCTTTCTCCAAGGCTCACGGACGATGACATTCTCACCGTCTACAACGCTATTTTACAAAGCGGCGGGTGTGTAGTTGGTGTTTTCTCCGACGGAGTTATAGTCGGTACTTGCACCGTAAATGTTTGCGCAAACCTAAGTTGGTCTGGCCACCCGCATGCGATCATAGAAAACGTAATAGTGTCCAAGGGTCGTCGGAATCGGGGTATAGGAAAAGCTATCCTTCAGTATGCAACAGACTTCGCACAGCACGCTCGTTGCTATAAAGCGGCGCTCATGACTGGCTCCAAAGACCCCGCAACCCATAGATTCTACGAGTCCGCAGGCTTTAGCGCGAGCAAGCAGGGCTATCAGGTACGGTTCAATGCTTAACAAAGCCATTAAATACGCTCCCTGCGGTCGCTGGACCTCGTTTCACTCGGCCGTTTATGGCGAGCGTTAAGCGGCATAATCCGAAAA
>DPHB01000005.1:19637-70868 GCA_003521845.1 Oceanospirillaceae bacterium | reverse complement strand
CTCGCCAATGTTTGCGGCGTTATGGCAATTAATGCTGGTCGTAGTGACCGCCGATAGCAAAAATAAATATGGACGCATCATCGAATCGATATATCAGCCGATCTTTTTGTGAAATCCGCCGAGACCATAGTCCTGATAGGTTGTACTTGAGTGGTTCAGGCTTACCTAAACCTGAAGTCAAATCCTCAGATCGGAGCATCTCCTTGAGCAATTTACATAGTGCTTTGTACAAGCGCTTATCTTGCTCACGTAACTTTTCGTATTTCTCCCAAGTATTGCCTTCAAACACCAATGATTTCATTCAACTCATCATCCGTTGGTCGGTATCCCTTGCTGCGGGTATGCGTGTTAAGAGAATCTGCAACCTGTTGTATCAAATCACGATTTTGCAAAACGTAAAGAATTTCTTGCTCTCGCTCCCAATCCTCTGCACTAACCACTACAAAATCCTCACCGGCTCGGCGCGTCACCTTAATCGGTTCATGCGTACTAACTGTTTGTTCTATAAAACTTTTCAGGTTATCTCTAAACTGGTTTACGCTAATCGTTTCCATCTTCCACCTATTTATGTACGGAAATGCCGTACTATTATAGTCAGGGCAGCCATAACAAGTCAAATCACTCTGACGCAGCAAAGCTGCGCCGGTGTTTACGACGTGATACAACTAAGGAGAGTTTCGATGGGCTTGATCGTTTTAGCCATTGCTGGTTTATTTGAGATCGTATGGGCTGTAGGCCTTAAACAGACCGAAGGTTTTACCAAATTGTGGCCTTCTGTAATAACTATAGCGGCTGTGTGGATCAGTTTTGGTTGTCTTTCTTATGCTTTGAAAACCATTCCAATGGGTAATGCCTATGCAGTTTGGACTGGTATTGGTGTTGTAGGTGTCGCCATTGCTGGTATGTCGGCAATAAGCATGCTTACGAAAATATCCAAGAAGACCTTGTATTCGTTAAGACTGCTGCGCAAGGGTTAATGGAAATAACGGCAGCTGAAATTACTGATATTAGTGATGTGAAAAAATCAGTTGGCTCTTTAGTTTATGCACGTTTCTTTTTCTAAGTCAGCGCTTGACGATGTTATAAGTATTAAGGAATATGACCAACAGCAGGGTGTGCCGCAAATAGGCCAAGACTTTGTAGTGGCAATTGTGGGACAGATAGAAACCCTTAGCACTCAACCCGCTCGTTTATAAGTATAATTTTTATAGAGTGCGTATTTTCACTCTATAAATACGAAGTGTATCAATGAAACAATCTATTGCTGGTTATCATAAAGACCTAGAAAATGATTGGGTTGCCGAGTTGCAATGCGGTCACTTTCAACACGTCAGACATAATCCGCCATTTATAAACAGGCCCTGGGTGACAACTGAAATAGGTCGTAACTCTATGCTCGGGCGGCAATTAAATTGTAAAAAGTGCGACACTGGTGAACCCAGATATGTTCAGTGATTTAAGTATCCTCGGCAATTTTTCTACTTGGCTCTTAGCCCGCTAGCTCGGTCATTATGTGTGGCTGGTAACAGCGGCGTAGGCTTTCTTCGGCCAGCATCTCCATGCCAGCACGTAATACCGGTTGCTGTATATTGAGTTTGCTTATGAGACGCATAAGAATATCTTCGCTAAGGGTTTTGTTGTGGCGCCGGTACACTAGCAAAGCAATGATCATATTACTTACATAGTGGAAGATTACGGGTTTGGATACACCGTAGCCTTGGTGCTGTTCTTGCACCGTGTCTTCTAATAAATTGTAGATATAGCGCCAGCTAAGGGAGTCAGCACACACTTCTTTAATGCGCAGTGCTATAGCGGCGGTGCTAGGCGGTGATATTGCCTGCATGTGTGGTGCATGGTTGAATATAGTGTCATTGCATTGTTTGAATAGGTGGCTGACTGACAGGCTGCCAGGGCTATCTGTGTAGGTTTGAACACGGTGTTTAAAGTCGTCAAAATTAGGCATCTAGTGGCTCCATCTGCGTGATGATTGATACCTCTAGTAGAACAAAACACACTGGTGATAAAGTGAAACAAAAGTGAATAACCGTGGGAAGAGTGTGTAGATATAATGGAGCTGATGGCGAACTAAAACCCAAAATTTAAATCTGGGTTGGCAAACGCATACTAAAGCAAACCCCCTGTGCGTTAGGTAGATTGTGCCAGCTTACCTGCCCACCAATATGTTCACAGATTATACGCACCACAAATAGGCCCAAGCCAAAATGCCCTTCACCACCTTGTTTAGCGCTATGCCGTTGGCTGACCATAGAATGGAATAAATGCTCTGCTTGTTGTTTGTCGATGGAGATGCCGTGATTGCATACATTCACCGTTGTCCAAGCCCCTTGTTGTTGTAAGCTAACCTCAATGGGCGTGCCGGGTGTGCGAAAATCGCGGGCGTTGTCCAATAATTTATCCAAGGCTTGTTCTAGGCGATAGTCTACGGCCATAACCTGCACACCGCTACTAGCGCCTGCGTACTGCAACAAGGGGTCCACTTGCTGCTGAAAGCTACAGTAGCTGTGCAGTAGGTGAGCTAAGTCAACGGCTTCGGCGGGTTCTTGTTGCAGTGCTTGTTCTAAACTGGCGGCGCTGGCAAGCTTATTCAAAATACCTTCTATTTTATAAAGTCCGCGTTGGGCGGCAGCAAGGTATTCTTGCGAAGGGTGGTCAGCAAGTTCTGTGGATAAATTACCCAAAGATGTTGAAATGGTATTGAGTGGGTTTTTAATTTCATGGCTTAAGGTACGTGGAATGTTACTGAGAAAGCGTTGGTGGCTTTGTAGGCGGGTCATTACCTGAGCAATATCTCTGGCTAAGTCACCGAGCTCATCATTGCTTTGGGTGCCATAAGTTAGGCCCGTGCCTTGCAAACGGCCGTAAGCGTCGACCAGTGCGTGGGTGTGTTTACCTAACGTGCGGATACGCTGGGCCAAACGCCAGAACAGCAAAAACAGGCTCAACATAATGAGGCTGATACTCGTCAGGCTCACTAGCACCACCTGCTCTATAGCCTGACGTTGCAATTGCAGTAATTGGTCTATGCCTTGTTCCACTAACACTACACCCAATATCTGTTGTTGTGCATTGGTGATGGGCATCGCTGTGGCTTGCACACCTTGGCTCTGGGGTAGCTGCCAGCGATCTTGTACCGTAATGCCAGCCAAGGCCAAATTGAGCAGACGTGGCCGGCTAAGACTGGCTTTGCCGTCTATTGGGTTGGCGCTGCCTAGCACTAAGTTGAGTAAACTTGCAGTCAATTGCCGCCAAAGTTCATTAAATTTCCAGTTCCAAGTGTCAGGTGAGTCGCTCGGCACATGCCCCGTATGAGCTAGGCGATTAAGCTGCTGGTCATAAAGTGTCACCGATAAGGGGCCTTCTTGTTGCCCCGCCAGTAGTGCCATAGCCTGGTTTGATACTGTATTAAGGGCAGTAAAACCCGCTTTTTCTGGGCCTTGTGTGGCCAGCATGTTAGGTGCGCTATCGGGGGCGTCGGCATCGACAACCGCAATGGCGAGTAACTGCCGCTCGCCCATCAGCCCCAATGGCATTTGCCATTCCATTAAATAACCATCACCGTTGATCTGCATACTGGCTTGTATAGCAAATTTATTCAGTTGCTGTGCATCAATTTGTGAGCCTTGGGCGTTGGTTCGGTAAATCTTTACTTGGCCTTGTTCATGGCCTAGTAATACAAGATGGTGGGATTGTTGTTGTGCATCAACATAGGACAAACGCAGGTGATCGCTATGTAAGCGGCTGTTAGTGCTGATACCGGGCTGCACCCAATGCTGGTCGTAAACTTGCACCTTGCCAATAAGCTGTTGCTCGAATTTTCCCAGCGTAACGGTGTAGTGTACTTGGCTTTGTGGACTAATAAATTCGCTGGCTTGCACCATTTCTTGGCGCCAGTCGTTGGCTAAACCATCAATGGTTTTTGCGTGATTGATATTTTGTACAAACAATAACGGCTGTTGTTTGCTTAATTCCGGTAACTGTAAGAGTAGCTCAGGGCGCTGTACGAACACATTAGCGAGTGATTGCGCGACCAGCCTTTGGGCTTGGGATTGGCTTTGTTGTAATAAACCGCTGGTGGCATCAATAAAGCGATAGCCTAAATACGGCAGGCTCAACAAAACCAAGCCAATGGCTAGTAGTTGGTAGCGAAGTTTGAAGAGTCCAAATTTAGTTGCGCCAGCGATAGCCTTGCCCATACTCAGAAATAATATTGTTAAAGTCCGCATCAACGGCTTTAAATTTGCGTTTTATGTTGCTGATGTGCGTGCTAATAGTGTTGTTTTCTACGCAGCCGCCAAAGGTGGCTTGTCCCAACTGTTGGTAGGATTGCACTTGCCCAGGGCGGCGGGCCAAATATTCTAACATGGTAAATTCAGTCATGGTGAATTCGGCCAAAGGTTGCTGGCGCCAGCTGATATGACGCCGATCTAGGTCCATGCTGAGCTTACCACAGATGATTTCTCTGGTTTCTAAGGTGGGGCTGCTATTGCGTGCTAAGCGTAGTAAAGACTCTACCTTAGCAACAAAATAATCAATGGTAATGGGTTTAGGCTGGTAGTCCCAAGCCCCCATGCGCAGGCCTGAAACCTGGTCTATCTCGGCCACGCGTTCGGTAAGAAATAGCACTGGCAAATCTGGGTAGAGGCGGCTTAGCTGGCTATAAAGGTTGAAACCAGCATCGTATTCTTGGCCCAGAATAATATCTAGGATAAGTAGGTCTGGACGTTGATTAGCTAGGGCTTGCATAGCACTGGGCTGGTCAGCAAAAGCCAATACTTGTACTGGCATGCGAGCCAGGGCGCGCACGTAATTTTGGCGTTGGTCGTCATCATCTTCGACGATGGCAATACAAGGTTGGTGGGTCATGCTAACTCCTTTAGGTGAGCTAACCGTAGCACAGCTTGTGGAGGTGGCAAATAGCTAGCTGATAGGTAGCAAAGGATCTCCATTAAATTTCCATGAATGGTAAACTAATCAGCCTGTTATAAAATTGATGATCGCTCCTATTATGTTGTTTTCGTTGTTGCTGCAAACCATGGCCATTACAACGCCTATTTTTTTGCTGGTGATGTGTGGCTATGGCTTACGTCGTGTGGGCCTTATCGATGATCATTTTATTGGTATGGCCTCGCGCTTGGTGTTCAATTTTACCTTGCCGGTATTGTTGTTTATTAGCATCGCGACTCGACCTTTAACCTATGGTGTCACCCTACAGGGGGCGCTGGTGGGTTTGTTGGTGACGGTCATCATGTGGTTGCTAATGGAAGCGCTAGCAACGCGTATGGTACAGCCGCGTAGTGACCGTGGTGTTGTGGTCATGGGGGGCTTTCGCTCCAATTTGGGCATTGTTGGCTTAGCTTATGTGTTTAATGCTCACGGTGAAGATGGCATAGCGCAGGTCGCCATGTATTTGGCCTTGGTTACTATCTTATTCAATGTCCTATCGGTTATTACCCTAAGCCGTAAACAAACGGATAATATTAGTGTTTTGGATACTTTAAAGGGTATTGCCAAAAACCCTTTGATTATTGCCATTGTTTTGGCGGCCGTTTGGTCTATGTTGGGCTCAACAATCGGCTTGCAATTGCCACAAGTCGCTTTAACCACAGGCCAATATTTTGCCGCCATGACATTACCCTTAGCCTTGTTGTGTGCCGGTGGCAGCTTGAGCTTTAAGGCCTTAAAAGATGATATGGACAAGGTGTGGTTGGCTACACTGGCAAAATTACTGGTGGCCCCTGTACTGACTGCTCTGGTAGCTTATGGTTTTGGTTTGCGTGGTGTGGCTTTAGAGCTATTGGTGCTTATGGCTTGTGCCCCAACCGCAGCGGCCAGCTACCCGATGGTACGCGCCATGGGTGGTAATGCCAAACTGGTGGCCAGCATTATTGCTGTTACTACATTACTATCATTTGCTTCTACGGCTCTAATAGTTAGTGTTTTGCGCTCTATAAGTGCCGTTTAGGGTGACTTAGGCCTTGCTTTTGTAAGGTGCTAAAGGCAACATGCCAACACTTATTTGTTACAGGTGCTAGGTCGCTCGTAGGGGTGGTTTAGATAATCGGGAAGGTGGTGCAAAACCACCACGTGCCCAACACTGTGAGGCGGACTTACTTAACTCGATGCCACTGATTAAATAATTAATTGGGAAGGCGTTAAGTGAGGATGAAACCGAGTCAGAAGACCGGCCTGTAACGTTATTGCAAACACTTGGTCAGGTGTTTGTTGGCTGTTCCACCAAGGGGAATACAATGGGACAAGAAGATATAGCACAAGGTTTACATTACCTTAGCAACGACGATCGCGCAGGTTTTTATCGCACTCTATTTAACCGGCGTGACGTGCGCAGTGAATTTTTGCCCACACCGGTACCCGATGAAGTGCTAGCACGTGTGCTTTATGCTGCCCACCACGCACCTTCCGTGGGCTTTATGCAACCTTGGGACTTTACTGTTATTAAAAGTGATGCGGTGAAGCAAAAAGTGCATGAGGCATTTCAACGAGCCAATGCCGAAGCGGCCGCGCAGTTTGTTGACGAACGCCAAGCAAAGTATAAGCAGCTAAAGCTAGCCGGTATTGTGGATGCACCTATTAATCTATGCATTACCTGTGACCGAGAGCGTAGTGGTAAGGTGGTATTGGGCCGCACTCATATGCCTGAGATGGATTTGTATAGCACCGTTTGTGCCGTGCAAAACCTGTGGCTTGCGGCCCGTGCCGAAGGCTTGGGTGTGGGCTGGGTGAGTATTATTGAAACGGATGATTTAAAGCAGGCCTTGGGTATTCCTCAACAGATTGTACCTATTGCTTATCTTTGTATCGGTTATGTGGATCATTTTCGCGCGCAACCAGAACTAGCCAGTAAGGGTTGGCGCCAGCGTATGTCCTTAGATGAGCTGGTGCACAGCGAGCAATGGGGGCAAGATATGGATGAACAGTTGGCCGCCGGTATTGCGGCGCAAGCGGACTTTCCGGATGCGTATAAAGAGTAGCCCTACTTATCCTAAGGGCGCTATACTCAGATATGGTTATTGTTTACGGATATGCTGACTGAACTTATGCACTTTTCTAATCCGCTGAAGCTGGCACTCGGTTTTGCTTTTATGGGCGTCTTTCCTCTGGGGTTGGCCGCTGTTTTAGGCGTATCTATAGCACTTTGGCTATGGCTTTTTTGTGTAGTCTTTGGCTTGGTTTTGGGCTGGATAATTGGCCAGAAAATCGATATCCCTGTAGAACAATTGGCCGACGCTATGGAGCAGCTGGTCGAATCTGGTGATTTCTCTCAACGTTTATCTTTAGCTGATGGTTCTGGCCCTGCGCAGCGTGCCGGCCGTGCCTTTAATCGTGTACAAAGCCGCATGCAAAGAGGCATCCATGAGGTCAACCGTGTCATGCAAGCGGTGGCTATGGGGGATATGTCTGAGCGGATTGATATGCCTATGATAGGCCATTTCGAAACCCTCAAACAAGCCACTAATGAGTCTGTTGCTAGTGTTTCGGCTACCATGGAAGGCTTGTCTGAACTAATGGAAAAGATCGCCAAAGGGGATTTTTCTGCACGCATGGATAGCCGTGTTCAAGGTGCGCTAAAGCAACAGGTCGATATGACAATGGCGGCCATAGAGCAGGCATTCGAAGAAATGGGGCAGGTGATGCAAGCCCTGTCTTTGGGTGACTTTGATGTGCGGGTTGAGCAAGCGCTGCACGGCGATCTACAAGTACTTAAACAACATATCAACCAATCCATGACGTCCCTAGCGTCGGCGGTACAAGAAGTTACCCGGGTTACTGCGGCTATGAACGATGGCGATCTTGGGCATAATATTGATGGCCATTATGATGGTCAGTTGGGCCTGATTGCTGGTGCTTTAAATGACACCAATAGCAGCCTTTCACAGATGGTTAAAAACGTACTTTCTATGGCTGGTGGGGTCAACCAAACGGCACAGGAAATCCATCGTGGTGGCCAAAACCTGACGTCGCGTGCCCATGACCAAGCCGCATCTTTGGAGCAAACCGCGGCGAGCATGGAGCAGATGGCCGGTAGCGTACGCCTGAATTCTGAAAACGCGCAACGCGCTGATGACATGATGCGCCGTGCCCGTGAGGATACCCAAGCGAGCACCGAAATCGTCACTCAAGCCATGACGGCTATGGAGGGCGTGAACCAAGCCAGTGCCAAGATTGCCGAAATCATCACTATTATTGATGGTATTGCCTTTCAGACAAACTTGTTAGCACTTAATGCCTCGGTAGAAGCTGCGCGTGCTGGCGAACAGGGACGTGGC
Source organism: Oceanospirillaceae bacterium (assembly GCA_003521845.1). Lineage (GTDB taxonomy): Bacteria > Pseudomonadota > Gammaproteobacteria > Pseudomonadales > Balneatricaceae > Njordibacter. The sequence goes on along the minus strand of DPHB01000005.1, from coordinate 62,562 downwards.
TTTGCGGTGGTAGCAGGGGAAGTACGCACCTTGGCACAACGCTCGGCGGACGCGGCGAAAGATATTAGTGCTTTGATCACCGATACTAGGCAACGCGTAACCACCAGTAACCGTTTGGTGCAGGAGACCGGTGAGTCCCTACAAGCTATTAACCAAGATATTGAGCAGGTTGCTGCTTCGGTGGCAGCCATTGCTGATGCCAGTAAAGAACAAGCCCAGGGCATTGAACAGGTTAACCACGCCGTAAACCAACTAGAAAGCATCAATCAACAGAACTCAGACCTAGTTGCCAAGTCTGCCGCTTCGGCTACGGGCCTTATGCAGAAGTCGGCTGAGCTAAATGATGCCATGCAGGGCTTTAACACAGTATCGCAACAGCAGGCTGTGATAGAACATCGTGCCATGCCCGAACATGCGGATATTAAGAATCTGGTGGAAGACTTAAGCTAATATAAGTGGGGCCAGGCCTCAGTCCTGACCCCAAATAGCTAGCGAATAATCACTTCTGGGCCCATAAAGTAGGTGGGTAAGAAGGTGGAAATGGCTGGAATGTAGGTCACCATAATCAAGAATACGAATAGGATAGCCAACCATGGCAGCGCGGCTTTAACAACGCGCATCATCGGCATGCCCACCACCCCGGATGTCACAAACAAGTTGAGGCCAACGGGCGGTGTGATCATACCAATCTCCATATTTACCACCATGATGATGCCTAGATGAATGGGGTCGATACCTAGTTCAATGGCAATGGGGAACACCAATGGCGCCACGATCACGATCAAGCCAGATGGCTCCATAAACTGGCCGCCAATGAGCAAGATGACGTTGACGATTACCAAGAACATCACAGGGCCAAGACCCGCTGCTAGCATGGCATTGGCAATGCTTTGAGGAATCTGCTCGTCCGTTAAAACGTGCTTTAAAATCAAGGCATTAGCGATAATGAATAATAGGGTAATGGACAAGCGGCTGGCTTCAAACAAGGTTTCGCGCGTGTCTTTATGAAACCAAGCGGTAAGCAATGAAGAGGGCTTTTGCCACACGGTTAAATTGTTTTGGCCTTCGGCGGTCTTTAAGGGACCCATGTCACGGTAGATATACATGGAAACCAAAAAGGCGTATACCGAGGCCACAGCGGCCGCTTCAGTAGGCGTAAAGTAACCGCCATAGATGCCACCCAAAATGATGATGATCAGAAACAAGCCCCAGCTTGCAGCCTTGGCGGAGGATAAAATTTCACCCCAGCCAGCCCATTCGCCTTTCGGCATGTTCTTAATACGAGCATAAATATAGATGCCCACCATTAACATGGAGCCGGCTAGCAAGCCAGGAATAACGCCAGCTAGGAACATGCGGCCTACGGAAACATCGGTTGCTGCGGCATATACCACCATGACGATAGAAGGTGGGATCAAGATACCCAAAGTACCGGCGTTACAGATAACGCCAGCGGCGAAATCCTTGGTATAACCCATCTTGGTCATACCAGCGATAACGATGGAGCCGATGGCAACCACAGTGGCCGGTGATGATCCAGACAGGGCCGCAAACATCATACAGGCAAACACCCCGGCAATGGCCAAACCGCCGTGTAGGTGGCCTACACAGGCGATGGAGAAGCGGATAATACGCTGTGCCACACCACCTGTGGACATAAAACTGGATGCCAAGATAAAGAACGGAATAGCAAGCAGCGTATAGTGGCCTTCAAAGGCCGAGAATAAGGTCTGAGCGATAGACGCCAAAGAGCTGTCAGAATAAACCAACAGAAATAATATGGAGCTTAAACCTAAGGAAATAGCGATAGGCACACCTAGCAATAATAGGCTGATGACCAGTATAAATAAAATGAGAGCTTCCACGGTTATGCTTCCTTATTCTTGGCTTCGTTGTCGGCGGTTTGGTTGGCTTGCGCCGCTTCTTCTACCATGTCTTCTGCTTCGTGGCTGGCAATAATCATGTCGGCCTTGCCCTGTGCTACATCAACGGCAACGCGAAGATAGCGCCACAACAGCATGGCCATGCCTAATGGCAGCGCAAAATAAGGGATAAAACGCGGGATTTTTTCGTAGGCTTCGCCATAGTTAAACCAGTCACTAAGGAACTGGCCCCAAGCCGGCATCATGATGTCGTTAACTTCATAATAACCTTGTTCCAAATAGCGGCCTTTAAAGCCTTCTGGAAACCAGCGGCCGTCTGTCGGTGGTAAGTTGGCAAACGGTGCCCAGTAGTCATAGCTGCCTTTCAAAAGTAGCAATGAGTAAATAATACAAGCAGTTACAGCAAATATGGCGGATAGTTTGCGCATAGCATGCGACATATAGTGCAAAGCCACATCGACACCTAGTTGAGCCTTAATGCGCACTGTATAGGCGGTACCGATAATGACCAGCCAGGCAAATAGAAACACGGTGATTTCCAAAGACTGTAAACCAAAATTGGATAGGGGTTCGGCTAAGGGAGCAAACCAGTCACTGCGCCAAAAGTCCAGTTCTTGAAGTTTACGAATGACCACGTTAATAAAGGTCACCATGGTCATTAAGCCCAGCATAAGGGCGCTGAAGTTGCGCTCTAGCTGATCCGTACGCGATAGTTTGATGGATTCTTGCATTGCCTTCACCTGTTTACTTGAGCCGCGGCGTGACTAGTATGCACTGGGCGCATGCTAGTAGACGGCTAAAGTCAAAGGCCCCAGTAAGGGGCCTTGAGAGAGCGGCCAAATCACCTGAGTAAGTTGGCCGAGTAGGGGCTAGGTACCGGTAGTTAGTAGCTAGCCCAAGCCAGCTTAGTGCTTGGCGTTGATTGCTTGTGCAGCATCGATGTTTTCTTGGCCAACGTCATCCTTGAATTGATCCCATACTGGCATCATAGCGCTCTTCCAAGCGGCGCGTTGAGTATCATTTAGCTGATGGATAGTCTTACCCGCGGCGATGATGGCGTTCTTGTTCTCTTCGTTTACCCCAAAGGCCTTGGCGTTACGAGAAACAGTCACTTCACGCAAGATAGTTTCTAGCTGGTTACGTTCTGCGCTTGGTAAGCCTTCCCAGAACTCGGCAGAGGTGACAACTAGATAGTCGATGATACCGTGGTTAGATTCGGTTACAGAGTCCTGTACTTCGAAGAACTTCTTACCATAGATGTTGGAGTAGGTATTTTCTTGACCTTGAATAGTACCGGACTGTAGGCCTTGGTAAACTTCAGAGAAAGCCATCTTTTGTGGTACCGCGCCAACAGCCTTAAACTGGGCCACGAGTACGTCAGAAGCCTGTACACGGAACTTAAGACCTTCGGCATCTGTAGGGTTGATTAGTGGCTTGGTAGCAGACAACTGCTTAAGACCGTTGTGCCAGAATTCTAGACCTAGCAAGCCACGGCGTACCATGGATTCCTTCATGGATTGACCAGTAGCCGAAGACTGGAAATCATCTACCGCGTCCATGTTCTTAAACATAAATGGCAAATCGAACAAACGGAATTGCTTGGTGTACTTTTCAAACTTAGATAGGGAAGGTGCCGCCATCTGTACGTCACCCATTAGCATGGCTTCTAATACCTTGCCGTCTCCGTATAGCGTGGAGTTAGGGTACACTTCCAAACATACTTTGCCGTCCATTTCGCTATTCACGCGCTTGGCGAATTCAGTAGCAGCGATGCCCTTAGGGTGCTTGTCGGTGTTGGTTACGTGAGAAAATTTGATCACGATTTCGCCGTCCTGACATACGTCACTTGCCATAGCAGGTGCAGATGCAAGGCCAGCAGCCATAGCGACGGCTAGTGTTGTTTTCATCAGAGCTTTCATAGTAAACCTCAATTTTTGTTTGTTGTATGGTTAGTCTAGTTGTTATGCAACTGGTTTATATAGAGCAACTGTTATGCCAACTTTGTAACTTATTGTTTTTATTAATTTATAAATATCTATAGTGGGTGATTTGTGTGGGTCTTCGCACGTTAAATTTGGCCTGTGTGTGGGAATCCGCACAGTTTGATGGATGGTGAAGATTACTACGCACAGCTAGTCATCTAAAAAACGCTGACGCTCAATGCCATACTTGGCTAATTTGTCGTACAAGGTCTTGCGCGGAATACCTAAGGCTTCGTAGGTTTGTTTGATGGAGCCTTGGGCTTGGGACAAAGCCTGTTCGATGAGACGCTGTTCGTACTGTTCTACCATGGTGGGTAGGGTTAGTGGCGTAGCGGGTTCATCCCAGGTATCTAGGCATTGCTGGTCTAACAACATATCCGTTAACACATAGCGCTCGGCGACGTTGATGAGTTCGCGTACATTGCCTGGCCAGTTGTGTTGCATGAGGCTGTCTATGGCGTTCATGGGTAAGGCGGGTAAAGGCAAGCTGAAGCGTTCGGCGGCCTTGGTCATAAAGAAGCGGAACAGCTGCAAAATATCTTCGCCACGTTGGCGCAATGGCGGTAAAAACAGCTCCACGACATTTAAGCGGTAGTATAAATCCTCGCGGAATTCACCACGCTCTGACATGGCTTTCAGGTCGGTCTTGGTGGCGGCAACGATGCGAATATCGACGTCGATGGCCTCGTTGGCACCGAGGCGTTCCACTTTGCGTTCTTGTAACACACGCAGGATTTTAACGGCCAAAGAAAGCGGAATGCTCTCTATTTCATCCAAAAAGATGGTGCCTTGGTGGGCGTATTCAAATTTGCCTTGGCGAGCTTTTTTGGCATCGGTAAAGGCGCCGGCCTCGTGGCCAAATAGCTCGGCCTCCATCATGGTGTCTGGCAGGGCGCCACAGTTGATGGCCACAAAGGGACCATCACGACGGGCGCTGTGTTCGTGTAGATTGCGTGCTACCAGCTCTTTGCCGGTGCCGGTTTCGCCATGGATCAGAGTGCTGACATCGGCCTTGGCTAGCTTGCTGATCTTGGCCTTTAAGGCCTGCATAGGTTGTGATTGGCCAACAATGGCAGTGGCGGCGCCGGCTTCTAGAGACTGCTTTAGGGCACGGTTTTCCATTACCAGGCGGCGCTTGTCCATGGCGCGATTGACGGTCTCTAACAACCTTTCCCGTTGAAACGGTTTGGCAATAAAATCATAGGCCCCTAGCTGTATGGCTTCTACCGCGGTCTGGATATCACCGTGGCCAGTAATCATGACGATGGGCAGTTCACTGTCCGTGTCCTGCATCACCCTTAAAAAGCGCATGCCATCCATGCCTGGCATACGTAGGTCACTAATCAGTACACCTGGAAAGTCGGCATTTATTATACGGTGGGCGGCATCGGCGGAAGCGTAGGCGGTGACCTCGTAATCAGCTAGTTCCAATAACTCGGCTAGGGACTCGCGAATATCGGCATTGTCATCGATGATGGCGATATGTTTGTTGGTCGTGCGATTAAGTTCCACTAGCAGGCTCCTTGCAGGGCAAACGTAAACAGAATTGGGCGCCACCTTGGGGCCGATTTTCGGCACTCAGGGTGCCACCCATGGCATCAATTATACTGTATGAAATAGACAGGCCAAGGCCTAGTCCTACGCCAGTGCCTTTGGTAGTAAAAAAAGGATCAAATAGCTGCGCTAAATGCTGCGGATTGATCCCCGTACCTGTGTCGATCACTTGTAGGCAAATATTGTGCTGCCATGCTTGGCTTAGCGTTGAGGCTGCGCCGAGTTTCTGATCTAAGCCATGGTTCTCAATCTTACAAGTGATCCGTAGTTGTTTGTCACTGCCATCCAGCATGGCATCTAGAGCATTGGTGAGTAGGTTAATGAGCACCTGCTCTAAACGCACCAAATCGGCCAGTACCTGCACGTCCTTAATGCCATGGTTGCAGTCAAGGATCAGTTCAACTTGCTCTTGCTTGCAGCGTAAGGACACCAGTTCCACGGCGTTGGTAATAGCTTCATCAAGCGCAACCCAGCTAGTGCTATTGTCGGTTTTACGGCCAAACGTTTTCAGGTGTAAGGTAATGGACGCCATCTTTTGGGCTAGTTTTTTTATACTGGTGAGGTTGTTGGCAACGCGCTGGTAATTTTGGCGCTGCAACCATTGCTCGGCATTGTCGGCAGAAGTTTGGATAGCGGTGAGCGGTTGGTTAATTTCATGTGTCACGCTAGTGGCCATCTGCCCGAGGGTGGCCAGTTTGGCTGCGTGAATAAGCTCCGTTTGTGCTTGCTTGAGCTGATCGTTACGATCTTGCAGATCTTGTGTACGTTTCGCGACACGCACTTCCAAGGTCTCTTTTGCTTGTTGTAAGCGGGCCTGGTTGACCTCTCGTCGGCCTAGTGTCTCGTTAAATTGTAAGCGTCGCTGCATGATCACGTAGGCCAAAGAGACCGTGAGTATAAACACCAGTACCGATAAGGCCGTATTGCGCTGTATGGTGAAATCCAGGCTTGTTAGATCACCATGACCGTACAGTTGCCAGCCCAATTGGGGTAAGGGTAGGCTGACTTCTAATACACGATTGTAGTCTGGTCGTGGAAGGCTGATTATTTGTGCACTATGGCGTTGCTTGAGTAGCTTGATTTGTAGCTCAGGGAACGAAGTGGTTGGGTACTTGCTAGTGCTTTTTATGGCCAATTTGGCAGCGACATCCAGGCGTTGACGACTGGTGAATAGCCAGCTTGGTACACTCGAAGCGATGACCACCCCATATTCGTCAGTCATCATCATGGGTGTACGCTTGTTGAGCCAGCCACGCTCTAGACGTGACATGTTCACCTTCACCACTATAACACCAAGTACATCGTCAGTTTTGGTATCAAAAATGGGCTCACTAAAATAGTAACCACGAATACCGGCGTTTACACCGAGGGTGAAAAAACCACCCGAGATGCCTGCGCTAGCTGCCTGAAAATAGGGTGTGTGGGCATAGTTTATGTTCTGGTTGGCGAATTCGGTAGAGGCTAGCGTGGAGCCATTGATATCCAGTAAAAACACCTCGTCCGCCGTAGTAACGGAACGAATATGCTGTAAATAGTCGTGAATGTTGCGGTAGTGAAGTAGGTTTTTATTGGCCAGAGTACTGGCCAAGGTGGCGTCCATGACCAGCATTTTTGGTACAAAGCGATACTTTTCCAGTTCGCTATCGAGGCTTTCTGCAAATAGGGATAAGTCGGATTTTATCTGCTGCTGCAGGTTGTTTTGGGCCTGATTGGTGAAAATATACCAGCTAACCAGCATCCATAACGGCACCAGTAGCATTAAACAGGCAATGTACAGAGACTTTATATTGCTCTGTAGCCAGCTGCGCGGTGGGTAGGGGATGTCTACTTCTGGGTTCATGGCCGCAAGTATACGACAAAAATGAAAACAGAGCCTGCTGAAAAACATTCGGCTTTTTGCTTTTCAATTTACCTTATCTGGTGCCAATCTAGTCACCAGGTATCAAGGCCTGAACGCCCACAGTGATGACCTCGCCACCATGTGCTTTGGCGTAGGCGTGCGCTTCTTCATGGTTGGCGAACCATAGGTTTGGATAACCAATATTATGTTGCTTAGCGATGTATTGCGGTAACTCGGAAGCAGGTTGATTAAGCAAAGCGGTTTTTAGTCTTGCCCAGTCTGGATAACCTGTTTCCAGTGCCAACAAGTGCAGCAAGTGCTTGCGTTGGATTAGCTCCGGTTGGCGTTTTAATTGTGGCAATGATTGGTCACGAAAGATGTCGTTGGCGATCAAGCGGCGCAGTACCGGCAATGCACAGGATAATGATTTTGACTGGGCTTGGCGTTGCAGATGTTTTGCTTGGAACGACAGAAAACTCACCGCGTTAGGTACGCTGGTTTGGTCGTCAGTTAGTGTAGGCATAGAATGATGCATACCCTCTCCTTGATATTAGTCGTCTCGCCGTTGACTAGAGATGATATGTTAACGAATGTTTTAACGTCGTTGCTTGGTGCGCTTGCTTTTGCGAGATAGGTTTCCAATACACCCGCTGAGGATTTTAAAACAATACTGCCGTGTGGCGCAATCTTTGGCACAAAAAAGGGCTTGATGAAAATCATCAAGCCCTTTTTGAACATTTTGTAGGTTGGAATTTATTCCAACCTGTCGGACTGAAGTCCGACCTACAAGATTAACCTAGCAAGTGAGCGATTGCGTCACGCTCTTCTTCCAGTTCTTGTTGGGTAGTGTTCATACGAGCACGAGAAGCGTCGTCGATTTCTAGACCCTGCACGATGCTGTATTCGCCGTTTTCACAAGTCACTGGGAAGGAGTACATCAAACCTTCTGGGATACCGTAGGAACCGTCGGATGGGATACCCATGGAAGTCCATTCGCCGTTAGTGCCAGCAGCCCAAAGACGCATGTGGTCGATAGCAGCGTTAGCAGCAGAAGCCGCAGAAGAAGCACCACGTGCCTTGATGATGGCTGCGCCACGCTGAGCGATGGTGGGGATGAATGCTTCGTCGATCCAAGCTTGGTCTACTAGGCTAGTTGCGGCAGCGCCTTTAACGGAAGCCTTAGTGATGTCAGCGTACATGGTAGCGGAGTGGTTGCCCCAAACACACATGTTGGTGATATCAGTAACAGAGGCGTCAGTTTTGTTAGCCAACTGAGTAAGGGCACGGTTGTGGTCCAAACGCGTCATGGCAGTAAATTGACGTGGGTTGATGCTTGGTGCGCTCTTCATAGCGATGTAAGCATTGGTGTTGGCTGGGTTGCCAACCACAAGAACCTTAACGTTCTTGTTAGCGTTGTCGTTGATAGCCTTACCTTGTGCGGTAAAGATGTTAGCGTTAGCTTCTAGCAAGTCCTTACGCTCCATACCTGGGCCACGTGGACGGGCGCCTACCAACAGGCAGAAGTTAGCATCGTCAAAAGCAACGTTGGCGTCATCGGTAGCAGTGATAGAGTTAACTAGTGGGAATGCACAGTCTTCAATTTCCATTACTACGCCGTTTAGGGCTTCCAAAGCTGGGGTGATTTCCAAAAGCTTTAGATTAACTGGCTGATCAGCGCCTAGCATTTCGCCTTGCGCGATACGGAAAATTAGAGAGTAAGAAATTTGGCCGGCGGCACCGGTAATAACAACGTTAACTGGGCTCTTCATCAGGGGCACTCCAAGTTGTGGTAGATATGCAGGCTTGAGAATCGCTTGTGGCGAAGCCATGGCCTAAAAAATGAGGCGCTATTATAACCAAAAATGACGCTTTCGGATATGCGACTAATGACTATCGAATATCATTGGGTGAAATAGTCACCAGAGCTTGCGTTGCCTCAAAAATCTAGTAGTTTTAAACCTATTGCTATAGAAACATAACAAGGATTCTAAAAAATGCACTATGCAAAACTCAAAAATGGCCACTTGGCAGCCGTAGCCAATGAGCAAATAATTGGCTTGGTGGAAGCCGCTTCAAGGCTGGGTATGCCCTTGCGCGCCACTAGCTTGCATGAGTTAATTGAAGTCGGTGCAGATGCAGAAGTAGAGGCTGAGGCGGTAGCTAAGGCCGCTTTAGAGCAACGAGTTGCCTGCTGTGACTATGACAGCCAGCGCTTGCAGACGCCATTGGGGCATGTAAAACGCAATATATTCTGCATCGGTAAAAACTACGCGGCCCATGCGGCGGAAATTGCCGCCAAATTGGATTCGGGTACCGGTGTACCAGCACATCCGGTAGTGTTTACCAAGGCTACCAATACCTTGCTTGGCCCTAATGAAGACATTCCCTTGCACACGGGTATAACAGAAAAAATCGATTACGAAGGTGAACTAGCCATTGTAATAGGCAAGCGCGGTATAAATATAAGCCCCGCTGAAGCGTGGCAATATGTGTTTGGCTATAGTTGCTTTAACGATGTCTCGGCGCGTGACTTGCAGCATCGCCATATGCAATGGCACCTAGGTAAGAGTCTCGATGGCTTTGCGCCCATGGGACCGGTGGTGACACCGACCTATGGTAAGCCTTTGGCTGGTGCTATTGAATTGACCTGCTCGGTTAATGGCGAAGTACGCCAGCGCGCTACTTTGGATTTAATGGTATTTGATGTGCCCACTATTATTGCCACCCTATCTAAGGGTATGACTCTGGAACCTGGTGATGTTATAGCCACAGGTACACCCGCTGGCGTGGGTATGGGTTTTACTCCTACCCGCTTCTTGCAGGCAGGTGATAAAGTAGAAGTCGCTATCGGCGGCACCTTGCCTTTGCGCAACCAGATGGCCAGTGAGTAAGGTTTCTATGAGGCAATTGTTCGCAGTTTTGGCGTTATCGAGCTTGCTCTCGGCCTGCGCGTCTCTGGATGACTTTCAGCAAATGGACACCAAAACGCGTACTGAGCTTGTGTGTGAACGTGACGATCAGGTAGAGAGTGCTATCCAGCAGGTGCAGGCAGCCGAGCAACGTTTAGCTGAAATTGAGACAAATTTAGCCAATGGTTATAAATTAGTGGCAACCTGTACGACCACAACATTTGAGTTCCCGCAAAGGCTGTGTACCACAGTAGAAACAGATGGCCAGACCATAACAACCTGTCAGGAAGGCCAGGACCCGCTGCTTAAAAAAGTCTGTACTGAAACCCCCGTAGGTATTGATAGCCAACTAGAAAAACAACATAGGCGTGACTATCAGTTGCTGCATTTGCAGCGGCAAAAACAAGTGGATAAGGCTTACATGACGTGTTTTAACAAGGTAGGTGGCATGAATGCGGAACAGGCTTATCAGCACTATAAACAAAACTAGCTGCTACACTGATTAATACCTACTAACTGTCTGAGGCAAGGATGCCATGGCAATTAATCACTGGCCGACGTCTGAGCGGCCGCGGGAGCGTTTGCTCCAATCTGGGCCAAGTGTACTGTCTGATGCAGAACTACTGGCCATTTTTATACGTACCGGTTGCCAAGGCAATAGTGCTGTGGACTTGGCGCGCATGCTTATTAGCGAATTTGGTAGCCTAAGCGGACTGTTGCAGGCTTCCCAAGCACAAGCCTGCACTATGCCTGGCATAGGTCCGACCAAATATGCACAACTGCAAGCGGTAAAAGAGCTAGGCTTAAGGCTGGCAGGCGAAGAGCTGCAAGAACCACAAAGCATGGCATCCAGCCGTCAGGTCGGTGAGTATCTATGTCAGCGTATAGGCACTAGGCAGCGAGAAGTGTTTGCTGTCTTGTTGCTGGATTCTCAACATCGTCTGATTCAGTTACTAGAGCTATTTCAAGGCACCATCGACAGCGCCAGTGTGCACCCGCGAGAAGTAGTCAAAGCTGCTCTCAAGCACAATGCCGCGGCCCTAATCATTGCTCACAATCACCCTTCTGGTGTAGCCGAACCGAGTCAAAGTGACAGGCTCATCACTGATAGCTTAGTCGCGGCCCTAGACTTAGTGGGAGTGCGTGTACTCGATCATCTTGTCGTTGGGCAGAAGCAATGGGTGTCCTTTGCTGATCGGGGCTGGCTGTAGAAAGCATTTCCTTTATGTAATCTTTGCTGCTATACTTCGCGTCCCTTATTTTGCCGCCAGTTCTAAGGCTTAATAAGGCTGGTACGGATATTGGCCCACTGGAGGGCTGCTCCGCCTGAGAATGCGACATGGGGTTGTATTCAATAAAACACCATCTGAGGTATTTAAAATGTCCAGAGTATGTATGGTTACCGGTAAGCGCCCTGTCGCAGGTAACAATGTGTCTCACGCACACAACAAAACTCGTCGTCGCTTCTTGCCAAACTTGCATTGGCACCGTTTTTGGGTAGAAAGCGAAAACAAATTCGTTCGTCTACGCGTCACTTCTAAAGGTATGCGTATTATCGACAAGAAAGGTATTGATGCTGTATTGGTAGATGTTCGTGCCAACGGCGTTAAGGTATAAGGAGCTGACTCATGCGCGATAAAATTAAGCTGGTTTCCAGCGCCGGTACTGGTCACTTCTACACCACCACCAAAAATAAGCGTAACATGCCTGACAAGATGGAGATCAAAAAATTTGATCCTCGTGTTCGCAAGCACGTTATGTACAAGGAAGCCAAAATCAAGTAATTGATTTTGCTCCATAGAAAACCGGCTAAGGCCGGTTTTTTTGTGAACGGTATTCTGCGATGACATAGGCTGTTTTTTGCTTCTGCAAAAACTGCAGTTCCAGCATCCATGTTGGTCATGTCATAGAGCGGCGATTCTACCTAAAGCCACTTTCCCTCCAAATTCTCCTTAGTCGCATGCCCTAATATGTTATGTCGGGTACGCCACGGTGCGCTATTTTAGTGCTGCTGCACTTCGATGATGCCACTCTTACTTGAACAATCGCCTGTAATCAGTTGTTATTAATAGAATATTAATTCTGGCATGGGTTTTGCTACCTCTACATTAGAGAATCAAACTAAGGAAGGTTTACATCCATGCAGTCGGCGTCATTATCCATACAGGCAAGAGTCACTAATAACAGTGAAAAAATCCTAACTGAAATTATGCTACAGGAGGCGGGATTCACTTCATGCATTGTCAATTTGTTCCGCCCTCAAGCTTGCCTTGCACATATCTATGTTGCATCAAAAATAAGTGCTGAAGAAGCCCAGCAACTCGTGCAGCAGCAAAAACAGCTGAAGGCACCTTTAATGGTGATTTTAAAGCGGGCAGAAGAAAGCATTATAGCGCAGCTAGTGTCTGGCAATATGCCCCTAGTATATGCCGGTGGCTGGCCCGGCCAACGCTTTAAGCAGTTGTTAAAGGTGGCTCAGGAGCGTTACCGAGCCCAGGTTAAGCAACGCCAGCAGCTGCTAGACAGCCAGAAAAAAATAGATCAAATGGGCGTCATCAATCAAGCCAAGGGTAAGTTAATGCAGCAACAGCAGGTTAGCGAGGCCAGAGCACATACGGCCTTGCAAAGGTTGGCCATGAGCCGCGGCATTAGCTTGGCTGAAATAGCACGGCAAGTTCTACAAAGTTAGCTTTCATATTCAATTACCAGTTTCCAAATAGCAAAGGCGCTTACCATCTGCATAGATGGAGCGCCTTTTTTTGTTTTTAGAGGCATATTATGCAAGAAGCAGCACTTAATCTTCGTTCCTTTACGGGCAAGATGAAAATACTCCACTTTAGCTGGATGGCATTCTTTCTTACCTTTGTGGTGTGGTTTAACCACGCACCATTGCTAGGTTCTATTGGCGCATCCCTACAATTAACCAAGGCGCAAATTAGCACACTTTTAGTTCTCAACGTGGCCTTGGCAATTCCGGCGCGGATTATCGTTGGCATGCTAACGGACCGCTTTGGCCCACGCATTGTCTACACCATGATCTTGGCGTCGGTCAGTGTGCCATGTTGGATTTTTGCCTTTGCTCAAGACTTTGATACCTTGGCTTGGTCGCGTTTGGCTTTAGGTTTTGTGGGTGCCGGCTTTGTTGTTGGTATTCGTATGGTGAGTGAATGGTTCCCAGCCCATGAACTTGGCACTGCAGAAGGTATCTACGGTGGTTGGGGCAACTTTGGTTCCGCTGCTGGTGCTATGAGCTTGCCCGTGATTGCCCTGTGGTTTGGTGGTGACGATGGTTGGCGTTGGGCGGTGGCCTCCACGGGTCTTATTAGTTTGGTATTTGCTTGGTTTTGGTGGAGCAATGTCACTGACACGCCAAAAGGCGGAACATATTTTAAGGCAAAGCACATGGGTGGTCTTGAAGTGACTAGTCTTTCTGATTTTGCCTTGTTGTTGGTCATGAAGATACCCTTCTATGTAGCCTTGGGGGTGTTATCTTGGAAGCTATCACCAGCGGGTGTAAGTCTAATTAGTCATAGTGCTTATATCTCCGTGTTAGTGGTATTGGCACTGGTGCTAGTGTACGACATCTGGTCTGCTTACCGTGTTAACAGAGCGGTATTTAGTGACGATATTGAAGAACATGATCGCTATGATTTTAAACAGGTGGCGGTACTTAATGTCATGTATTTTGCTACCTTTGGTTCGGAGCTTGCAGTCGTCTCCATGTTGCCGTTATTCTTTGCCCAAGTATTCGAGTTGGATATGGTGGTGGCAGGCCTTTTAGCTGCGGCCTATGCCTTTATGAACCTCATGTCGCGTCCAGGTGGTGGTTGGTTGAGTGATCGATTTGGGCGCAAGCCGACCTTGCTGATTCTTACGACAGGCTTAGTGGGTGGTTACGCGGCTATGGCTATGATCGATTCTAGCTGGCCAATTGCTTTGGCTGTTCTTGCGGCTATGGCATGTTCTTTCTTCGTGCAAGCTGGCGAAGGCGCTGTGTTCTCGGTAGTGCCCCTAATTAAGCGCCGTCTTACTGGGCAGATCGCGGGTATGACTGGTGCCTATGGCAACGTGGGAGCGGTGTTCTATCTGACCATGCTTAGTACCTTAACCTACAACGAGTTCTTTATGTTGATGAGCTTCACCGCCTTGCTTGGCTTAGCGGTTCTTACTTTGTTACGCGAGCCTAAAGGCTACGTGCATGAAGTCGACGAAGACGGCAGTGTTGTCATGATCAAGGTGGGTTAAGTATGAATAAAAGCCTCAAAGTCGCGGCTGGTGCTCATAGTCAAGCAGGTCAAAAGGGGGACAATCAGGATGCCTTAGTGATACGCTCGGATAACCTAGAAGCCCTTGGTAATAAGGGCATGGTGGCCGTTGTGGCCGACGGTGTGAGTCATTGCCAGGATGGCAAGCTTGCTGCACAAACGGCCGTAACCGGCTTTATTCAAGATTACTTTAATACTCCGAAAACTTGGCGTGTGGAGCAATCAGCGAGTCAGGTATTAAGCAGCTTGAATCGTTGGCTGTATCGCCATAACGAGAGTGACCAGCGTATTGACCAGCAGCGCTTAACTACCTTTACCGCGGCGGTAATATGTGGGCGTAATTTGCATGTATTTCATATTGGTGATAGTCGCGCCTACCTAATTCGTCAGGGTGAGTTACAACAGTTAACGCAAGACCATAGCTATTGGTCTGGTAGTCAGCACGTATTGTCCCGTGCCCTCGGTGCCGAAGCGCAGGTGAAAATTGATTACTATGTGCACCCTTTGGAACAGGGGGATCTGGTGCTGTTGGCAACGGATGGCGTGCACCAATGCCTAAGAGATTCACATATTATGGAGCTCTTGGTGACCAGTAGTTTGGCACTGAGTGACACCGACCTAGATGAAACTTGTCAGCAGTTGGTCGCTTGGTGTGCTGCCTCGCAGATGGTAGATGACACCACCGCGGTGATGTTGCGTGTGGATCAGGTGCCGCCAGCAATAAGCCCTAATATGGTATCCAATAACTACTTGCCGATACCACCGGCTTTGCAAATAGGCCAGCGGTTGGATGGGTATGAGGTGGTTGAGTGTTTAGGTGCGACAAATAGAAGTCTAATCTATCGTGTCATGGATGAAGTTGGGCAGTCATTAGTACTCAAAGCACCCAGTGAGAACATCGCTGATGATAGCAAGGCTTTAGAACTGTTTTGCCAAGAAGAATGGCTGACTCGCAGTCTCACGCACCCTAGTTTGCTTAGGGGTATTGAGCGACCTAAGAATGCCACGGCAACCTATCTGTTGATGCCACTAGCCGAAGGAGTCAACTTGCGCCAGTGGCGTGTTGACCAAGAGCAGACCAGCTTGCCAGAGGTACGGGCTATTGTTAAGCAGCTTATCAAGGTTGTGCGGCATCTGCACCGTCAAGGCATTCAGCATCGGGATTTGCGGCCGGAGAACATTCTTATTGATAAATATGGCAAATTGACCTTGATTGATTATGGTAGCGCCGCTGTGGCCGGACTGAGTCAAGATGCTGAGCAACGGGTTGGGGCGCTGGAATACAGCGCTCCAGAACTGGTATTGGGCCACGCCTGCCGTTCGCCTGACGCCTTTGCGATTGCTTGCATCACCTATGAATTGTTGACAGGGCACCTTCCCTACGGTGACAAGCTAACGCGCTGGCAAGCGTTTACCCGAGTATCGGAATTTCGCTATCAGTCGTTACTCACTTGGCGGCCAGACCTTGCAACTTGGTTAGACGCGAGCCTAAAGCAGGCTTTGAGCCCCGACGCGCGCCAACGTCCTGCAGCCCTGTCAGAGTTTTGGCAAGACTTAAATGAGCCCAATGCTGAGCTAGTGGATCATAGCTGGGTACCATTGATGGAGCGTAATCCATTGCGTTTTTGGCAGTCGGTAAGCGGGCTCTTGCTGTGTTTTATGTTTGTGCAAACTTGGCTATTGTGGTGATAATTGCACAAAATAGGTGCATTTCTGGCGTCTCTAGCTCCCCTTGAAATATCTCTAACTCTTTGTAAAAACACGATTTTATTTTGTTGGTATGATTTTTGCTAAAGAATAAATAGGCGAATAGTGATTAGTCAAGTGTCATCAAGGTGCGCTGCTAACTACGACAATATAAGCCGGGCAACAAGGAGCGCCCACCAGTAAGACTCCAACAATTAATTCAAGACAATGACGTCTGCCGCTTCTGGCTCTGCTATCTTGGGTTTACCTTGGGTTGTAGTACGTCTTATGCCGTCGCGGCAGATATTGGGAGTAAAGCAATGTCTGTAACGCGTTTAGCCGTAGTTGGTAACGGCATGGTCGGCCACCATTTTTTGCAACAACTAGTCGACCAAGGCGATATTCATCAGTATGCAATTACGGTATTTAGTGAAGAAGCACTATTGGCCTATGACCGAGTACAGCTGACCAAGTATATGCAAAGCGGCAGCGCCGAAGAGCTGAGCCTAGCCAGTATGGAAGAATACAAATCCTGGGGTATCGAGGTTAAAGCTGGGGTTGCCATTGAGACCTTGGATACCGAAATGCAGATGATTACTGCCAGTGACGGCACCCAGCTTGAATATGACAAGTTGGTACTGGCTACCGGCTCTTATCCTTTTGTACCCCCTGTGCCTGGCCACGATAGTGCGGCTTGCCATGTTTATCGCACTATCCCCGATCTTGAAGGCATAAAAACAGCGGCCAGCAATGCTCGTTCTGGTGTAGTAATAGGCGGTGGTTTGTTAGGTTTGGAAGCCGCTAAAGCTCTCGTTGATCTTGGTTTAGATACGCATGTAGTGGAATTTGCCGATCGTTTGATGATTCAGCAGCTCGATGCTGAGGGTGGTGAACTATTAGGCGCTAAGATTCGCGAATTGGGCGTTAAGGTACATACCCAAAAGAATACGCAAGCAATCGTGCCGTTAGATCAAGGTGGCGTACAGTTGCAGTTTGCCGATGGTGAGCTGCTAGAAACGGATGTGGTGGTGTTTTCTGCCGGTATTCGTCCTCGTGATCAGTTAGCCCGTCAAGCAGGACTAGAAGTGGGTGAGCGTGGTGGCATTGTTATCAATGACCAATGTCAAACATCAATCACCAATGTTTATGCCATTGGTGAATGCGCTCTGTGGCAAGCAAAAATTTTTGGTTTGGTAGCTCCTGGTTATCAAATGGCCCAGGTAGTTGCAGCCCAATTACAGTCCCAAGAGGCTAGCTTTACCGGGGCTGATATGAGCACCAAGCTAAAACTATTGGGGGTTGATGTAGCGAGTATAGGTGATGCTCAAGGCCGTACAGAAGGGGCAAAAACCTACCGTTTGGTAGACGAATATCATGGCCACTATCACAAGCTAGTGGTGGATGAACAAGGTGAATTTCTTTTGGGTGCTATTTTAGTAGGTGATGCCGAACGCTATGGTGATCTATTACAAATCTATTTAAACCGTATGCCTTTGCCAGAGCATCCAGAAATGCTGCTCTTGTCGCTTGATGACGACATGCAAGGTATGGCTATGGAGCTTCCTGCCACCGCAAGTATTTGTTCCTGTCATAACGTAACCAAGGGAGATGTGGTTAGCGCCGTACAAGGTGGCTGCGAAAACGTTGCCATGGTGAAAGACCAAACCCGTGCGGCTACGGGTTGTGGTGGTTGTACTCAAGCTCTCACCAAAGTTGTACAAGATAGCTTATTAGAGCTGGGTGTAGAAGTGAGCAATGACCTGTGTGAGCACTTTGCTTTTACACGTCAGGAGCTATATGACCTAGTGCGACTAGAAGAATTGCATGCTTATGAAGAAGTATTGGCGCGCCACGGTTCAGGTCATGGTTGTGAAATTTGTAAGCCTGCAATAGCCTCCATTTTGGCCTCCTGCTGGAATGATTATGTGCTTGCTAAGCCACACGTGGCTCAACAAGATAGTAATGATCGTTATCTGGCCAATATCCAAAAAGATGGTAGCTATTCTGTGGTGCCCCGCGTGCCTGCCGGTGAAATCCTACCGCAACAACTGATTGTGTTAGGAGAAGTTGCGCAAGATTTTGATTTGTATTGCAAAATTACTGGTGGTCAACGAGTTGACCTACTAGGTGCTCGTCAAGACCAGTTACCGGCCATTTGGCAGCGTTTAATTGAAGCAGGTTTTGAGACTGGGCATGCCTATGGTAAATCCGTACGGACGGTGAAATCTTGTGTGGGTAGTACTTGGTGTCGTTACGGTGTTGGCGATAGTGTGGCCTTGGCCATTGATATTGAAAATCGCTATAAGGGTATACGCTCACCACACAAAATCAAATTTGCGGTTTCTGGTTGTACGCGTGAATGTGCCGAAGCACAAAGTAAGGATATTGGCGTTATTGCAACGGATAAGGGCTGGAACCTTTATGTGTGTGGTAATGGTGGCATGCGCCCGCGCCATGCAGATTTATTGGCTACCGACTTAGATGCTGAAACGTTAGTGCGCTATATCGATCGTTTGCTGATGTTTTATATTAAAACCGCTGATCGCTTACAACGCACATCGACCTGGTTGGAACAACTGGATGGTGGTTTGGACTATCTGCGTAAAGTGGTTATCGAAGATAAGTTAGCATTAGCAGGTTTGTTGGAGCAGCAGATGCAGGCTTTAGTGGACGCCTACCAGTGCGAATGGAAAACAACGTTAGAGGACTCGCAAGCCGTAGAGCGTTTTCAGCCATTCGTTAACAGTAATGCTAAAGATGACAGTATTGTTATGGTGTCAGAACGTGAGCAAGTACGCCCAGCAACTCCATCAGAACGCATCACCTTACTAGAAGCAAACATGTAAAGGAGTAACCTATGAGTCAGCAACAGTGGACTGCAGTATGTGAAGAAACTGATCTATTGGCCAATGGCGGTGTCGCGGTTTTGCATGGTGAGCGTCAACTAGCATTATTTTATGTGCCGCAGCAGCAAAAGGTGTTTGCATTGGACAATTTTGATCCGGTCATGAGGGCGCAGGTAATGGCTCGCGGACTAGTTGGTAATCAAGGTGAGCAGTGGTATGTGGCATCACCATTATTGAAGCAACGTTACTGCTTGCACTCAGGGCAAGGATTGGATGATCAAACTACGAGTTTAGTAAGTTGGCCAGCGCGTTGTATTGACGGTGTGGTTGAAGTGGCTTTAGCTAGCGCCGATAGGGCATTTAGCTATGCTTGATACCAGTAATGTGGCCATTACCAAAACCACCTGTGCCTATTGTGGAGTAGGTTGTGGGGTAGCGGTGAAACAGGAACGGCACACGGCAGCAGTGATAGATGTGGGTGGTGATGTTAAGCATCCAGCGAATCGTGGCCGCTTGTGTATCAAGGGTGCTAATCTCGGCAGAACTTTGCACGATAATGAGCGCCTATTAACTCCATTGGTGGATGGTGAAGCAACCAGTTATTCTCATGCATATGAACAGGTTGCACAGCGCTTGCAGGGAGTTATTGATGAACATGGGCGCGAATCTGTGGGCTTTTATTTGTCTGGCCAGTTGTTAACTGAAGACTATTATGTGGCCAATAAATTCTGTAAAGGTTTTATTGGTAGTCCCCATTTGGATACTAACTCGCGCTTGTGCATGTCCTCAGCAGTGGTTGCTCATCAGCGAGCTTTTGGTGAAGATTTGGTGCCGGGTAACTACGCCGATCTGGAGCAGGCTGATTTAGTAATATTGGTGGGGTCCAATATGTCTTGGACTCATCCCATTGTGTTTCAGCGTCTACTAAAGGCAAAAGAAGCCAATCCACAAATGCAAATTGTGGTGTTAGACCCAAAACGTACAGCTACTGCTCAGCTAGTGGATTTACATTTACCTTTGGCACCGGCTAGTGATGGGTATTTCTTTACCGGTCTATTAGCATATTTGGCACAAACAGAAGCTTTGGATCAAGCTTATATAGATGCCCATACCCAAGGCTTTTCGCAAACCTTAGCGGCGGCTCAGCTGGCTACTCCCGATATTGAGAGTGTGGCGAGAGTGTGTGATTTAAGTCTTAGTTTGGTGGCTAAAGTGTATTCTGCTTTTGCCAGTACACAAAAGGTGGTCACCGTTTTTTCGCAAGGCATCAATCAGTCCAATACGGGAACAGATAAGGCTAGCGCTATTATCAATTGTCATCTGGCGACGGGTAAGATCGGTCGCGAGGGTGCGTGTCCATTTTCTATTACTGGCCAGCCTAACGCTATGGGAGGCCGGGAAGTAGGTGGTTTGGCCACCCAAATAGCGGCCCATCGAAATTATCAATCTAGTCATGATAAGACCACAGTGGAGACCTTTTGGCAGGCGCCCAACATGGTGTCTAATGCTGGTTATAAAGCGGTAGATTTATTTGATGCTGTGGCTGATGGTCGCATTAAGGCCATTTGGATTATGGCAACCAACCCAGTGGTAAGCTTGCCGCAAGCTGATAAGGTACGCCAAGCTTTGCTAGACTGCCCGTTGGTGATCGTTAGTGACAGTCAAGGCAATACTGATACTAGTAAGTGTGCCGATATTGTTATTCCATGCCGAGGTTGGGGCGAGAAAGACGGTACCGTCACCAACTCAGAACGCATGATCAGTCGTCAACGTGCCTTTATGGATGCCCCGCCTGGTATGCAGCAGGATTGGCAGGTGGTCGCTGCGGTAGCGCAACAAATGGGCTTTGCTGATGCTTTTGATTATACCAGTAGCGCCGATGTATTCCGTGAACATGCTGCATTATCTGTAGTGGCAGATGACCCAGATGCTAGCCCTCGACTCTTCAATTTGGGTCCGTTAGCAGGTATAACGGACAAACAGTATGAAGATTTGCAACCGGTGCAATGGCCCGTAGTCGCTGATACTGAAACTGCTTGCGGTTGGTCCGGTAGCCCGCGTTTGTTTACTGATCAACAATTTGCCACTAGCACTGGTAAAGCTCAGTTTTATGAAGTAACGCCAGCACTTGCTAGTGGTAGCTCTTGCGCAGACTTCCCACTTTGGTTGAATACGGGTCGTTTACGCGACCAGTGGCACACCATGACGCGTACCGGTATGGTGCCGCAATTAAGTTGTCACGAACCCGAACCGCGTCTAGAAATACATCCATTTGATGCTAAGGCTTATGGCTTGCAGGAACAGGAATTTGCCAGTATTAGCAGTGCTCATGGCAATTATATTGCTCGCGTACACTGTACCGAGAACTTACGCCAAGGTCAGGTGTTTTTACCTATTCATTGGAACGATCAATATGCTAGCCAGGCACGTGTCAGTAGCCTTTTACCTAGTGTGGTTGACCCCCATTCTGGGCAACCGCAGTATAAACAGGCACCTGTTAAGGTGGCACCGTTGAAAGTGAATTGGCAGGCGCGTATGGTGTGTGTCAGCAATGTAAATATGCAGGCGCATGTGATTTGGCATCGCCAGCCGATACAAAATGGCTGGCAATGGCAGCTAGCAGGCAAAAGTGCTGTAGCTTGGCAAGACTGGCTAGCGCAAGTACTGCCAGAGCATGATGATACTATGCGACTGCAGGGTAGTAGTCTGGGCGAGCGCATAGCCGCTTACCTACGTGGTAAATTGGTTGCGGTGCTCTGGGTCGCGCAGAGTATGCCACAAGTTGATGTGGAGCTAATACAGGCCTTGTTGACGACACCTAAACTGAATAGTCGTCAGCGGTTATTAGCTTTGGCTGGACAGCAGGGTGTGGGTATGCAGATGGATAAGCTCGTTTGCTCGTGTTTGCAAATCACTGCTAGTCAAATAGACCAAGCTATTGCCACAGGCAATGACAGTTTAGCGTCTCTAAAGCAGTCTTTGGGTTGTGGCAGTGGTTGTGGTTCGTGCCTGGGTGACGTGCAGGTCCAGCTACAAAAGGCTACTGGTTAGGTGTTGAGTAGGAGGATATTTTGGCGGTTAACACATGGTCGTGCCACTGGCCGCCGATTTTGAGATATTGCTTGGCGATGCCTTCTTTTTCAAACCCCAGCTTTTCTAACAACTTGCCGCTGCGTTGGTTGTTGGTCATGTAGGAGGCTTGGATACGATGCAGGCCAATTTTTTGGAACACAAAGCCGATGCAAGGCTCTAAAAATTCCTGCATCAGGCCTTTACCTTGATGTTGGGCATCGATGGAATAGCCTAGAAAGCATGCTTGCATAGGGCCCCAAACAATTTGGGAAAAATCAATGCTAGCCAGCAGCTTATTATTAGTATTAAAAACACCTAGTTTAATCTGCTTGCCTGCATGAAATTCGCCTTCTGCTTCCAGAATACGATCTAGCATGTTTTGTTGTTTGTAGAAATCAGGTGCCGGTGCCGGCTCCCAAGGTGCTAGGTGAGTACGATTGCGCCAGTAGTAATCAAGTAGTTCAGCAGCATCACTAGCGACTATTAAACGGATGTGGCCATGGCGAGTATGGAAATCCGGTTTAGGTAACATTGGTGCACCCTAGCCTAGAGCGCTTCGAGGGCTTCTTGTAGGGTTTTAACGCCTACAATACGCATATTGGCCAAAGCTGGGTCCAAATTCGCTTTGGGTACATTAGCGATAGGCACAATAGCGCGGGTAAAGCCATGTTTGGCGGCTTCACGGATACGTTCTTGGCCGGATGGTACAGGGCGAATTTCGCCCGATAGGCCCACTTCACCAAATACCACAAGCTGTTGGTCCAAGGGCTGGCCGCGTAAGCTTGAAACAATGGCCATCAACATAGCAAGGTCGGCGCTGGTCTCGTTGACGCGTACACCACCAACCACGTTAACGAATACATCTTGGTCACCCGTATGTAAACCACCATGCCGATGTAGTACAGCCAAGAGCATGGCTAAACGGTTTTGATCTAGGCCAATGGCCACGCGGCGTGGGTTATTGAAATGGCTTTCATCAACTAATGCCTGTAGTTCTACCAATAGCGGACGCGTGCCTTCCCATACCACCATGACTAAGCTGCCAGCAGCAGCGCCCTCGGCTCTGGAAAGGAAGATAGAACTTGGGTTCTTGACTTCTTTAAGGCCTGTTTCCACCATGGCGAATACGCCTAGTTCGTTAACGGCGCCAAAACGATTTTTGTGGCCACGTAGAGTGCGGAAACGGCTGTCGTGATCGCCTTCCAATTGTAAGGAACAATCAATCATGTGCTCCAGTACCTTAGGGCCTGCCAGATTTCCATCTTTGGTAACATGGCCGACTAACAGTAGTACGGTGTTGCTTTGCTTGGCATAGCGTACAAGGGCCGCTGCACATTCGCGTACTTGGGACACACTGCCTGGTGCCGAGGTGATGTCAGCCAGTTGCATAACTTGTATTGAGTCGACAACCAGCAATTTGGGTTTGACTGTGTCTGCGGTCGCTATGATGGATTCTACATCGGTTTCGGCCAACATCTTTAGATTGGTGGTTGGCAGCTCTAGGCGCTGAGCGCGCAGGGCCACCTGCTGTAAAGATTCTTCACCCGTTACATACAGCGCCGACATCTGCTGTGCCATGGTACACATGAGCTGTAACAATAAAGTGCTTTTACCCGCGCCAGGGTGGCCACCAATTAGAATGGCAGAGCCAGGCACCAAGCCGCCACCAAGCACGCGATCTAGCTCGCCTATGTTGGTGCTAAAGCGGGGTACGGTAGCAATGTCAACGTCGCTTAAGTCAACTAGCTGTGCGGCAACACCGGCATAGCCTTTCACACCTCTTGTAGCGATAGCCGCGCCGCCTTTGGCGACGCTTCCTAGGCGAATTTCTTGCAGACTATTCCAAGCACCACAGTCGTTGCATTGGCCTTGCCACTTGCTGTAATCGGAGCCGCAGTCATTGCAGACAAAGGCAGTTTTTTGTTTGGCCACAGATATACCTCAGCTAGCGAAGCGACGTGGCAATCTGCAGGAGATTGCTGCGCTTTGCTGGCAATGACTAGGTGTTTAAAAGACGCGCTGCGTCTTTGGCAAAGTAGGTAAGAATACCGTCGCAACCGGCGCGCTTAAAGGCCAGCAGTGATTCAAGCGTTACCTTGTCTTGATCCAACCAGCCATTTTGAAAGGCCGCCATATGCATGGCGTACTCGCCACTTACTTGGTAAGCAAAAGTGGGTACTTTTAGTTCGGTTTTGACACGCTGTACTATATCTAGGTAGGGCATGCCAGGCTTCACCATCACCATGTCCGCGCCTTCCGCTAGATCCAAAGCCACTTCATGCAAGGCTTCATCGGAGTTCGCTGGATCCATCTGGTAACCGTGTTTGTTGGACTTGCCTAGGTTGCCAGCAGAGCCTACCGCATCACGGAAAGGCCCGTAATAGGAAGAAGAGTACTTGGCGGCGTAAGACATAATGCGGGTGTTGACCTGGCCTTCGTCTTCCAGGGCTTCGCGAATCGCAGCGATGCGACCATCCATCATGTCCGATGGGCCTAAGATATCGGCACCGGCGGCGGCTTGTGATAATGCTTGCTGTACCAAAATTTCTACGGTGATGTCGTTAAGAATATAGCCCTTATCATCGATAATACCGTCTTGGCCGTGGGTGGTGAAGGGGTCCAAGGCGACATCGGTCATAATGCCCAATTCTGGGCAGGCATCTTTTACCGCACGGATGGCGGTTTGTGCTAGCCCGTTGGGGTCGTATGCGGCTTCGGCCATTTCGGATTTGGCGGACTGTGGTGTTACCGGAAATAGGCAAATACAAGGGATGCCCATGGCCACTAGTTCTTTGGCTTGCTTCACCAACAAATCTACCGAGTAGCGCTCTACACCAGGCATGGAAGCCACTTGTTCGGTCTGGCCTTGGCCAGGAATCACAAACATGGGGTAGATTAGGTCGTTGGTAGTCAGCTGATTCTCGCGCATCATACGGCGTGAGAAATCATCGGCACGCATACGGCGCATGCGCGTTAAAGGAAACAAACGTTGGCTGGTTGCAAAAGTCATGATGGTATCCGTATTGCTGTTCTTGTGGCGCGATAGCGTGCTTGTCTAGTCATTGTAACGCTTTGCGGCGATCACGCCAATTGGCTTTCTAGTTGCTCGTATTCTTCTTGGCACAGCAGCCAATCTTCTTCCACTTGTTCGGCTTCTTGCGTGGTGCTGGCTTGTTTTTGCAATAGGTCTTGTAGCTGCTTTTTTTGCTCGGCCTCGTACAAGCTTGGGTCAACAAGCTGCTGTTCCAGTTGGTTTTGCAAGGTGTGTAACTTGTCCAAGCGGGCTTCTAGCTTGTCTAGTTTTTTCTTCAGTGGGCTGAGCTTAGCGCGTTGTTCGGCTTGAATACGCTTTTGTTGCTTGCGATCTTGCGCCGATTGGTTGTTAGCGGCATCATCAGCACGGTTTTCCCGTTGCTCTAGCTGCTTGGCTTTAGCTTGTTGTTGCACAAGCTTTTGTAGCTGTTGCTGGTAGCTGTCTAAGTCACCTTCATAGGGGCCGATACGGCCATCGGCTACCAGCCAATATTGGTCTACCACCTGGCGTAATAGATGGCGATCGTGAGAAATCACAATAACCGCGCCTTGGAATTCTTGTAGGGCGCGGGTGAGTGCGTGGCGTGCTTCCAAATCCAGATGGTTGGTGGGTTCGTCCAGCAACAACAAGTTGGGCTTTTGCAGCGCGATCATGGCTAGCGCCAAGCGCACCTTTTCACCACCAGAGAAGTTTTTTACGGGTTCAAAAACACGATCACCCTGCCAGCCAAAACTGCCTAGGAAGTTACGTAATTCTTGTTCGCTGGCTTTGGGCTTGAGGCGTTGCAAGTGCAACATGCCATTGGCTTCGAGGTCCAAAGCTTCTAACTGGTGTTGGGCAAAGTAACCTATATTGAGGTGTTCGCCAGGGATGATTTGTCCGGCTAGAGGCGGCACGTCGCCAACCAGGGTTTTCACAAAGGACGATTTGCCAGCGCCGTTAGGGCCTAATAAGGCAATGCGAGAATCTTGCAGAATACTTAAATCAGCTTGTAGTAAAGGTTTGTCATAACCAATACTTACCTGGTTAAGCGTTACAAGGTTGGCGCTGATTTGCTCGAATTCAGGGAAGCGAAAGCTAAATGGCGAATCAGCGTAAGCCGGTGCAATCAGTTCCATGCGTTCTAGGGCTTTAACTCGTCCTTGTGCCTGCTTGGCCTTACTGGCCTTGGCTTTAAAACGGCGGATAAAGCTTTCTATGTGCGCAATTTCTGCTTGTTGCTTGTCGAACATGCTTTGTTGCTGGGCCATACGCTCGGCTTTTTGGCGCTCAAAGGCAGCGTAGTTGCCGCGATAGCTGGTGAGCTGCTGTTGATTTAGATGGACGATGGTTTGTACCACTTGATCCAAAAAGTCGCGGTCGTGAGAAATCAAAAACAAGGTGCCAGGGTAGGTTTGCAGCCAACCTTCCAGCCACATGGTGGCGTCCAAGTCTAAATGGTTGGTGGGCTCATCCAGTAGCAATAAATCCGAAGGGCACATCAAGGCTTGGGCAAGGTTTAAACGTACGCGCCAACCACCCGAAAAACTAGCTACCGATTGTTGCCAATCAACTTCTTGAAAACCCAGGCCTTGTAGCAGTTGCTGGGCACGGTTCTTGGCGGTGTAACCGTCTACATGATCATAGTCAGACCAGGCTTGGGCTAAGGCAGCATCATCGTTGTTTTGCTGTGCTTGCTGAATGCTTTGCTCGGCTTGACGAAACAAGGCATCCCCGTCCAAAACATGGTCTAGGGTGGTGCGCTGGGTATCACCAATTTCTTGGGCCATGTGGGCTAGACGCAGGTTGGGTGGCACTTGCAGTTCACCCGAATCGGGAGTGAGCTGATTAAGTAACAGTTTGAAAAGACTGGTTTTGCCGGCGCCATTACGCCCTACCAAGCCATAGCGCTGGCTTGAATGGAGGGTGAGATTGGCGTCTTTTAGTAGGCTGTTGCCACCGCGTAATAGATGTATATCGTTGAACTGGATCATAGGCGCGCATCATAGCATAGGCCTGCCTCAGGCCCTATGCTATGGCCGCTAAAATTACTTCTAATGTAAACCCAATAATTGGTGCAGATTTATGGGTATGGGTGGAAAATTTTTATGGTTCTGGCATATTGGCCTAGATTTTAGGCATTTTATCCCTATATAGGTAGTAGCTAGGGAGTGTCATACGTAGTGAAAGGCCTCCCTAACCCAATAATTAAATTGAAGGAAAGATCATGAAAGCAACTCTTAGTCGTCTGGCGGTAACCAGCGCTCTAGCCCTGTCAGCAGCAACAGCACAGGCCGAAGTAAATCTGGAAGATCCACAGCAGAAAGTAAGCTACAGCGTCGGTATGCTGATTGCTGGCCAATTGGCTAATGACTTTGATGATTTAGACCTTGATGCGTTTGTTGAAGGTTTTAACCAGTATTACGGTGGTGAAGCTACAGCCATCACACCGCAAGAAGCCATGCAGGCTGTGCAAGCTTACCAACGCGATCAAGAAGTAGCCAAGAGTGCTAACTCTATGGCCGAAAGCGAAGCTTTCCTAGCTGAGACAGCACAACAAGAAGGCGTAGTCATCACCAAGTCTGGCCTCCAGTACAAGGTGCTTGAAGAAGGTGCTGGCGTAATGCCACAGGCCACTGACACGGTAACCGTGCACTACAAGGGTACCTTGATGAACGGTCAAGAGTTCGATAGTTCTTATTCTCGTGGTGAGCCTACTTCCTTCCCTCTTAACGGCGTTATTGCTGGTTGGACTGAAGGTCTGCAATTAATGAAAGAAGGTGGTAAGTACGAATTCTATATTCACCCAGATCTAGCTTATGGCCCACGTGGTGCTGGCGGTTCTATCGGCCCCAACGCGGCCTTGGTATTTCAAGTAGAATTGATCAAAGTTGGCGAATAAGCGGTATTTAGGCCGATTTAGATATAATTGGGCTTAAATTAGCTGTGGTTTAGGAATTTTTCCGATACAACCGCTGCCATTTTCTCGCTATCCTATACACATAGGATTGATGTTAGCCGGAGTGGCCGACAGGGAATGGCAGGATGCCTAACGATGTTAACCACATGGATGTGGTTATGTTGTTAACCGAATACAAAAAAACCCCGATATTGAATTCAATATCGGGGTTTTTTATTGCTTGTGTTTTGTCGGGTTTTAACCCGACAAGCATCAGCTTATAAGAAAGTAAGTACGGCTACCATTACGGCAGTCAATGCCAAGGAGCTGTGGATAACACCCTTAACAGTCGTCAATGGACCCTGCTTGCCTTTAAGAGCGTTAAGCTCAAGCAAAGCAATGATTGCCAACATAACGATCATGGAAGTTGCACTCCAATCGAGTGGTGCATAGCTGCTTAGGCCGCTGTGACCTGGGGAAGCAAGCATACACAACACCATTGGCGCAGAAAACAAGACGTTGTGACGGGAAGCCAATAGGGCTTTTGCGCCAGCAGCAGGTGCGTCGCCTTCTTTCATGCCTAGGGCGATTTGCTGGTTAGGCCAGATAATCATCCATACGTTCAAGAACATCAAAGTACCAAAAGCAGCACCAATCCAGATGTAGTTATTCATCGCAGTTGGGATGGTGAATAGCATAACCACACCCGTTAAGAAGGTACCCATAGCGCCCCAACGGAACCACCACAGAGCGCTTGGCGCTAACTTGGCTTTGGCGTCAGATAGACCTTCTGGGCTTGCTTGCTTGAAGTAGCCGCCTTGAATGAAGTTGAAGTAGTAAAGCATGCCAATCCAGGTAATACCGAATAGCACGTGTGACCAACGGAACAAAAATCCTAAAACTTCCATAATGAGCCTCTCTCAATGGTTTTTTTTGGTTGGGCTGAGCCCTTATTAGGTGGAGCTATTGTACCAAGGTCGAAGGCTATTGGAATATCTAGGCGGTAAATTGTGTCGGTTTTTAGAGGAAAAAGTGGCCTAAGTCCTTACAAAATCTAGGTTTACTGGCGGTTTTGAGGGTTTTTTTGCAGGCAATGAGATAAATGGGGCCAGAACTGAGGTCTGGCCCCGGATATTGATGATATTTGGATTAAGCTTCTAAGTCATCCAAATAACGCTCGGCATCCAGCGCCGCCATGCAGCCCGTGCCGGCTGATGTAATAGCTTGGCGATAGATATGATCCATAACATCACCGGCGGCAAAAACGCCTGTGATGCTGGTTTGGGTGGCATTACCTTGCGTGCCACTTTGTACCGTTAGGTAGCCATTTTCCATGTCTAGCTGACCAGCAAAAAGGTCGGTATTGGGCTTGTGGCCAATGGCAATAAATACCCCATCGACGTCTAGGTCCCTAGTGCTGCCATCTTCCGTGCTCTTGATGCGCATGCCAGTAACGCCCATGTCGTCGCCCAATACTTCATCAAGAGTGTGGTTCCATTCGATGTTGACGTTGCCATTGGCGGCGCGGTCAGCGATACGATCAGCAAGTATTTTCTCAGAGCGGAACTTGTCGCGACGGTGTACTACGGTTACTTCGGCGGCAATGTTGGCTAGGTATAGCGCTTCTTCTACGGCGGTGTTGCCACCACCGATAACAGCTACCTTCTTGTTGCGATAGAAGAAGCCATCACAGGTAGCACAGGCTGAAACGCCCTTGCCCTGGAATGCTGTTTCGCTGTCTAGGCCTAAGTACTGAGCACTGGCACCGGTACAGATGATGAGAGAGTCACAAGTGTAGTGTGTACCTTGGCCAGTTAGCTTAAATGGCTTTTGGGTCAGCTCTACAGCATCAATGTGGTCAAACACAATGTTCGTCTCAAAACGCTCGGCGTGTGCTTTCATGCGCTCCATTAAGTCTGGGCCTTGTAGGCCTTCTACGTCACCGGGCCAGTTATCAACCTCGGTGGTGGTCGTGAGCTGGCCGCCCATCTGCATACCAGTAATAAGGGTAGGCGATAGATTGGCGCGAGCTGCATAAACGGCAGCCGTGTAACCAGCAGGGCCGGATCCCAAAATAATTAAACGATGGTGCTGAACTTCACTCATGACTTTTTCCTTGAGAAGCTAAATTAGGCATAGCAAAAATATGCGCCCGACGATACCATAATTCAAGCGCCAGAACGGCAAAAAACAGAAATTGTAAGGAAAGAAGCATGTTAGATTGGCAAAATATTGATACCGTCATGCTTGACATGGATGGTACCTTGCTGGATTTACACTTTGATACCTATTATTGGTTGCAGCATTTGCCACAACGTTACGCGGACATTAAAGGGGTTTCTTTAGAGCAAGCAAAAGGTGAAATCTACCCAAAACTGAAAGCCCAGAGAGGCCAGTTAAATTGGTATTGCTTAGATTATTGGCAGCGTGAATTCGACCTTGATATTATTGCCTTGAAGAAAGAGATTGATCATAAGGTGCAGTTTTTGCCCGGCACTGAAAATTTTTTGAATTGGTTAGCCTCTACGGATAAGCAAATTTTCCTAGTTACCAATGCCCATGCGGGTAGCTTGGCTGTAAAGCAACCTCATGCACGTTTGGATCGTTGGTTGCACGGTATTTATCATTCCCATGATTACGGCTATGCCAAAGAGCAGCAAGAGTTCTGGCAAGCTCTGCAAGCCGACATAGGTTATGACCGAGAGCGCACATTGATGGTGGATGACAATCTGCAGGTATTGGCTGCCGCAGAAGAATCCGGTGTTGGGCACCTATTGGCCATTAGTGAGCCCGATAGCCAAAAGCCGGCTCAGCATACGGGCGACTTTGAAAATGTGGCCAACTTGGGCTTGGCCATCCCTTAGATCAACATTCAACAGCGTCAAGGCGAAGAGTGTTGTAGCACCTTGGTCATTGCGGAGAGTCTAGTCCTCGGTCATTGCGAACGTAGCTCTTCGTCATTGCGAGCGCAGCGACGCAATCTCTAACAGACGAAGTGCGGGCTTGGAAAGATTGCTTCGCTGCGCTCGCAATGACCATATAAGGTGCTGACAATGATCGTATAAGGTACTGGCAATGACGGCTTAAATCGCCCGACATAACAACTTAAACTTAGTAAGCAATTAAAGGACAAACCGTGACAGAGCAATCAGCAAAAGTGCGCTTAGACAAGTGGTTATGGGCGGCTCGATTTTTCAAAACGCGTGGCGTCGCCAAGGCGGCCATTGAAGGTGGTAAGGTGCACTACGATGGGCAGCGTAGTAAATGCTCGCGTATTGTTGAGCTGGGAGTAGAGCTGACTATTCGCCAGGGGTGGGATGAAAAGACAGTGAAGGTTTTGAGCTTGTCTGAACAGCGCCGCGGTGCACCCGAAGCCGCCAAAATGTACCAGGAAACCAGTACCAGTGCGGCCAAGCGTACTGAGCAGGCTGCAGCCCGTAAAGCCATGGGTGGTGGTATATCGGACCACCGCCCCAGCAAAAAAGAACGGCGTGACCAGTCACGTTTTTTACAACATCTTGATGACTAGTTACGGTAATTTCATATGTTAGCCATGGTTTTACAATTAGTTGAAATCCTCGCCCCCGTCTTTATCTGTGTTGGCTTGGGCGTAGCTTGGGTGCGCATGGGTGAATCTTTTGATACGCCCATGGTAACCAAACTAGTTACCGTTATTGGTACTCCGGCCATGGTTTTCTATGCCTTGGCCACAGCCAATTTGGATAAGTCTTTGTTTATGCAAATGGGTTTGGCGGCCTTGTTGGCCAACGCCTTGTTCTTGTTAGCGGGTTATATTCTCTTGCCTCTATTAGGTATGTCCCGGCAAGCATTTTTGCAAACCCTTACCTTTCCTAATATAGGCAACGTGGGCTTACCCTTGTGTTACTTAGCCTTTGGTGAGCAGGGCTTGGCCCTAGCTATTGCCTTTTTTGTGGTTTATTTAGCTATCCAGTTTACTGTAGGTATTGCTGTGGTGAGCGGTGGCTTTTCTGCTAAAACGTTGCTGACTATGCCGGTCATCCCGGCGACTTTACTGGCCATGGTGTTCTTGCTATCCGACACAATGGTACCTACCTGGGCGCTGAATACTACGCAAATGATCGGTGATCTCACCATTCCGTTAATGCTGTTTACCTTGGGAGTTTCGTTGGCGAGCTTAAAACTAGGTAACTTGCGAGTGGGCTTTGGCTTGGCAAGCTTGCGTTTATTGTTAGGCTTTGCTGTTGCTATGCTGTTGGTGTGGCTGTTGGACCTGCAAGACGAAGCCGCCGCAGTGGTGATTTTACAATGCAGTATGCCCGTGGCGGTGTACGCCTACCTGTTTGCCCAACTTTATAATCAGCGTGCCACAGAAGTGGCTGGAGTGGTTATAGTTTCCACGCTAATGAGTGTGGTGAGCTTGCCGTTGCTTTTGTTATACGTGTTATAATTTACAGCAGATTAATTACCCTTATTTTAAGACATATCGTCTTTGTTGGAGTTAGAGCATGGCTCAGGATTTGATGCGCGGTTTTATGTTTAATAATATGGACATTCGTGGTGTGCATATTGGCTTAAACGAGAGTGTGCAAACCTTGTTGCAGCAACATAGCTACCCAAGTGCCGTATCGTCCATTTTATCGCAGCTGTTTATAGCTAGTGCTTTGTTGAGTGCAAACTTGAAGTTACAGGGCCGTTTGAGTGTGCAGGTACGGGGCGACGGCCCTCTGGAATACGCTATGGCTGAATGCCGTGTAGAGCAGCCCGGCACCCTAGAGCCTTTGTCATTAAAAGGCTTGGCGCGCCATGCAGACACGGTTGACGATAACTTGGATTTACACGGGTTGGTAGGCAAGGGACAGCTGGTAATTACCATTGAGCCAGACGAAGGGCAGCGCTATCAGGGCATTGTTGGCCTAGATCACGAGACTTTAGCCGAGTGTTTAGAAGGCTATTTTTATCAGTCCGAACAGCTACCCACACACTTACAGTTAGAAATGCACGGTGAGCAGGCAGCTGGTTTTATGGTGCAGCGCTTACCTACCAGTGTGAGCGACGAAGCCCAAGCTGATGAAGATTGGGAGCTGGTGCATGCTCTAGTGGCTACCCTAAGCAAGGAAGAATTGCTTGATTTGCCGGCGGAACAACTACTGCATCGCCTGTTCCACGAGCATGATGTGCAGGTGTTTGCCCAGCGTCCAGTGTGCTACCAATGTGATTGCAGCCGAGAGCGTAGTGCCCATGCAATTATTGCTCTAGGTCAGGCCGAAGTAGACGCTGTCTTGGCAGAACTAGGCCGTTTAGTTATTGATTGCCAGTTCTGCACCACGCAATATGCCTTTGATAAGGTGGATTGTCATTTGCTATTTAACCCTACATCTAGCGTGCCTACTACACAAGATACCCTGCACTAGCCGGTCCTTGTTTAACTATTTGCCACTGCTTTGTTGTCTGTTTTTCTACTGACAAAGAGTGGATTCCTTTCTATACGGGCCTTGCCGTAGGCGTTTGCGCCTGTATAGACCAATTTCTATAACTAGTTACAGTCGGTATAAGTTCTATAAATGGACTCTATATATCGCTTTTTCTTATCAATTCTGGCATAATTCAGCCCTCGTTTTTCGGGGTGAGTCTGGCGGTAAGAAAACCAAACTTAGGAAACACAAACCCGATTAATGCTGAAGATACTGGGCCTTACTTGATACCCAAGTAGGTGACCCGATCATAGACGTTCCCGCTGGTCTAACCACAACCTAGACCACTGGTAAAGCAAAGGTACCCTTACATGAACGCAGCCGCTGAAGCCCCCACAACCTTCACGCAACTATCTCCCGCTGACCTAGTACAAAAAGCCGTTGAAAACGGTGAAGGTACTTTGGCAAGCACTGGAGCTCTAAACGTAATCACTGGCGCCCGTACTGGTCGTTCCCCTGCGGATCGATTTGTTGTACAAGAGCCAGGTACTCAGGACACTGTTGAATGGGGTGCGGTAAACCGCCCTGTTACTCCTGAAATCTTTGATGCTCTTTGGGCTCGAGTTGAAGACTATTTGGCTGGTCACGATAAGTATGTTGCCAATGTACATGTAGGTTCTGATAGCAACCATTACATCCCGGTTCGCATGACTACACAAACAGCTTGGCAGAACCTTTTTGGCCAAAACCTTTTCATTGTTCCTGATGCCGCTGACTACAACGCTGGTAGCAAGGAAGAATGGCAGATCCTTAACGTTGCAGGTTTTGAGTGTGTACCCGAGCGTGACGGTACTAACAGCGACGGCACGGTTATGATCAACTTTGCACAACGCAAAGTATTGTTGGCCGGTATGCGTTACGCTGGTGAAATGAAGAAAGCCATGTTTGGTGTGCAAAACTACCTGCTACCAGGTGCTGACGTGCTACCCATGCACTGCTCTGCTAACGTTGGCGACGAAGGCGACGTTACCTTGTTCTTCGGCCTATCTGGCACGGGTAAAACCACCCTATCTGCAGACCCTACTCGTTACCTAATCGGTGATGACGAGCACGGTTGGGGCAAGGGAGTAGTCTTTAACTTGGAAGGCGGTTGCTATGCCAAGACTATCGACTTAAGCCAAAAGAACGAACCTATTATCTGGGATGCCATCCGCTTTGGTGCCATCGTAGAAAACGTCTACTTAGACGAAACCACTAAGGTTGCCGACTACTACAACACAGACATCACTGAAAACGGTCGTTGTGCATACCCACTAGAACACGTTGAGAAGCGTACTGAAACTAACCTAGCTGGTGAGCCTGGTGCCATCATCTTCTTGACCTGTGACCTGACTGGCGTATTGCCACCAGTTTCCATCTTGTCCAAAGAAGCAGCGGCTTACCACTTCCTAAGCGGCTACACCGCTTTGGTTGGTTCTACTGAAATGGGTTCTAGCTCGGCTATCAAGTCTACCTTCTCTACTTGCTTCGGCGCACCTTTCTTCCCGCGTCCAGCTGGCGTTTATGCTGAGTTGTTGATGAAGCGCATTGAAGAATTCGGTTCCAAGGTATACCTAGTCAACACCGGTTGGACTGGTGGTGCTTACGGTACTGGCGATCGCTTTAGCATCCCCACTACTCGTTCCATTATCGCTGCTATCCAAAACGGCAACATCGAAAGCGCTGAGACCGTACACTTGGACGGCATCAACGTGGACATCCCTGTGTCTGTTGAAGGCGTAGATGATGCTTTGTTGAACCCACGTAACACTTGGGCTGACAAGGCTGCATACGATGCAGAAGCGGCCACTTTGATCGGTAAGTTCAACGAAAACTTCAAGCGTTTCGACGTTGCAGAAGCGATCGTTGCCGCTGGCCCGCAAGGCTAATACTCAGCTTCTACTGCTGCTTTAAAAAGGCTCCTTCGGGGGCCTTTTTTGTGTCTAATTTTCACTCAAGGCTGGTAACCTTCATGCCCGTAGCCTAAGTGGTACCTTGCGCGAAGTAGCAGAAAGCCTTGCCTAGGGGCAAAGGCAATTCGAACTACCAGAATAAAATAACCAAGCTAGCAAAAGCTAAAAACGGCCCAAAAGGTATACTATTTGACAGAGGCTTTTGGCCAACTAACTTTATTAGTAGAGCTACAAGTATGCCAGTAATACTGGCAACTAGGAGAATGTTAGCGAGGGGTTGCCAGCCAAGCCAAGCGCCAATAGCAGCCAGTAATTTAAAGTCACCTTGTCCCATACCTTGAGCATGCCTAATAAGCCAATAGGTGTAATTAACTAGCCATAGCACCAGGTAGCCGCATACAGCGCCTAAAATGGCATTGTTGCTGTCTATCAGCCCCCAACCGAAAACACTCAAAACCAAACCCAGCCACAAGAGGGGCTGGGTGATCATATCCGGCAGCAGGCCGGTTTTTATATCAATGTAGGACAGGCTTGTTAAGCTGCCTATAAATATGACCAAAGCCAAGGTGTGCCAGTCTAATATCAGTAGTGTACTAGTCACGCAGCTGGTAACGTATTAGTAGCTGTTTACTAAGCTGTACGTTGCCTGCCTGTAGGCTACTAGGCACGGGTGCCGCGTCGGCCATGGCTGACCTTGCTTGAGCAAACATGGGCCTTGGGGTGCTATTGGTACCTAATTCGTTAATATGGGTTACTGCCCCCAGTTGGCGCTGGTTAGCTTGAGCTAAGGTTTTTGCCTTGTGTAGAGCGTTATTACTGGCCGCTTCTAGTAGTTTGCTCTGCCAGTGCTGAGGGTTGTTCAATTTCGCTTGATAGCCGTGTAAGCGGTTGCCGCCACGCTGCGCTAGGTCAACAAGAAGGCTGTCAAAACTAGAAAAATCACGCACCTTGATATGTAGCGTACGGCTGGCGAGGTAACCAGTGATTTTGTTGCGCTGATAATCATGGCTAGCTTGTAAGCTAAGTTGAGTGGTTCTCATATCGTCGGGAAGAATATCTTTGTGGAGCAAGAAGGTAACTAGACTAGCCATGTCTGTGGCGTTTTTACGGGCAGCTGTTGCTGGATCTTTGTCGCGTGTGTCGATGCCAATGTTAACCTCCACGTAGTCCGCCGGAATTGATAAGTTGGCTTGGCCCATCACTTCAATGGTGCCTTCTGACCAGCTTAGGTTGGCCCATATAAGGCCCATTGTTAGTAGTATCCATTTCATGTTTCGGTTCCTTGTAAATAGGTATATTAATAATCTATTCTGTCTGTGCTGGTTTAAGTATGGCAGACAATGCCGTAGTTACTAGGATCAAACATCGGGTAGAATAGTTTCCATTATGAGTAAGCTGGTGAAAAAATGACTAGTTGGTGTGATTTAGGCATAAGCCTTCCCGTTGTGCAGGCACCCATGGCGGGTTCTCAGGGTAGTGAAATGGCGTTGGCCGTTGCGCAAGCAGGTGGTTTGGGTTCTATCCCTGCTGCCATGTTATCGCCACAACAATTAGGGTCAGAGTTAGGTATCATGCAGGCCGCTAAGGTGCCCTATAACGTCAACTTTTTTTGCCACCAACCGCCCCTTGATCAAACCGCGGCTATGCTAGCATGGCAACAGCGCCTGCAACCCTATTTTGATGAATATCAATTAGACACAAAGTCCATCCCTAATACCGCTAGCCGTCAGCCGTTCAGCCAAGCAACGGTCGATTTGATTGCACCTTTTTGTCCACCGGTGGTGAGTTTTCACTTTGGTTTGCCCAAGCCGGACTTGTTGGCACAGGTTAAAAGTTGGGGCAGTCTAGTGATGAGTAGCGCTACCACTTTGGCGGAAGCTTTATGGCTACAACAACATGGTGCCGATGTGGTTATTGCTCAAGGTGTTGAAGCCGGTGGCCATCGCGGATTATTTTTGTCCGCTGATTTGAGTTTACAATTACCCTTGGCTGAATTGTTGTCCGCTTGTCTTGCGCACTTATCTATTCCGGTTATCGCCGCTGGCGGCATAGGCTGCCCAGAGCAAGTTCAGCAGGTCTTGGCTCAGGGTGCCGTGGCGGCACAAGTAGGCACGACTTATTTATTGTGTGATGAGTGCCAAAGTAATGGCCTACAACGCCATGCTCTAGCCAATGCCAAGCCGGGTAGCACCCAACTAACCAATGTCTTTTCTGGGCGCCCTGCTCGCGGCATTGGCAATTTGGCTATGCAAGAATTAGGGCCTATGTCTGATCAGGTGCCAGCATTTCCTTTGGCCGGCAATGCCATGGGCCTGTTGCGACAAGCTGCCGAGGCACAGGGGCGGGATGACTTTACGCCTTTATGGTCTGGGGTTAACAATCAAAACTGTGCTGCCATCCCTGCGGCACAGATGACACGACGCTTAGCGGGTGTAGAATAACGCTTGGCTAGTGGGCCAAAAGGAGGTTGCAGATGTGCATTGTTTATTTAAATATAGGTTTGCCAGAAACGCGTAAGGATCGCCATAATGAGGACTTTGTGACAGCCATTGCCAAGCAGTCAAGCCAAGGTAGCTTGTTGCTCACGGCTTCAGGCTTAGACGGTGATGATACCTATGACGTAGTACACGGCACGCCCGATAGGGGCATGCACGTATTTAGCCACGAACATTATGCTTTTTTTGCAGAGCGTGCTGGCGCACCGTTAGAACACTGCGCGTTTGGCGAAAACCTTTGTGTGACCGGTTTAACTGAACACGACGTTTGTGTGGGCGATACATGGCAGCTAGGTGAGGCTGTGGTGCAGGTGAGTATGCCGACAGAGCGCTGTAGTACGATTGGCCGACGTTTGCATATGCCCAATATGCTGCAATGGATACATGAACGCATGATGACAGGCTATTACTTACGTATATTGCAGCCGGGCATGATTAGCGCTGCTGCAACCATTACCTTACTTGAACGTCCCCATCCCCAATGGAGCGTTGATCGCCTCAATCAGCTGTTGTTTAAGCAGCGGGATAGGCAGCAAATGGCCCAGGCTTGTGCCTTGCCTGAACTATCAGAAGAATGGAAACAGCGTGCGTGGCAGTTGTATGACCGTGCCGGTGTATAGCTAGCTATATAAAATTTGGAGTTATGTCTAAATGAGCAAAGCATCCATAGAAAAACAGCTAAAGGCTTTAGGCAATACTGAAATAGCCAGTCATTCGCAGGGCTTCTTCAAAACTGGGCCTGGCGAATACGGTGCAGGGGATGTGTTTTTAGGGATTCGCGTCCCCGTACTGCGTAAACAGGTAAAAGGGCTGCGCGCGGAACCCCTAGCCGAGGTGCTTGCTTTGTTGCAGAGCGGTTATCACGAAGCCCGCTTGCTAGCGTTATTGTTGCTGGTGGATCGCTTTGAGCGTGGTGATGAGCCGATGCGGCACAAGGTCTATGAGGCATACCTTAGTCATACGGCCTATATTAACAACTGGGATCTAGTAGACGCATCGGCCCACAAAATAGTGGGTGCTTACTTACAAGATAAGCCCAGGGCCAAGCTTTATGAGTTGGCCGGGTCAGACCTTTTGTGGGAAAAACGCATGGCCATGATAGCCACCTTTTGGTTTATCAAGGACGATGACT
The DNA here is from genome assembly GCA_003521845.1 of Oceanospirillaceae bacterium. GTDB lineage: Bacteria > Pseudomonadota > Gammaproteobacteria > Pseudomonadales > Balneatricaceae > Njordibacter. The sequence continues at coordinate 23,641 of DPHB01000005.1, read as the reverse complement.
TTACCGATGCCTTAGCCTTGGCCGAACAGTTTTTGCACGAGCCCCATGACTTGATGCATAAGGCGGTGGGTTGGGGCTTGCGCGAGGTAGGCAAGCGCCAGTGTCAAGGCATGGAAGGTTTTCTACTTCAGCATTATCACACCATGCCGCGTACCATGTTGCGCTATGCAATTGAAAAGTTGCCAGAAGCTCGACGTCAGGAATATTTGAAAGGGACAATTTAAATTTCCCGTAAGCGCCCATATAAAGGCTAATTAGCTGTAATAAATGCCATCGACAAGCATCCATATAGAGACACTGCATGATTCACCAAAAAATAGCCCAAGAGCTATCTGTACAAGCTTGGCAAGTAGAAGCCACGATTAGACTCTTGGACGAAGGCTCTACCGTGCCATTTATTGCCCGCTATCGCAAAGAAGTGACAGGCACGCTGGATGACACTCAATTGCGCACTCTAGAAGAGCGTCTGGGCTATTTACGTGAATTGGATAGCCGAAAACTAGTGATACTTAAAAGCATCAGCGAACAGGGCAAATTAACCCTCGAGTTAGAAACATCCATTAACAGCGCCGACAACAAGACCCGCTTGGAAGACCTATACTTGCCCTACAAGCAGAAACGCCGCACTAAGGCACAAATCGCTATAGAGGCCGGCTTACAACCGTTAGCTGATCTGCTGCTGGCCAATCCAATGCTTACACCAGAGACAGAAGCCGCCGCTTTTATGAATAGCGAAGCGCAAATTACGACGCTGAAAGAGGCCTTAGACGGCGCTAAGCAAATTCTCATGGAGCGCTTTAGTCAGGCGGCCGATTTGTTAGCCGAACTGCGTGAAAAAGCCTGGCACAGCGCCCAGTGGCAGGTCAGTGTGATCGCTGGCCAAGAGCAGGCAGGGGCTAAGTTTCAAGATTACTTCGCCTTTCAAGAAGCCTTTAAGACCTTGCCATCGCACCGTACCTTGGCCATATTGCGAGGCCGCAACGAAGGTGTTTTGTTGGCCCAAATAGCCTGGTCAGACAGCGGTCATGAACCTTTTGAAAGCCGTGTGGGCAGTTATTGGCAAATAACCAACCAAGGTCGCCCTGGTGACAAGTGGTTGCAAGAAGTGGTGACCTGGACTTGGCGCATTAAGCTAGCCAGCCAACTAGAAACGGCATTAATTTCGCGCCTGCGTGAAACCGCCGAAAACGGCGCCATTCAGGTATTTGCCGATAACCTCAAGGATTTATTGCTGTCCGCTCCGGCCGGTAGTAAGGTCACCCTAGGGCTAGATCCGGGTTTGCGTACCGGCGTCAAGGCGGTTGTTGTGGATGCGACAGGCAAGCTTATTGCCTTTGACACCATTTTCCCTCATGTACCGCGTAAGCAATGGCAAGAATCCTTGGTGTTGTTAGGCAAGTGGATCAAACAGTACGGGGTGCAGCTGGTGGCAATCGGCAACGGTACTGGCTCGCGCGAAACCGACCGTTTGATGAAAGAACTACAAGGCTTATTGGGTGCCGATGCGCCGCAACGTATTATCGTCAGTGAAGCGGGTGCCTCGGTGTATTCGGCATCGGCCTTGGCGGCGGCCGAGTTCCCTGATTTGGATGTCAGTTACCGTGGTGCAGTATCCATTGCTCGGCGCTTGCAAGACCCCTTGGCAGAACTGGTCAAAATTGACCCCAAGGCCATTGGTGTTGGTCAGTATCAGCATGATGTGTCGCAAGCGCAGTTGGCCCGCCGCTTGGACAATGTAGTGGAAGATTGTGTCAATAGCGTTGGTGTGGATTTAAATACCGCCTCAGCGCCGCTTTTGCAACATGTAGCAGGCCTCAATAAGAGCCTGGCAGAAAATATTGTGGTGCATCGTGATGTGCATGGCGCCTTTAACAATCGCAAACAATTGCTGGACGTTTCGCGCTTAGGTGCCAAGGCGTTTGAACAGGCAGCTGGTTTTTTACGTATTCGCCATGGTGATAATCCTCTAGATGCCACCTCGGTGCATCCGGAGGCCTATTCTGTGGTGGGCAATATGGCCAAGAGTTTAAGTCTGCAAGTAGGCGAGCTGCTGGGTCATGCTAGTTTGACTAGCCTCAAGCCCGTGCAGTTTGTCGTGGATACACTGGGCGAACCAAGCATAAAAGATGTCTTGGCTGAACTGCGTAAGCCGGGCCGTGATCCGCGCCCCGAATTCCGTATGGCCAAACTAGCCGATGGCATCGAAGACATTAAAGATTTGCTGGTTGGTAGTGTTATGGAAGGCACTGTCAGCAATGTTACTAACTTTGGTGCCTTTGTGGATTTGGGAGTACATCAAGACGGTTTGGTGCATATTTCTGCCATGTCCCATAGCTTTGTGAAAGACCCCCGTAGCCTTATCAAGGCTGGTGACATTATTAAAGTGAAAGTGATGGAAGTGGACGTGCCACGTAAGCGCATCGGCTTATCCATGCGCCTCGATGATGAACCCGGTGCTGTTGCCGACAGCCGCACCGCCAAGCGTGAATCGCATGCTGGCTCAGGCCAGCGGCAGGGGCAGCGTGCGGCTAAGCAAACTGCCGCACCTGCCTTGGGTAGTTTGGCAGCAAAATTACAGGCCGCAGGATTGAAGCGCTAAGGCGGCGCATTTAGCTTGTTTATTAATACTCATGAAAGGTATGCTGTGACTCTATCCAGTTGCCGACTTTAGGAGACAAGGCTTTGTTAAAAAGCATTTCCGAGACACTTGCAGATTTGCAAGGTACACCCGTGGCTGCGGCCCTGCAACATTTGCAATGTGGCATTGAGAAAGAAGGCCTGCGGGTCGCCAGTGATGGTGGTATTGCCCATAGCAAACACCCTAAGGCACTTGGCTCAGCGTTAACCCATGGCAGCATCACTACTGACTATGCAGAAGCGCTACAAGAATTTATTACCCCGGTATTTAGTGAGCCTGAAGCCGCAGTAAATTACCTGCAGCAGCTACATAGCTTTAATGCTCGAGCATTGGATGTACAGCAGGAATACTTGTGGCCAGGCAGCATGCCTGGACACTTGGCAGGCGAAGATGATATCCGCATTGCTGAATATGGTAGCTCCAATACGGGCAAGCTCAAGCATGTGTACCGTGTTGGTTTAGCTTGGCGATATGGCAAAATCATGCAATGTATTGCGGGCATCCACTATAATTTTTCTCCTAAAGAAGAATTTTGGCAAGCTTATCAAGCTCATATGGGAGATACGGGTTGCCCTAAGGATTTCCATTCGGCTCAATACTTCTCTTTGATCCGTAATTTCCGCCGTCATTCATGGTTGCTGCTGTATTTATTTGGCGCTTCACCTGCTCTGGATGCCAGCTTTGTTGGTGGCCGCTCGGTTGGTTTGGAAGGCGGTACTGGTGAGACGCTCATTGGCCCTTATGCTACTTCCTTGCGTATGAGTGACCTAGGCTATAGTAATAAGGTGCAGTCGGTGTTGAATGTTTGTTTTAACGACCTACCCAATTATGCCAAATCGTTAGAGCATGCTATATCTACGCCATTGGAGCAGTACGAAAAACTAGGCGTAAAAGTGTCTGGCGAATACCGCCAACTAAACGCTAACTTGTTGCAGATCGAAAACGAATTCTATAGCGATATACGCCCCAAGCGTGTAGCGCGTTCCGGCCAAAAGCCGGTACATGCCTTATTTGAAGGAGGTGTTGAGTACGTTGAAGTGCGTAACCTAGATTTGAACCCATTTATGCCTGTGGGTATGGATGTGCAACAAGCCCACTTTGTCAATGTGTTCTTGGTTTGGTGTTTGCTTAAAGACAGCCCGGTCATTGGTGACGATGAGTGTGAAACCATTAGTCAAAACCAAGCGGCAGTGGTGCGAGAAGGCCGTAAACCCGGTTTAACCTTGCAGCGTTGTGAGCAACAGATAGGCCTGCAAGCGTGGGGCCAGGAGATGCTGGCAGAACTGGCAGAAGTTGCCGCCTACATGCCCAATGCCGAAGCTTGCTTGGCCGCTATTTCTGCTATGGCTGAGCGTGTTGAAGATGC
>DPHB01000005.1:0-19403 GCA_003521845.1 Oceanospirillaceae bacterium | reverse complement strand
ATGCAGCTGGCTCAGCAGCATCAGCAGTTCCACCTAGATACGGATATGGACGCGGACTTATTAGCGCAAATGCAGGCCCATGCGCAGCAGTCTCTGGTTGATCAAGAGCAGTTAGAAGCTGAGCAAAGTGGCTCTTTTGACGATTTCTTGGCCAACTATCTGGCGCAATAGTCTCACATAAATATAATGCCACAACCAATCACTACTGCCAGGCTGCCCAGCCAGGCATAGCGGTTGGGGCGTTGTTTAGTAATCAGCCACAACAAAGGTAGTATCAAGATTGGTGAGGTAGCCGACAAGGTAGTCACCAAGCCGACAGCGCCATCCTTGAGTGCATAAACCAACAGTGTCATACCCACTACCAAGCCTAAGTTGGCGCTAATAAATGAGCGTATAGCCCAGCGCCAGGTCATTGGGTTTTTGGCTTTACCCCATTTTAAAGGTAGGGCCAGCATGGTCCACATGCATACGGCAGCAAAGCCCACGCGTATGGCTGATGCAGCAATGGGGTGAGCGCCATCTAACAACACTGGCTTCACGATAATGGCGCCAGTCGCTTGGCCTGTAGCGGCTAATAAACCTAAGCCCACGCCCACCCATAAACGGCCAGAAACCTGTTCCATTTTATGCTCGCCATCAGCCGAGGTGGGTTTTTTACCCCACCAGATGGCAATCATGACGCCAGCCAAAACTAGTGCACAACCAATTAGCGTACTCACAGACAAGCTTTCACCAAGCCAAATAAAGCCCATGCCTGCCGCAATGGGGGCATTGGTAGAAAAGAGTATGGCATTGCGGCGCGGGCCGATGCGTTTCAGAGCCTGCATTAAGGCCGTGTCACCCACGAAAATACCAATCAGTCCTGACAGGACTAGCAGCCACATACCTGACATGTCTAGCGTATGCCAGAGGCCCAGCAAGCTAGTCAAAAGTAGTAGCATAAAGGACGCGACCGTAATGCGGTAACGGTTGGTGGCCGTGGCACCAAAGTAATGTACCAAAGGCTGGGTAATTAAACCCGTAAAGGCCCAGGTCGTAGCGGCACCTAGCGCGGCTAGTTCGGCTAGTGGTAAATTGGTAAGTGTTAGCATTTTCCCTCGCATCTAGGTACCCCAAAAGGCTATTTGAGGGTCAAAGAGATTTGGCATCATAGCAGTTAATTGCTTTATGGGTTAGCTCTAAACAAGGCTTGAGTTTATAATAACTTGCTTAGCCTATCGGTATTTGAGATCTCCCTATGTATTGTCCATTTTGCAGCCACAACGAAACCAAAGTAATAGACTCGCGGTTGGTGGCAGAAGGCGAGCAAATCCGCCGTCGTCGCGAATGTTTAGAGTGCAGTGAACGCTTTACCACCTTTGAAGTGGCTGAGCTGTTAATGCCCAAGGTGATTAAGCAAGATGGTTCGCGACAGCCCTTTGACGAAGACAAGCTTCGTGCCGGTATTTTACGCTCATTAGAAAAACGCCCAGTCGGTGTTGAGGCTATTGAATCAGCGATTAACCGTATTAAACACAAATTGCGAGCCAGCGGCGAGCGCGAAGTACCTACCCAGCTATTGGGTGAAACGGTGATGGGTCAGCTGCGTGAATTGGACGAGGTCGCCTATGTGCGTTTTGCCTCTGTATATCGCAGTTTTAAAGACTTGCACGAATTCCGTGCCGAAATAGAGCGTTTGGAACAAGAGCATTATGATTAATCATCAAGATTATATGCAGTTAGCCCTCGACCAAGCTCGCCTGGCTTGGGGCATTGCTAAACCCAATCCGGCTGTGGGCTGTGTGTTGGTGCGTGATGGGGTTTTAATAGCGCAGGGCCATACTCAAGAGGCGGGTGGCCCCCATGCTGAGGTGATGGCATTGAACGCAGCAGATGGGCAAGCGCAAGGTGCTACTGCCTATGTGACCTTGGAGCCTTGTAGCCATTTTGGTCGCACACCGCCCTGTAGCCAAGGTTTGATTGAGGCTGGGGTTGCTACCGTCGTTTACGGTTGTCAGGACCCCAATCCGCAAGTAGCTGGGCAAGGGTTGCAGCAACTACTGGCCGCAGGTATTGATGTTATTGGCCCCGTGTTAGAAGCCCAATGTCAGGCGGTGAACCCTGGTTTTATGCATTTTATGGCTACGGGTAAGCCCTATGTATTTAGCAAGCTAGCATGCAGCCTGGATGGCCGTACAGCCATGGCGACCGGCCAAAGTCAGTGGATTACCGGCCCCGCGGCGCGAGCCCAAGTGCATTTGATGCGTGCACAAAGCTGTGCCGTGGTGACTGGGTTGGGCTCGATGTTAGCCGACAACCCTAGTATGAACAGCCGGGCAACGGAATTATTGGCCGCCGGTGTACCAGCAGAACAGGTTGCGCGTATGAAACAGCCGTTGCGGGTAATTATTGATGCGCCCTTGCGTACCCCGCTGGACGCCCAGTTGTTTACTTTGCCAGGCCCAGTGTTGTTGCTAACAACAAATGACGATGCTGATGCCTACGCAGCCTACCAAGAACAAGGTGTGGAGGTGCAGCGAGTCGCCAGCGAAATGACGGGGCCAAAGGCAGGTAAAATACACTTGCAAGCGGCCATTGATGTGTTGGCTCAGCGTGGTTGTCAGCAGATCATGCTGGAAGCTGGTGCCAGCCTCAATGCGAGCTTTATGCGCGCCGGCTTATTAGATAACCTGCAAGTGTTTGTTGCGCCAAAGTTTTTAGGTGCCACCGGTTTACCGTTATTTAACCAGGCCCATGAGAAATTGGCAGATGCTTGGCAAGGGCGATTTCAGCAGTTTGACAAGGTAGGCGAAGATTTGTTGATTAGTGTCGATTTGTAGGTCATGCAGGTTGATAATTGTCATAACTGGGTGGCTATTTATCAGACCTGTAACTACCTAAATGGGGCATTTTCTGGCACAATATGGCCTTTAAATCCCCTAGAATTTAAGAATACGCAAAGCCACTCAATATTCAGGCTAGCGTTTGAGGTGAGAGCATGGAATTGAATACAACTCTAGAGCTGATTGACGACATGCGTCAGGGCAAAATGATCATCTTGATGGATGATGAAGACCGCGAAAATGAAGGCGACCTAGTCATGGTTGCCGAGCAGGTGCGCCCAGAAGACATCAACTTTATGGCAAAAAATGCCCGTGGCTTGATTTGCTTGACCTTGACCCGCGAACACTGTGAAAAGTTGGACTTGCCCTTGATGGTGCAAAGCAACGGTGCCGCCTACGAAACCAACTTTACCATGTCTATTGAAGCGGCCGTTGGTGTGACGACGGGTATTTCGGCCGCCGATCGTGCGCACACAGTACGTACCGCTGTGGCAGCCAATGTGGTGCCTAAAGACATTGTGCAACCGGGGCATATATTCCCTTTGATGGCGCGTGAAGGTGGTGTGATGACGCGTGCCGGCCACACGGAAGCCGGTTGTGATCTAGCGCGTTTGGCTGGCTTTACGCCAGCGGCCACCATCGTGGAAATTATGAATGATGACGGCACTATGGCGCGCCGTGATGATTTGCTGAAGTTTGCTAAAGAACATGACCTTAAGATTGGTACCATTGCTGATTTGATTCATTTCCGTAGCAAGAATGAACGTACCATTGAAAAAGTGGAAGAACAAAAAATTAGCTTTGACGGTATTGAGTTTGATCTTCATATCTACCGCGACACTATTTTGGGTAACACCCATCTGGCGGTGACGCTAGGTAAGGTAGAAGAAGACCAAGCCACTTTGGTGCGTGTGCACATGCCTGATATGCTGCGTGATATTGTGGGCGCCACCAATGGCCGTCCAAAATGGTCAGCGCAAGCCGTTTTAAAGCGCATTGCCGCAGAAGGCAGTGGTGTGATGGTGTTATTGGGCCGTAGTGAGACCCGTGTTGGCCCGAGTATTGAGGACTTTTTCCGCCCTGATACGCCGGCGCGACCACCCCATACCACAGGTTCTGGCGCGTTTTTGAATGTGGGTACCGGTGCGCAAATTTTACGTGAATTGGGTGTACATAAAATGCGCTTGATGAGTACCGAAATGAAATACAATGCGATTTCTGGCTTTGACCTAGAAATTGAAGAATACATTACTTGTGAGGCCTAAGGGCTTAGGGAGATAAACATGTCTGTTACTAATATTGAAGGCCGTTTCAACGATGCAAATGGCCACTACACCCTAGTTGTTGGCCGCTTTAATGCCTTTGTTGTGGAAAGTCTTGTGGATGGTGCCATCGATTGCCTAGTACGCCACGGCGTTGATGCTGAAAACATCCGTGTGGTACGTGTGCCGGGTGCATTTGAAATCCCATTGGTAGTACAAAAAATTGCCCAACAAGGCAAAGATGATGCCATTATTGCCTTGGGTGCTGTGATACGCGGTGGTACACCACACTTTGAATACGTATCTGGTGAAGCATCATCAGGCATTAGCAAAGTGACTTTGGATAGCGGTATTCCAGTTACTAACGGTGTACTCACCGTCAACTCCATTGAACAAGCCATTGAGCGCGCTGGTACTAAGGCGGGCAACAAGGGTGAAGAAGCGGCTATTTCTGCTTTGGAAATGGTTAGTCTTTTACGTCAACTAGAGGCTTAATTCGTGAGCGAAAATAAACGCCCAGACCGTCGTCGTGCAGCCCGTGAACTAGCCTTGCAGGCTCTTTACCAGCTTCACATGAACGACGATACAGCCACTAATGTGGAAGCTGAATTTCTTGCCGAGCAAGATTTCAAAAACGCTGATAAGCGTATGTTTAGTGCTATTTTGCGTGGTGTTGCCAAACAAACTGAGCAACTGGATGCCATGGTAGCAGGGCACTTGGACCGTGAACTAACGGATCTGGACCCCATTGAACGCAATATCTTACGCATGGGGGCTTTTGAGCTTAGTGACTCGGTGTCTGTTCCTTATCGTGTTGTCATCAACGAATGTGTTGAGCTAGGCAAGGTGTTTGGCGCGACAGATGGCCATAAGTACGTGAATGGTATACTCGACAAGCTGGCGGCCCAACATCGTCAGGCCGAAGTCGCCGCACGCAAGTCCTAAATCATGTCGTCAACGGGCGAATTTGATCTTATAAAGCGCTATTTTCAGCGCCCTCAGCTACAAGCACCCGTTCCTATGGCCCTCGGTCCTGGGGACGACTGTGCGCTGCTTGATGTGCTGTTAGGGCAACAGCTGGCCGTTAGTGCTGATACGCTGGTTGCGGGTATTCATTTTTTGGCTGCTATGCCTGCTGCGCATATAGCCCAGCGTTGCTTGGCGGCAAATTTAAGTGATTTGGCTGCCATGGGCGCTAAACCAGCTTGGTTTACCCTTTGCCTAACCTTACCTAGCTATGACGAAGCATTTTTGCAGGGCTTTAGCGATGGTCTTGTGCATATGGCGCAAACCTATGGTATTGCCTTGGCGGGTGGTGACACGACTCGTGGTCCTTTGGCGATTAGTATTCAGGTAATGGGCTGGGTACCAGCAGAGCAGGCCTTAAAGCGTAACGGCGCGCAAGTGGGCGATGACGTTTATGTTAGTGGTTATCTTGGCGACGCTGCGGGCGGCTTGGCGTGCATACATGAAGAGGCGGCGGCGACTAGTTACCTTGCACAACGCTTTTATAACCCTACACCGCGTTTAACCTTGGGCCAGTGGTTGCTAGGCAAGGCCTCTGCCGCCATCGATGTTTCCGATGGTTTGTTACAAGATCTAGGGCACATACTTTCCCAATCCCAAGTGGGCGCTACTCTCGACTTAGAACAGTTGCCCATTTCCAATGTCTTAGCCGCTAAAGTATCGGCTGCTGAACAGGAAAAGCTAGCCCTGGCGGGTGGCGAAGATTTCGAGTTGTGCTTTACCATCCCTCCCCAGTGGCGCCAACAAGTGCAAGGCTATGCCAGGCAACATGACTTGCCCGTTAGCCGTATCGGACATATTGAGCCGACAATGGGGTTGCGCTTGCAACGCGATGGACAATCGGTGCCCGTGCCAGATAAGCTTGGCTGGCAACATTTTTAGCCCCTGCCTGAGTGAATACAGGCATAGCGAGAGCGATAACAATGAACCTACAAGTAAAACCGAATTGGCGTAACCCCGTGCATTTATTGGCCTTTGGCTTTGGTAGTGGTGCGGCGCCCAAGGCTCCTGGCACTTTTGGTACCCTAGCTGCTTGTGTGTTGTATTTGCCTTTGGCGCATTTAAGCCCCACTAACTACTTGCTGGTGATACTTGTTAGTAGCCTTGTGGGTATCTATTTATGTGGCAAAACGGCCGCCGACATAGGCGTACATGATCACGGTGGTATTGTCTGGGACGAATTTGTTGGTATGTGGATCACCATGCTATGGGCACCGGCAGGTTGGGGCTGGCTGCTGCTAGGATTCGTATTGTTTCGCTTTTTTGACATCATCAAGCCATGGCCCATCCGTTGGCTGGACAAGCATGTACACGGTGGCGTTGGCATTATGCTGGACGATATTGTGGCTGGCGTTATGGCGTTATTATGTCTACAGGCGGTGGTGATGTTTGGCTAACTAGACCAATAGGATTTTGGTGCGGGTCATTGTCAGACGCAAACCGTTTAGAGCTAGTAGCGTGAACATGACTAGGCTCCAGCCGGGGATAGAGATACCCAAGAAGGTCCACTGTATTTCGGCACAGGAACCCGAGCCTTTGATCATGGCAACTAATACTTCCATAAAGGGGAAGGCTTCCGCCATGTAGCTAAAGCTAGGCCCACAGGCCGGCACTTGATCTTCTGGCAAGCCCTGTAAATACAATTGGCGAAGCGCTAGCCCCAAGCCACATAAAGCCAACAAGGCAATAATAGCCCCATAACGCTTGTGACCGCCAAAAATAGGGTTATGCAGCGCTGCCAGTAAAGATACGAAAGCGATACCAAGATAAACAAAGCGCTGGCTCATGCAGAGCATGCATGGGTCCATGCCCATAGCAAATTCCATATACAGTGCGACCGTAAGTAAGGCGGCACAAAGCAGCAAGCTGGCAATAAAGTCGAGGCGAAATCCGGTGTGTTTCATGGGCAACGGTGATCATTATTTGTGGCTGGGCCACTTATTTTAGTTTTTATTTTCTCACCAAGAGGAGATTTGCCAACTATACTGGAAAACCTGACTTGATTAAAGCATTAACCCTAGTACAAATGCGGATATGCGCAAGGGGATAATGCTTATTTTGCTGTTTTTTGTAGAAATTACAGAGCTTCAGGCCCAGTTTCACCAGTACGGATACGGATAGCTTGCTCTAAGTTAACCACAAAGATCTTGCCGTCACCAATTTTGCCGGTATTAGCTGAGTTGCTGATGGTTTCAATAACTTGATCAACCTGGCTGTCATCAACAGCGGCTTCAATCTTAACCTTAGGCAGGAAATCCACTACGTATTCAGCGCCGCGGTAAAGCTCGGTATGGCCCTTCTGACGGCCAAAACCTTTTACTTCTGTCACAGTTACACCCTGTACACCAATTTCCGATAGCGCTTCGCGAACGTCGTCTAGCTTAAATGGTTTGATAATGGCACTGACCAGTTTCATGTGGTTCCCCTTTTGCACTTAATTTATTTGAATATTGTAACACAGCTAGTGGTTTAACCACCCTGAAAATACTTTGTGTAAGGCCCATCCATGCAGGGATTGTGCCAAGGGGATTAAGCGGCAATTTGCGCTTGTTTTGGGGCATGCGAGCACATAACACAGCAACCACTGCACCATTATGGTGCCCGGTTGTATGGAGGGAGCGCCAATCTGGTGCGCTTAGATGCGCTCGCCTGATTGTGGATGGAATAACACAGCTTTACTAGTATCCACCTGAATAGTGATCGTTGTTTCTGTCTCAGCCTGCACGCCAATTTCTGGTGACAGGCGGGCTTGTAGTGTTTGTTGGTTCCATTCGCCAAACGCCAAGGTATCTGGACCGGTTGGTTCGGTTACCTGAACATCAAATTGCATAAGGGTAATATAGGTTGATTCCTTAAACGGCTTGGGTTCGGTAATCATCTCCGGACGTAGCCCTAAGATGACGTTTTCTAAGCCGGACTTTTGTAAAGCTTGGCTGTTTGGCATGGGTAATTCAATACGTTGGCCTGCTGTTTCGACGACAAGTTTGTCGTTAAACACCACGCAGTCAATAAAGTTCATAGCGGGTGAACCCATAAAGTCAGCGACAAAGCGGTTGGCGGGATCGTTATAGATTTCGTAGGGTGTACCAAATTGTTGTACGCAGCCATCTTTCATCACCGCAATACGGTCTGCCAAGGTCATGGCTTCTACTTGGTCATGGGTAACATAGACAATGGTGGTGCCCAACCGCTTATGCAGCTTCTTGATTTCGGTGCGCATTTCTACCCGTAGTTTGGCATCCAGGTTGGACAAGGGCTCGTCGAATAAGAAAACTCTAGGTGAACGCGCCAGAGCACGACCCATGGCGACGCGCTGGCGTTGACCCCCCGATAACTGGCTAGGTTTGCGGTTAAGCAAATGTTCAATTTGTAATAGTTTTGCTACCTCTTGCACTGTGGCTTCGATTTCTGCCTTTGGGTATTTGCGCATTTCTAAGCCGAAACTGATATTGCGTGCCACGGACATGGTTGGGTATAAAGCATAGGATTGGAATACCATGGCAATATCACGTTCGGCAGGGCTCAGCGCGGTAACATTGTCTTCAGCAATAAACAAATTACCGCTGGTGATGTCTTCGAGGCCTGCAATGCAGTTCATTAAAGTGGATTTGCCGCAGCCAGAAGGCCCGACAAGTATCAGAAATTCACCATCGTTGATAGCTAGATCAATGCCTTTAAGCACCTGTGTATCAGCATAGGACTTGGTGAGGTTTTGTATAGTAATTGCACCCATGTTATGTCTCTTTGTTGTTAGGGTTAACCTTTAACGGCGCCAGCGGTCAGGCCACGCACAAAATATTTTCCTGCCAGTAGATAAACCAACAGAGTTGGTAGGGCGGCGATAATGGCAGCGGCCATATCGACACTGTATTGCTTGCCGCCGACGCTGGTGTTGACCAGATTGTTCAAAGCCACGGTAATTGGCTGTGTGCCAGGACCGGAATAGACCACACCAAACAGGAAGTCATTCCAAATTTGGGTGAATTGCCAGATCACAGTAACCACAAAAATGGGCGTCGACATAGGCAGGAACACATGCCAAAAAATGGCGAAAAAACCGGCTCCGTCTAGACGTGCCGCACGCACTAGTTCATTCGGAATAGCGACATAGTAGTTACGGAAAAACAGGGTGGTAAAGGCTATACCGTAGACGACATGCACGCTGACTAAGCCTGGCACTGTGTTCGCTAAGCCAAGCCAGGCTAGCAGCTTCGCCATGGGCAGTAGAATCACTTGGAAAGGTATAAAGCAACCCAGTAATAGAGCACCAAACAAAAAGTTTGAACCCTTAAACTGCCATTGTGCTAGCACATAGCCATTGAGCGCACCTATCAAGGTAGAAATGACCAGGGATGGCACGACAATACGTATGGAGTTCCAAAAGTAGGGGGCAAGGCCTTGGCAATCGCCACCCGTACAAGCACTACTCCAGGCTTTGCGCCAGGCGCTCAAGTTGAGATGCTCGGGTAATGCCAAAATATTGCCGGCACGTATCTCTTCGATATCCTTTAAGGAGGTGACGAACATGACGTATAAAGGTGCTAAATAGATGATAGAAAAGCCCAACAGCAAGCTGTAGATAAGGGCTCTGCCCATTAATTGATTTGACTGTGTCATACTTTTTTGGTCCTTAGCTCAGAGTAAAGATAGGGCACCAAAATGGCCAGTACACCGGCTAGCATGACCATAGCGCTAGCGGCACCTAGGCCCATTTGGGCGCGGCTAAAGGCGAAGGTATACATAAAGTTTGCCGGCAAATCGGATGAATAACCTGGCCCCCCTCCGGTCAGCGCTTGTACCAAGTCAAAGCTCTTAATAGCGATATGAGAAAGAATCACTACAGCACCAAAAAAAACCGGCTTCATGATAGGCAAGATAACATGCCAGTAGGTTTGCATGACCGATGCCCCATCGAGCTGTGCGGCCTTTATTAAGGACTCGTCTACCCCTCGTAGGCCGGCCAAAAACATAGCCATAACAAAGCCACTAGACTGCCAAACGGCGGCAATAACGATGGTATAGATAGCCATGTCTTGGTCTACCAGCCAACGGAATTCAAAGTTGCTGAAGCCCATGTCGCGAACCAGTTTTTCAATGCCTAGGCCCGGGTTTAAAATCCATTTCCACGCGGTGCCTGTGACCACAAAAGAAATGGCCATGGGGTAAAGGTATATGGTGCGTAAGGCCCCTTCGGCGCGGACTTTGCGGTCTAAAAAGATGGCCAATAGCAGGCCTAAAACCAGGGAAATGCCGATAAATAAAGTAATAAATATGAAGAGGTTGTCTAATGCGACATGCCAGCGTGGATTGGCAAATAAGCGCGCATATTGATCAAAACCAACAAACTCCCATTGTGGCAGCATGCGGCTTTTGGTGAGTGATAAGCCCGCGGTCCAAGCGATAAAGCCATACATGCATACAAACATGGCGATGGCTGTCGGCGCCAGAACCAGCCTGGGTAGGCTACGTTCCAGATATCGAAGCATGGTAGTGCCCCTTAAAGAGGGTTGTATAAATTGGTGAGAAAAGGCGCCACTAGGTGTGGCGCCTAAAACCGGCAATTATTGCGCGGCGGAGATAGCAGCAATGAGCTGTTGCACGCCTTGTTCGGCGTTATCTGTGGAGTTAAAGTAGTGAGTTGCCGTATCATAGATGGCGCCAGAGACGGCTTCCGATACCGCCATGCCATGGGCAAAACTAGGCACTAACCCACCCGTTTGTGAACTGGAGACAAAGGCGTCCATTGACGCATGGGCGCAGGCGTCAAAAGCCGAACGGTCCATGCCTAAGCGAGCAGGAATAGAACCCTTATTAAGGTTAAATACTTCTTGGAAGTCGGTGCTTAGGATGGCACTTGCCATGGCTTTTTGGGCCGCCGCCTTGTCCGCATCACCTTGTGCAAAGTAGGCAAAGGAGTCGACGTTAAAGGTGAAACTACCTGATGTACCAGGTGCTGCTACACAAACGTAGTCCGTGCCAGGTTGCTTGTTAGCAACGGTGAATTCACCTTTGGCCCAGTCGCCCATGATTTGCATACCGGCTTCGCCGTTAATCACCATCGACGTGGCGACGTTCCAATCACGGCCCGGAGAGTTAGTATCGATAAACTGGCGCAATTGACCAAAGGTTGCAAATACTTTGCGGGTGGTAGCGCTATCTAAAGCTTGCATGTTGGATTCCACAAAAGCTTGCTGATAATACTCTGCACCACCGACACCAAGTACCACGGCTTCAAATACGGTAGCGTCTTGCCAAGCTTGGCCACCGTGAGCTAGGGCAACAAAGCCAGCATCTTTTAGCTTTTGCGCTTGCACCATAAAGTCATCCCAAGTGGTAGGAATGCTGGCGCCGGCTTTTTGGAATACTTCTGGGTTGGCCCAGAGCCAGTTTACGCGGTGTACGTTGACGGGGGCAGCAACGTATTCGCCGTTGTACTTCATGACGTCAGACACTACGCTGGGTAGTAATTCATCCCAATTGTCACGTTCAGCAACGTCGTTGATGCTAGCAAGGAAGCCAAGCTCGCCCCATTCCTGGATGGATGGGCCTTTGATTTGTGCCGCCGTTGGCGGGTTGCCCGAAATAGCACGCGACTTTAATACGGTCATGGCACTTTCACCACCACCACCGGCTACGGCAAAATCGCTCCAGCTAACGCCCTCACTGGCGAGCTTGTCTTTTAGATAATTAACACTGGCGGCTTCACCGCCACTGGTCCAATAGTGCAGTACTTCCACTTCACCCGCTTGTGCCACTGGGCTAAAGGCTAGTGCTGTAGCGGCGGCCAATGCGCTTAATTTGAAATTCATGGAGAAAGTCCTCGTTGTTATTAATATGCCGAACTTTTGCTGTATTAGTTATTCGGTATTGGCAGTGTAGGGGGTTAACTGCGCCACAACGTGGCTGAGTGTGACAAAGTGTTACAAAGGGAAATGAAGTGCGACGACTAGCCCGCCAGAGGGCCGGTTTTTTAGCGTTAGCTCGCCACCATGGAAATTGGCAATGCTGCGGGCAATAGACAGCCCCAGCCCCGAATGTTCGGTGCTGGGTTTTTGGTCAATGCGAAAATAAGGCTCAAAAACACGTTCTTTATCCTGGTCAGATAACCCGGGGCCTGGGTCGCTAATATCCACGTACAAATGATGCTGGTCTTGCCAAGCGTGGATAAAGGCGGCGCGGCCATACTCCAAGGCATTGTCGATTAAATTAGTAAACAGCCTTTCTAGTGCCATGGGGCGGCCTTCCAATTGCAAATTAGGCTCTAGGTCAATGTTAACAGGCAAGCCATATATCTTTTGTTTTTCGGCCAGCTCAAATAGCATTTTGCTGATATTCACCTGCAGTGGGTTTTCATGCACAATGCCTTCTTTCACTAGCTGTAAGCTGCCCTTAACCATAGCGTCAAGGTTTTCTAGGTCGCCAATCAAGGCCGCCTTGGTGGTTTCGTCTTCCAGCATTTCAGCGCGTAAACGGGCCCTGGTGAGTGGGGTTTTTAAGTCGTGAGAAATGGCCGCAAACAACCGCTCACGATCGTTGATAAACTTCTGTATACGTTTACTCATGGAGTTGAACGCACGCACCGTGGCAATCATTTCCCGGGTGCCTTGTTCTTCTAATTGTTGGGGTTTACGACCACGGCCAATATATTGAGCTTGGCGTGCTAGGAGGCGTAACGGCCGCACTACCCAGCGTACCAAAAACAGCGTGAGTATTAATACTGTCAGGGATACCAAAGCGATGCTGATCAGGCGCTCCGTAGTGAGCCAGTTGACACCAACCAGCACCTTACCTGAAGGTACTGGTGTAGCCAGATACATCCAGCTTTCGTTAACAGATAACTGCACCACCACAATGGGGCTTTGGTCGCTAGGTTCAAACAAGGCAAAACGTTTCCACTTGGGTGGTAAGTCCACCATGCGATTGTTACCAGAAAGAATTTTTAAATCATTAAAGCGCACGAACTGAATGTCCACGTTAGCCCTGCTGCCAATTTGCGCACTAATGCTGGCTTGCAGTTGGTCCCGCACCAAGACAGAAAACTCGTTCTGGTTTATATTCGGCAGCGCAATATGAGCAGGGTTCACGGAAACAAAAAAACGTGTACCACCCATGTCGCGTAGTTGGTCCAGTACAATGTGCTGGTATTGTTTGGGCAACTTGGTAAAAAACTGAATGGTTTGGCCAATGCGTGAACCCATATTCTGGGAAACTTCAATGAGGCGCTTGCGCTCACTATCTTTGAGTTGCTCGATCCATAACCAGGTGCCCAGAGATTGGGCGACAAAGATGCCGACTAACAACACCAAGCTCATACGTGCAAAAATACTATTGGGTAATAGCAGATCGCGTAAGCGCGTGGCTAACGACACGGGATAACCAGCACATAGCCCTTGGCGCGGACATTTTGAATAGCGTCTGGATAATGCTCGCCTAACTTGCTGCGTAAGCGGCTGACCGCGGTATCAATTGAGCGATCAAACGGCGAGTTAGCCCGTCCATGCAGTGCCCGACTGATATCATCCTTGCTCACCACCTGACCTTGGTGCTGTGCTAACAATGCTAGCAGGTCAAATTCGGCACCAGTGAGTGACAAGGTCTTGTCACTGAACATCACCGTTCTTAGCTGATTATTAATGGCTAGCTGGCCAACATTACTGCCTATGGCTGGCTGACTTTCCACACGGCGTAAGAGTGCTTTTATGCGGGCTAGCAGCTCACGTGGATTAAAGGGCTTGCCCATGTAATCATCGGCACCCAACTCTAAGCCTAGTATGCGGTCCAGATCATCACTGGCCGCCGTTAGCATGATCACCGGGAGGTTGCTGCTTTGACGGAGCTGTCGACACACGCTAAGGCCATCAATACCAGGCAAGCCAATGTCCAGAATAGCTAACGCATAATCATTGAAGTCTGTTTCTAGAAAGCTTTCCCCATCGGCAAAAGAGGCCACTTCATAGCCTTGTTGGGCCATATATTGGCTAAGGAGTTGGCGAATATCAGCGTCGTCATCAATCAGTGCTAGGGGTTTTTTCTGCGCCATGGGTTGCTGTTTTTATAGGTTTCGGTGTGCTTAAAATTGGCCACTGAATAGGCAAAAAGCCACTCAAGTGCCATTAAGTTAACTATACTGCTAGTTAGTGACGCAATAATCAAGGATGAATAATATGTCATTAGCCATAATCCATACCCGTGCCTATGTGGGCATAGACGCACCCTTGGTGCGGGTTGAAGTGCATTTAAGCAGTGGTTTGCCAGCCATTCATATCGTAGGTTTGGCCGAAACAGCCGTACGTGAAAGTAAAGATCGCGTACGCAGCGACATTATCAATGCTGGTTTTGATTTCCCCATGCAGCGTATCACCATTAATCTTGCCCCCGCGGATTTGCCAAAAGAAGGCGGCCGCTTTGACTTGGCCATAGCTATGGGTATCTTGGTAGCATCGCAGCAGGTACCGGATGATAGCGTTGCGCGGTTGGAATTTCTGGCTGAGCTGGCCCTTAGTTCTGAGTTAAAGCCTTGCCCGGGCATACTCAGCGCTGCGGTGGCCTGCCAAGCAGCCGACCGTAAGCTGGTTATCTCCCTGCCCAATGCCGACGAAGCTGCTATGCCTACGGATGCTTGGGTGATGGCACCGAGCAACCTCAATGAGTTATGCCAATGGCTGTTTTATCCAGAAAAAATACACTGGCATCAAGCTAATCAGATAGCGACAGCAAGCAGCTCGACTTTGGATTTAAAAGACGTGCAAGGTCAAGAACAAGCCAAACGTGGGCTGGTCATTGCAGCGGCAGGTTTTCATGCCGCCTTGTTAGCCGGCCCACCCGGCACGGGCAAAACCATGTTGGCCAAACGCTTACATGCACTCTTACCCGAGTTGTCCGAAGAGCATGCCATGGAAGTGGGTGCTATACGTTCGAGCCTGGGTGAATTTGATGCTCAGCAATGGCGCCAAGTACCTTGGCGAGCCCCCCACCACACCTCCTCGGCGGCGGCTTTGGTGGGCGGTGGGCGCATGCCTAGAGCTGGTGAAATAAGCCGTGCCCACCGTGGTGTATTATTTTTGGATGAACTGGCCGAGTTTCCCCGGCATGTGTTGGATAGCCTACGCCAACCCCTCGAAAGTGGCTGGGTGCAGGTAGTGCGGGCACAGCAGCAGCTGCATCTACCTGCCAAGTTCTTGCTAATCGCTGCCACCAACCCTTGCCCTTGCGGCTATTATGGCGATGCCGAAGTAGATTGCCGCTGTAGCCCCACCAAAGTAGCTAGCTACCAGCAGCGTTTATCAGGCCCCTTGTTGGATCGCATTGATTTACAGCTGGCCGTACAGCGCCCCGATAGCAAAAGTATATTACGCCCCGTGGCGGGTATGGACAGTGACACGGCTCAAGGACTGGTAGCCGCCGCTCAGACTATACAATGGCAACGCCAAGGCTGTTTTAATGGCGATCTAAACAGTGACCGACTGCAACAAGTGACAGGTCTACAAGACGCCGAGCAAACCTTGTTGCTGGATGCAGCCAAGCGCTTCGTTATGTCGCCACGTGCCATGCATAAGGTGCTAAGAGTAGCGCGTACCATTGCGGACCTGGATGCAAAAGAGCACATTGGCCGAGGGGCCTTGTTAGAAGCCTTGAGCTATCGGCAATTGAGCTTGCTAAGCACTTGTTAAAACCTATGCTATGCCGGCATTGTTGGCCATGGTTTTAGTACCAGTTCTCAAGGGGGTGGGTTTGATAGGGTGTCAACTATCTTGGCACAGGGGGTAGCTTAAATTAAGGCATGCATGCAGGCGGCGAATCTTTTATAATCTGCGCCCTAATTTCGTATCAGCAAAGAGACGCCTGTGAGCCGATTAAACCCCCGTCAGCAAGAAGCCATGCAAGCCACCAGTGGCGCGGTATTGGTATTGGCAGGGGCAGGTTCAGGCAAGACTAGCGTTATTACCCAAAAAATCGCTTATCTAATTGATGAGTGCGGCTTAAAAGGCCATCAGATTTTGGCCCTAACTTTTACCAACAAGGCCGCGCGTGAGATGAAAGAACGTGTTGGCCAGCTGGTGCAAGGCAAAGCAGGGCGAGGCCTCACGGTATCGACCTTTCACAACCTAGGTTTGAACATTATTCGCAAAGAATATGCTGCCTTGGGTTACCGTCCAGGCTTCTCTATATTTGATTCGCAAGATGTATTGGCACTGCTTAAAGACCTAACTCACAAGGACTTTGAAGCCGCAGAAGACGCTTGCGAACCTATCCAGTATATGATTTCCAACTGGAAAAATGATCTGGTGACGCCAAGCCAAGCTTTAGCCGGTGCCGATGGCCCAGAGCAGGTGTTGGCAGCACGGGTTTATGAAGGCTATCAAAAGACTCTGAAGCTATATAACGGCGTGGATTTTGATGATTTGATCCTGCAGCCAGTGCGCTTGTTTGCCGAGCACCCAGATATCTTGGATAAATGGCAAAACCGTGTGCGTTATGTATTGGTAGATGAGTATCAAGATACCAACAGCTCGCAATATTTGCTGGTGCGTCAGTTGGTTGGCTTTCGAGCTAACTTTACCGTGGTAGGTGATGATGACCAGTCTATCTATGCGTGGCGTGGCGCTAGGCCAGAAAATCTGGCCATACTGCAAGCCGATTACCCTAGTTTAAAAGTTGTGAAGTTGGAGCAGAACTACCGCTCCACTGGGCGTATTCTAAAAGTCGCCAACGAACTCATTGCTCACAATCCACACGACTTTGATAAGGCTTTGTGGAGTGACAAGGGTTATGGCGAACCCATCCGTGTGATTAGTTGCCGCAATGAAGATGCCGAGGCCGAGCGCATCGCCACGGAGATTTTGCAGTTTCAATTGCAAAACCAAGCTACGTTTAAGGACTTTGCCATCTTGTACCGCGGCAACTTTCAGTCGCGTTTGATTGAACTGAAGCTACAAACCTACAAGGTGCCTTACAAGATCAACGGCGGTCAGTCTTTCTTTGGGCGTACCGAAGTGAAGGACATCATGTCCTACTTAAAACTGCTATTGAACCCGGCTGATGACAACGCGTTCTTGCGTATTGTGAACACCCCTAGCCGCGGTATTGGTGCCGCCACCTTAGAGAAGCTTATCAACTATGCCAGTATGCGTGGCGTCAGCCTGATATCGGCTTGCCAAGAGATAGGTTTAGAGCAGGTGATGTCTGGCGCGACCCTCGCCAACGTAAAGGAATTTGGTACCTGGGTAGATCATTTAGCCGACAAGGCCGAGCGCGAAGACCCGATTGCCGCCGTGCAGCAAATGATTCGTGACATGGAATACCAAAGTTGGTTGTTACAAACCAGCAGTGGCCCACCGATGGCGGAAAAACGCATGAACAACGTTGAAGTGCTGGTGGATTCCCTTAAAACCTCTTTAGAAAAAGCCATTGAAAAGAATGAAGACGCCGATATGGGTGATGCCGTAGCGCGCTTGGTATTGATGGATATTCTTGAACGCCAAGAAGAAGAGGATGACAGTGACCGTGTGCAGTTGATGACCCTGCATGCAGCCAAAGGCTTGGAATACCCCCATGTGTTTATGATGGGCATGGAAGAAGACCTGATGCCGCACCGCAATGCCGTAGATGAGGGCAACGTGGAAGAAGAGCGCCGCCTATGCTACGTAGGTATCACCCGTGCCCGCGAAACCCTCACCATGACCATGGCGCGCAAGCGTAAACAATTTGGCGAAGTTATGGAGACTACGCCTAGCCGTTTCCTAGATGAACTGCCAGAATCGGATTTAGAATGGGAAGGCCGTGGTGATGACGACCCGAAAAAGAATGTGGCCCAAGGCCAAGCTACCTTAGCGGGGCTAAAAGGCTTGTTTGATGACTTTTAAGCCTGCTAGCTATTTATCAAAGGGTGCCTTTGTGGCTAGAATAGCAAGCTAAATAGACTCAACCTAGGTACAGGAAAAGCCATGAGCGACATGCAGAACGCCCTTAATTTACTCATCGAAGCTTGTCACGGCGCGGCATTAAAAGGTGGCTGGTGGCACGACCCCATTACCGGAGAAAAGCTAGAGCGCAATAAAGGTGAGATGCTGTGCCTAATACACTCAGAAGTATCTGAAGCCATGGAAGGGGCGCGCAAAGGTATTTTAGATGACCACCTAACAAGCCGCCCCATGGAAGAAGTAGAGCTAGCCGATGCCATCATTCGCATTTGCGACTATGCCGGTGGCTTTAATTTAGATGTAGCTGGTGCTTTGGAAGAAAAGCTGGCCTACAACGCCCAGCGGGCCGACCATAAACCCGAAAATCGCATCAAAGACGGTGGCAAGAAGTTTTAGTAGGTTCGCAACCATTACTAAGCATTGGACAAATAAAAAGGGCCAGATGAGTCAACCATCTAGCCCTTTTTTAATGCTTTGAGAAAAGTAAAAATGCTTACTTAGAACCGTTAACCATATGCTCTACAGCTTCTTTCAACTCGTCATCAGAACAATCCATGCACAAGCCACGCGGTGGCATGCCGTTGATGCCGTTGATGGCGTTAGCTAATAAGGTGTCGATACCGTTGGCAATACGAGGGCTCCAAGCGGCGGTGTCACCCATCTTAGGTGCGCCAGCAGCGCCAGTGCCATGACATGCAGCACAAGCCGTGTTGTAAACGTCAGCGCCACTACGAGGGCCACTGGCAACAGGAGCCGCCGCAGCAACAGGTGCTTTACATTCTTGGCCTTCTACACATAGGCTGCCAACTTTACTGATACGCTCAATAATAGAGTGATCACTATTATGGTCAGCGTTGGCGGTAATGGCGGTTAGACTTAGGGCGACAAAACCAGCGGTTAGGCCGGTGATGGCTGCATGCTTAAATGCTTTCACGTAAAGTGCCTCTCTAAAATTCAGTTTGTCTGCACAAGGCAGCGTCAAAAACAGCAGGCATTATAGCTGTATTTATAGCAAACGTGAATCGCTGGCAAAGGCTTATGGGGCTGGAAACACCGAAATTAGTCTAATATCCGATGAAAAGTAAGGAAATAGCCTTATAAATTAATTGCATCCGCGCAAAAAGCACCATCAGTGGTGGCTAGAATTATGTTAAAAATGCTCCAAACCTCGCTTGAATCTACCCCCTAACCCCCGTATCATACGCCTTCTTCACGCGCCTGTAGCTCAGCTGGATAGAGTAGCAGGTTCCGATCCTGTTGGTCGGGGGTTCGACTCCCTCCTGGCGCGCCACTTCAATTTCCTTAAATTCCTGTTTTAAAAGGATTTATTGTTGAGTTTTACGGAGAAACGGTACCACTTACAGTATCACTTT
>DPHB01000020.1 GCA_003521845.1 Oceanospirillaceae bacterium | reverse complement strand
TAACGCCTGAGGTCTTGGAACCGTCATAGGCAACGATGGTGGACCATACGATGTTACCAACAGCACACTCATGTACGGTGCCTGGCAAGAAATCTTCAGATGCTGGAGTGCCGTCGGCGCCAGCAGGAAGGATAGATGAGTCGATGACTTCTAGAATACCTTCGTCACAACCGCGTACGGCGTCAGACAATTCAACGTCAACCAAGTTCCAAGTAACATTACCGGCTTCTACTTGGGCTTTAATTTCGGCCAAACCACCACTGTAGTCTTCGGACACAACGGTGTTACCAGTTTGGGCCATCCAAGGCTTGTGATAGGCTTCTACCTGGGACTTGGTGTAAGCACCACCCCAAGAAACAACGGTGATATCTTCGGCTTGTACGGAGCCGGCAGCTACTGCAGCAGAGATAGCTGTAGCCATCAACGTCTTGTTGATAAGTTTCTTCATGAAATACTCCTAGTTATTGTATTTATATTGTTGCAACAATCAAATATGCTGGTTGGATGCCGATAAATTATGCATCCAAAGCCAGACAATCTTCCATTTTCCAGCCGATAGTAACGGCATTGCCTTCGTGCAATGCAGCTTGATCGGCTGAGTTCGGAACCTTGACGATAAAATCGTCGTGACCACATACCGTAAAGCGAGTACGGATATGGTCGCCGTGGTAGATCAGTTCTTCTACCTTGGCTGTAAAGATGTTTTCTGCGCTACCTTCGGCAGGGGAAACGGTAACGCGTTCTGGACGTAGAGATAAGGTGGTGCGTTCGCCAACGGCATTGACGTTGATCTTATTGGCAATAATGGTTTCGCCACTGTCGGCCTTCACCGTCACGCGGTCACCATCAAGCGCTTCTACCTTACCCATAATGCGGTTGTTCTCGCCAATAAAGTTGGCCACAAAAGCATTCTCCGGACGTTCGTATAATTTTGCTGGTGGCGCACACTGCTGCACGATGCCATCGTCAAACACCGCAATGCGGTTGGACATGGTGAGGGCTTCGGTCTGGTCGTGGGTGACATACACCACGGTTAGGCCAAGTTCTTCGTGTAGGTGTTTAATTTCGTACTGCATTTGTTCACGCAGGTTTTTGTCTAGGGCGCCTAGGGGTTCGTCCATCAATACCAAATCTGGATCAAATACCAAAGAGCGGGCTACGGCAACACGTTGTTGCTGACCACCAGATAGTTGGGCAGGACGACGACCGCCAAATTGACCTAACTGAACCATATCCAAAGCGCGGTTAACTCGCTGCTCGCGTTCTGACTTGCCCATGCCGCGTACTTCTAGTGGGAAGGCCAAGTTTTCGGCTACGGTCATGTGTGGGAACAAAGCGTAGTTTTGGAATACCATGCCAATGCCGCGCTTGTAAGGAGGCACCTTGTTGATAGGCTTGCCCTTAAGGTATATCTCACCGTGAGTTGCAGGTTCAAAACCGGCTAGCATCATTAGGCAGGTGGTTTTACCGGAGCCAGATGGGCCCAACATGGTAACAAATTCACCCTTAGCAACATCCAGGTTAAAGTCTTTTACTACTAGAATTTCGCCATCATAGCTTTTTTGAATATTCTCGAATCGTACAAGGGGGGAATCTGCGGACATATTTTCGGCTCGTAATGTTCTTTGTTATTTCGAAATAATATCGATATTTTTATAAAATGAATACATTGGGCGGCTATTAAGCCCTAAGTCTTCGGAATGTTTTATTGTTGATTTGTCTGATAGTACAAATCGCAATAGGGTATATAACTAAATTTCTTATAATTCTCAAAAGCTTCAGCCTTTGCTTGTTTTATTACCCTAGCACTTTCATAACCCTAACAACATCATAGTTAACACGTTAACTTTGGCCATGTCGCTCAGGCGATAGTTTCAGCACCTAGCTTACATATCGCTAAGGTAGCTCTACAACATAGTGATTTCACAACTGCTATTTTAGCTTAGCTGAAATAGCAGCATTGCCCAAATTAAAAAACTTTATAGTTGAATATCTTCTGGGAATTATTTAAGTATTGACGTGGAGCCTGGCGCTTGCCTTGCGGTCTTTCTTACGATGCATGTGACGAGCGGTAGAAGAAGCTCAATATTTCCATAAATAAGCTTTTAAAAGCCCTCTTCCTTACTATGTCGGACTCGAACAATGACGATGCGGTTTGCAGTTTCTCGACGGTATCGGATGATGTATTCTCCCGCTCCGAAGGTCAGCATCAGGTCTCGATAATCGATAAGGTTTTCCACTGGCAGGCCAGCTTCTGGGTTTTCTTGCAGAATGTTGACGCCTTCAACGATGCGTTTGGCAGCACGCTGTGCCGCGCGGGGGTTTTCAGATTTGATAAAGTTTCTTAAACGGGCAACATCTCTGGATGCACAAGGTAGCCAGACTATTTCACTGGGCATGGTTTCTCCTCATCGGTTCCCCAAGAGCCTAGCCAGTCCATCATGGCTTCATTATTGACGCTTTCGCCAGTTTCTTGGTATTCCTCCCAGCGCGCCATTGTTAGCTCATTTTCACGCAGTTTACGCTCTTCCTCCTCAACATAGCGAGTTAACGCCTCTTTAGCTAAGAAGC
Source organism: Oceanospirillaceae bacterium (assembly GCA_003521845.1). GTDB lineage: Bacteria > Pseudomonadota > Gammaproteobacteria > Pseudomonadales > Balneatricaceae > Njordibacter. The sequence goes on along the minus strand of DPHB01000020.1, from coordinate 1,239 downwards.
TCTTGGAGCGATGCGTCTTGGCCGCTAGCGCGTTTAAGCGGCTTTCAAGCTGTTCGTCTAATCGAACGCCTAACATAAGGTCACCTGTATTCACTTGTTAAACATTGTTTAACAACAATAACACTATATCGACCCATCTTCCATTTTTTGCAACGTTAGTGTGTACATGGTGGTGACATTATTATGACGAATTGGTGGTCATAATGAGCGTCAATTTGTAACTTGGCGATTAGTTGGCGTATTAAGAATACAACGGGGGAGGCCTGAGTACAGGCCATAGAACAGCCCCAGATTTATTTTTTAGCATTAAATTTTGAGGCAGAGGGTTGTAGCTCTTTGTATTCTGCATCCACCTTTTGGCCTTTGGCCATAAAGGCTTGCATCATGTCACCTTCTGGTTGGAACATACCTGCCTGCCAGGTGGCTTGGTAGCGCAAGGATTCCTCTACACTGTGATCGCGGCTGTAGTTGAGGTTTTCTTTGCAGCCATAGATGGCCATCGGGGAGTGTTTGGCCATCTGTTCGGCAATTTCCATGACCCCCTCTAAAAGGCTTTCGGCATCATCAAATACTTGGTTAACCAAGCGTGCTTGCATGGCTTCAGCGGCAGGCATGCGGCGTGCTGTGTAGGCTAGTTCGCGGGCCAGGCCTTCGCCAATCAGCTTTGGTAAACGTTGCAGGGTGCCTATGTCGGCGGCTAGGCCTAGCTTGGCTTCTTCTACTGAAACAAAGGCATCGGCGCTCATGTAGCGGCAGTCGCAGGCGCAGGCTAGGTCCAAAGCACCACCAATACAACCACCGTGAATGGCGGCTAATACAGGAAAGCGAACTTGTTCTACGCTTGAGATAATGCTTTGTAGCTGTTGTACTACTTGGCGTAGGTGTTCGTTGCGGCGGGCGGCTTCTTTAGGGCGTTTGATGGCGCCGCTGCTAAATACAGCTAGGTCCATACCGCTGCAAAAGTGCTTACCTTCACCGCTAATCACTAGTACACGGCATTGTGATTCTTGGTCCAGTTCACGTATGGCTTGTGGAAATTCCTGCCAAAAGTCCATGTTCATGCTGTTGTAGGCATCGGGGCGATTGAAGCGTAGGTGAGCTACCTTGTTGTCGGCAATGTCTAGGGTGAAGGTTTTGTAGGTCATAAGCTGTGTCTCGTTGTGTAAAAGGCGGACTTTTAATAAATCGGGGTCAGAGTAACAATAGAGCGGGGACCTATTGTTACTCTGACCCCGATTT
>DPHB01000025.1 GCA_003521845.1 Oceanospirillaceae bacterium | reverse complement strand
TGGCAGCAATAAAGTTCATGTTAGGCTGGCCTATAAAGCTGGCTACAAATTTCGTTCTAGGGTGGTGGTACAGCTCCATAGGCGAACCAAATTGTTCCACACTGCCGGCGTTAAGCACCACAATTTTGTCGGCCATGGTCATGGCTTCCACTTGGTCGTGGGTAACGTAAATCATGGTGGCATTGAGGTCTTGGTGCAAATTGGCCAACTCTACACGCATGTCGCCTCGCAGGGCTGCGTCTAAGTTAGATAAAGGTTCGTCGAATAAAAACACTTTTGGGTTGCGAACAATAGAGCGGCCTATGGCTACCCGTTGACGCTGGCCGCCTGACAATTGGCCAGGTTTATGCTGCAAGCGATTGGTAAGCTGCAAGATGTTAGCTGCATGCTCAACACGTTGGTTGAGCTCTGCTTCTGGAATTTTGGCCACTCTAAGTGGAAAAGCAATGTTTTCAAACACACTTAAGTGGGGGTACAGGGCGTAAGACTGAAATACCATGGAGATGCCACGGTCTACAGGGTGGGCGTTAGAAACATCATCACCATCGATAATAATTTGCCCTTCGGTGGCTTCTTCTAGACCAGCGATTATGCGTAGTAAGGTTGTTTTTCCGCACCCAGAAGGGCCCACAAAAACGATGAATTCTTGGTCGTCAATGGATAGATTGATGTTGTTCAGGACTTGAGTATCATCAAAACTTTTGCAGATGTTTTTGAGAGCAACAGTCGCCATAGTTAAACCTATATTATGTAAAATTGTAAAATGAATAAAAGGGAAGCTAGCACTAGCGCTAGCTTCCCTTCAGGTCGGAGTGAGTTTTACTTAAACTCTTCCAATTCTTCAGCGGCAATGGCCACTAGGTTTTCTGCAGAGTCTTCACCCAACAAGATGCCTTGAATCATGCTATTGATGGACGTTTGAAGCGACTTAAAGTCAACAAACATTGGCTCTGGACCACCACTACCAATAGGATCAACAAACACCTTCCAGTAGTCATCATTTTCATAATATGGCTGGTCTACGATACCTTTCTCGTATTGCTTGATAGGCGTTAGGCCCCAGCTAGAGTCCAGGTCGTACTGAGCTTCACCAGAAGATAGTGCGCGGGCTAACTCCATCGCAGTTTCTTCGTGGCCGGTGCCATTAAACACGGCAATCGAGTCAGTAATTAACAAAGTACCACTAACGCCAGATGGTCCAGCAGGTACCGGCACGGTAATCACCTTCATGCCTTCTTTGTGTGCGCCACGTCCCCATGGGCCCTGAATATACATGGCCAATTTGCCATCGTTGAACAGTGCCTTAAGTTGTGAGCGTTCAAAGGCTGTTGGGCCTTCTTGTGCAACATCAACTAGCTTGCCATATAACTCTAAAGTTTCAACCGTTTGTGGGCTGTTTAGAGTGATTTCATTGGTATCAGCATCGATCACCGAACCGCCGTTACTGTACAAGTAGCTAAAGAATTGATGCATGGTGTTATCAAAATCTTTACCTGCCAAGCCAATGCCTGCTTTGCCAGTGTTGTCTTTCACAGCTTTAGCCATGTTGTACAAGCCAGTCCATGTTTTTGGTCCAACACAAGGTAAGCCTGCTTCTTCGATTAGCTCACAGTTGATAAACAACGCCTTGGTAGAAAAAGCGTGGGGGAAGCCCCAATATTTACCGTCGCTACGTACTGTGTTCAAAATGCCAGGCTGATAGGTGGCCTGCTCTGCTTCAGAAATCTCAACCGGTACGATGAGATCATTTTGTGCTAATTGTTTGAGGGTACGAGAACCCATGTAAGCCAAACTTACTGGGTCTCCCGCGGCTGCTAATGTCATGGACTTGTCCTGACACGTGCCCCAAGGCACAGCTTCCATATTAACGGTTACGTCTGGATTATTGGCCAAAAAAGCATCTATTACTCTTTGGTCTGCTTCTCGAACTTCGCCGCCACACATAACAAAGTGCAGTTCTTCAGCCTGTACTGCAGGTGCCATCATCATACTGATGCCAGCGCCTACAGCGGCTGCGGTTAAGAGCTTTTTCATTTTTCTTTCCTCTTTATTATTATAGCGCAAAGCGCTGGGTGACAAAGCCGTCACGATTTAACTGCCCCTGCTGTTAATCCTGCCATGAGAAATTTCTGCAAGAACAAGAAGATAAACAACACGGGCAAAATGCCGATTATGCTAGCTGCCATCATTTCGTTCCAAATGACTTGCTGATAACCGATAAATTCAAAGATGCCCGCCGGTAGGGGCATGTAGTCGCGTTCCTGGTTAAAGGTAATAGCGAATAAAAACTGTTGTGCATAGGCGCCGATGAAGGAGTAGACGCCCACCACGATCAAGCCTGGCACCGCTAGGGGTAGGATCACGCGGCGTAGCGTATACAGCCGAGAAGCGCCATCCACAAAGGCCGCTTCTTCGAGCTCTTTGGGGATTTTCTCTAGAAATGATTTGAGCAGGTAAATGCCAGTGGGCACTAGAAAAGCCGCGCCAGGAATGATCATGGCCCAGTAGGTATTGAGCAAACCCATGCCGCGCAATAACTTGTACAGGGGAATCAATAATACTGCGCCGGCAAACATGTTGACCCCAAGGAACAAACCCAGGCTTATGGCTTTGCCACGAAATTGAAAGCGGGCATAGGAATAAGCTGCGGGTACCACAAACACCATACAAATCAGCGTAGTCATGGAGGCCAAAAACACACTGTTAAAAATGTAGCGAGGCAATTTGGGTACTGTTACCCAAATGTCCGAATAGGCTTGTAGCGACATGTCGTCAGACCAAAACTGATAGGGTGCTCGGAACAGGTGAGTCAGCGGCCTTAGGGATGCCAAAAACATTTCTAAGAAAGGCAGCAGCATAAAGGTTAAGAAGATACCAATGGCGGTATAAAGGCCTATCTTCTCTAGCAGTGAGTATTTATCGATCATTTGTTGTCTCCATATTTATTGTTGACCCTTTTTACCACCCAAAGATAAAGCATGGTAAAGATCGAAAGAATGGCAACGATGAGCACTGCTCGTGTAGCACCTTGGCCGTATTTGTAGTTAGCAATGGCAGTTTTATAGGTATCCACAATCAGGGTAGTGGTGCCGCCTCGTGGGCCACCTTCGGTTAATATCCAGATGACTTCGAAGGAGTTAAAGGTCCAGATGGCAGATAACAAAGCCATGGATGCAAATACAGGCATAATCTGGGGCATGGTGATGCGCCGGAAACGATACCAGCGAGACGCCCCATCAATGTAGGCCGCTTCATATAAATCACGGGGTACATTTTGTATGGCGGCCAATAAAAAGATGGTGATCATGGGTGTGCCAATCCAAACATCAGTGACAATAGCAGAGTAAAAAGCACTGTTCTTATAGGCTAAAAACTCAAATGGACCATCGATAATGCCAAGATGTTGTAATACCCCAGAGATGATGCCGAAATGGCCGTTATAGAGCCACAGCCAGCCAATACAGCCAATGGCAATAGGCACGATCCAAGGCGGCATAACCAATACTCGAAACGCAGCTTTACCTTTTAGGTTGGCGGCGAGTAAGCAAGCACCAATAAGTCCAAGGATGAGTTTGAGTCCGACCGACAAAAACATCCAATAAAAGGTCCTGCCAATTGTGGCGGGGAATTTGCGGCTACTCAGAAGCTTTTCGTAGTTCGCTAAGCCGACATATTCTTCTATGCCAAGGCCTGAGTTGGTAAAGGATAGGCGCACTGTTTCTACCAGCGGCCAGGCTACTATTAAACACATATAAGCTGCCGCAGGGGCAATTAAGGCCCAGGCAAAAAATTGCGTAGAGTGTAGGCTTCTGCGCGGTATTAAACGTCGAAACACTTGCATTACTCGTCGTCTCCTAAGGTTAAAAAGGCTGTGAAGGCCAATTTAGAGCCTGCCAGATAGGGTTAAAATCATGTGCCGCCTGAACTAGTCCGGCACCTCTACGGGTGTTGTTTTCGCTGCACCAAGCGCTTTCTGCTAAGCCAATGATGCGTGGTGCTAAGGCTTTTTTAAGGTCTGTTGAGCTGGCAATAGTTTCACACCAAAGTGCACCTTGAATGCCGGCAATATCATCATTAGGGTGCCAAGCAGTGGTGTCTTCTAGGCTAATGGTAGCGGCCCAATTGGCACCGGCGCTTTGCGAATTGCTGTCTTTGCTCATGTCGAAATAGAGATGCTGAGCAGGGCTCATGATAACCTGAAAGCCTCTATCTACAAGAGCCTGTCCAGATGCAGCGTCCTGCCATACGAACACCAAGGCATCGCTACCAATGTTAAAGTGCTCACCTTGGGCAGACTCTTGCCAAGCGGCGGGTAGTACGCCATGTTGGCGTACAATGGCTGCGGCTTGAGACATAAACCAGCCTAAAACATCGGCGTCAGTGGTGAGCTGATGGGTTTGTTTGAGTGCATCAACGGCGGGCGAACCGTCCCAGCAGCCCGGCGTCACTTCATCGCCGCCTAAATGCAGGTAATGACTGCCAAACAGTTCGCATAGCTCTTTAATAATCGGTGTTAAAATGGCCCAGGTGGTGTCTAACGCAGGATTAATAGTGTTGTGGTAATAGCCTTGAACCGAGGCCGGTTGGCTGCCGTTATGGTTAGCTTGTGGTTCGCTCAGTTCGGGCAGTGCAAGTTGTAAGGCAAGGCTATGGCCCGGTAGTTCGATTTCTACCATGACTTGTAAATGGCAGCGACGAGCATGTTGCAAGATGGTGTTGATGTCTTGTTTGCTGTAACTACCACCCGTGGGGCCAATGCCACCGCCAAAAACGGCAGGTATGAGTTCGCCTTCGCCGCGCCATGCCGTTTTTTTGGCTAGTTCAGGTGCACATTCTAATTCAAGGCGAAATGCTTCGTCGTCAATGGGGTGCCAATGAAAGCGGTTTAGCTTCAATAGCGCCATAACATCCAATAACTCACACACAGTGTGGGGGTCGAAAAATTGCCGTGCGCAATCTAAATGTTGGCCGCGCCATTGGTAGCGAGGCTGATCTTCTATACGACCGCAAGGCAAGCTGCCGTTGTAGCTGCAGTACATTTGCAACAGGCTAATAAAACCGTAAAAAAAGCCTTGTTCGTGGCTCGCCTCTAGCTGTATTGACTGACTGCCGATATCAACGGTGTAGGCCTCGTGGGCAAGTTGTGGGTTGATATTGCAGGTGACTAGCGTGCTGCCTTCTTGGTTGTTAGTAAGGCCGCTACGTACACTCAAAGCGCTGGCGTCTTGCCATGCTGTTGCAGCCATGGGTAAATCCAAACCAAAGGTATTGAAGCCGGTGTCACAATCGACGTGCTTGCCATCAGCAGACCAAGAGGTGGGTGCAGGCGCCAGTTTTAACTGCGTATGAGCATGGCAAATACTATGGCTCTTGGGCAGGCTATGGCTGGTAAAGCGGCTCGGCTGCGTTTGTACTGCAGTGGCACGCCCGGCATGGGTAATGTAGGCGCTTTTAGGCCCCCAAGCGATGTTTAGAGATGCGTCGGCTTGTTGGTAAGCAATGCAACAAGCCCAGCTTTCACCCGGTTCTATGGGAGTGTTCTGGGTGGGTACAAGGCGCGTAAAACCGCCCACTTGCTGCATAATTTTACAATCGCGCACTACCGTGGCTGGGTCCAGTAAGCTAAAACACAGGCAAAAATCAGATACCGCAGCAGCACCAACATTGGTGAGCTGTAGTTCTATCTGATTGTGGTTATTCACATAGCTGTGAAGCACCATGGAGGGGCTTGCCTGACTCAATTTTGTAACCTGTGTTTGTTTTATTTGCATACCAATGTATATCCAATCCATCATTCATGCAAGCGATTTAGTTACCAATTGCTTACAAATGTATTGCTATTTTGGCTAAATAGTTGAATTTTTAGGGTTTTCCGTAAAAAATTAATTTTTTCTGAGCGATTTTATCGCCTAAATATAAAAATTGGTTTGTAAGACGCGCTGCTTTTGTATTATATTGGTATTGTTTTCCCGTATAACATTAATGCCTTTTGTATGCTGGGTTATTTATTGCGCCACAGGAGTTAAGTTGTATGAGAGTTGTAATCACCGATGATGCTAGTGCCGTAGCAACAGCCAGTGCCGAGGTAATGTGCCGGCAGTTAGTTAATGCCCCCGCTTTGGTGTTGGGTTTGGCTACCGGCTCCACGCCAGTCATGCTCTATAAGGAGTTGGTGAGTCGTTATCAAGCAGGTGAGGTGTGTTTTGCTAAGGCCAAGAGTTTCAACCTGGATGAATATGTTGGCATTGACCCCAGCCATCCTCAGAGTTACCGGCATTTTATGCAGCAACACTTGTTTGACCAGGTGAATATCGACCCGGTGGCAACCCAAGTGCCGCAAGGCTTGGCGGACCCTAAGATAGAGTGCGAGCGCTATGAAGCGGCTATTACATCGGCCGGAGGTATAGACCTGCAGGTGTTGGGCCTAGGTGCCAATGGCCACATTGGTTTTAATGAGCCAACCTCGAGCTTGGCATCACGCACGCGTATAAAAACCCTCACCGAGGATACTATAGCTGCCAATGCGCGCTTCTTTGAAGCCCATGAGCAACAACCAACCTTGGCCTTAACTATGGGTATTGGCACCATTATGGAGGCGCGGCATATCTTGCTGTTAGCCACCGGTGAGCATAAGGCTAAAGCCGTAAAAGCCATGGTAGAGGGTCCCGTGAGTGCCATGGCGCCGGCATCTGTGTTGCAGTTCCATCAATCGGTCACTCTGGTATTGGATGTCGCTGCCGCATCGCTGCTGGAAGCGCAGGACTACTACCACTGGGTTGAAAAGATGCGCGCACAAACCCCCTAATTTAGATCAGAAAAAGGATCATCATGGCTACAGTAACCGCCCTAACCAATGGACAAATATTTACTGGTGACAAAATCGTTAACCAGCATGCCTTACTTATCGAAGC
>DPHB01000001.1:210967-236787 GCA_003521845.1 Oceanospirillaceae bacterium | reverse complement strand
CAATATCATTAAATTGCCAAATATCAGTGCGTCATTGCCGCAAATAAATGCCGCTATACGGGAATTACAGGCTATGGGATACACACTCCCTGATTACCCTGAAAACCCACAGACTGAAGAGGAACGCGATATCAGGGATCGCTATGACAGAGTTAAGGGCAGTGCCGTCAATCCAGTACTACGTGAAGGTAATTCTGATCGCCGCGCCCCAGGCGCCGTAAAACAATTTGCCCAAAAAAACCCTCACAGCATGGGTGAATGGTCATCAGATTCTCAAACCCGTGTTGCTCACATGGATAAAGGTGATTTTTTTGGTAGTGAAAAATCCGTCACTCTGGAAAAAGACGATAGTTTTCGTATCGAATTTGTTAACGCGGACGGAAATGTAACAACCCTCAAAGGAGAAGCCCCACTTCAATCGGGTGAAATAATTGACGCATGCACTATGAGTTGCAGTGCTTTACAGGAGTTTCTGGAACAAGCTTGCGATGAAGCAAAACGTTCTGGAGTACTTCTTTCACTACATCTGAAAGCCACTATGATGAAGGTCTCGGACCCAATTCTGTTTGGTCATGCCGTATCAGTCTTCTTTAAGGACGTTTTTGAAAAACACAATGCAATTTTTGCGGAATTGGGCGTAAACCCTAACAACGGTTTCGACGCAGTTCTGTCCCAAATAGATACACTTCCCGATGACAAGAAAGCGGAAATCGAAAAGGATATCCAGCTTTGCTATGACGCCCGTCCACCTCTAGCCATGGTCAATTCAGATAAAGGTATTACTAACCTCCACGTACCAAGCGACATCATTATTGATGCTTCTATGCCCGCCGCAATACGAAGTTCAGGCAAAATGTGGGGACCTGATGGTGAATTACACGATACGTTAGCCATCATTCCTGACCGCTGCTATGCAGATGTTTATCAGGAAACCATCGACTTTTGTAAACAACACGGCGCTTTTGATCCTCGTACCATGGGTTCGGTTCCCAATGTAGGGTTAATGGCCCAGAAAGCCGAGGAATACGGTTCTCACGACAAGACTTTTGAAACCGAAGCCGGTGTTATGCGCGTGGTTAACGCCGCCACAGGTGAAGTATTGATGTCCCACGAAGTAGAGAAAGGCGATATCTGGCGTGCATGTCAAACCAAAGACGAACCTGTACGTGACTGGGTTAAGCTAGCGGTAACTCGCTCTCGTCAGTCTGACACTCCGGCTATCTTCTGGTTGGACCGTAACCGTCCACATGACATCGAGCTAATCAAGAAGGTAGAAGTTTACTTACAAGAACACGATACCGAAGGCCTAGATATCCGTATCCTTACCTACGTTGAAGCTATCCGTCGTTCCATGGAACGCATGATGCGTGGTTCTGACACTATCTCGGTAACGGGTAACGTACTACGTGACTACCTAACTGACTTGTTCCCCATCATGGAACTTGGCACATCTGCTAAGATGCTTTCTATCGTACCCATGCTTAAGGGCGGCGGCATGTATGAAACAGGCGCTGGCGGTTCTGCTCCTAAGCACGTACAACAAGTATTGGAAGAAAACCACCTACGTTGGGATTCCTTGGGTGAGTTCTTGGCTCTAGCTGTGTCTCTAGAAGACATGGGCATCAAGCAAGACAACAAGGTAGCTAGCATTCTAGCCAAGACCCTAGACGAAGCGACTGGCACCTTGCTAGAAAACAACCAGTCTCCTTCTCGTAAGACTGGAGAACTAGACAACCGTGGTAGCCACTTCCACTTGGGCAAGTACTGGGCACAAGCCATTGCTGCACAAACTGAAGATGCCGACCTAGCTGCCAAGTTCAAGCCATTTGCGCAAGCCATGGCTGCTGCTGAAGACAAGGTTCTTAAGGAACTCAGTGATGTACAAGGCGCTCCAGCTTCTGCCATCACTGGTTACTACCACGCTCGTCGTGAAGATGTGAAGTTAGTAATGCGCCCAAGTGAAACCTTGAACGCCATTCTTGCTGCTTCTCCTGCTGGCAACAAGTAAACAACTTGTAGGTCGGATTTGAATCCGACACTGATTAAAAGGGCCGCTAATGCGGTCCTTTTTTTTAAGTACTTGTCCATTGCAAGGATGATATCCTACCCACTCTATTGAATAGAGAGAAAATCTAACATGAAACAATTTTTAGCATTGCTAGCTTCAACCCCTAATGAAGTGATGTTTGAACAAACCATGCAAGTTATTGATGACCATTTCGATTTTAGCCCCACCAGCTTTGTAAATGGGGAAACCAAAAATCAAGCCGGACAAAATAATGGATCTTGCAAAATTTTTGCCTTTGCGCAAATGCAGGACTTAGATGAGTCGTCAACACTGGCATGCTTTGGTCAGTTCTATCGTGAAGACGTTTTAAAAAATCCCAATGGCAGCGACCATGCCAACATTCGCAATTTCATGCTCCACGGTTGGGCAGGCGTGCGTTTTGACGGCGTCGCCTTAACAGCAAAGTAAGGTTAATTGCTGCTGCAACCAAACAACTCAAAGGCCTGGTAGCTGCTATCAGGCCTTTTTAATACCCGTATTTCAAGCTCATCAATCTAACTTGTATCAAAACCCAATCCCTTCTATGCTGACTACTTAACACACACCAAGTTTCAGCATTCAATGACGACAACCCAAGCCGCCTCAGTTAGCCGACCACCCTCCATAGTCACCTTGATTTTACTCTGTGCCCTCACAGCCTTGTCTTTGAATATGTTTTTGCCTTCCATTGTCGAAATCAGCCAAGAATTTGCAACCAGCTACGCCGTGATTGGTGCTGCCATTGCCGCTTACCTAGGTTTTACCGCTGTTCTACAACTGATACTGGGGCCGCTATCCGACCGCTATGGGCGCCGCCCCGTGCTATTAACTTGCATTGCTATCTTCACGCTCGCGTCGGCAGGCTGCTGGCTAGCTACCGATGTTTGGCAGTTTATGGTTTTCCGCATGCTACAAGGTTTTATTATTGGTGCTTGGGCTATTTCCATGGCCATTATTCGTGATAATTACCCACCGGCAAAAGCCGCCAGCATGATGGGGTATGTTGCCATGGCCATGGCTATTGCCCCCATGACAGGCCCCATGCTTGGCGGAATATTGGCGGAAATATTTAACTGGCGGGCTAACTTTTTACTCTACCTAATTCTCGGTTGCTTAATTTGGCTAATTTGTTGGTTTGATCTCAGTGCAAGCGCTTCACCTACTAAATCTAGCCTAGCGCAACAATGGCGCGAAACACGAACCCTCGTGCAAAGCCCGGAATTTTGGGGCTTTGCCTTAAGCATTGCCTTTGGCGTGTCTGCGTTTTATACCTTTATATCTGGCATACCTGCCCTTGCCGAACCCCTGTTTTCCTTGCAACCAACAGAGCTCGGCTTCTATATGGGTACCATTACCGCTGGTTATATGCTCGGTAATTACCTATCTGGCCGTTATGCCACGCGTGTCCCCCTAGGACGTCTAATCCTTCTGGGCCGGATCATTGCAGTCTTGGGCCTAGTCGCTAGTCTAATCATTTTTGCTGCCGGCTATGGCAATCTATACGTTTTGATTGCTGGCACCCTCTGCGCTGGTTTAGGTAACGGCATGAGCATACCAGCGGCCAATGCCAGCGCTTTGTCTGTACACCCACAATTAACCGGTACAGCTGCAGGTATTTCTGGCGCGGCTGCGGTGGCTAGCGGTAGTATATTCACAGTTATCATTAGTAGCCTACTGGCCTCATACCCTAGTACCAGCCTCTTGTTACTGGTTATGCTAGTTTGCGCTCTCCTAGCGTTGGTGTTGCCTATCTGGCTTAGCAAGGTACGCTGGGCTCACCACTAGTTGCCAGGCAGAACACATAAGGACAACATCATCATGCACAAACATTGGCAGCAAGTGATTCAAGACAGCTACCAGCTAGACGTTGAATTAGAAAGCTTAGACGGCGAATACGACCTTAACTTTCGCGCCCTTGGCAAAGCTCAACAAACCGGTCAGCAATATTTATTTAAGGTCATGCGTGCAGACTGCCAGCCCGATTTTGTTGCCATGCTATGCCAAGCCCATGAACACATTGCAGCCAAACAACAAGACATAGCCAAACTCATACCCAAAATTATTGCTGACAAGTTTGGCGATAGTTATAGCCTAGCGAACGACACACAAGGCATACCACGTTTGATATGGATGCAAAGCCATATCGAAGGGCAAATGTACGCCAATATTCGCCCTCATTCGTTGCCGTTAATTAGCCAGCTCGGGCAAGCCCTAGCCCAACTCGATAGGTGTATGGAAGATTTCCAACACCCTTTATTAGCGGCACCGATTAAATGGAACCTGGTGCAGGCAAACTGGATTGAAGCGCACTTAACACTTATTACAGATCCACAAAAGCAAGCCATTGTTAATCAAATACAAGGGCAGTTTGCCGACCTATTGCCGCAACTAGAATTATTGCCCCAACAGGCGATTCACAACGATGTTAACGATTACAACCTGCTGGTACAGACGAGCTTGCAAGCACCTGCTCAACTCACTGGCATCATCGATTTTGGAGATATTACCCAAGCCCCACGCATCTGTAACCTGGCCATTTGTGCGGCCTACGTGGTGTTAGACCATGCACAGCCAGAACAGGCCTTGATGAGCCTAATAGAAGCTTACCATCAGCATTCCCCACTGACCTCCCAGGAAGCGGATTATCTATTTGATTTGCTACTCATGCGCTTAGCCGTGAGTGTGGTAAATTCACGTATCATGGCATTAGAAAACCCCGATGATCCTTATATCACTATATCCGAACAACCAGCATGGCGTTTCCTGCTGGCCCATGGCCAAAAAAGAAAAGCCTTTCAAGCACGCTGTCGACTAGCCTGCGGACACGGTCTCAACAGCGAATCCGCTGAGGTACTGGCATATTTACAGCAAAACCAAGGCAAATTTGCTCACGTTCTAGGGCAAGATTTAAGTGCTGCCAGCCAAGTACCCCTGTGCGTAGCGGACAGCAACCTACCACAAAACCCCTTCCACATGAGCGCAAAGGAAGCCTTGGTATTGGGTGACCTAACGGACCCTAACGATATCAGCCTAGGTCTTTATGGCGAACCACGTTTGGTTTATACCAGTGCCGACTTTTATGCAGGCCCTGCCAAGCACCATAACCGGCGCACAGTGCACCTAGGGGTTGATATATTCACCGCCGCCGGTTGCCCTGTGTATAGCCCATTAGCGGCAACCGTAGTACAAGTGGCTAATCATAAGGCGCACTTAGATTATGGCGGTTTTGTCATCCTGCGTCATACCACTCCTAAGGCAAGCGTTTTTTATACACTCTATGGCCACCTCAACCCACTGGTAGCGCAACAACTCACGGTAGGGCAGATAATAGAACCCGGGGAAGCCTTTGCCCAGCTCGGAGAACCCAGTGGCAATGGCGGCTGGGATCCGCATCTGCACTTTCAGCTGATTCTTGACCAAGACATCATTGGCAGCAACTGGGCCGGTGTTGCCGACCCCGATGACCTGCTATTCTGGCAAGCCTTATGCCCAAATCCCGCGCCATTACTAAACCTAGAGGCAGCACATACTGCGCACCAGAGCTTGGACGAAACGGCTGTATTTGATGAGCGCCAAAAGCACTTTGGGGGTAACGTCAAACTCACTTATAGCCGCCCGGTAATGTTTTTGCGTGGTTGGCAGCATCACTTATTTGACCAAATGGGACGGCCTTATTTGGATGCCTACAACAATGTGCCCCATGTGGGCCATGCTCATCCACGCATTGCCAAGCTAGCGGCTGAGCAACTAACCCGCCTCAACACCAATACGCGCTATCTACACCCAGATCAAGCGCAGTTCGCCCAACGACTGTTGGCCAAGTTACCCAATAGTTTGCAGGTTTGTTACTTTGTTAACTCCGGTTCCGAAGCCAACGAATTGGCCCTGCGCCTGGCCCGCGCTCACACGGGTGCGAAAGACATGATTACGCCTAACCATGGCTATCATGGTAATACCACCGGCGCCATTGACCTATCTGCTTACAAGTTCAACAAACCCAATGGAGTTGGCCAACAAGACTGGGTTCACCTCATTGATGTGGCCGATGACTACAATGGCCGCTATAAGCGTGACAACCCCCAATGCGCACAGAAATACGCCCAACAAGTGGATCAAACCATTGCCAATATTCACGCTAATGGTACACAACTGGCGGGGTTTATCGCCGAAACCTTCCCCAGCGTGGGTGGCCAGATCATTCCCCCAGCTGGCTACCTAGCCGCCGTATATGACAAGGTTAGGGCCGCAGGCGGCATCTGTATTGCCGACGAAGTACAAACGGGACTAGGCCGCCTAGGGGATTACTACTTTGCCTTTGAACATCAAAAGGTGACACCGGACATCGTGGTACTGGGCAAGCCCATTGGTAATGGTCACCCTATTGGTGTGGTGATTACTACCCAAGCCATTGCCGACAGTTTTGCCAATGGCATCGAATATTTCTCCACCTTTGGTGGGTCCACCCTATCTTGCCGTATCGGCGCAGAGGTATTAGATATCGTGGAAGATGAAGGCCTGCAAGCCAATGCCCAAGCCATGGGCAAGCGCCTCTTGGCAGGGCTACAGCAACTGCAACGCCAACATCCTGCCATTGGTGATGTGCGGGGTATGGGACTGTTTATTGGGGTGGAGCTAGTAACAAACCAAGATAGTCGCGAACCAGCCACAGCTTTGGCCGATTATGTACTTAATAGACTGCGCGAAATGCGCATATTAATTGGTACCGAAGGTCCCGCTGATAGTATTCTCAAAATTCGTCCACCGCTCACCATTACAGCTGACGATATAGATGCCATCTTGCAAGCCATGGATACCTGCTTGCAAGAAGCCGCTACTTGTTAATACGCTAACGAGTGTTTTACGACGCGATGGGGAGGTCTTCACGACTGCCCCACTCGGCCCATGAACCGTCATACAGTTTTGCTTCGCTGTAGCCACATACAGTCAGGGCTAAAAATATCACCGTGGCAGTAACGCCAGAGCCGCAGGTTGTAATCACCTCGCGCTGCTGTAAATAGTTACCCAACACTTGCTTTAGCTCCTCCACGGGTAATAAAGCGCCACCTTTTTGTAGGTTCATAAAAGGCATATTATGAGCGCCAGGCATATGTCCGCTGCGTAACCCAGGTCGTGCTTCCTTTTCTTGCGCAGTAAATCTTGCCTTAGGGCGCGCATCCAATACTGTCACATCCTGTTCCTGCAATGCTGTCAGAACATAGTCAGCATTCACCACTTGAGCCAAATCAGGTTGACCTACAAACTCAGCTGTTACTGCAGGTTCTGCGCCTGCCGCCAAGCTATAATCCGCGGCCTGCCATGCAGGCAAACCACCCTCCAATACCGCTACCTGCTGACAGCCAAACAAGCGCAGCATCCACCATACCCGCGCCGCGGAAAATAAACCGTGGCTATCATAAACCACGACCCGGTCCGTATGACAAATGCCCATACCGCCTAGGTATTTGGCAAATGTCTCTGCACTAGGCAGCATATGCGGCAGTGAACTAGGTGTGGTACAGGCATCAATATCAAAAAATACCGCACCGGGTATATGCCCACTCAAATATTCTGCTTGAGTATCTCGGGCAGCTGCTGGCAGATACCAAGAAGCATCAATAACTTTGACATCAGTAGCAGCTAGATTTGCATGTAACCACTGAGGCGAAACAAGGGTAGCTAAAATCATAAGGTGTCTCTTTTATATTCAAGTTGGTATACCCGACGTATGTCTAAATGCATTATTTTTGTAACTGATAAATAATTACATATGAAACCAATTTACAGGATATACCCATGAGCAATCAATTTGCCGCGTCTGGCGAACAAATGCAACCCGTAACCGGCCCTTCAGTATGGAACCGCCAGCAGCTTACTGACGATAACAGCTGGTTATATCAATTGTCACCTCAGACACGGGCAGAGATCAAAGCTAACGTTGCCGCGCTAAACAAGGTAGAACTGGCTTTTGATGCGATTAACTCTATCGATTTCCCCCTACCTAGCTTTGTGACACAGGGTGCAGAAATTAGTAAGCAGCTGGGATTTGGCCGAGGCGTTGCTAAACTCTCGGGCTTGGATGTAGAAAACTACAGCAAAGCAGAATTAAAGCTTATCTATAGTGGTATCTGCGCACACCTAGGCACCACCGTATCGCAAAGCCATAAAGGTGACTATATCGGCGAAGTGATGGATTTCCGTAACGATGGCGACGACCGTAAATACCATAATGGTGGTGAATTTATTATGCACCGTGACCCAACAAACGATGTTATTGGCCTGCTGTCCGTACGCAAATCCAAAACCGGTGGCCAAAGCCGTATCATGAGTGCCGCCACCTTCCACAATGCCTTGCTAGCCGACTACCCCCATTTAATGGAAACCATCTACAAGGGTTTCCCTTACCGTCGCACTACGCCCGATCGCGGCGCTACAGACCTATACACCCCCTACCGTATTCCGGTGTTTGATTTTACGCCAGAGGGTGAGTTTTCTTCCCATTACATCCCCTATTTTAGTCAGTTTTATCAAGAGCGCGATCAACTGCCCGAAGACCATATAGAAGTACAAGCGCAAAATGCCATCAACGATGTGCTTTGGAATCGCCCAGACTTGTATATGGAATATATGATGGAACCCGGTGACATGGCCTTCGCGAGTAACCGCATTGCGCTACACGCCCGTACCGATTACGAAGACTTTGAAGACATTGAGAAAGCGCGCTTATTGCTACGCGTATGGCTACAGCTACCCAACATGAGCGTGGTGCCTGCCCATATGCAAATGTTTGAAAACCGCGACCGCGCTGATGGTGGTATTGCCAAGCAATAACGGTATGAGGGAAATGGGGGCAGACCTGAGGTCTGACCCCGCATAGATCCAACTTAAGCTAGTTCTAGCTTAGCTGCACAGAACTTAAACTCAGGTATCTTGCCTACTGGGTCCAATACTGGGTTGGTTAGTTCGTTTACCGCAGCTTCTACATAAGCAAATGGGATAAAGATCAGGCCTTCTGGCATATCACTATCTTCGCGAGCAAGTAGTTCGATGCTACCACGTCGTGTGGAAACCTTAATCATATCACCCGCCTTAGCGCCAAATTTGTCCATCTCTGCACGACACAAGGTCGCTACAGCTGCTGGCTCTAAAGCATCCAATACTCGCGCTCGACGAGTCATAGAACCCGTGTGCCAGTGCTCTAGCTGACGACCAGTGGTTAAGATCACTGGGTATTCGTCATCTGGACGCTCATCTGGTTGCACGATATCGGCAGCTACAAACTTGCCTTTACCGCCAGCAATGGGGAAGGCATCGGTAAATACAATATCATTACCAGGGTGGTCTTCCGCTGGACATGGATAGGTGACGGACTCTTCCCGTTCTAAACGTTCCCAGGTGAGGTTGTTGAGGCTAGCCATGGCTTGCTTCATTTCATTGAACACATCTTTTGGATGACTGTAGTTCCAGTCTAGGCCAATGCGCTGAGCAATTTCTTGAATGATCCACCAGTCCTGGCGCGCATCGCCTGGAGGCGAAATAGCCTGACGACCCATTTGCACCTGACGGTTAGTGTTAGACACGGTACCGTCTTTTTCTGGCCAAGCAGATGCTGGCAATACCACGTCCGCATACATGGCCGTTTCTGTAACAAACAAGTCCTGCACCACCAAGTGCTCTAGCTTGGCTAGGGCTTCACGAGCGTGGTTTAAATCAGGGTCAGACATAGCAGGGTTTTCACCTTCAATGTACATACCCTTGATAACACCATCATGAATAGCATCCATGGTTTCTACGACGGTTAAACCGGGTTCAGCGGACAGTTCCATACCCCATAACTCTTCAAAGCGAGACTGAGCATCGCTCACATCCACCTTCTTATAGTCTGGGTACATCATTGGAATTAGTCCAGCATCAGAAGCACCCTGGACGTTGTTTTGACCACGTAATGGGTGCAAACCTGCACCTTCACGGCCAATTTGCCCAGTCATCAAGGCAAGGGAGATCATGGCACGTACGTTATCGGTACCATGTACGTGCTGAGACACGCCCATACCCCAGAAAATCATGGAGCCTTTGGAGGTAGCATACAAACGCGCCACTTCACGAATCAAGTCAGCATCAACACCACAAATTGGCGCCATGGCCTCTGGTGTATAGTGCTTCACATGCTCTTTTAGTGCTGCGAAACCATCGGTCATAGTATCAATATAGGACTGGTTATACAGCTCTTCTGCCACTACCACGTTCATCACGGCGTTCCAGAAGCTAACATCACCACCAGCATTAAAGCGAATCATGTGAGTGGCGTACTTTTTCATGGCCAAACCACGAGGATCCAAGACAATAATCTTAGCGCCACGCTTAGCAGCTTGCTTAAAGAAGGTAGCCGCCACTGGGTGGTTGCTGGTTGGGTTAGAGCCCGTAATCACGATTACTTCGGCGTTCTTAGCTTGCATAAAGGAAGCCGAAACCGCACCTGATCCCAAACCTTCCAACAGAGCCATTACCGAGGATGCATGACACAAGCGTGTACAGTGGTCGACGTTATTTGTACCAAAGCCAGTACGCACTAGCTTTTGGAACAAGTAGGCTTCTTCGTTAGAGCCCTTGGCACTACCAAAGCCCGCTAGAGTTTGCTTACCTTGTTCGTCACGCAAACGCTTAAGTCCATTGGCAGCAAAGTCCAAAGCTTCTTCCCAGCTAGCTTCACGGAAGTGAGTGAGAGGCTTGGCAGGGTCAAAGTCGTCATGAATGCCTTTGCGGGCGCCAGGGATACGAATCAGAGGCTTAGTTAAGCGATCACCGTGGTGAATATAATCAGAACCAAAACGGCCCTTCACACACAAACGGTTCTGGTTGGATGGACCGTCACGGCCTTCCACATAAATAATACGCTCATCTTTGACGTGGTAAGTTAATTGACAGCCAACACCACAGTACTGACAAATACTATCGACCTTCTTGTCGTAATCGGCACTGTTACCGATACCCTGTTCGGATGTCACGGTAGATGGCATCAAAGCGCCCGTAGGGCAAGCCTGTACACATTCACCACAAGCCACACAGGTGGAATCACCCATCGGGTCGTCAAAGTCGAACACTACCTTGGCTTCAGAGCCGCGGTTAGCCATACCAATAACGTCGTTAACTTGTACTTCGCGACACGCACGCACGCACAGGTTACAGTTAATGCAAGACTGCAAGTTCACGCGCATGGCGTGGCTGGAATTGTCAGCACAAGGCTTTTCAGATGTTTCAAAACGTGCCTCGGTAGCATCCACGGCCAGTAGATCTGCCATCTTCCAAAAGTGAGAGTTTTTGTCTGGCGACTCTTCACGTTCTGGCTGATCAGTCGCTAAAAGCTCCATAACCATCTTGCGTGAGGATTGCGCTCGATCAGAAGAAGCGCTGCTTACTACCATGCCTGCACTAGGCTTGCGCATACATGAGGCAGCTAGTACACGCTCACCTTCGATTTCCACCATGCAAGCACGGCAGTTGCCATCGGAACGGTAACCCGGCTCTGGCTTGTAGCAAAGGTGGGGAATGGTTTCGCCAAAGCGCTTGGCTACCTGCCAAATAGTTTCATCTGCTTGGGCTTGGACAGTTTGGCCATCAAGGGTAAATTCAATCATTTCAGTCATCTCGAAGCTCCCCTTATTGTGCGCTAGCAGCTAGATCGGTAGCGATCAGGTCTGCATCAAAATGTTTAAGAACGGTGGTCACTGGATTTGAAGCGGCCTGCCCCAAACCACAAATAGACGCATCACACATGGTCTGGCTAAGTTCCTGCATTAAGGCTGTGTCCCAATCGGGTTGCTGTAGCAATTGCACCATTTTTTGCGTACCCACACGACAAGGCGTGCACTGGCCACAACTTTCGTCTTCAAAGAACTTCAATAGGTTAACCACAACATCACGCATGTTATCTTGATCGGACAACACCATGACTGCGGCAGAACCAATAAAGCTACCATAGGGTTGTAAAGTACCAAAGTCCAAAGGAATATCGGCCATGCCTGCTGGCAAAACGCCACCAGAAGGGCCGCCAGGCAAATAACCTTTGAAGGCGTGCCCATCGGCCATGCCGTCACAATACTCATCTATGAGCTCTTGCATGGTAATACCGGCAGGCGCCAGCTTCACGCCAGGATTCTTTACGCGGCCAGAAACAGAGAAACTACGTAAACCCGTGGAGCCATTACGACCTTGGCTGGTAAACCACTCAGCACCTTCATCAACAAGACGACGGATCCAGAATACGGTTTCTACGTTGTTGACCAAGGTAGGACGACCAAACAAGCCTACCTGAGCAACAAATGGAGGCCGGTGGCGTGGCAAACCAGGCTTGCCTTCCAAGGATTCAATCATGGCGGATTCTTCACCACAAATATAAGCCCCTGCACCACGGCGCAGATGAATGCCTCCTGCAGGTGCCAAGCCAGCGCTCACCACCTTTTGAATTTCGTTTAATAAGATCTGACGTACCGCAGGATACTCATCACGTAGATAGATATAAGCCGCTTCGGCTTCTACGGCCCAAGCACTGATCAATACACCTTCCATAAAACGGTGTGGATCTGATTCTAGGTAAGAACGATCCTTAAAGGTACCAGGTTCGCCTTCGTCACCGTTGATGGCAACATAACGTGGCTTAGGTTCCTGGCGTACAAATTTCCACTTCATGGCCGTTGGGAAACCCGCACCACCCAAACCTTTCAGGTTAGAGTCACCCAATACGCTTTGGATGTCTTCCCATGTGTATGCGCCACTCAAGCATTTATTCAGCAGTGCATAACCACCGTCTGCTACGTATTCTTCGTAGCCCAAGTAGTCTGGGATTTGTGGGTGAAAGTGCTTAGCATCGATGGCTTCAATAATCTTTACCGCATCGGCATTGTCAACATGATAATGCCCAACTTCTGCCACCGGTGCCGTGTCACAACGGCCCATACACGGAGCGTTTAATACCCGTACCTGAGCAGGATTAGTACCAGCCTGTACCGCTGCCTTAACCTGTTCGGCACCGGCAAGCTGACAGCTCAAGCTATCACATACACGTACGGTTACCGCTGGTGGTGGCAACTCGCCTTCTTTCACGACGTCAAAATGGGCGTAGAAGGTAGCGCACTCGTACACCTCTGCCATTGGCAGGCTCATTTCTTGCGCTAAGGCAGCCAAGTGAGCTGCAGACAAGTAACCAAACTTGTCCTGAATTAAATGCAAGAACTCAATAAGCAGGTCGCGTTGACGTGGACGCTCGCCCAATAGGGCCCGTACTTCATCCAAAGCTTTACCATCAACTTGACGGCCTCGAAGGTGGGTGCGCGACTTGTTTACGCCGCGGCCAGGATGTTGGCGTACGGCTTGTGATTGCTGGTTATCAGTAGACATAGTTCTCTCTAATTACAACGAAGTCTTTTAGTTATCTAAGCCAGGTTTTTGTGCAGACGTAGCTAACCACTTTTCTCAAGCGGCTAGTATGCTGCATGCAAAAATACTCGCATATCTGTATGCGACAAAAGTCCATCTAACACGCCAAACAACATATTGGGTTGCGACGGCAAAAACCTGCCGGAACAATTATTGCACTAGATCATTTAAGTCACGCTATGAAAAACGGCATAAATGGCTAAAACAGACTACAAACTCATCAAAGGAATAGTATCATGAACCAGACAGACCTAAGCTTGATCGATGCCCATATAGAAGTCGAATTAGAACGCTTGAATAAGCTTTTGATGGCACGCTACCAAATTTATCAACACATGCCTACAGGAGAGCCTTTAAACCGCCATTTGGAAACCTATCGGCACCAACTGGCGGCATTAATCAGCTTAACGGAAGGTAAATTAATCACCGCCTCCCTTGGCTAGATGATTTAAAGCACGCTAAGCAAAAACGCCATTAAACTGCATACCTACGCGCACAAAGGTTGTGCATTTGGATAGCTGCTTAAGGCTATTAGCACCAGCATAGGTACAGGTGCTACGTACGCCACCAAGCAGGTCTTGTACGGTATTTATTACGGCTCCACGGTAAGGCACTAATACTTCGCGACCTTCTGAGGAACGGTATTCTTTTAAGCCACCAAAATGCTTGGTATTGGCTGCTTCAGAGCTCATGCCATAGAACTGCACAAATTTTTTCTCTTCCACAACAGGCTGCCACCGGCCTTCTACCTGAATAACTTCATCAGCTTGATAATAGCGCGAGATCACCTCACCTCCGCCCTCATTGTGACCGGCCAACATGCCACCTAACATGACAAAGTCAGCACCACCAGCAAAAGCCTTAGCGACGTCACCAGGACAAGTACAACCGCCATCAGCAATAATGTGACCACCCAAACCATGGGCTGCGTCTGCACACTCTATTAAGGCTGACAACTGAGGGTAGCCAACACCGGTTTGAATACGTGTTGTACAAACGCTACCTGGCCCAATACCCACCTTAATAATATCAGCACCAGACAACAATAATTCTTCCGTCATCTCGCCGGTGACAACGTTGCCAGCAATAATAACAATATGAGGAAAGGCATCACGCAATTGCTTAATGTAAGCCGAAAAACGCTCTGAATAACCGTTAGCCACATCCACACAAACGTATTTCAACTGGCTACCGAGTTTGGAGTACACCGCCCCAAACTTGGCATAATCTCGCTCGGTAATCCCCATAGAATAAGCTACATGTTCCCTGCGCTTAATACCCTGATCACCGGCGGCACCAAAATAGGCCACCAGCTCAGCTTCGTCATAATGCTTAACCAAACAAGTAAACAAGCCTTGCTCTGCCAGCTGATCAGCCATGACAAAGGTACCTACACCATCCATGTTAGCTGCCATTACGGGGACACCCGTATACTCTTTATCCACGCCTTCTGCCGGCACATAATTTCGAAAAACAAATTCGCGATGCAGATCCACTTCTTTACGGGAAGCCAGGGTACTGCGCTTAGGGCGAATTAATACGTCTTTGTAGTCTAGTTTACTATCGCTATCGATTCTCATCACTATTCCAAATAATACGAATGATGGCCACTGGGCGTCAGCGTGCCGGACATTTTTTACGCGCCCAAGGACCGAGGCTACCAGATTCAAAATCAGTTTTAAATAAAAATCTGACCACATGATCAATAATTAATTTTCATTTTGCTGTATGATGCGGCCCATTACTGCAATTGCGTCCGCATTGACGCTAGCAATCCACATTTTAAGACCCAAAACTATGTCCTTTATTGATCTTTCTCTCGACCTAGAACTAATCGACAACCTCGCCGCCATTGAGCTGGAAACGCCGACTCCTATTCAGGCCCAAGCGATTCCTGTCGCCATGGATGGACAAGACCTTTTAGCCTCGGCACCAACTGGCACCGGCAAGACCTTGGCCTTTGCCTTACCTGCAGTACAGCACCTACTAGATACAGAAGAACAGCACCACCTCACGGATAGCCCACAAATACTAGTATTGAGCCCCACACGTGAACTAGCCAAGCAAACCCAGCTGGTGTTTGAAAACCTCATGCGTGGCTCCAAACTAACCACCAACTTAATCGTCGGTGGCGTCAATATTGGTCAACAACACGCCACCTTGATGGAAGCTAAGCAACGCAACTGCCTAGTAGCAACCCCTGGTCGCTTATTGGAGCTGCTGGAAAAAGGTTGGTTGGATATCACGCAGGTAGATATGTTGATCATTGATGAAGCCGACCGCATGCTGGACTTAGGCTTTATTGACACTATCAATAAGATCACTTCCTTGTTACCCAAAGACCGCCAAACTTTGATGTTTTCGGCTACTCTGGAAGGTGACAAGATGCAGCACTTTGCAAGCCAGCTACTCAATAGCCAAGCCACGCAAATCAGCATTGGCGGCCCACGCCAACTGGCCGCAAACATCACTCAAGGTGTGTACCAAGCCGACAACGATGAACACAAAGAATTGTTAGCTCGCGCCCTGATTCGCAGCCGCGATATCAAACAAGCCATTGTCTTTGTTAACAGCCGCCATCAATTGGATAAATGGCTGGCTATCGTGCGTACCTATGGTTTGCGCTGCACAGGTTTGCACGGAGAATTGCGCCAGAGTGAACGCAACCAACAAATCAAAGACTTACGTCGTGGCCGTACTAAGGTATTGATTGCTACAGACGTAGCCTGTCGTGGCTTGGATATTCCTAGCGTTAGCCATGTAATCAACCTTTACCTACCAGCCAAAGCAGACAGCTATATACACCGTGCTGGCCGTGGTGGTCGTGATGGTAGCGAGGGAACGGTTTGGACTATTGCTGACGCTATGGACTGGCCTAACTTAGCGCGTATCGAGCGCTATATGGCTAGCCCAATTCCGCGTATTGTATTCCCAGGCTTAGGTGCGAAAAAGCCAGAACCATCTGAAAAGGCCATGACCCAAAAAGCCAAGGCGAAGAAGAAAGCCAAGAAAAAAGATAAGACCGCTACTAGCGGCAAGAAGAAGGTGAAGCGTAAATAAACAAATAGGTGTCTGGCTTTTCCCTTAGGGAAGTGCCAGACACCTGGGTTAGTTAGGCCACCGCACTACGGCTAAAGGCCGTTAACATCGCCTGTAAGGTCGCTTCCGTCGTATCTTCAGCGATCGCTGCTGCAGCAAAGTAATCACCATTCACTTCCACTTCTATACACGCTTGCGCCATGGACTCAGTACCGGCATTCATCAAGGCATGCTGGTCATACTGACTTACCTCTAGCTTGCAAGCAAACTGCTCTTGTAAAGCGGCGCTCAAGGCTTCTAGCGCACCGTGCCCTTGGCCTTCTAGCTGATATTCACCAAAGGTAAAGTTGGCCTTCACCTTGCCGTCATGCTTTTGCATGCCGTAGTCCTTCAAAGACCAAGCATCTGCCACTTCAACAAAATTCTTTTGATAAAGGCTGTGAATATTCACTGGGGAAATTTCCAAACCAGTGGCTTCCGTGGCACCTTGGACTACACGGCTCAAAGGCATGTGCATCCACTTAGGTAGTTCGATATTGTAGTCCCGCTCCAATACCAAGGCTACGCCGCCCTTACCGCTTTGGCTATTAATCCGCACTACGGCTTCGTATTCGCGGCCAATATCACGAGGATCTATTGGCAAATAAGCCACATCCCAATGGGGCTTTTGATGATCTTCATGGTACTTCACCGACTTACGAATCGCATCCTGATGACTGCCAGAAAAAGCCGTATAAACTAGCTCGCCAGCCCAAGGGTGACGTACACCAACTGGGATTTCGGTGCAAGCTTCAACGGTTTCGTTAATTTCTACAATATCACTGAAGTCCAACTTAGGGTCCACACCTTGTGAATACAAGTTCATGGCCATGGTAATAATATCCATGTTGCCAGTACGCTCACCGTTACCCATCAAGGTGCCTTCGACACGGTCTGCGCCAGCCATTACACCTAGTTCGCCAGCGGCTACAGCGCAGCCACGGTCGTTATGAGTATGCAAACAAATACGTACATGCTCACGCTTAGCTAGTTTGCGACAGAAGTATTCGATCTGGTCAGCAAACACGTTAGGTGTGGACATCTCTACGGTGGATGGCAAGTTGATAATGACCTCACGGCCATTTTCAGGTTGCCATACATCAATCACGGCATCACAAACGTCCACAGCGTAATCCAATTCGGTACCGGTAAAGCTTTCTGGTGAGTATTGGAAAGCCCACTGGGTGTCTGGATGCTTACCTGCATACTCTTGTACCCACTTGGCACCTTGTACGGCAATCGACTTGATACCGTCCATATCCTGACCAAACACCTGTTCACGCTGCACCGTAGAGGTGGAGTTGTAAACGTGAATAACCGCTTTCTTACAACCAGCCAAAGCTTCGTAAGTACGCTTAATCAAAGCTTCACGAGCTTGAGTTAATACCTGTAGAGTCACACCATCTGGCACCAAGCCTTCGTCAATGATCTTGCGGACAAAATCAAAATCAGGCTTAGAAGCCGATGGAAAACCCACTTCAATTTCTTTAAAACCTAGCTTAACAAGCAAATTAAACAAACGGGTTTTTTGCTCAACGTTCATCGGATTAACTAACGCTTGGTTACCATCACGCAGGTCAACACTACACCAATCCGGTGCTTTAGTGATGGTGTTGTCTGGCCAAGTACGGTCAGGCAAAGAAACGGGTTGAAAGGCGCTGTATTTACGGTAATCAAACATGATTAAATCCTGTTAAGGCATGGGTGTTTTAAACTATGAACATAGTATAACAAGCCAGCCACGCAATTTCTTATCTAATTAGGCTTGTTTACAAAAATTACAGCAATATTTTTGTCAAAATTGATATATTTAAGCAATTTATATAAACTTTAAACTCGACTTCTAAAATCCTCCAAAGATTGAGCATTATATGCAACTTGATAAATTTGATATTCAGATTCTGCATGAGCTACAAAACGACGGTAGCCTGTCCAATCAGGAATTGGCCGAACGTGTCGGCCTAACCCCAGCACCCTGCTCACGCCGAGTAAAACAATTAGAAGAAGAAGGGGTCATACGTGACAAGGTCGTGCGCATCAACGAACGCGCGGTCAATCTCAACCTTACAGCCATACTGCATATCATTATGGACAAACATATCCCCGAACGTTTCCAACGTTTTGAGGATACCGTTAGCCAATATCCTGAGGTCACCGAGTGCTATATCATCACCGGTCACGAAGCCGATTATCAGTTAAAAATATCCGTGCCAGACATGGACAGTTACCATGAGCTGTTATTAGGCAAAATCACCCGTATTGAAGGGGTCAGCGGCGTAAAATCGGCCTTTGTGATGCGCAAAGTTATCGACAACACCAAAGTTGCCCTAACTTATATTAAATAGCCCTCTCTACTCCTTAGTCTTTGCCCGCATCTGCCAGTTTATTACGCACAAGCGACACGTTTAAAGCCAAAAACATAACTTAGTCTAGTCTTATTGTGTGCTTAGTATTCCACCTCGAGTAAGCACATCAACTATAAAAATTGACTGAGGTGATACATGGCTATCAAACCCCCTTTTACCGAAATTGAAATTCCCAAAGCCGCCCATGGCTTTTATGAGGGCTACAGCCTTCCCATTGCGTTATCGAGTAAACTAATCATGTCCTTGTTGGTTATTTGGGCCCTAGTGTGGCCCGGTAACGCTAACAGTATCTTGTCTGTCGTTAATGGCACCTTGCTCAACGTATTTAACAGTTTTTATGTTTGGGCCGTAGGTATATTCCTGTTTTTCCTATTGGCTTTAGCCATTTATCCGGCTACAGGCTCTCGTAAACTAGGTGACCCAGATACAAAACCGGAGTTTTCTAACTTTTCTTGGTTTTCCATGATGTTTGGTGCTGGTTTGGGTGTGGGCCTTATGGTTTTTGCCACAGCAGAGCCTTTGGGCTTGTGGGGTTCCAACCCAGCTGTATTACAAGGTGAAGCCACAGCTAATAGCCCTGAAGCGGTGCAATCTGCCTACCGCTACACCTTCTTGCATTATGGTTTTCATGCTTGGGCTATTTATGTTGTAACGGGTTTATCATTGGCCTATTACGCCTATACTCGCCACATGCCCCTGACCATCCGCTCAGCCCTTACGCCACTATTTGGTCGCTATATTAACGGCCCACTTGGCCATGTAGTGGATATTTTGGGCGTAGTCGCTACCATCTTGGGTGTCTCGGTTACCATCGGCTTTGGTGTGAGTCAATTTATCGATGGCGTTTACGCGGTAACAGATATGTCCTGGCTAATGAATGGCGACAATACGGCACCTAAGCCTAGTACCGTAGGCTTGATTGCTGGGCTTATTGTTATCATGAGCCTGTCTATATTGTCAGCCGTGTCCGGTGTAGGCCGAGGTATTAAGTACCTGTCCAACTTAAACCTGGTACTGTCGGTGATCCTACTTACAACGTTCGTACTATTTGGTTCATTTGCTTTTGCTATGTCGCAATTTGGCCAAGGTATATTAGATTATCTGTGGCACCTTATAGCGCTGTCTTTCACTGCTTTTCAGCCTCTTTCCATGGAGGCTTATCTTAGTTCTATTCCAAGTGTGACTAGCAGCGTAAGCCCAGAACAAGGCCAAGCCTTGTACACCGCAGCCACCAACCCTTGGGGCAACCTAGAGGGATTTAAAGCAACCGCACCTGCTGCTGCCACTGGCATGGCCAATTTTGATGCCTTAGCGAGCAGCATCTATGCGGCCGGTGAGCCTGGTCGATTATTTGGCTGGCAGTCTGGCTGGACAACTTTTTATTGGGCTTGGTGGATAGCCTTCTCGCCATTTGTGGGGCTGTTCTTGGCACGTATTTCCAAAGGCCGTAGCATTCGCGAGTTCATTTTAGGCTGTGTAATTGCACCAGCAATTGTCTGCTTCTTGTGGATGACTATCTTAGGTGGTACAGCCATAGACCTAGAGTTATCGGGTATCGCCGAAGGTGCCATTATAGGCGCCACTAACACCAATAAACTGTTTGTGACCCTTAGCTATATGATTGATGGCGGCTTCTTAGCCGGCCTAACCATCATGAGCGTGGTTCTTATCATGACCTTTTTGGTCACCTCCGCCGACTCAGGCATCTTGGTAATCAACACCATCATGTCTGGCGGCCAACAGGACACAGGTATAAAGCACCGCATTATTTGGGGTGTTATCCTCACTGCCGTTATTGGCGCATTAATTATTGCAGGTAACTCAGGTGCCGAGGCCAACCCATTTGGTGCCTTACAAAATGCCATGATCATCGGTGCTCTTCCCTTTACCATAGTGATGGTACTTATGATGATTGCCATGACCAAGGCGGTTATTCGCGATGCCATGCGCAGCAAAGATATTGACAGTTAATTCATAAGATCACGGTTGCGAGCAGGTTTTGCTATACTTTTATGCAAAGCATGGCAAACCTACTTGGAACCAGTATGACTATTCAATTTAATCCTATTCTCGAGCGCGCTCTGCGCCGCAATGGCAGCATGGAATCCTTGGAACAACGTCTCGCCGACCCCCAACCCAAAATAGATATAGCCGGTATAGGCGATGACCGTTTTTTGTCTATGATGGCCAAGGTGGTGTTTCAAGCTGGTTTTGTATGGCGCGTGATAGAAAGCAAATGGCCTGACTTTGAAACCGTATTCATGGGCTTTGACCCAGAAAAACTACTATTACTAAGCCCTGAACAAATAGAGGCTATGGGCAAAGACCAACGTATCGTTCGTAATCATCAAAAGATCAACAGCGTGCTTGCCAACGCTCTGTATATTTACGACCAGCAGCAAGAACACGGCAGCTTTGCCAACATGGTGGCTAATTGGCCACATGAAGATTTTTTAGGTTTATGCCAACACCTTAAGAAACACGGTTCTCGTTTGGGTGGCATGAGCGGCCCCCGCATGCTGCGCGAAATGGGCGTAGATGCCTACATACTAACTGGTGACGTGGTAATGTGCCTACGTGACGCAGGCCTAGATATTGCTGAAAACCCTACTAGCTTACGGGACCAGAAAAAGGTGCAGGCACTGTTTAACGAATGGCATCAAAGCACAGGGTATTCTTTTACCCGGTTGAGCCGTATTTGCGCTTGTTCGATTGGCAGCAACTACAGCGAACAATAAGCATGCATAGCCATGACTATTCCGTCTGGCTAGGAATCTCCGACTGGGCAATCATCCAATCCCTAAATTCACGCACACCAGGGCGCTTTAAATGACTCTGGGGGCAGCAAACATAATAGGCGTAATCGGTTTCGAGAGATTCTTCAAACACCTTCACCAAGCGCCCGCTTTCCAAATGATCGGCCACAAATTGGCTAGAACATAAAGCAAAACCTTGGCCATCTATCGCCGCCTGAATGACCACGTTGGTATCATCAAATATGTAGCCACTTTTTAAGGGTATATTGGGAAAACCCACATGATTGTACCAAGCCAACCAGGTATCGTGATCAACATCATGCAATAAGTAATATTGCGCCATTTCCTCATAGCTAGCGATAGGCGGTTGTTTGGCTAGGAACTCTGGGCTGGCTACCGGAAAATAATCCAACGTCATTATGGGGTAAGCATCCACTCCCGGCCAATATCCACGGCCATAGGTTATGGCAATATCAATGTCTTCACGAGCAAAGTCCACGGCATTGTTACCATGGTACATGGATAAGCTGACCTCAGGGTACTGATGCCAGAAATTCATCAACTTTGGCGACAACCATTTGGCAGAAAAAGAAGGCGCTAGGCGCACTTTCACCATACCTCTAGATTCTTCCAAGCGTAAGTCTTTAATAACATCTGCCACGTTATCAAAGCTCTCTACCAGCACCGGCAACAGCCCCAAGCCATATTCCGTGAGTTGCAGGTTACGCGGGGATCTCACGAACAAAGCCTTGTCCAAATAGTCTTCCAAAGACTTCACTTGATGGCTCACCGCTGCTTGTGTCACGCACAGCTCATCGGCGGCTTTGGTAAAGCTCAAATGACGTGCGGCGGCTTCAAAGGCCCGCAAGCTGTTTAGTGGTGGTAGTTTTCTGCCCATATATTAACTATTCATAATATTTATGAATTAGAAATTCTAATCCTGTGCGAAAAAATTATCAATTGCGTAAACGCCAAAAAATGTCGAATATTGCTCTGCTAAGCTTTGCTCTGCTTATGAAAATTTAAACCTGCATAAATAATTTTAACAATAGGATCACTATATGACCCGTAGATCTGGAGGCCGTTCGGCCCGAGTAGCCGTACGCCAAGCACCCCTTGCTGAAGATGTAAAACCTGTTCGCCCAGGCGAATTAGGTGGCGATTACACCCCTTTAAAACCGGCAGATATGGATGCTATTGCCGAAAATGCTTACCGGATCTTAGCTGAAATTGGCTTTTCACGAGCCACCCCTCATTGTATTGACGTATGTGTTACCGCGGGTGCCGAACTGGGTGACGATGGCCGCTTGCGTATGCCAAGAGACCTTGTTGACCGCACCATGCAAATGGCACAGCGTAACTTGACCTTACACGGCATCGACCCAAAGCACGATCTTGAACTAAGTGGCCAACGCGTGCATTTTTCTACGGCTGGTGCCGCAGTGCATATTGCCGATCCATCAACTAACACTTACCGTGATCCTGTCACCTCTGACTTGTACAATATGTCGCGTATTGCCGATACTTGTGAACATATCCATATGTTCCAGCGTACTTGCGTACTGCGAGATCTGACAGATCCGATGAAGCTGGACATGAACACGCTTTATGAATCCATCATGGGTACCACCAAGCATGTTGGCACCGCCTTCACCGAAGCAGACCATGTTACTGAAGGCTTAAAGATGCTACACATGTTCGCTGGTGGCGAAGACAAGTGGCGCGAGCGTCCGTTTGTTTCCATGTCCAACTGCTTTGTTGTACCGCCAATGACCTTTGCCGAAGAGTCTCTAGAATGCCTACGTGTGGGTGTTGAAGGTGGTATGCCAATCTTGCTGCTATCTGCTAGCCAAGCAGGCGCCACCTCACCTGCCCTATTAGCCGGTGCGGTTTCCCAAGCTTGGGCCGAATGCCTAGGTGGTTTGATCTATGTAAACGCCATCAAACCGGGCGCACCAGCCATTATTGGTACCTGGCCTTTTGTTTCTGACTTACGTACCGGTGCCATGAGTGGCGGTTCTCCTGAACAAGGCGTGCTATCGGCAGCTTGTGTACAAATGGGTAACTACTTTGACCTACCCACAGGCACAGCTTGTGGCATGACTGACGCCAAACTACCTGACTTCCAAGCCGGTGCCGAACGTGCTTACACTGCTGCAGCTGCAGCTATGGCCGGAGCCAACGTAGTATATGAATCAGCAGGCATGTACGCTAGCTTAATGGGTGTGTGCCCAGAAAGCCTCATTATGGACAACGATGTCCTAGGTGCTTGTATGCGTATCACCAAAGGCTTAAAGGTAGACGAAGACTCCTTGAGCTTTGATGTAATCAAAGATGTTTGCCTTAACAATAAGGGCCACTACCTGGGTTCTGGGCAAACTTTGCAGGTGATGCAAAGCGAATACATCTACCCAGAAATTGGTGATCGCCTTAGCCCTAATCAATGGAAAGAAGCCAACACACCCGTATTACTGGATAAAGCCATTGCCCGTAAAGACAAGATTTTGTCAGAGCACTTCCCAAGTCATGTAGACGATGCCACAGACATGG
The DNA here is from genome assembly GCA_003521845.1 of Oceanospirillaceae bacterium. Taxonomy (GTDB): domain Bacteria; phylum Pseudomonadota; class Gammaproteobacteria; order Pseudomonadales; family Balneatricaceae; genus Njordibacter. Next base: position 212,560 of record DPHB01000001.1, on the reverse strand, counting down.
CCATCCGTGAAGCCTTTGATATCAGTATTAGCCGCGCCCAAATTGGCCGCGCATAGTTTAACTAGGAGAACAAAATGTCATTACCTACTCATGCTCGCGTTGTCATCGTTGGTGGCGGTTCCTTAGGTGTTAACCTGGCTTATCACCTCACGGAAGAAGGCTGGACCGATATCGTCCTAGTCGAAAAGGGCGAACTAACCAGTGGTTCCACCTGGCACGCAGCAGGCCTATGCCCTAACTTCAACGGCAACCACACCTTGTCCAAAATCCATGAATATACCATGAAGTTGTACGACGAAGTCTTGCCAGAAAAAACCGGCTTACCAAGTAGCTTCCACAAGACGGGTTCCCTACGTGTTTCCTACTCAGAACTAGAAGATCAATGGTTCCGCAACATCAAGAGCCGTGCCGAAAACGTGGGCTGCGAAATGAACTTCGTATCCAAAGAAGAAGCCGCAGAAATTGCTCAGGTAATGACCTTCCCCAATGCCCGTTCTATTTTGCATACACCTAACGACGGTCACGTTGACCCGACTTCTGTAGTGATGCCGTTAGGCCAATTGGCCCGTGAAAACGGTGCCACCATGAGCCGTTTTAATCGCGTTATCGACATCAATGTGATGGAAAGCGGTGAGTTTGAAGTGATCACCGAAAAAGGCACCATCATTGCCGAACACGTGGTTAACTGTGGCGGTTGTTTTGCGCCTGAAGTTGGCCGCATGGTGGGTGTACACGTACCACTTGTGAACCTTGAACACCAATACTTGGTAACAGATGATCACCCGGCCCTTGCCAAGCTAACCCGTGAACTACCTGTTGTACGTGATTCCTGGGCTGCGTCTTATATCCGCCAAGAAGGCAATGGTTTCTTAGTTGGCCCTTACGAAACCCGTGGCGCCAAGCCTTGGGCTTTACAGGGCATGGACTGGTCCTTTGACCGCGGCCTATTTGAAGGTGACCTAGAGCGAATCATGCCCTGGCTGGATCGCTGCATGGACTTGGCACCAGATTTCGCTGAAGTTGGTGTACGTACTGTTATTAACGGCGCTATTACCCATACTCCAGATGACAACTTCCTTTGTGGACCTTCAGCTGAAGTACGTAACTTCTGGATGCTATCTGGTGCTTCTATCGGTATCGCTCAAGGCGGTATCGGTAAGTACATGGCCCAGTGGATGGTGCATGGGCAAACCGAACTGAACATGGCATCCCTAGATAGCCGTCGTTTTGGCACTTGGGCCGACAAGAAGTACTGCACTACTCGCGCTATCGAATCCTACGAGCGCATGTACTCCAGTGGTTCGCCAACAGAAAACCGTCCTCACGGCCGCCCTATTCGCACCAGCCCACTTAACATGGTACTTAATCAAGCCGGTGCCGAACACTTTGTAGTAGCAGGCTACGAGAAGCCAGCTTGGTTCCGCACACCTGCGGTACAACACGAAAGCGAATCTTGGCTACACAACGAAACTCATGCTGTAGTCGCCGAAGAATGCGCTGCCGTACAAAACGCCTGTGGTATTACCGACTTGAGCGGCACAGCCAAATTCCGTATCACTGGCCCAGATGCTTACGCCTTCTTGGATAACCTAT
>DPHB01000001.1:209840-210823 GCA_003521845.1 Oceanospirillaceae bacterium | reverse complement strand
ACGCCTTCTTGGATAACCTATCTTGCAACAAGCTACCGCAAAAAGATGGCCGTATTGGTTTGACCCTATTCCATGGCCACAATGGCGGCATCATGGCTGAACAATCCATCAGCCGCATCAGCGAAAATGAATTCTTGCTAATGGGTGCAATTGGTTCCCAGCTAAAAGACTACAACTGGATGGACTGGCATCGTGGTGACTTTGACGTACAAATCGAAGACATTACCGAAGAATGGGGTGGTTTATTGCTAACGGGGCCTAAAGCTCGTGAAATCCTAGAACAAGTATCCATGGATGACCTTTCTAGCGCAGCCTTCCCTTGGTTGTCTTGCAAAGACATTCAAATTGATTCGGCACAGATCTTTGCCATGCGCGTATCCTACGCGGGTGAACTAGGCTGGGAACTACACATGCCAAGCTACCAGGTTATCTCCATCTACGAATCCTTGATGGAATTTGGCAAGCCACTAGGCTTACGTAACTTTGGTACCCGCGCCTTTAACTCCATGCGTATGGAAAAAGGCTACCGCGCCTACGGCCACGAATTTACCGAAGAAATCTCTGGCATCGAAGCCGGCATGGATCGCTTTATCGACCTAAGCCGCGATTTCATTGGTGCACAAAACATGCGCCAGCGTCATGCAAACGGCGTCGACATGGCCCTAGCCTATTTGGTATTTGATGATGAAGTTCCTGCCGAAGTATTCGGCAACGAAGCCGTTTATGTGAATGGCGAGCACACCGGCATCATCACTGGTGGCGCTTATGGTTACCGGGTTGGTAAGAGCTTAGGTTTTGCCTATGTGAAGCCAGAGCACGCTGTAGCGGGCCAAGCCATGACTGTTGAGACTTCTGACGGCACACGCCAGTGTCACGTAGAAATTGACCCAGCTTATGACCCAAGTAGCGCGTTGTTGCGCTCTTAATTAATCATCGCCATTGCGAATGGCATTATTAACCGTCTTTGCGAGCGTAGCGAAGCA
>DPHB01000001.1:134577-209691 GCA_003521845.1 Oceanospirillaceae bacterium | reverse complement strand
TGCGAGCGTAGCGAAGCAATCTCTCTCGGCCAAAGTGCCATCCTGCAGGAGATTGCCGCGCTTCACTTAGCATGCCCCATGAGCAAAGCGAATGCTTTGGGTACGCAAAGACGACGATAATTTAAGGAACATTTCATGACTGACTCTTTACCTAACCAAGCCCAAGTTGTCATCATTGGCGGTGGTATCGCCGGCGCATCCATTGCCTATCACCTTACCAAGCGTGGTGTGAAAGACGTAGTGGTACTAGAACGTAAGCAGCTTACCTGCGGCACCACCTGGCACGCAGCTGGCCTTGTGAGCATGTTGTGGCCCACTCCTACCCTAACTAAGCTAGCCGAATACAGTCACGACCTGTATGCCAGTCTAGAAGCAGAAACCGGTCAGGCTACAGGCTACAAGCGCATTGGTAGCTTATCCATGGCCCGCACAGAAGAACGTTTGGAAGAGCTGCGCCGCTCAGCCTCTATGGCAGCTGCCTTTGGCGTAGAGTCCAAGTTCTTGAGTAACGAAGAGCTAGAGGAAATCTACCCTGGCATTAACACCGAAGGTTGTGTTGGTTGCCTGTACATCGAAAAAGATGGCCAAACCAACCCTATCGATACCACCATGGCCCTCGTCAAGGGTGCTCGCATGGGCGGTGCGTTAGTAAAAGAAAACACCAAGGTGGAAGAAATTCTAGTAGAAGATGGCACAGCCATCGGTGTACGCACCGACAAAGGCACCATCATGGCCGACAAGGTGGTGTTGACCGGTGGTTTGTGGTCCCGTGACATTGCCAAGACCGTGGGTGTTGACCTACCTCTTTACGCTTGCGAGCATTTCTATGTGGTAACTGAAGAAATCGACGGCCTTACGCCACGTCCTGTGCTACGCGACTTCGACAAGGGTGTTTATTTCAAAGAAGACGCTGGCAAGATGCTGGTAGGCTGGTTTGAAGGCCATGCTAAGGGCTACCCGATGTCTGGTATAGCCGAAGACTTCTGCTTTGATCAGTTTGATTTCGATATGGAGCACATCGAGGACTACTTGTATGACAGTCTAGAGACCTTCCCAACCTTTGGCGAAGTGGGTATCCGTACTTGGTTTAACGGTCCAGAAAGTTTCACTGCCGACAACCTGCACCTTATGGGTCCAACCCCAGAACTAAGCAATTTCTGGGTATCCTGTGGTATGAACTCCAAAGGCATCGGTGCCGGTGGCGGCATGGGTAAAGTCATGGCTGACTGGATTGTGGACGGCTATCCATCCGGTGACGTTACCGAATGTGACGTGCGCCGTCACCACCCAGCGCAGCGCACAGACGATTACGTGGCAGAGCGTATTCCAGAAGCCCTAGGTCACACTTACGCCATGCACTGGCCCTTCTACCAGTACCACACAGCTCGCAACAAGCAGCTATCCCCTATTCATGCGGCCTTGCAAGAAGCCAATGCCTGCTTTGGTGAAGTGGGTGCCTACGAGCGCCCTAACTGGTTTGCTAATGAAGGCCAAAAAGCCGAATACGAATACAGCTACAAGCGTCAAAACTGGTTTGACAACTTTGCTGCCGAACACATGGCCATGCGTAACAGCGTGGGCATCGTGGACATGTCCTCCTTTGGTAAGTTTGAAGTTACAGGCAAGGACGCCCTAGCAACCTTGCAATACATCAGCACCAGCGATATTGACGTACCCGTTGGCAAGCTAGTATACACCCACTGGCTCAACAGCCGTGGCGGTATCGAAGCCGACCTAACCATCGCCCGCTTAGACGATGAACGCTTTTGGGTAGTAACCGGCATCGGCTCTTTGAACCGTGATTGGTGGCACTTACAGGAAAATCTGATTGGTGATACGCAAGTAGAAAATGTTAGCCAAAATTTTGCATGTTTCTCGGTGCAAGGTCCTAACGCACGCAATACCCTAGCCAAGATCGCTGAAACCGACATGAGCAACGAAAACTTTGCTTTTGGTACTGGTCGTTATGCCAATGTTACCCTAGGCAATGGTGAAACCGTAGAGTGCTGGCTACAGCGTATCTCCTACGTGGGTGAATTAGGTTGGGAAATCATGGCTCCTGCTGACCAAGCTACGGCCGTTTTCCATGCCATCCATGAAGCTGGCGCCGAGTTCGATATTGCCAACGTTGGCTTGCATGCGCTAAACAGCTTGCGCCTAGAAAAAGGCTTCCGCCATTGGGGTCACGACATCGCTGGCGAAGACAACCTAGTACAAGCTGGCCTTGCCTTCACCGCCAAACCAGACATCAAAGACTTCTTAGGCAAACAAGCCTTTATAGAACAGAAGGCTGCCGGTATACCAGATCGCCGCTTAGTGCAGTTCAAGCTAGACGATCCAGAGCCGTTGCTGTATCACAACGAACCCATCGTAATGAATGGTGAGTACGTGGGCTACCTAACTTCTGGCATGTACGGCCACGCCGTAGGCGGCGCCTTGGGCATGGGTTATGTGAACGTCGCAGGCCTAAAGAAAGACGTGTTAGAAGCAGCTAGCTTTGAAATTGAAGTAGCGCAAGAACGCTTCTCTGCCACGGCCAGCCTACAGGGTTTCTACGATCCGAAAGGCGAACGCATGAAGATGTAGTTAACATTGGGGGTCAGAGGGCCTGCCCCATGAGCGGAGCGAGTGCCTTGGGTACCTGAGGTCTGACCCCGCTTAACTGCTCTCGCAACCAAGCCACAAAGGCTTGCCTTGCTGGACTACCCTGCTTATCTTGTTTTGGATATACCAAATAAAAACTATAGTGCTGCTGGTTTCGATACTCAGCGAGCACTTTTAAACGTTTATCGGCAATTTCTCGTTCTATATATAACCTTGGGGACAAGGCAATACCCATACCATCAATGGCAGAATCTAAAGCCAAAGTGGTTTGGTTAAAGGACATGCTAGCTTTAGGTGCTTGCATATCGTACTGATCAAATACCCCTTGCCAACTGGGGTGACTATCTTCTATCAAGCGTTGCCTAGCCAGCACATTAGGATCGTTTAAATCACCCTGCACCTCAAAATTTGGGCTCGCTACCATACACAAATCAGCAGGCGCTAAGAACTCATAAATTAGCTCTGGGTCGCTGCTATTGGCAGCAATACGAATGGCCAAGTCAGCTTCGCCTTGATCCAACTGCACCAGCTTATCAGAAGCGGATAGCTGTATTTCAATATCCGGATGTTGGGCAGAAAAATCAGACAACCTACGCACCAACCAACGCGACGCCAAAGACGGTGGCACACTTAAACGCAACTGCCCTTGGGGCGCCATTAACTCAGCCGTTGCCTTATCAATTCGAGCAATAGACTTACGGCATTCTTGGTAGTACATGTCGCCCTGCGGAGTAAGATCCAAGCCTCTAGGCAAACGTTCAAACAGCGTCACACCCATTTGCTGTTCCAGCTGCCTCACTTGCTGGGCTACAGCCCCATGAGTGCGATGTAACTGCTGCGCAGCGAGGCGAAAGTTCAAATATTTAGCGGCAGCACAAAACACGCGAACACTGTTTAGATTCACTCTCATCATGACTCTCACTTCGAAGTTAGACTGTAGTTTTTCGACAGCTTACAGGGAGTATTAATGATTAGTCAATGAACTAGTGTCATAGCAAAATGAAGCCATCAGTTCGACGTCATTTCACTACAAACAGGAGATTACAATGACTCAATTATTACTTAACATGATGCCTGATACAGGCCGCAAAACTTGGTTGCTAAAATGGTTCGCTTCTATTGTGCAAATCATCGGCTATACAGCTACGGCGTTTAACTTTACACCACTTAATCAATATCTGTTTTTGGTAGGCTTAGTGGGCTGGTTTGTTGTGGGTGTGATGTGGAATGATCGAGCAATAATGCTTATTCACATTATTGCCCTCGGTGGCATGCTAATAGGTATGGCTATGTAGCAATGCTAAGCGTCAGGGTTGCTGGCGCAGATGTCTAGGTAATCACCGATTACCGATACCATGCCGCGTTCGATGCATTCGATAGTCAGTACATGACCTATGGAAACTTCCAAAACATTAGGAATGGTTAAGAAATCTGCTAGGTTCTGGCTATCTAGATCATGTCCAGCGTTAACACCTAAACCTAACTCTTGAGCGCGCTTGGCGGCAGCGGCATAGCGTGCTAATACGGCTTCTTGCTGCGGCGTGTTCCAAGTAGAAGCAAATTTTTCCGTATACAGCTCAATACGCTGAGCTGCAGACTTAGCAGCTAGCTCAACCTGCTCGACATCTGGGTCTAGGAAGATAGCGCTACGTACGCCCATGGCGTTGAGACGTTTGCATACGGCATCTACCTGCTCAAACTGAGTGTGCATATCCCAGCCATGGTCAGAGGTTAACTGGCCTGGCGCATCGGGCACTAGGGTGCACTGATCTGGCTTTATCTCTTCCACCATATTAAGAAAGTGCTCAGAGGGGAAGCCTTCAATATTGTATTCAATGCCTTCTAAGGGCTGGCACAAGGCACCTAAATCATAGGCATCTTGATTGGTAATATGACGCTCATCCTGACGTGGATGCACAGTAATACCACGCACACCCAAATCAATATTCTTACGCGCAAAGTCGCAAACATTAGGGAAATCTCGACCACGAGAATTACGTAGCAAAGCAATTTTGTTCAGGTTTACACTCAGTAGGGTCATGAATAAGTCCGTTATTTTAAAAGCATAGAAGACGCTAAGGGAGCCTATTCTACTGCAAGCTATGTAGTTGTGAAACCAAGTTACAAACAAATCCCATTGAGCTAAACTGGTAATGCTCAGGATACATTTTATTTTTATTCTTAAATAACCAGTTTACAAAACTATGTCGACAAAAAGCAGTGCTTTGGGTGTCATTAACCTCGTGATAGATCAAGCTAGCGCGACGCCTTTATACAAGCAGTTATTGGATCAGTTGCGTCAATTAGTCATATCTGGGCAGCTAGCTAGCAATGAACGCCTACCCTCTAGCAGAAACCTCGCTGGCGCTCTGCAAGTTTCGCGTACCACTACTTTAAGTGCTTACGAACAACTTCTCGCCGAAGGTTATCTGGTTTCACGTCCTAGCTCTGGTATTTTTGTGGCCGAGCAAATACGCCCTTTACCTACGTCTGCGCCAGTCATTACCAATTTAATAAGTTCGCCAAGCAGCTCCTACAAAGATACCCCCTTAGGTTTTAACGCAGGACCCGATGCTGATAACTTTCCTTTCCCCTTATGGGCACGCTGCTTAGCCAAGGCTTGGCGTAATCCATCGGCAGAGTTATTGCACGACCAACATAATGGTGGTTATTGGCCCTTACGCCAACAAATTTCCCGCTACCTTAAAAGCATGCGCGGTATGGACTGCCAGCCGCAACAAATTATTATCACCGCCGGACAACGAGATAGCTTAACCTTATTGAGCAGGCTGCTTACGCAACCCGGTGATACGGTACTACTAGAGAACCCTGGCTATCGAATACAACAGCGCGTTATTCAATCCTTAGGCCTCAACAGTCAATTTATCGAAGTGGATGAAGCTGGCGCTATACCACCAGAGCTGCCGACATCAGCAGGCAGCAAACCTAAGTTCGCCTTGCTGACCGCTAGCCGACAATACCCCTTGGGAATCACCATGAGTGGCCCTAGACGCCATGAATGGTTAAATTTCAGTGCTGATACCGGTTGCTGGCTGATCGATGATGATTTTGACAGTGAATTTACCTACGAGGGTTTACCACCGCCTCTGCTCTACAACATGGACTTGAGCCAACGCACTATCCTAATGGGTAGCTTTTCCAAACTCATGTTTCAGAACTTTCGCCTTAGTTACATGGTGGTCCCAGCTAGTCTCAGTGATGCGTTTATGGATATCCAAGCGCAGCTTGGTGGCATGGCTTCACTACACATTCAACCGGCTCTCAGTAGCTTCTTAGCGGATCGCCATTTTACTCACCATATGCGCAAAATGAGTAAATTGTACCGTCAAAAACGTGACCTACTGGTACCACTTATTGAACGAGAATTAGGTACTTGGTTAACGCCTATCGTTCCTCACTCGGGCACTCATCTAGTGGCTTTAGCAAAACAGCCCTTTGACGATGTTTTACTTGCCGATAAAGCACGTAAAATGGGCATCAATACCCAGGCCTTATCAAGTCACTTCCTCAATAACGAGTCTCAGCCTAAAGCACCTCAACAAGGCCTTCTAATGGGCTTTTCTGGTGTACAAGAACAAGATTTTCCACACTTGGTAGGCGGTTTACGTGGACTCTTTGAGACCATATAAAGCCGTAAATGCCACTGAGGGCACCGAAACTCTAATCAAGGTCAATTCTGAGCGTTTAAACAAACCTTAAATCACGCCCCTTTGTTAGTATGTGGGCATGCCCTATGAGCAACTGAGTTAGCTAAAGAATACACCCTAGGTCGGATTGTAGGTCGGACTTCAGTCCGACCTACGGTGTGTATTTAACTAATACTCCCGCTGCCAAAAGGTCACCTTCAAACTCACACTATCACCAGCACCGGCGCGGCTATACTCATCACCAATATCACCATCGGCGTTACTGTAAGTAAAGGTGGCTTTAACGTCATCGCTATAACGATAGCTCAAGGAAGCTTTGTTTAAGGTCGAATCATCCGTGGTGTTGTTTAGGCTTGTAAGGCTCAAGGTGTAGTCAGATTGATATATGCTAGCCCAACGTAGATTAACGGCGGTGTACTGATTTTCTGCCACGCCATCATCGTAATACTGGGCACGCATGGAAATGGCGTAGTCGTCATCTTCAGAAAACGCATAACTGGCACCAAGGGTCGCCTGAGATACCCAATCACTTGAGTTATGTAAACTGCTTACTAGGCCTTGATGCATCACGTATTCAGCAAAAAAATCCACTTCACTACTTGGCACATAATAGGTCATAGCTAGGCTATTGTGGCCACTAGGCCGACTCACCGTAGCCATAGTTAGTTCGTTTTGGTCTATCAGCCATTCACCTTTCAAACCCACGGCGTTGTTACTAGACCCCGTTTGTGGCACAAGATAGGCATAGTAGTTGTCGTTACCTGTTGGGTAATGCAACTTAACAGCCTCAGTGCCTTTGCGATCAGCTTCTGGGTCTGCGGCGTCTATACTATCGCTATTGATAAGGTCAGCTGGGCTGTAAAAATAGCCCACACCCCAATGCATCACCTGCTTGCCCGTGCGGGTGTACCATGATTCGCCGATGGTCCAATCGACAAAGGCTTCCCGTAAACTGGTATCAGAGGTATCTTGATCAACACTGTAATCGGCTTTCACCAAGGCTCGCAGACTGGCCGACGGGCGTGCATCCATGGTGACAGTGCCAGAAGCGTTAATAACATCACTGGTGGTTTTACCCGTTGCTAGATAATCGTTTCGTGTGGTGGTACCTGCTAGAGTGAAGTCTCCATTTAAAGCATAAGCTTCTTCGCCCTGTAGAAACTCAACCGATAGGTCTATTTCCTCACCTTCGGATTCACTCAATAGGCCGTCAGCAAACAGATCACCTTCATCGTCTTCGCTGCCAAACATCAGTTCTTCGCTAGCCTCATCACTACCAAAGAGGCTGTCTTCGTCTACACCATTGTCATTAGCCACTACACCAGATGATAAGGTGACAGCTAGGGCAGCGACAATATAATGCTGTTTATTCATTGTCTTGGGGCTCCGTTATCGGTTCACGCGTTCTACGTAGGCTTTGGTAAAGGTACTGTCAGCCATCTTGGTGGTGCTGATTTTGTCAAAGCTAAAGGTCGTCTTATTGCCCTTGATGACTTCATCCACAAAGATACGCTTTTTGGCAATATAGATGCCACCAGACTTGGTGTAAGCAGGCCAATAGGCGGTACGCAATAGCTGATCACTAACGCTGTAGTTTTGGGCTTTTAACAACAAATTGGGCTTTTTCAACACATGTACAATCTGTTTGGGGTAGGTCACTTCATCGTGCTTGGCTTGTAGTTCCAAAATATATACGGGGAACTTACCTAGCTTCCCTTCCGTTTGGCTCACAACATCATAATCTTCATACAAGGCCGAGCGGCGGAAATCGGAGTTACGGGCATTGGAGTTATCAAAGCGGTCTTTCATGGAACGAATGGAAAACTTGCGACTTTCTGGATCATAAAACCATAAGGTGTCTTCGACCCGTAGGTAGCCTTGGCCTGATTTGTAACTTGGCTCTTGAAACAACATCAAAAACTTATCTTCGTAGTCACGACGAAACATGCGCACCACGCGCTTATCGGTACCCTCTTCGACGTCTTCTTTGATCATGGTAGCTACCATGGAAATATCCGTGTCTAAGCGATTGGTATTGGTGTCGATATTTTTCAAAATTTGCACACCGTCAGCCTGCACCAAGGCAGACAACATGACCGATGTGGCTATAACAAACTGCATACCCAGCTTAAAAAAACGCATACATCACCTCTTACTAATAAAATCTAACTGCAGCTAATTTACCGCTTTATTAGGCAAAAAGTAGCCTATTTACACAACATTTACACAGTTTGACGATTTCTTGTATTCCAAAACAATACACCTATTTGTCATACTTAAAAAGATATAATTCGTGCTAGCTGGAGATCACCATGCCATTAATAGAATTTCAACAAGTTCATAAGAACTACCCCTTGGGCAAAACCTTGGTGCATGCTCTACAGGGGGTGTCATTTGAAGTTGAAGAAGGTGATTTTGTCACCATTAGTGGGCCATCGGGTTCTGGTAAATCCACTATCCTCAACATGATTGGCTGCATCGACACCGCCAGTGATGGTGAGGTGGTTATTCAAGGTATCAAAACCTCCAGCCTTAGTGACCACGACATCACCCAATTACGCCATCGCACCCTTGGCTTTATATTTCAGAACTTTAACCTCATCCCTGTGCTGAGTGTGTATGAGAACATCGAATTCCCACTGTTGTTGGGAGATGGCAAAGATGATCCGTACAAATCTTGGAGCGAAACAGAAAAGCGTGACTGGATAAACTACCTAATAAAACAGGTAGGCCTAGAAGAATACGCCCAACGTCGCCCGTCCGCCCTTTCCGGTGGCCAGCGCCAACGCGTAGCCATCGCCCGAGCCCTAGCCACCAAGCCCACCATCGTGCTAGCTGACGAGCCCACAGCCAACCTTGATTCTGTGACCGGTGAACAAATCATTCAGCTTATGCGGGAAATGAACCAGACCTTGGGCACCACCTTTATCTTCTCTACCCATGACCCAGAAGTGCTCAAGGTTGCCGATCACGTAGTAAAAATCCGCGATGGCATCGTCGAAGACGATTATAGGGTGAGAGAAGAGGATGATTATAGAGTCAATGACCCCGCAGCCAAACCAGCCGGAGCCTAGTGCTATGTTGATGAAACTTGCCTTACGCAACCTGCTGCAGCATCGCAGCAAGAGCATCATCGTTGGCGCATTGATGGCCTTTGGGGTGATGCTATTGGTAGCGGGCAACTCAGTCATGGACAGCCTGTCCTATAAGATGCGTACCAGTTTTACCGAACAATACAGTGGCGACTTGTTTATCTATACGGACCCCGTTGCCAAAGCCCAGCTAGAATTCCAACAGAAGCTCGCCAACATGCCGGAAAGGGCACGTGAAAGAGCCGCCAAAAACCCTCCCAAAGATGAAGAAGACAACACCAGTATCTTTGGTGGTTTCGGTGGCAGTGCCGACAATGCCATGCCCAATATGGAACAAAACTGGCAAGCCTTAGCTGAACTGGACATCATCGAAAGCTTATCCCCACAAACCATTGGCCGTGCTAACTTAGAAAACGGCGAAGGCGCCGAATCTATGAGTATGTTTTGGGGGGTAGATGTTGCAGCTTGGCAAGACATGGGCTTTAGCCAACATCTGCAATGGCAAAAAGGTGCTATGTGGCAAGCAGGCGATAACGCCATAGCCATTAACACCGAAGTTGCTAAACGTTTCGAAGCAAGTCTAGGACGCACCATAAAAGTAGGCGAAGAGATCCAACTCACCGTAACTAGCGACGTCGGCACAGTAATACGCCCAGTCAACATCAGCGGTGTGTTCGCTTTCAAAACCACATCGGCACCCCAGTTAGGCTTTATGAGCCTAGTAGATATTCACACCAGCCAAAGCCTGTTAGGTTTGCACATTGACACCAGTGAAGCCAGCCAACTATCCGCCGCCGAACAAGAGTTGATTGCCGCCGATTCAGAGGAAGACCTTTTTGGCGGCAGTGATTTATTTGGCGAAGCAGAGGAAAGATTGGTAGATAGCAGCGACCTAGAGGCCGATTTAATAGCCAGTCTAGCCAGCAATAAACCACAGCAAGCCACGGCCACCCGTCAATATAACTTTGTGGTAGTGAAACTCAAGCCACGTGTAGATAGCGTCCAAGCACAGCAACAGTTAGCTTCTTGGTTTAAACAACGGGACCTAATTTGGAAATCAGGAGATTGGGAGCAAGCCGCCGGTATGATTGCCTCCATGGCCAACAATATTGCCCTAGTGCTGAACGGCTTTATGGTGCTGATTGCTATCGTAGCCATCATTATCATCATGAACACCTTAGTAATTTCGGTAACGGAACGCATGGTGGAAATTGGCACCATGCGTGCCCTTGGCGGGCAAAAAGGCTTTATACGCAAGCTTATTCTGTTGGAGACTCTAGTATTAGCATTAGCGGCAGGCATAGCAGGCATCATTGCCGGTGCCATTGTGGTGGGCATACTTGCCGTAACCGGTATAGAGCCAAGTAATAGCTTCTTTAACTTGGTATTTGGCGGCGAAGCCCTCTACCCGTCACTTTCGGCTATGGCCATTGTTAACGCCCTTGCCATGATGGTGGTAGCAGCGCTACTAGCTAGCCTTTACCCTTTGGCTATCGCCCTGAAAGTTAGCCCCGTTAAAGCCATGCAAGGTTAAGGAGAACATTATGACCTGGTTTAAATTAGCCTATCGCAACGTTTTCCGTCAGAAGAAACGTAGCTTTTTACTCGCTGGTGCCATTGCTTTTGGCATGTTAGCCATCACTTTGCTCAACACCCTCACTGGGGCCATGGGCACGGCGGTAAAAACCAATTTCAGCTCGGCCTTGGGTGGCCATGTGTATATGACCGGTGAAGTAGTATCCCAGCGCGGATACAGCAACAGCCTCATTAACCGCAGTGACATCGTTGATCAAGCCATCGCCAGCTTATCCATGCCCGTAACAGAAGTTAAGCGCCGCTCATCTTCACGCCTACAACTGGTTAACAATAGTTCTACGGACCGGCTCTCCATTCAAGGCATTGAACTGGAAAACGAAACCCAGTTGTTTAACCGTGTACGGGTTATGCGCGGCAGCTTAGAGCAATTGTCTGCCCCGCGCACTGTAGCCCTACCAATGAATATAGCGCAAAAACTCAATGTGCGTCTGAATGGTTCGGTGATGGTCAAGGGCGAGACCATGAGTGGCCAGCAAAACCTGATGGAATGGACCGTGGTGGCGCTATTTGCCAACCAAAGTGGCTTTGGCCGCTCTAACGGTTACACCAACCTAAGCACCATGAATGAAATGCTTAACATTCCTGCCGATAACTTTCAGCGTGTCAACATCGTTTTAAAAGACATGGCAGACATGCATAAAGCCACCAAGGAACTGGAGCAGTCCGTCAGCAAGCTAGCCAGCACCAAACCAGAAGAAGATGACAACGTATTTGGTCCCATGCGCATGATGATGCAGGGTGGCCGAGCTTTCATTGAAGACCCATGGCAAGACACACGCTTTGAAGTGACAAATCTAGATGATGTCACCCAAAACGTCATGTCCATGGTGAACGGCCTAGACTTGGTAGCAAAGCTGATCTTTGCGGTAATGCTGATCATCACCTTGGTGGGTATCTCCAATAGTTATCGCATGGTGTTGCTCGAACGTGTAGCCGAAATTGGCAACATGCGGGCCATGGGTGCCCAAGCGGGCAACGTGTTCCGTTTATTCCTCTACGAGGCCCTAATCTTGGCCATCATGGGCATAGTGGTAGGCTTGGTTCTTGCCATTGGCGGCAGCTTTGCCATTGAAGCCATCACCATCCCTGGAGAGAGGGGTCCTGCACGCTTGTTTACCGTGGCCAATCATTTGCCGATGGTGCTTAGCGTTTCCGGCATCGCCATCAGCGCCGGTTTGATATTGCTGATGACCATGCTAGCGGCCTACTTTCCAGCCCGCGCTGCGGCCCATTTGGATCCAGCAGAGGCCTTGCGTTCGGCAACATAAACTCCATTTTAACCCATATATAGGGTCAGACCCGAGGTCTGACCCTATATATCCGACTGATTAACATCATGCCCAATTTCAACCGTATTAAATGAAAGTTTTTCAGCTTCTCCCGCTCCATTCATATTTACGTTTCCACCTCCCTTTTCACCGTAGTAGTATTTTTTAGCGTTACTGGCATCACCCTCAACCATACGGTATTAATTGGTAGTTCTACGGAAGCCGAGCAGCAGTTTTCGCTGCCTGCTAATGTGGTAAGTGAGCTTGCGGTGCCGGCAGACAAACACCAAACCTGGCTACCGCAGCTAGCTTCCCTGCATGGCTACCTCAGTGACACTCACTCTTTGCAAGCACCCCGTAGCATAGACATGGATCGTGATTACCAAGAAATCAGCCTCGACTACCCCCTACCAGCTGGCTACGCCTTTATCATCGTGAAGCTGCAGCAAAGCAACTACGTCATCGAATACAAAGAAGGTGATATATGGAACTTAATGAACGACCTGCATAAAGGCCGCAATACAGGTGAAAGCTGGTCTTGGGTAATCGATATTTCAGCCGCCCTAATACTGATATTTTCCATCACTGGTTTAACTATTCTATTTCAAATCAAACGTAAGCGACGCAACTTAGGGCTCATTGCCTGTGTCGCCGGTACCTTAACACCAATCATGTTGTATTGGTTGTGGGTACCACAATTAACAGGACTGTAATTATGCACCGTGCCATTTTACTTACCACAGGCATCTTGATGGCAGCCCCATCTGCTTGGGCCGATCAACAATTAAGCATCCAATACGATATCCCAGACATAGATGCTAGGAAGTATCACCGCCCCTATGTGGCTATATGGATTGAAACCGCAGACAGAGAGCCTGTGCAAACCATTAGCTTATTAAAAAAGAAACCCAAGTCTTCGCGTAAGAAAAACAAATGGCTAGATGACCTTACCCAATGGTGGCGCGCCACTGGCAAAGAAACGGTAGATGAATTAGATGGTGTAACTGGCGCTACTCGCGGCCCCGGTACCTATAGCACCAACATCAGTGTGCCAGATGGCAGTGATTGGGTTATTTTGTTCGAAGCAGTACGGGAAAAAGGCGGCCGCAGCTTTGTTAAGCAGAAGCTCAACGACATTCCTGCAGAAGGAGCCACCTTGCCTGCAAAGGCAGAAATAGGCCCAATAACCCTTAAGCTTACTGATCAACAGTAATGGCAATGTGATGTAGATCGGAATGTAGGTCGGACTTCAGTCCGACATGTCGGGCTAAAGCCCGACCTACAAGCTTAATCGTACTTGTTCTGATCATAAACATGGAAGTCCCATTGCTGATCAGGGAAGTACTTACGCAAGCGCCAATCACAAGCACGGGCGTGACCTTCCATGCCTTCAGCGCGGGAAATGCGAGAACCGGCGGCACTAAACACCAAGTTAGCTTGTTCGCTAATTTCTTGATAGGTCAAAATCTTCAAGAACTTATGCACGTTCAAACCACCGCTATAACGGGCAACCTTTTTGGTTGGCAAAATATGGTTGGTACCAGAGCACTTGTCACCGTGGGTCACGGTGGCACCTTCTCCCAAGAACAAAGAGCCATAGTTGCGCAAGTTATCACGCCACCAGTAAAGATCTTCGGCCATTACCTGTAGATGTTCACAGGCATAATCATCACTCACAGCCACACACTCTTCGCGGCTATCGCACAAGATAATCTCACCATGGTTATCCCAAGCTGACTGCACCACTTCTTGGTTAGGCATGTCGGCCGCCACTTGGGGCACCAAACGCGCTAAAGCTTCGCCAATTTCACGACTAGTGGTAAACAACCATACTGGGGAATCATAACCATGCTCGGCTTGGGATACCAAGTCCACGGCAATGGTCATAGGATCCGCTGTGTGATCAGCAATGATGGCTGATTCTGTTGGGCCAGCAAACACATCAATGCCCACTTCGCCAAACAACAAGCGCTTAGCTTCGGCCACATAACCGTTGCCAGGGCCGACTAAGATATCCGCAGCCACTCCACTAAACAGGCCCTTGGCCATGGAAGCCACGGCATGTACACCACCCATTTCCAGAATGATATCGGCACCGGCTAGGTCCATGGCATAAACAATGGCTGGGTGAATACTGCCGTCTTTTGGCGGCGAGCAAGCAACAATGGTTTCAACCCCCGCCACCTTGGCCGTGGCAATACTCATCAAAGCCGAGGCAGCATGGGAATAGCGGCCACCGGGCACATAACAGCCTGCACAGTTAACGGGGATCACCTTTTGGCCTAATTTAACGCCGGGTTCGGATTCGATTTCAAATTCCGTCAAGCTAGCGCGCTGGGCTTGGGCAAACGTCTTTACTTGCTTGTAGGCGAATTGAATGTCCTGTCGAGTTTGCTCTGGCACCTGCGCAATTAATTCGGCACGTTTGTCATCGCTAAGTACAAAATCACCCTGCCAGTTGTCGAACTGAGCGGCATATTCCCGTACGGCACTTTCACCCTCGGCCTCAATACGCGCGAGCATGCCCTTTACCGTGGTCTGAATGCGCTCGTCGGTGGTATTGCTAATGCCACTAGCTTGTTTCAGGTGTTGCATATCTTGGTCCTTATAATTAGGCTGTGATGTCTTAACTGCATAATAGTGCTTTCTGGCCCATTTACACCAATGCCATTTTTGCTAGAAGCCCATTACTTTTTGGTATAGCTCTGTTTTTTAAGTAGTAAAGCTACTGCCAACAACACGGATACAACAATGGAATTAAAATGGTTGCAGGATTATGTAGCCCTGGTGAAGCACGGTAGCTTTTCTAAAGCCGCCGAGGCTCGCTTTGTTACCCAGCCGGCCTTTAGCCGCCGAATTCGCAGCCTAGAAAATTGGCTGGGTTGTGCTCTGGTAGACCGCGACCAATATCCTGCCAGCCTAACACCAGCCGGTGAAGCCTTTAAGGAACAAGCGCAACAGTTAATCACGCAGATGCTGGCTGCCCGCAACCAAGTACAACAGATCAGTGCCAACCGGGCCCAACTGTTGTTCCGTTCACAACAAGCTCTTGCCGTGTCTTTTTTCCCTAATTGGATGCACACCTTGGCAGCCTTAGCAGATCAAGCCATCGTAAAAATGGAAACCGGCGATCTACACGATAGCATCGAGAGTTTCTTGGCCGGCAATGGGGACTTTTTGCTGTGCTACGCCGCCGATGACATCTTTGCCCAACTGCAAAACAAAGACCTACAACGCTTACAAGTCGGTGTGGATGAACTCGTACCTGTCACAGCCACAGGCCAACATGGCCAAACTTTGTTCCAGGCTGACCAAGCTCAACCGCTACCCTTGTTAGGCCACCCCCAAGGTTCCTTTTTTGAATGCCTGCTGCAACGTGAGTGTTTTAGCCAGTTGGATGATAGTGTCAACTTCCAACTGATATACGAAAACGCCCTATCCGAAGCCCTCAAGGCTTTAGTGTTAAAAGGCCACGGCATTGCTTGGCTGCCCAAAAGCCTACTGAGCCGCGAACTAGCTGCACAAGAACTGGTCATCATCGAAGGCCTGCCCAGCATCGACTTGCGTATCGAGCTAATGCGCTTGCGCAAACCAGGCCAAGCCTTAGCCGAGGATTTTTGGCAACACCTAATGCAGCTGTATGATGGTAATGCCTAAAAGTAACTAGCTGTTAGCTATTTAGCATTGGTACAGGCTTTATCCAGAGCCTATAATTCCCTTGAATATTTCCCCAGCCATAGAGTTAGGTTTCCTTCATGCAAGACATGCTCGATATTCTTACCCGTGCCGTTAACGAATGGCAGCCAGCCGATCGCCCTGCCAACCGCCCTTTATCTGCACCGCAACTAGCCGAAATTGTGGACGTTTCCCTACAGCAGCATGGCAGTGATGTTGCCAGCCTAGAGCAAGCCATCAAAGACTATTTATATTACAGCCCGGCCGTCTACAAGCCCGACTTTAACAAGCTATTATTTTCCGGCCAAAACGAGCCAGCCTTGCTCGGTGATTGGGTGACGGCCATGGCCAATGCCAACATGCACACTTATCAGATGGCGCCTGTTGCCACTTTGATGGAATTAGAGCTAATAAAGCAATGGAATCAATTGATTGGCTTTGCCAGTTCTGCCTCTGGTGGTGATGGCATTATGGTATCGGGTGGTAGCCAAGCAAACTTAATAAGCATGATGCTAGCCCGTCACAAGGCCTGCCCAGATTACAAAACCAAAGGCGCCCAAGGCCGCACTCTGGTCGCCTACGTTTCTAACCAAGCCCACTATTCCGCCGAAAAAGCCATACATGTGCTAGGCTTGGGCACCGACAATTTGATTGCCGTAGACTCCTCAGAAGACGGCCGCATGTGCCCACAAGCTTTGCAAACGGCCGTCGACGCCAGTCTAGCCCAAGGTCATATTCCGTTTTACATTGGCCTTACGGTAGGCACTACCGTGGTGGGCGCCTATGATGATGTATACACCGCTAGTACCATCGCCAAGGCCAACAACATCTGGCTGCACATAGACGGCGCCTGGGGCGGCCCTATACTGTTCTCTGCCAAGCACAAGCACTTGCTTGCAGGCAGTGAGCTGGCTGATTCTTTCACTTGGGATGCCCATAAGCTAATGAACGTACCCATTACTGCTGCCGCTGTACTGGTGAAAGATGCCGGTATTCTTAAGGACTGTAGCAGCGGTGGCGGTGGCGATTACCTGTTCCATGCCGATGCAAACAGCGCCTATAATCTAGGCCAGCGCTCCATTCAATGTGGCCGCCGCGCCGATGCCCTAAAGGTATGGCTAAGCTGGAAAGCCATAGGCAGCCAGGGCTTTGCCCATAAGGTAGATTACCTCATGGATTTGAAAGACCAATGCGTACAAATAGTTGAGGCAAATTCCAAACTCACCATGCTGGCCCCGGCTGTATACCTAAACGTGCTATTCCAATATCGCCCTGCTGGCATTTCGGATGCCAAAACCTTAAAGCAAATCAACGTGGGTATCTGCAAAACCCTGCAAAAGGACGGCAAGGCCTTTATCGATTACGCCAACTACAAAGGCCAAACCGGTATTCGTTTGATCTTGGCCAATGACGAAACCAATACCGATCATTTACAAACCATGATGCAAGATATTGTTACCATTGGTGACCAGTTGTCGGGCTAAAGCCCGACCTACAAGCTCGTACCTAACGGTGGTAGGTCGGACTTCAGACTTCAGTCCGACTACAAGCTCGTACCTAGGGGTGTGGGTCGGACTTCAGTCCGACAATTTTCCTGCCATCTGCTCGGCTACGGTTTTGCCACCATTGCCGCATGCGTGAGGTGACATATCTCGTAATATGACGTGTACACGTTCTATGGGTACATCGATGCTGTCGGCAATGGCATGGACACAGCCTTAATTAGCTGACTTTTTTGCTCGATGCTGCGACCTTCAAGTAGATCAATATTAACGATTGGCATAATTAACTCCTAGGGTCCCTAACTATGAATGAAAGCGTTACTTCGGTGCTGGCGTTGCCGCTGGCGCACCCAAAGTGATGGCAACCTCACGCCCACCATAGGCTTCAATCATGGCATCTTGATCTTCATGGGCCTGCCATTCCACCTGTTTGGTATCGCAAATTTCCGCCAGAATGGCATACATATGCTGCAACATGTCGGCATAAGCTGGGTCAGCAGACAAATTCGTCAGTTCTTCTGAATCCGTATTGAGGTTAAATAGTTCTGGCTCAAAATCATGGTAATGAATCAATTTCCAATCGCCTTGGCGCACCATAAAGGCGCCGGTTACTGCGCCTACAGCATGGTACTCACTGTACACCACGCGGTTTTGATCATGAGCGGGTAATTGATACAAACTGTTGCCCACATAAGCCGGATCTTCGGGCAAGTTAAAATGGTCCAGCACTGTGGCAGCAATATCAACTAGGCTTACCGGCGTTGTTGTTACCTCAGCAGTCTGCCCAGGTCGAGCCACCAACATCGGTACCGCCGCGGCTTCTTCGTACATATTGGATTTGCCCCACAGGCCACGGGCACCAACATTATCACCATGGTCACTGGAATAAATCACGGTGGTGTTATCAGCCAGCCCCGTTGCTTCCAATGTTTGCATGATTTCACCAACATTGCTGTCGAGCCAGCTACACAAACCATAATAGGCCGAAAAAGCTCGCTGACGCTCAGCTTCGTCAGTAAAGTTGGCTTCACTGTCCATTAGGGCGTTTTGTAGTTCCACCCACGGATGACGCTGGTAGCCAGTTGTTGGGTGTAACTTGGGTTCTGGCAGTGAGCCTTCTGGGTACAGGTTATAGAACTCCTGTGGACAGATCAGCGGAAAATGCGGTGCTACCAAACCCACATACAGACACCAAGGTTGTTCTTGTTCGGCTGCCTGCTGCAGCCAATCCACGGTCAAATCGGTAATACGAGTATCATACTGGGTATAGGGGCTTTCGCCTGGGCCTATGTAATCACCTAACATACGTTTACCATGGCTAAAGCGTTCGTCCAATTTACGAAAACTGGCCCATACCATCCCCGTACCACCCGCTACCTGCATGGGTAAATGCAGCTTATCAAACCCTGTCGGGTCATCGTCCTTGCGATAGTGTAATTTACCGATGGACTCCACCCGCACACCAGCGTCTTGCAGGGCATGACCCCAGCCTTTGGGATCGCCCGTGTAAGGCATAGCGTTATCCCAGGTACTGATCTGATGGGCATAGCGGCCGGTGGCAAAGGCAGCCCTTGCAGGCACACATATAGGCGAAGGTGTATAAGCGTTGCTATAGAGGGTGCTGCGGGCAGCAAGCTTATCTAAATGGGGGGTTTTCACGAAAGGATGCCCCACGCAACCCATAGCACGGGCTTGATGTTCGTCGGACAAAATAATGATTAGGTTTTGTTGTTTACTCATCTAAAATACCAATATCTCGGCGTTTTGCTACGGGCTCTAAACGTTCCAGTAAGCAAAATAGCTGTTCTAATTCAGCGGAACTATACTGATTAACAATCAAATCTTGACGTTTTTGCATCACTTTTTCGGCGTGTTCAAAAGCCTTCAATCCAACAGGCGTAACACTAACCAGCTGTTTACGACCATCACTAGGATCTGGTTTCACGTCCACAATACCTTGGTTTTCTAGGCTCTTTAATGAACGGCTAACCAGGGCACGGTCAAAACGCGTTTGTTCCATCACTTCTCGAGAAGAAACAACACTACCCCGTACAAATAGCACCATCAGGCGCCATTCGCTCAAAGAAAAATCGCTGTGTTGCTTCAACAAAAAGGATGCTTGGTTGGCAAACTCCTGCGACAAACGGCTCAAACGAAAAGTGAGATTTTTACTTAGATTGATCATATTCAATTCCACAATGGATTAACTATCCTGCATCACAATTAGTTGACTTGTCAACCATTATCCAATACTCCTACCTGACAACTTGCCCCGTGCAATCATGGTTGCAATTTCCATTTTCAAGCGTTCTTTCACCACTAATACAGCCGGCGAAAGCTTCCGCTCAGCGTTCCAACACAAGGAATGCACCCGCGTCATATTGGGTTCTATAATTGGCCTAGCCACCATAAGGCCTTGTCGAAGCTTATCCTGCCAGAAACTTATAGGAGCAATGCTACTTGCCAAGCCCTCTTCCACCAAGCGGCCGATAACGTTAATACTGCTCGTTTCATACTTCACGTTTACTTCTGCACCGGTGTTGTGGGCCATATCTTCTACACGTTGGCGCAAGTCATGGCTTACAACGGGCAAAACTAAGGGCATGTGCAATGCGTCAACCAAATGGATAGGCGCGTTTGTGGCGCCAATGCTCATCTGGCTAACAAAATAAAATGACTCCTCGAACAAAGGCAAGGACTCAGCATTAGCTAAATCCTTGGCCGAATAAGGCACTATGGAAAGGTCTACATCTTGGTTGTTGAGCGCTTCAATAGCCCTACTGGAAGTATGATCAACAATTTTTAAAGAAATATTAGGAAAATCCCTTTCAATACGTGGATATAATTCAGCTGCAATAGTAGGGGCCAAGGAAGAAATAACGCCGATTTCCACCGAGCCTGAAATTTCGTTTTCTTCCTCACGAATGGAGAGCTTTATATTTTCCATGCGGCGAATAAATTCAGCCGCCTCTTCACGCAAGCGTGCACCAGGTTTGGTTAAGGTAACGCCACGAGAATGGCGCTGAAAAAGACTCACACCAAGTTCGTGTTCCAACTGTCCTATTTGTTTACTTAACGCCGGTTGGGCAATGTTTAGCTGCTGGGCCGCTGCTGACATAGAACCAGTTCGGCATACGGATAAAAACTGAGATAATTGTTTTGGAGTCATACCCCCACCTAAACATAACTAAAAGGTTATGCCTATTATAGATAATCAATATTTCAATATCTATCTATTCTTCTCTAGTATGCTAAACACAGCCAATTAATAATTGCTAATTGCTGCCCACGATTTTAGTTGACATATCAACTAAAATAATTAATGATGAGTTCAGGAACACATTCCAAACTTATAAAAACAACCCGCGAGGAACGATTCATGCCAATGAGCAAACTTCTAAAAGGCGCTGCAGTTGCCGCCACAACTTTAGCCCTATCTGTACCAGCCATGGCCGACTGGTCTCCACAAGGCCCTATTAAATTAATGATTGGTTTTGGTGCCGGTGGTGGTGCTGACACGCAAGCTCGCATGATTGCCGAGCATATGGAAGCTAACCAAGGCTGGGAAATCATTCCTGAGCAAGTCACTGGTAAAGGTGGCCTTAACCTTGCCAATAAATTAAAAGATGCGCCTGCTGACGGCCAAACAATCGGCATGATCGTAACCGAAAGCCTAGGCTATAACCTAGCTGCTGGTAACGCTAAGTTTCTCCCCAGTGATTTTACTGGATTAACCACCACTGCCGGTTTTCAAATGGCCGTAGTAGCCAAAGCCGATAAAGGTTGGGCTACCATGGAAGACGCCTTAGCCGCCGCCAAGGCGGGTGAACAATTGCGTTTTGGCACCATGACGCCAAAGTTGACTGACCTTGCTTATCTGCTTGGCAAAAACAATGGCGTTGAATTCAACATTATTCAAGGCAAAGGTGGCAAGTCCGTCATGAACGGCGTTAATGCCGGTGACATGGACCTAGGCTTTATGGCAGGTATTCAGGCCAAGGGCGTGAAATCTGGCGATTATGTCGAATTGGCTTCTGCCATTGGCGAACCACTAGTCAACACCCCTGCAGCCAAAACACTCGAACAATTAGGCGTACCATTTAACGCTGCGGGTTATTTTGTTATTGTCGCCCCAGCAGGTATTTCCGATGCCGCTCGCACGGCCTTAACTGATGCGATTATTGCCGCTATTGATACCGAGGGTAGTAAAGCTAACGGCCTCATCAACAAAGCCTTTGGTGGCACGTCTATTATTCAGGGTGCTGAATTAGATGCCTTATTAGCCTCTGATTACGCCGCTGCTGGTGGTTTATTAGAAGCCGCTTCCGAATAAAGCCCTATCGCGGTATATAAGCATTACTTGCTTATATACCGCCCTCTACACTAGTCTAATCCCATGTTTTATATACTTCGACAAGATCGTCTATTTGGCGCCTTGGTGTTGTTGGCAAGCTGCGCCCTGTTGTTTGGCTGGATTCCCAACGATATCGACACGGGGGTACTGGAAAAAGTACGCCGGCGCTGGACCATTGGTGACGCCATGATGCCCACCATTGCCAGCTACATTATGGCTGCGGCAGGCTTATGGCTAATGCTTAAACCCAAGCATGACGAAGACGCCATCAAGGCCGCACATGTTATTTGGCGCCCATTGGCTATCATCGCCTTAAGCTTATTGGTGATGCGGTATCTTGGCCCAATCACAGCTGACCTATTTGGTTTGGAGTATCGCCAAATACGTACGCAGATCCCTTGGGTATACCTAGGTTATGTTATCGGCGGTGGCGGTATGATATTTGTACTGTCTTGTTGG
Organism: Oceanospirillaceae bacterium; assembly: GCA_003521845.1. GTDB lineage: Bacteria > Pseudomonadota > Gammaproteobacteria > Pseudomonadales > Balneatricaceae > Njordibacter. The sequence goes on along the minus strand of DPHB01000001.1, from coordinate 187,473 downwards.
GAAGAAAATCGCTGGACTTGGAAACGCCTAGTTATCAGTCTGGCCATTGCCCTAGCCATTGCACTAGTGCTGGATCTACCTTTAGAAGATGTTCAACTACCACCTAATGGAGACGTAGGATGAGTTACTGGGATCATCTCTTGTTGGGCATGCACTCTGCCATTTTTGGAGCCCAATTTGACCTCTTTGGCCTAGCCATACCGCTCACACCGGTCATGGTTATCATGGGCTTTATTCTTGGCGTCATGGTGGGAGCTACACCCGGTTTAGCCGGCCCCATCGCCTTAGCTGTAGCACTGCCTATTTTGATCTCCATTTTTGGTTACGAAATGACGGCATTATTACCCGTTTTGGGTTTTATGATTGGCATTATGAAAGGCTCCACAATTGGTGGTGCAGTACCAGCCATACTGTTTAACACTCCCGGTACACCAGACGCCTACATGACCACCTTAGATGGCCATCCCATGGCGAAAAATGGCGAGGCTAAGCAGGCCTTAAAGGTGGCTCACTTTTCCTCGGTCAGTGGTGATACTTTTTCTGACTTGATGTTATTTATATGCGCACCGTTTTTGGCCATTATCGTTGAAGCCTATCTGGATTTGCCCGAAAAAGCCGCGCTAATGATTTTATCTTTGGCGTTTATTGCCGCTGTGTCAGGCAAATCACCCGCCAAAGGCATCATTGCTATGGCCTTTGGCTTGTTTGTAGCCACCATCGGCACAGGTGAAGATTTTTATCCCCGCTTATCTCTAGGCAGTCCTGCCTTAGCCGATGGTCTACCTATTGCTGCAGTAGTATTGGGCTCCTTGGTACTGGGGGAAATCTTTTCCAACCTAGGCAAGCTATACCAGGCTAATGACGACACCAGACAAAGCCTCAACCAACGCCAGCGCGGTTGGGTTTCCCTCGGCTGGCCCCTGCGCAAGAAGTTGTTGCCTTATATATTGAATTCTGCCTTTATTGGTACCGTTGTTGGCGCTCTGCCAGGCATTGGCTCTACCTTAGCCGCCACCATGGGCTATACCGCAGGCAATCGTTTCCATGAACGCCATAAACAAGCCTCTGAACCTAGCTTTGGTAGCGGAGCGCCACAAGGTGTAGCAGCAACAGAAGCAGCTAATTCAGCGGTATCTGGCGCCAACCTAATCCCCGTACTATCCCTTGGTATTCCAGGCAACGTTGCGGCGGTGTTTTTACTCTTGGCTATGGACAGCATTGGTGGTTTTAATCCTGGCCCGTCGGTATTTATTCTACCTAATGAAGGTACCAATCCAGAGTTAGTCATCGCCTTTGGATTGTTTACTGCTATGGTCATGGCCAATCTACTCAACTGGGTAATTGGTGGCCGTTTAATGACCGCCATGGCCTTTATGAATTTGATTCCCAAGCACATACTCATGCCTGCCATATTACTGGTGACCATGACGGCAATTTACGTGCAGACACCTAGCTTCAACGCCATCTTAATCACCCTTTTCTTTGGCCTAATTGGCTATGCCATGCGACGCCTTGGGGTACCGATACTACCTTTTGTGATTGCCTTTATCCTAGCCCGTAATTTAGAAACAGCTGCCCGCCAAGCATTTAGTGCCACAGGCGCTGATCCTTGGTTTTTGTTCAGTAGTTGGACAGCTACAGCGTTTATGCTAATCGCTGCCACCATTGTAATTTATAACCTACGCCCGAAGAAAACCTCATGACCAAACAACCAAACATTGTTTTTATCACCTCAGACCAACACCGTGCTGACTGTTTGGGTGTGGCCGGCCGCAAAGTAAAGACACCCAACTTGGACGCCATGGCCAAGCGTGGTACACGTTTTACCAACGCCATTACCCCTTGCGTGGTGTGCCAACCAGCCCGAGCTTCTATTCTTACAGGCCTGTTGCCACGCACTCACGGGGTGCATGACAATGGCATTGATTTAGACCCCAGCATTGGCGCGGCAGGCTTTGCCGGTAGCCTCGCCCAAAGTGGCTATAACACCAGTTTCTTTGGCAAGGCCCACTTTGGCACCAACCATTCACGCTTTGATACCGGTTGCCCAGAAGCCATTATTAGCTCTGATCAATACGGCCCCGATTGGTTTGGCCCCTATATGGGATTTGAATATGTTGAACTGATGCTCTTGGGCCACAACTACTTCGCCATCGAAAAACCACCTTATGGATTGCATTACGAAGCCTTTTATCACGCCGATGGTAAGGGAGATGACAAGGATACTTTGTATCGTGGCGATGACAGCGCAGACACCAAAGGTGCGGCCCAGACATTTCACTCAAAACTGCCATTAGAGTGGCATAACACAACCTGGACGGCTGACCGCGCCATCAATTGGCTAGAACAACAAGACAGCGAAAAACCTTTTTGTACCTGGATTAGTTTCCCTGATCCCCACCATCCATTTGATGCACCGGAGCCTTGGAGCAAGTTGCACCAGCCTGAAGATATAGACCTACCCCCACACCGAACACGCAACTTTGCTAACAAACCATGGTGGCATGAAAAATCCCTTACCCAAGAACCAGGTGGCACGCCAGAACAAAACAAGGTGCGTAAAGAATACAGCCGCATTCCACCACAGACAGATGAACAGCTACGAGAAATCATTGCCAATACCTATGGGCAGATTGCCTTTATCGATGAGCAAGTGGGACGTATCTACGACACCTTAGAGGCCCAAGGTTTAGCCGATAACACCATCGTCGTCTTTTCCTCCGACCATGGCGATTGGTTAGGTGATCATGGCCTGATTCTAAAGGGCCCTATGCATTATGAAGGTTTGCTCAAAGTCCCTTGTATCATTACCGGCCCAGGCGTAAAAGCGGGTCAGATAGTGGAAGACCCAGTGTCCACCATGGATTTTGCCCCCACTTTTGCCGACTATGCCAATGCCCCGTTACGCACTAACGGTATTAGCTTACGCGCCCTAGCCGAAGGCCAGGACGCACCGCGAGAATATGCCTATAACGAATGGGACTTGCTGCCGGCCCGCACCGGGGTCACCTTGAATCTACGTACGGTGAAAGGCAAACGCTACAAGTTAACAATAGATCTAGCTAGCCAAGATGGCGAAATGTATGATCTACAAGCAGACCCTTATGAATTGGTCAACCTGTACAATCTTCCAGACTATGCAGCACAGCAGCAGCAGTTGATGGATTGGATCAATCAGCGACCCGATGACATGCTGCCCATGGGGGTTCAGGTAGGGCCTGCTTAACCGTAAGATTAATACATATCGCCCCCTTATTAAGAGTTCAACCATGACACCCGAACAACGACAACTCACCTACCCTGCAGCCAGCGACCTTGAGACCAAGGCTAAAACCAAGCTGCCGCATTTTGCTTGGGAATACCTCGACAGCGGTACCGGTAATGAAACTTTGGTTGCACGCAATCGGCAAGCCTTTGATGCCTTCCAGTTCACCCCAAGGGTACTGGCAGGAGAGCTTGCGCCTGATCTAAGCACAGACATTTTTGGCCATACCTATGCCGTGCCATTTGGCATCGCCCCGGTTGGTTTAAGCGGCCTCATGTGGCCCCAAGCCGAGCATTTCTTAGCCGAGTCTGCCGCCCGTAATAATCTGCCTTATTGTTTAAGCATGGTAGCCAACGAAACACCAGAAACCGTTGGCCCAAAAGCGGCAGGCAATGGTTGGTTTCAACTCTATCCCCCCACTGAACGTCATTATGTTGATGACCTTTTGCAAAGAGCATGGGATAGCAACATGCGAACCCTAGTGGTCACCCTTGATGTGCCCGTTGGTAGCCGCCGCGAGCGGCAACTAAGGGCTGGGCTTTCCGTGCCTCCAAGAAAGGACCTGAAAACCATTTACCGAGCGGCCAAGCGACCCCATTGGAGCCTGTCTACACTTGCCTATGGTGAACCCAGGTTTAAAACCCTAGAGCAGTACTTTGATACCAGTAATGTGGCTTCGGCTGCCCAATTGATCGGCCACGTTATTAATGGTTTTCACGATTGGGAGCTTATCAGTTATATCCGCAAGCAATGGCAAGGCCCTTTGGTATTAAAAGGTATTATGCATGCAGAAGATGCTCGCCAAGCCATCGACGCAGGTGCTGACGCTATTCAAGTTTCTAACCACGGCGGGCGCCAGTTTGATGGATCCCCAGCCGCCATCCATGCCTTACCCGGCCTTGTTGAGGCTATCAATGGTGAGGCCAAGGTATTTTACGATAGCGGCCTACGGGGTGGTTTAGACATTATGCGAGCCTTAGCTTTGGGGGCTGATTTTTGCTTCTTGGGCAGGCCATTTTTGCAGTCGGTAGCAGCCTTACAAGAAGCAGGCCCAGATCATTTAATCGACATTCTACAAGCCGACCTTATCAACAATATGATGCAGATTGGCTGCAACGACATCAAGCAACTACACCAGCACCTAACGCAGGTATAACCCATGAAACTAATCACCCTAGGCACCGGTTCACCAGAACCATACCAGCCACGTGCTTCTGCTTCCTATCTTATTGATACGGGTGATACCCGGGTGATGTTTGATTGTGGTGGCGGTGCTTTTGATCGGCTCATTCAAGCCGGCTACATGCCAATGGATTTAGATATCCTTTGCTTAAGCCACCTGCATTCTGATCATATGATCGATTATGGCCGACTGGTGCATGCCCGCTGGGACAAAGGCGGCCATTATCTAGATGAACTGAAGGTTTATGGGCCTGAACCCATGGCCATGATCTCCGACAAGCTATTTGGTAAAGATGGCGCCTACGCGACGGACTTAAGGGCCCGTTGTGAGCACCCCGCTAGCCAAGAAATCTACGCCATGCGCGGAGGCCAGCTGCCACGCCCATGGCCTAAACCTGAAGTGCATGAGGTAGGTTCAGGTTTTACTGTCACAACTGAAAACGGTATAACCCTAACCAATATTAGCGTCCCCCATTGCCAACCTTGGTTAAACAGTTTTGGCTGGCGCTTAGATTTTGATGGCAAAAGCGTTTGCTATTCCGGAGACTCGGGACCGTCTAAAGCCTTAAATCGCCTCGCCCAAGGTGCCGACTATTTTATTCATATGTGTTTTCAACTTTCCCAAGAAGCCATGGGGCCAGAATGGATACGGGGTTCTTCAGGGCACTTAGAGGTCGCCCGTGCAGCACAAGCGGCAGGGGTAAAAAACTTGGTCATTAGCCACCTGCGTGAGTCCATGGATACAGATGAAACTCGCGCTCTCATCGAACATGAAGTGGCGCAAATATATACGGGCAATATTATCATGGCCACCGATCTCATGTGCTTGGAATGGTAATCAGCTCACAGTGCTTCTGATATATATTTAAAGTTATACATCACATAGTAAATTTATATTTCACCATCTATCAAAATCTCTCTAATATGGGTTCTATCGTCAGTTTAAGCTATAGAACCCATTATGAATAACGCCAACAAACCCAACATTCTGTTTATTACCGCCGACCAGCACCGTGGCGATGCCTACGGTTTTCGTGGTCGCAATATTCACACCCCACATTTAGATAACCTCGCTGCAGAAGGCACCAGCCTTGAAGCAGTAGTGACACCTTGTGTGGTTTGTCAGCCTTCACGCGCATCCATTTTAACGGGCTTGCTACCCCGTACCCACGGCGTACACGACAATGGCATTGATCTAGATCTCAAATACGCCAAAACCAGTTACCCAGCGGCCTTAAGCGCGGCTGGTTATCACACTGGCATTATTGGTAAAGCCCACTTTGCCACCTATCACGTATTTGAAGAAACCGGCAGCGTAGAAAGTATTCCGGGTTCCGCTCAAGTTCCCGAAGGCTGGCGCGGACCCTACATGGGTTTCGATCACGCCGAATTAATTCTTATTGGACACAATTGGTGGAAGCCAGAGAAACCACCTCGTGGTCTAGCTTTTGAAGAGTGGTATTACCAAGATGGCCGCGGTGACCAGAAGAACGAGTTACTGTGGCAGAGTAATCGCGACCATAAGGATGCCCCACAAACCTGGTCATCCCTATTGCCAACAGCTTGGCATAACTCTACCTGGTGTGGTGACCGAGCCATCGACTACATAAAGCAACATAATGATGAACCTTTTTGTTTGTGGGTGTCCTTTCCCGACCCTCATCACCCCTTTGACGCACCTGAGCCGTGGGCTTCACTACACCGCCCAGAAGACGTTGACCTGCCCGAACATCGTACCCGTGACTTAGACACTAGGCCCTGGTGGCATACGGCAGCCCTGGAAACCGAAATCCCCCCTGAGCACCAAGAACTGCGCGCTAAATACTCGCGTTTTTCCAACTACTCAGATGAACAACTACGGGAAATTATTGCCAACTATTACGGTCAAATTTCCCTCATTGACCACAACGTAGGCCGCATTATCAAAGAGCTAGAGGATCAAGGTTTAGCCGACAACACCTACATTGTCTATTCTTCTGATCATGGCGATTGGATGGGGGACCACGGCCTTATGCTAAAAGGCCCAATGCCATTCGAAGGCTTGCTTAATGTGCGTGCCATTGTAAAAGGCCCGGATGTTCCAGCTGGCAAGGTGAGCCACGAACCCATGTCGACCCTTGATTTACCGGCCACCTTCTTGGATTGGGCCGGTGCTGAGCCATTAATGAACTGGCACAGTGAGTCGATGCGCCCAGTTATAAGTGGTGACGGCACCCGCAACGCGGCCTACAGTGAATGGGAATTATTGCCGGGCCGAGTTGGTGTTGGCTTAAGTTTACATACAGTACGTACCAAAGATGCCAAATTAACCATGGATTTACAGTCTGGCGCCGGCGAGTTATATGACCTTGCCAATGATCCACACGAACTTAATAACCAGTTTGATAATCCTGACTATGCTGAACTACAAGCCAAACTAACGGATATATTGCAGCAACGTCCCGATGACATTGAACCAAATCGTGTCCCCGTTGGCATGGCCTAATAGCCGCCGTTTTGTATATTGAAATAGGAATCGCAACCAAACATGACCACCATTGCCTGTGTCGAAGACTTACGCCAACTGTATCTGCAGCGAGTACCGCGCATTTTCACTGATTACGCTGAATCCGGTTCTTATACAGAAACCACCATGGCGCGTAATACGGCAAATATGCTGGATACAAAGATTCGTCAACGGGTCGGTATCGACGTAAGTAATATCACTACAGCCACAACAATAATGGGCGAAGCGGCCAATTTACCTGTTACTTTTGCTCCTGTTGGCATGCTAGGTATTCAACACCCTGCAGGTGAGATTAAAGTGGCTCAAGCGGCTGAAAGGTTTGGTGTACCATTCATCCTATCCACCATGTCATTGTGTTCCATAGAACAAGTTGCTGCTGCCACAAGTAAGCCCTTTTGGTTTCAGCTGTATGTGGTTAAAGACCGAGCATACGTGCGCAACCTCATCCAGCGTGCCAAAGCGGCTGGCTGTAGCAAGCTAGTAGTGACTATGGACTTGGCCATGCTTGGGCAACGTCATCGAGATGTCAAAAACGGACTTTCAACCCGCCCCGGTTTACGTCATGCCTTTGATATTGCCAGCAAACCACGCTGGGCTTTGGGCATGGCTCGCACACCCTATAAAACCTTTGGTAACGTCATTGGTCACGCCAAGGGAGTAGAGGACCTTGATAGCCTGCTAGTATGGGCTGCTGAAATGGTCGACCCGAGCTTAGATTGGCATGACATAGAATGGATTCGTAAAGAATGGGGTGGCCCCATGGTAGTAAAAGGCCTACTTGATGCCGAAGATGCCCGCATTGCCGCTAATTTGGGTATAGAGGCTGCCATTGTTTCCAACCATGGTGGTCGTCAGCTGGACGGTGCTGATAGCACCATTAATGCCCTGCCTCGTATTGCGGATGCCATTGGCAATGACATGGAACTACTATTGGATTCGGGCATCCGTACTGGTATGGATATATTTCGAGCTAATGCTCAAGGTGCCTCGGGGGTGCTGCTGGGTCGCGCCATGGTATACGCTTTAGGTGCCATGGGCGAAGCAGGCGTCGATGTGTTGCTACAAATCCTGCAAAAAGAATACCGTACCACCATGGGCTTAGCAGGTGTGACCAAGCCCGATGCCATCACCAAACAACACATTTGTGCCTGACGATATACATAAACTCACTAGCTGAACTGCTCACACGATCAAACCATGACGCTTAACCTCTTTCAAAATGACGTTGGTTAAGACGTTTTCCACACACGTCAGCTTGAATAAAAAACGGTCCAAAAAGTCGTTATAAGCGTTGATATCTGCACACACCACCAACATGCTGTAGTCTTCGCGGCCGGTGGTAGCATAGCACTGCACTACTAGATCACAATCGCTCATGGCCTGTTCAAATTTAGCCCCGTTTTCTGGGTCATGGCGAGATAGGCTAACATCCACCATGGCGCGGAAGTTCATACCTAGCTTTTCTTCGTCAATCACTACACCGTAACGGCGGATAATGCCGGCTTCTTCTAAGGCTTTTACCCGGCGCCAACAGGCCGATGGCGACATGCCGACTTGCTCGGCTAATTCAACATTGCTACGGCGACAATCTTGGTACAAGAGAGCGATTATTTGACGGTCTTGCTTACTAATTTGCATTTGGTAACCTTACCCAATTTATAAAGATATTTTGAATTATATTTCCATATTACCCTATATAAACAACCAATATAAACAACATTTACCAGCTTAACGGCATATCATTGTCCAATCTATTCAGCCTTAACCTTAACCAACGGGAACGATGCTATGCCACAGCCCCAACCAACCAACTACATCTATCAATCCATTGCCCAGGCCATTATGGACCATGACATAGACACCATGTTTGGCCTTATGGGGGATGCTAATTTATTTATGGTGGATCATTATGTACGCCATTGTGGCGGCACCTTTATCCCCGTAGCCATCGAAGGTAGCTCGGTACTTATGGCTTTGGCCTACGCCAAGGTTTCAGGCAAGGTAGGCATCGCCACGGTAACCCATGGACCTGCCCTTACCAATTGCGTTACCGCCATTGTGGAAGGGGTTCGTGCACGCATGCCCATGGTGTTACTTGCTGGTGACACCCCGGTAACTAATCCACAAAATTTACAGAACATCGACCAGCGTGAATTAATCAAAACCACAGGTGCTGGGTTTATCCAATTGCGTTCTATAGACACGGTTACCGAAGATATTGCCCACGCTATCTACCGTACACAAACAGAAAAACGGCCTATTGTGGTAAACATGCCAGCTGACTTTATGTGGCAAGAAGCCCCTTATAAGTCTATGCGTCTACCCGTATTCAATACCCCTACATTGGTGCCAGAAGGCGATGATTTTGATAATGCCATTGGTATGATTGCTTCAGCCAAGCGCCCGGTGATTCTGGCTGGCGGTGGCGCTATTGATGCGAAACAAAGCTTAGTGGAGTTAGCCGAACGTTTACAAGCGCCCGTGGCAACTACCCTAAAAGCCAAGGTCTTGTTTAACGATCAGCCTTACAATATGGATATCTTTGGTACCCTCAGCACCGATGCTGCTTATGATTTGATTGCCAAAGCCGACTGCATCATTGCCTTTGGTGCCAGCCTGCATCATTTCACCACCGACAAGGGCAAGCTGGTGGAAGGTAAACGCGTGATTCAAATTAACAATGAAGTCACTGAAATAAGCAAAAACTTCCACCCAACTGTGGGCCTTACGGCCGATGCCCGACTCACCGCAGAAAACATCATCTATTGGCTCAACGAGGCCGAAGTGCCAGCCAGTGGTTTTACCTTAGACATTGAACCCTTTAGCCTCAACCGCCACACACCAGCCAAGAAACAAATGGCATCAGATGGAAAAGTGGATTATATCTATGCCCTAGAACAGCTAGAACAGCACCTGCCCAAGCAGCGTATTTTAACCAGCGATGGGGGTCGCTTTATGACCGAAGTATGGTGTCGTATGTCCGTGCCCTGCCCCCGTTACTTTTTGAGTACCGCCCACTTTGGTTCCATTGGCTTAGGTCTACAAGAAGCCATAGGCGCAGGCTTTGCCAGCGACTTGCCAGTAGTGATGTTTACCGGTGATGGTGGTTTTATGATGGGCGGTATCAATGAATTTAATACCGCAGTACGCATGAATAGTGATTTGATTGTCATCGTTGCCAATGACTCCGCCTACGGCGCCGAACACATTCAATTCTTAGATCGCCAGATGGACCCAGGCCTATCTATGTTTTCTTGGCCTTCCTTTGCCGAAGTAGCCACCTCCCTTGGTGGCCAGGGCATTGAAGTGGCCTCCCCAGAAGACCTAGAACTAGCCATGGATGCCATTGGCAAACGCACCAAACCATTGCTGATTGAATTAAAGCTCGATCCCAACGACGTACCACGCATGCGCATCTGACCACGCTGCTAGTTTGCGAGGATTTGAAATTCTGTCGATTTGACCACAGGCCTCACTTGATTTTGGTGCTTAGCAAGTTCCACAAAACCGTAATTTGACATGGTTTTTAAGGTTCTTGATAGGTTGCTCTGTTGCCGACCTGTGGTTTTAGCCAAGGCACTAATGGATTGCGGCTGCGTATCTGTAATGACTCGCAGCAGCGCCCTATTGTCATCACTTAGTACCTCCGCCAAGGATTTCATAGAGGTAAACCAAATTTTTGGTTCATGGACTTGTGGCTTATATTTGCCACTGGCAATATCCAAGGCCCGCTGGCGGATCTGTTGTTGCGGCATGATACCAATAACTGTTGTCTTCATGATTTCATTTCCTCTTGCAAGACTTGGTCTACTTCACTAAAGAAATCGCTTAATAATTGATGGGCATCCGTGAACTCGTATGTAATGCCCTTATCCGTGCTATGCCGATGTCGGTGGTCATAAGGCCATTTTTTCCCAGCATATTTATACTTATTTGGCAGTTTAATTGCATGGGCATTGTCATACCCCAAAATGCGCTTACCATAGGGTTCATGCAACGATAGAGCGTATCTAATTCCATGTGGAATACTCTTGCTCACAGGCACCTGCCAAGCATCTATCTTTATCCAATAGCCATTACCCTGATCTAATATTGAACCATCTAAATCGAGCAACGTTTTTAATGTTGAGTCCATTCACACCTCTTAATATATCATCTGTTGATATATTTGTTAATCAATTACTCCTTGCTATCAATATAGGCTATTTCTTAAAACTAAGAGTTAACTGTGCTAAATCACACCTCTGGCTGCTCTAGTCAGCGTGAATTCTCATGCTAGACTAGAACCTTAATTGATTTAAATCCTTTTCTAATTAAGCAATTTCTAAGATAATACGCTCACTTAATTATTCGTCACCAAGTAACCATTGCTATGAGCGTTATACAAAACTGGTTGGAACACTATTCTACCGATCAAATCACCTTAATATTGGGGCTTTTCGTGGGCCTATTATTTGGTGCCTTGGCCCAAAAAAGCCGCTTTTGTTTACGGGCGGCTACGGTGGAATTTTGGCGCGGCCAAGTGGGAATTAAGTTTGCTATTTGGTTATTTGCCTTTGCCACAGCACTGTTATTAACCCAGGTATTGGTATACACCGGCAACTTAGACACCGGCGATATTCGCCAGCTCACCACGGTCGGCTCTTTGTCTGGCGCCATCATTGGTGGTGGTTTATTTGGTATTGGCATGGTATTGGCCCGCGGCTGTGCCAGTCGCTTGTTAGTACTATCAGCTACGGGCAACCAGCGAGCCCTGATAGCAGGTTTGATCGTTACTATCGTATCCCAAGCTAGCTTACGCGGCGGCCTATCACCTGCCCGTCAAGAAGTATCTAGCTGGTGGTTGATTAGCCCTGAAGCCCGCAATATAGGCCAGTATATTCCTGACTACAGTATTTTAATTATTGCTATTGCCATGCTAGTTGGCGCAGTCTACATGGCTCGTAAACATCAGGCTCGCACTTGGCACTGGTTGGGCGCTATCGGGGTTGGTTGCGCCATTGCTTTGGGCTGGGGATTAACCTCTTGGCATGCTAGCTGGTCTTTCGACATTGTCGCCATTAAGAGCGTGAGCTTTACCGGGCCTTCTGCCGATACCCTTATGGGGCTAATCAATACGCCTGATTTTCCTATGAATTTTGATATTGGCATTGTAATGGGCGTATTTGCTGGCTCCTTTATTGCTGCTGTATTTAGTGGTGAGTTTAAGATGCAAGCCTTTACCGCCGAAACAGGACTGTCACGCTATATCATTGGCGCTGTGTTGATGGGCTTTGGTGGCATGCTGGCTGGCGGTTGTGCTGTCGGTGCAGGTGTTACTGGTGGTGCAGTCTTAGCGCTCACTGCTTGGGTAGCATTGTTATCTATGTGGGTATCCGCTGGTTTGACTGACTTTATTGTTGATCGATAGCCTCCTTAGATGTCTGGCTCCTATACTCGCGGCGCCAGGCACTTCCCTACTGGGAAAAGCCTGGCACCTAATTTACTCTCAATATCGCCAATAGCCTATTTTCATATGACCTAGGTCAACGTTCATAGGCAATCACCACTCCAACCTGTCACCACCCATGACACATATCAAGATTTTACTACCGGTTCTCCCCTAATCTATGCTTATACACATTAAGCATAACGACGAACAAATAACGGAATCAAACAAGGGGATTATTATGAATTGGGGAAGAGTTGGTTGCATCCTAGTACTAGGCATTGCCTTTATCGTATAAATAAAATGGAAGCTTTAAGCTTCCATTTTTGTTTTTAGCCATTGCTTGCATTTTATGCCTAAACACGGGTATGTTGCTGTACAAGAAAGTCATTAATACACGTGAAGGGTATGCATGCTCAAACAAACCACCACAGGGCTGATTGTTGTCGATGTGCAAGGCAAACTTGCACGCATTGTCGACAATAGCGAAACCGTCGTCGCCAATATTCAAAAACTAATTCTTGGTTGCCAGGCACTTGGTTTACCTATTTTATGGCTAGAACAAAACCCAAAAAAGTTAGGCAACACTATTGAGGAAATAAGTAGCCTACTTGAACAACCACCTTTAACAAAATTCACTTTTGATGCCTGTAAAGAACCCAGCTTTGCCAAGGCAGTTCATAAGGCCAACATAGACTCTTGGCTAGTATGCGGTATAGAGGCCCATATCTGTGTTTATCAAACCGTTCTTGGCCTCCAAGCTCTTAACCAAGATGTACAACTTGTTACTGACTGTATTGCTTCCAGAGCACCAGAAAACAAAGACCTAGCGGTAACAAAACTTAGAGAAAAAGGCATTGATATTACAGGCTTAGAAATGTGTCTTTACGAACTAGTAGAAGACTGTCGTGCAGCCGAATTTAAGACCATATTAAAACTCATCAAATAAACTAAAATCAGCCATATCGACATCAATCCACTACCAAAGATGACCTATATCAATTCGATATAAATACGCATAACATATGCTGAAACATATACGGCATGTATTTCTGATAGGGAGCTTTCATCATGAGTCGCAACTGGATTGCTAAATCTGCAATTTCCGCCTTTTCCTTGGTCTTTTTCTTCACCTTAACTGCAAGCATACCCACTGTTAGCATAGCCGATAATGAAGTAGAGCAGCTAATGCGCGGCATGGACGACCTTTACCAAGGTGATTCCAGCGAATCCGTCATGACCATGCAAATCGACACGGAGCATTTCTCCCGTACATTAACCGTACAGACTTGGAGCAAAGGTCCCGATCATGCCTTGATGAAAATCCTCGCGCCACTTAAAGAAAAGGGCACCACCACCCTCAAGGCAGACAACGAAATATGGAACTACCTACCCAAGATCAATCGGGTAATTAAAGTACCTTCTTCGATGATGGGTGCTGGCTGGATGGGTTCCCATTTCACCAACGACGACCTACTCAAAGAAAATCGCTACAGTGATGACTATGACTGCCTAATAAGCGAACGTAACGAGCAAGATATTGTTATCGCTTGTACTCCGCACGAGGATGCCGCTTTGGTTTGGGGCCGCGTTGACATGACCATGGATGCAGTCAGTAAACTACCTAAACAAGTACAGTACTTTGACGAAGACTTTGTCGCTACACGGACTATGGCATTTGGCGCCGTCGCGGAAAGGGATGGGCGTACTATCCCCACCCAGATGGAAGTCACCCTAGCCGAAAAACCCGGTGAACGCACTTTGGTTATTTACGACAGCATCCGTTTTGATGTCGACATAGATGACAGTATGTTTACCATCATGGCCCTTAAACGCGAGAGTCGTAAATGATTGATCTAATTCGCCTAGCTTGGCTTAACACCTACCGGCAAAAGCAGCGCACAGCCATCACGGCTGGCACCATTGCTATTTGTACCATACTGCTGATTTTGTTGTTTGCCTTAAGCCAAGGCTTTGTTACCCACTCTATTGAAAACTTCACTGCGTCATATACGGGCAAACTACAGGCTCACGGTGAAGAATTTCGCGATACCTTCGACTTTTACACAGAGGTAGAAAACGTTGAAGAACTACAACTAGCCGCCAGTGAAATTGGCCTAACTGCCGCCCCACGCAGCTTTGGCTTTGGCCTAGTGGCGGCAGGCAACAAATCTGCCGGTGGCATGTTTATCGGCATGGACCCCATAGCCGAAAAGCAAGGCTTTCGCATGCCAGGGCACATGAAAGGCGGCGAATTTGTTGCTAACCAAGCCAATGCTCAAGCCATGATTGGCAGCCTACTTGCCATCAACCTAGAAATCGAGCCTGGTGATGAAATCATCGCTTTGGTACAAGCAGCCGACGGTTCCATGGGCAACATGCTGTACACGGTGGCGGGGATTTTTGCTCCCGTTGGGGATGAATTTGACCGCAGCACCATCATGTTGCACCAAGCCGATTTTGATGAGCTTTTCTACTCCCAAGGCCGTATCCATCAGGTAGCTTTTAATGGCCCTGCCGATACGGACTTACTGGCAGCCAAGCAAGCCCTACAAAAAGCCGCCCCAAATACAGAAATTATGACCTGGCAGGAGCTATACGTCACCTTGGCCCTAATGTCGGAAATGATGACGAGCTATATGCTAGTTTTTGCCCTTATTTTTGGTTTAGGCGCCGCCATCGGTGTATTAAACACCCTGCTTATGGCCAGTTACGAACGTTTACATGAATACGGCATTATGAAGGCTGTAGGCACCACTTCTTTGCGCTTATTTAGTGGCACCATGTTAGAAGGCCTGATGATTGGCTTACTCGGCTCCGTGGTTGGCGGTTTGGTCTCTCTACCCCTGGTTATTTGGCTACAAGACACGGGCATAGATATTCGCCAGTGGATGGATAGCATGAATGTAATGGGGGTGGCCTTTGACCCCATTTGGCGTGCTGATTTAACCCTAGAACCCTTTATCATGGTGCCGGCAGTGATGCTATTTTTGTCTTTGTTGGCAGCTATCTACCCGGCTCTATTAGTGAGCCGCTTAAATCCTACGGAGGCCATGCGTGAACATTGATATAAAACTGGCCCTGTTCTTAGCTTGGCGTAGCCTTGGCCGCAACAAGCGCCGCACATGGATTTCTATAGTTGCTATAAGTGTGGGCATGGGGTTAAGTTTACTTATGTTGGGCTTTGGCGATGGCATGTACCAACGCACCATAGAAAACGCTGTTAAACAAAACGCTGGCAATATTGTACTGCAACATCCTGGCTACAAGCTAAAACCTTCTTTGGAGCTCACCGTAGCTGTATCTCCTAGTGAACTTGAACTTATCAATGCCACACCAGGGGTAAGCGGTAGCCAACGTATCATCTTGGCCAATGCCCTAGTACGGTCTGGTTACAGTGCCCGCAATGGCGGCATTTTTGCTTTTGATCCAGCAGTCGGTGCTGAATCAACCATTGCCAAAAAGATCAACCAAGGCCGATACTTAGAAGCCGGTGACCAACAAGACTTGATCATTAGTGACAAGATGGCACGCAACCTCAAAGTGGGCCTTAACAAGCGCCTAGTACTGGTGGCCAATGATGCCGATGGCAACATGATGGAAGCCCTGTTCAGAGTGCGTGGTATTTTTCATGCTAGCAATGATGGCTTAGACGGACACATTGTGCACATGCCGATTAGTGCAGCACAAAGCATGTTTAACCTGCAAGCCGATGAAATTACGCGCTTAGGCATCTTGCTAGAGGACTCCACCCAACTAGAGGCTGTTTATCAGGCCTTATTGCCCCTCCATCAAGACCTGCGTCACTTGATGAGCTGGGAAGAAGTTCTACCAGCTCTGGCCGATTATATTCGCACAGACCGGTTTGGTTTATTGGTGTTTAACGGCATGTTTGTGTTCCTCGCTTTGGCCACCATATTCAATACCATACTCATGTCCGTATTAGAGCGTCGCCACGAATTCTCAACGGTTATCGCCCTTGGTACGCCACCTAGCTTACTACGCATGCAGATCTTTCTTGAAGGTGTATTACTGGCCTTTGCCGGCACCATTGCAGGTACGCTATTAGGCTTACTTATGTTATGGCCTTTGTTTGCTTTCGGCCTAGATATGAGTGCTCTATTCCCAGAAGGCATGTCCACAGCAGGTGTTTCTATCGACACCGTAGTGCATGGATTCCTGTCTTTTGATACGGCCAGCAGCTTGTTTGTTACCGTGTTTTTAACCACCACCGCCATGGCCCTATGGCCTATGTACAAAGCGACTCGCGTCAAACTCACCCAGGAGCATAGCGCATGAACGACACTGCCAAACCCGTTATTCAACTTAGCCATATCAGCAAGGCTTACCAGTTGGGTGAAATCAAAGTCCCAGCCCTGCACGACATCAACCTCACCATCAATGGTGGTGAATTTGTAGCCATGGCAGGGCCTTCGGGTTCCGGTAAAACCACCTTGCTCAACATTATTGGTGCCTTAGATGACCCTAGTTCGGGTCAAGTGTTGGTTAACGGGCAAGACACCAGCATATTTAGTGCCAGCCAAAAGAGCGAACTGCGCCGCATGCAGATTGGCTATATCTTCCAGCACTATAACCTAATCCCCGTGTTAACCGCCCTAGAAAACACCGAATACGTATTGATGCTGCAAGGGCGCGATAAATCAGAACGCCGTGACATTGCTATGAACCTGCTAAAGGAAGTGGGCCTACAAGGCAAGGAGCACCACCTACCTTCACAGCTATCTGGTGGCCAGCAACAGCGTGTAGCCATAGCTCGTGCCATTGCCCCAGAGCCACGTTTAATTTTAGCTGATGAACCCACCGCCAACGTGGATTCACATACAGCAGAAGGTTTACTGGATTTGATGGAGCAGTTAAACCAAGAAAAAGGCTCTACCTTCTTGTTCTCCACCCATGATGTCACGGTAATGAAACGTTCACACCGTCTTATTTGGCTCAAAGACGGTGCTATCGACTATGACGGTAACCCTAGTGGTTTCTCCTTACCCTAAAACAGACGGGGTCAGACCTCAGGCATGACCCCAGATATGCAATCTACACTAACTGTACATATGTTAAAACTAGCACTACTATTCACCTTCGTACTCGCAACCCACCAAGCCCAAGCCAACGAATGGCAGAGCTACGGTAAGTACGAAGCTAACTACACCTATATGTCCTCACAAACACATATAGGTACGGCTAGCGCACGCTTAATGGCCGCCAAGGGAGAGCTACAATTACACCTACAAGCACGCTTTCAACACGCCAACACCAGCTTACAACCGATACCCGCTAGCCAGTTTCAAATAACTAGCTTAGCCGTTGACGAGCAAAAGCCTCAACAACAAAGTCTCGCTGCTATCGACCGTCTCAACTATGCCATCTATACAGATCAAGCTACCTGGATCATAGGCCGCCAAGCCATTAGTTTGGGCCAAAGCTATTTCTTTAATCCGCTAGCCCTAGGTAGCGCCGCTAGCGTGCCCAGCCTAGATGCAGAATACCAACGCGGTATTGATGCTGTAAGCGGCGATATATGGCTAGACAATGGCAATCTTCAGCTAGTCATGGCTCTGGGCAATGATCAAGATAGTGACGGCGCCAATTGGCGCGGCAGTGCTCTATTGGCCCGTTATACTAGCCAATGGCTAGGCAACGAGTTAGCCTTACAAGCCGGCAAAATATATGGAGCCTATCAATTTGGTGCAGGTATTTCTGGCGACACTAATGGCGTGTCTTATCGGTTAGAAGCCGCTACTACCAAACCCTTAAGCGATATGCAGCTTGGCGACAGCTTTACTAACTGGGTGGCGGGTTTAGGCTACCAAGCCAACGATAATCTGCACATGGAAGTTGAATATCTTCACAATGGTGCTGCTAATCACGCCAGCTTCGCCATCACCCGTTATCTCAAAGGTTTGAGCTTGAGTAGTAACAAGGCGGTAACTGCAGCCAGTATTAGTTATCAGTTCGTGCCGCTTGTACAAGGTCAATGGACTGAGTTTTATGCTCTGACTGATGATTCCCAACTTGGCATATTAGCACTTTCTTATAATGCATCAGATAACGCCACCTTGGCCTTATCTTGGCAACTCACACAAGGCATTAGCAACAGCCAGTATGGCCAACTACCCGAAACTGTTGCACTGACATTCAGGGACTATTTCTAGTCATAGTTATACAAGCATATTATCTGACGATAGTTAATGCCAAATATCATTTAAGCTATTGGCTGCAATAATACGCTTAGACCATAGCAGAAGGGTTTGGCTATCAGCTGTTTCAATGCGTTTTATTGTTTGTGCACTTGGAGATCCAAATTTCGTTTCAACTAACAACAGCAACATAGCGGCCTCTCCCTGCTGCATGCCCTGCTGCATGCCTTGCTGCATACCTTGTTGAATGCCTTTCTCTATACCCTGTTGCTCATAGCGCTGGGAAAAACTAGTCATTTTCTTCACCTCTTCTGGGTATTTTTCCTGATACCGTTGCAGTTCATTATCACTTAGGTTGGTATAGATGTCGATAAAGTCTAGGTACTTGGTTTGCCTACCTATATCCGGCTCTAGCCTCATCAAGCCCCGAAAGGCTTTAGCATGCACATCAATGCGCTCTTCTGGTTGGTATCGCATATTGGGCAAATTTAAACAGGCCACTAGGTTGTCACTATTTTCATATTGCTGCCAAGGCATTTGCGCCAAGGCTGCATACAAGTAGTGAAAAGTTAGATAAGTACCCCTATCACCTGCCAATACTAATTGCTTATCTTGACTGGCATCACCTAGAAATATCACTACAGGTACTACACGGTTAGTAGCGAACATTTGCGCCAAATCTAAGCAATAATGAGCTAGGCGATGAATTGAGAAGTTACGGCTAACGCTCTCTTCTTCTAATACAAACAACAAAGCCTCACGCTCACCATTTGGCCATTCAACTAACAAAGGTACATCTAATTCACGATAGCGCCCACCTAACACATCTTTAAGTTGTTGCTGGCGTATAGGCGTAATGTTAGCTGCTTGGTCAAAATGCGGAGCTTCAGCTTCTGCAAATAGCGCTAAGGCATCTAAGGGATAGTCAATAATAAGGTTTTTAAAGTTCTGATCATGATCCATGGCAACTCCTTTGCTTTGTTATCATGCACATAAGAGTATAGTTGGCACTGGCTGCTTTACCACCCACCAACAACTTGATATATTAGAATATTCTTATTAATATTGTTACATGACACTCAGGGACTATAACTAATCATGAGCCAAGCTATCGAAATCGACTACTATACCGATCTACTGTGCGTATGGGCCTGGATTGCACAGCGCCGCATCGATGAGCTAGACCGCGACTATGGCAAGCAGGTACAACTCAACAACCATTACCTGCCACTTTTTAGCGACACAGTGACCCGCATGAATACCCAATGGGGCCATCGCGGTAGCTACAACGGCTTTGCCGATCACATAAAAGAAGCCATTGAACCTTATGATTTTGCCCCCGTTAGTGACAAGGTGTGGAGAGCAGTACGCCCTACTACTTCTGCAGCTGCGCACTTAATACTAAAAGCCGCCCAGCTTGCTTATGACGAGGAAATCAGCGCTAAGCTAGCCCTACGCTTACGCCAGGCTTTCTTTGTGGAAGCCGTGGACATTAGCAACAAGGGTCTAAACATGGAACTAGCCCAAGAAATGGGTATTGATGCGCAGGCCCTGCAGGTTCATTTTGATGATGGTAGTGCTTTAGCAGCCTTAATGGCTGACCACGCCAAAGCCCAAGCACAGAATGTGAAAGGCAGTCCCTCTTGGGTAATGAACGAAGGGCGCCAAGTGATCTACGGCAACGTTGGCTACCGTGTACTGCATGCCAATGTAGAAGAACTACTACGTAACCCCGACAACGAAGCTAGCTGGTGCTAATTGTAAACACAACTGGCACTTTGGGGTTAAGGAGCCCGCCCCGCGAGCGGGACGGGTGTTTGGGATTCCCTAATGGGCTGCCCCCAATAACTGACTAATCGCAACCGTTCACGTCGCAATAACTCGCCACTTCCGCTGCAGTGACAGCCGTCATATTGAACATACCACGGGCCGAAACCGATGGAATGACAATGTGTGCAGGCTTGGCTAGACCGTGTACAAACGGGCCTACTAGCAAAGAATCAGTGAGAGAACGAATCAAACCCAAGGTGATGTTAGCTGTGTCTAGGTTAGGCATAATCAACAGATTAGGCTGGCCAGTAAGCTTACTATCTTGGTAGATAGACTTGCGTAAGGTTTCGTTCATGGCCGTAAAGGCGTGCATTTCACCTTCAATTTCTTCATCAGGGTGACGCTCACGCAGGGTCTCTGACGCCTCACGCATCTTATGTGCTTCAGGTACACTTGAGGTACCAAAGTTTGAGTGGCTCAACAGCGCTACTTTTGGCTTGATACCAAACTGACGCACAAACTCCATGCTAGTTTCTGTGGTTGCCACAATTTCATCAGCGGTTGGATCTACGGTCAAGAAAGAATCCGCAATAAACAAAGGCCCTGTAGGCAATAACAGCACACATACGGTAGATACATGAGTATCTGGCGTTTCTGCACCGATTACTTGGTGTAGTACCTTAAAGTGTTTATCAAAGCGGCCTACTTTACCGCAGATCATGCCGTGGGCTTCACCCATGTCTACCATGACCGCAGCCAGTGCCGAGGCGTTGTGCATCATCTCAGTTTGCGAAGTTTCTACAGAAGCGCCTTTGCGGCCTACCTTGGCATGGTAGTGCTGCCAATAACGGTCTTGATTGTCCTTAGCTGGGTCAAATACATCCACGTCTTCACCCAAGCGATAGCGCAGGCTCAAGCGATCCATAGTCTCTTGCATTACGGATTCACGACCGATGAGAATAGGCTTGGCTACTCCTTCGTCGACAATAGCTTGTATAGCCATCAATACGTCATCGTTTTCGCCTTCGGCAAAGACTAATTTGCGCTTGGCACCCGACTTGGCTTTTTCAATCATGGGCTGCATAAACAGGCCGGATTGGTTCATAAAGCCATTGAGCTTTTTACGGTAGGCATCTAGATCTTCTATGGGGCGTGTAGCCACACCACTTTCCATGGCGGCTTTTACTACGGCTAAAGGCACTTCTTCTATTAGACGCGGGTCAAACGGCTTAGGGATCAAGTATTCACGACCAAAGCGGAATTCTTCGCCCTTATAAGCTTCGGCTACTACGTCAGTGGCTTCTTTACAGGCCAAATCAGCGATGGCTTTTACACAAGCCTGCTTCATTTCTTCGTTGATAGTTGTCGCACCACAATCCAAAGCGCCTCGGAAAATAAATGGGAAACAAAGTACATTGTTTACCTGGTTTGGATAGTCCGAACGACCTGTTGCCATGATGGCATCGGGGCGTACTGCCATGGCATCTTCTGGCATAATTTCTGGTGTGGGGTTGGACATAGCCAGGATCAGAGGGTCTTTGGCCATGGTCTTCACCATATCTGGCTTCAGCACACCGGGGCCAGACAAGCCCATAAACAAATCTGCATCTACCATGGCATCCGCCAAGGTACGTGCATCTGTTGCTAGTGCGTAAGCTTCTTTCCAAGGGTTCATACCCGCTTCTCGGCCCTTGAATATAACACCACGGCTATCCACCATGGTCACGTTGCCACGCGGCAAGCCCATGCTCACCAACAAGTCCAAGCAAGCGATACTGGCAGCACCAGCACCAGAAGCTACCACCTTAATGTCTTCAATTTTCTTTTCTACAACACGTAGGCCGTTATACACAGCGGCAGCAGCTACAATGGCGGTGCCATGTTGGTCATCATGGAATACAGGAATATTCATGCGTTCGCGGCAGCGTTGTTCAACCATAAAGCACTCAGGTGCTTTGATATCTTCTAGGTTAATACCACCAAAAGTTGGCTCCAAAGAACAAACAATGTCCACCAGCTTGTCGACGTCTTTTTCGTTTACTTCAATATCGAATACATCGATGTTGGCAAACTTCTTAAACAGGACTGCTTTACCTTCCATTACTGGCTTGGAAGCCAAGGGGCCAATGTCACCCAAACCCAATACGGCGGTACCGTTGGAAATTACACCGACCAAGTTACCACGTGCCGTAACGGCTGCTGCCATAGTCTCGTCTTCGACGATGGCTTCGCAAGCAAAGGCCACACCCGGCGAATAGGCGCGGGATAGGTCACGCTTGTTGGCAAGAGGTTTAGTAGGTTGGATCGCTAGCTTACCTGGAGTGGGCTCCATGTGGTAACGCATAGCACTGTCTTTGAGAGACTCAGACATTGAGTATGATTCCTGTTTATTACTATGTTGTGGGATAGTTTTCTACACTACTTGGAACAGCAAGAGACAAATTCAAACAACGACATGAATCTCTCTGCATGCGACAAAAGTCGTAGCATTATACATACTCACATATGCCGGAAAAAGGTATACCCGTTATAACCACAGAGGAAATACAAAAAAAGTCCCACTTCTCAGAAGTTCAACGAAAAATGGCGTCTAATAGACGCCATTTAGTGAACTTGTTAACTAGTTATTGGTTCAATTTTGAGCCATAAGATTACAACCCAAGATCAACATCCATACCGGCATCCAACAAACCACCTCGATAAGCGCGGCTAAACTGGCGGTACTCAATATTCTTGTAGGCACCACTACTAATGTACTTCAAGCCAACAGCAAAGTGATGTTTGTACATCATGCTGTCCATACGATTCACCACTTGCCCTTCGTCAAACATCAACACACCAGGGCGGAAGGTCATCTGATATTTGGCGGCCAGTGCTGCACCGGTAAGTACCTCACCATCTACGTCAGTATAAGTATGGGCATCATCTGCCACTATGCGTACTAGGGTCATTTCTTGCAAACGCTGTTGTACAAAGGCATCACCCAGCACACGGTCATGGAACAGGTTACAGTCATAACAGGCGCCATCTTCAAACACGGTTACCACAGGGCCTTCCACGGCAGACAGGTCCGTCGTATCGGCATACAAGCTAAAGTCACGTAGCTGATACGCCTCTTTGTGCATGTTGGCGGCCATGTAGTCATTTAAACTCATGCTCTCGTATGCGCGGCTACTAACGTATTCCATAATGCCCTGAAAACGCTCAGGGGCACGGTAACCATCAACACGTGCTACCACCTTATTGTCTGCATTGAGGAAAATAATACCAGGCGTAGCAAACACATTAAGCTGTTTGGCTAGGTCTTTTTCGATGAGGGTTATTTCTTCGTTGAAAACCACTTCACGGTCACCACGCACATTGAGGCCAATGGTATCAAAGTGAGTTTGAATATAGGACGTGTAAGGTTCCGTCTCAAAAACGTCCACTAGCATCTTGGAACAATAAGGGCAGGCATTAAGTTGGAAAAACAACAACAAGTGCTTGTCTGCGTCACCAGCTTCTTCTGCGTCATCAGCAAATTCTAAAAAACTGTCTTTAAACCAATCTGGCATGGCGTGGTGAACGCCACCTGTCACGGTACCTACCTTGGTTTCTTCGGCCCAAGCAACATTGACGCTAACCAACGACAAAAGCCAAACAATTATTAAAATGCGCGACATAGATATCTCCCTGTTCTATTGCTATAAATCCACGTGGAACAACTATAGACCGCTTCTGGCAAGGCGGTTATATGTTTAGGATTTTTTCGTATATAGAACAGTTATACTTTATTAGGTCTTACGCTTCAACAGAAGAAATGTAAAGTTTAGGCTATTGGCATAGATTGGGGCAGGCCAAAAGCCTGTCCCAGATGAGCCTTAGCGAGCCATATTATAGAACTCTACATTTGGCTGAATCGAGGCGAAGTTCACCATGCGGTTACTCAAACCAAAGAAAGCGGTGATGGCGGCGATATCCCAAATATCCTCATCACTAAAGCCATGGCCTCGTAAAGTGATAAAGTCTTGGTCACAAGTAGCTTGCGCATCGTGGGAAATCTTTAAAGCAAATTCCAACATGGCCTTCTGACGATCACTAATGTCAGCCTTGCGGTAGTTAACCGCCACCTGGTCAGCCACGGTGCTGTTCTTAGCACGAATACGCAAGATAGCGCCGTGTGCAACCACGCAATACAAACACTCATTGCGATTAGACGTGGTGACGATAATCATTTCGCGTTCGGCCTGCGACAAGCCACTGTCTTTTTCCATCAAAGCATCATGGTAGTCCATGAAAGCACGTAGTTCTAAAGGACGATGGCCTAGGGCCAAAAATACATTAGGTACAAAACCGGCTTTCTCTTGCACGGCTAAAATTTTGTCGCGTAGGTCTTCAGGCAGTTGCATAACATCTGCCGTTGGGTAGCGAGAAATTGCTTCGCTCATAGTTTGTTCTCCTTAACTAGTTAAGCTAAATTAGGCGTTAACGTTAACAACATAACGACCACGTACTTGGCCTGCCATTTGCTGATTGGCCACATCAATGGCTTGATCTAGGTTAATCTCAGTCATAATGGCTTCGATCTTGCTGATATCTAAGTCTTGCGCCAAACGCTGCCATGCTTCAATACGATCAGCCTTAGGGCGGTAAACACTATCGATACCTGCCAAGGTCACACCACGTAAGATAAACGGCATCACTGTAGCTGGCAGGTCAAAGCCTTGCGCTAAACCACAAGCTGCAACGGTGCCGCCATACTTAGTAGTAGCACAGGCGTTAGCCAAGGTATGGCTACCTACAGCGTCTACGACACCGGCCCAGCGCTCTCTACCTAGAGGACGACCCTTTTCACTTAGTTCAGTACGATCGATCACTTCACTAGCACCTAGGCTTTTTAGGTATTCTGCTTCTTCAGGGCGGCCGCTAGACGCTACCACGGTAAAGCCCAGTTTAGCTAGCAAGGCAATAGCCACACTACCCACACCACCAGCTGCACCGGTGACTAGAATTTCGCCTTGCTCTGGTGTTACGCCATTCTTTTCTAAAGCAAGTACACACAACATGGCCGTGTAGCCTGCGGTACCAATGGCCATAGCTTGTTTGCTAGTAAAAGCGTCAGGCATAGGCACCAGCCAATCCCCCTTAAGACTGGCTTTTTCTGCCAAGCAACCCCAATGACCTTCACCCACACCAAAGCCGTTGAGGATCACACGATCACCAGCTTTAAAATCAGGATGAGCAGACGTTTCTACAACGCCAGCAGCATCAATACCAGGCACCATAGGGAAACTACGTACCACTGGCGACTTGCCAGTAATGGCCAAGCTGTCTTTAAAGTTCAAAGTAGAATAATCCACTTTTAGTGTCACATCGCCTTCTGGCAATTGTTGTTCATCAACGCTGGTTAATGCCGCGCGGTAACCGTCGTCATCTTTATTAATCAAAATCGCTTTCATGTTAGTGATCCTTTTACTTGTCATTCTAGGTACGGCCCGTGAGGCCGGAAAAACACATACTGCTAAACAATTCAATGGGGGCAAGGTTTTGACTTAACTTGGCGCGCAAGATAGCCCCCTCCCACCCAATCCAAAAAAACTCTGCCAAGGCCTGGCAGTCCGCATCTTCTGATATTTCATTGGCAGCTTGGGCAGCCAACAAACACTGTGCAACTCGGTTTTGCCAATCTACGAATACGGCTTCTAGCTGCTCGCGTAAGTGAGGGTGGCTAGCGGCTAGTTCTTGCCCCATGTTGCCGACCAAACAGCCGCGTTTAAACTGGTAACGCGTAAGGCCTTGCTTACCATCTTCTACAAAGTCCATTAAACGCTGCAAAGGTGCACGTTCAGTATTTAATAACCAGCGATCCAGCTTGGCGGCAAAGTAATCGCCGTAACCGGCTACAACCTGTTGAGCGAAATCGTCTTTGCTAGAGAAGTAATGATAAAAGGACCCTTTGGGTACCCCTACTTGCTTTAATATACGTTCCAGACCGAGACTGGCAAAGCCGTGCTCCGTCAGCAATTCAATACCGGCACGCAGCAGACGCTCACGCGTTTCGCGCTGATGTTGATCGGTTTTGGGTGGTCGGCCACGACCACGCTTAGGGGCAATTTGATTCATGCAAACAATATTAGACCAATCGTCTAATAAATTACAAGGGTGACTTGTAGGTCAGAAATTGTCTAGCCGCATAGTAGGGAACTTCGGGGACTGGCTCTTATTTGAGAGCGGAGCGATCAAAAAGTGCCTGCCCCTTTAGGCTTGATTAAGTGATTGAGGGGTCTTACTGACTGAAAGGACTGGCTCTTATTTGAGAGCGCAGCGATCAAAAAGTGCCTGTCCCAAGTAGATGCTAATCAGCATACTGCAATAACAACCACTGCTTTAAAATCTCTGCCTCTGGACGCAAGGCACGCTTACGGGATTCGATAAGGTAATAGCCACGGCGGCTTATGTAAGAAGCCTCTATAGGCTTAACCAGACTCCCCCTACCCATAGACTCAGCAACTAGGTGACGCCATCCTAGAGCAACGCCCTGTCCAGCTTCCGCCATTTGCACCAACAATGGGTAGTTGTTGACCCGCATACCTTGCTGTATAGCCAAGGTGTCATGACCCTGGCTAGCAAACCACAGAGGCCAATCAATAGCATCCCAACTCAAACCTTGCCAGTGTTCTTCGTCCAGATGCAGCAGTTCACACGCCAGTAGATCTTCCGCACTATTAATTGCACCGTGCTTGGCAAGGAAATCAGGACTGCATACTGGAAACACTTCATCAGTAAATAAGAAGTGCGCTTTCACTTCACTATGTTTATCATAATCACCACAGCCAATAGCCAAATCCACACCGTCACGGTGTAAATCCACATCCTTGTCAGTGGCTAGAATGCGCACATCCATATCGGGGTTTTGTTGGCGAAAGTCCGTCAAACGACGGTTTAGCCAAAGGGAAGAAATAGCAATGGTAGAAGCAATAGTCATAGGACCCACATGACTATGTTCACGAATTTGCGTGACGGTACTGGCCATATGCTCCATGCCCAAGGTAACCGATTGCAACAAGCTCTGCCCTGCTGGCGTGAGTGTCACTTGGCGATGCCCACGCTCAAACACAGGGGTGCCCAAATATTCCTCTAGCTGCCTAATTTGGCGACTAATCGCCGTTTGCGTAACAAAAAGTTCCTCACCAGCTTGGGTAAAACTGAGCTTACGTGCGGCCGCTTCAAATGCCAGCAAACTGCCTAATGGCGGTAATTTTTGCTTTAATGACGCCATGACATCGAGTCTCTAGAAATTACAATTTTCATATAACATAAAATCATGCAAAACAGAAAAATAAATCATTTGCAGGCATTGAGCAAGTATTGCACCATGCCAGAATAGTATCTGTTCATATAAACCTAATTCTCTGGAGCATGACATGGCGTCAAATGATCCCTTATTGCAGCCCTATCAGCTAAAACATCTGACTCTTAAAAACCGCATCATGACCACCTCTCATGAACCGGCCTATCCAGAGGATGGCATGCCTAAGGCACGCTACCGCGCCTACCACCAAGAGCGCGCCAAAGCCGGCGTGGCCATGGTTATGACGGCAGGTTCTGCCACTGTCGCCAAAGACAGCCCACCTGTATTCAACAATATCTTGGCCTACAAGGATGAGGTAGTACCCTATCTCAAGGACGTGGTCGATGCTTGTCATGAGCATGATTGCGCGGTGATGATTCAACTCACGCACCTAGGCCGCCGTACAGGTTGGGCCAAGGGCGATTGGCTACCCGCTGTGTCGGCTTCCCATCACCGTGAAGCATCCCACCGTGCTTTTCCAAAGCAGGTAGAAAACTGGGATATCGAACGTATTATCCGCGACTATGCCGATGCGGCGGAGCGCATGTACGCAGCCGGCATGGATGGTATTGAACTGCAAGCTTATGGCCATTTGATGGATCAGTTTTGGTCACCCCTCACCAACACCCTAGAAGGGCCCTATGGCGGTAGCCTACACAACCGCTTGCGATTCACTATGGAAGTACTGGATGCCATTCGTGCCCGTGTCGGCAGCGAATTCATCGTGGGTGTACGCTACACCGCCGACGAAGCCTTCAAGGGCGGCCTAACCCCTGATGAAGGTTTGGAAATTTCCAAGATTTTGCGTGATAGTGGCCAAGTAGACTTCTTGAACGTTATTCGAGGGCGTATCGATACGGACCCAGCCTTAACCGATGTTATCCCAGTAATGGGTATGCAAAACTCTCCTCATCTAGACTTTGCCGGCGCCATACGTGAAGCTACTGGCTTCCCAACTTTCCATGCTGCCAAGATTCCCGACGTAGCGACTGCGCGCCACGCTATAGCAGAAGGCAAGCTAGACATGGTGGGCATGACTCGCGCTCACATGGCCGACCCACACATAGTGCGCAAAATCATGGCAGGCCGCGAAGACGACATTCGCCCGTGCATAGGTGCCAACTATTGCCTAGACCGTATCTATCAAGCAGGCGATGCCTTTTGCATGCACAACGCAGCAACTGGTCGTGAGCTATCTATGCCCCACGATATCCCACCCGCCGAAGTGCGCAAGCGCATAGTTATTGTTGGTGCAGGCCCTGGCGGCCTAGAAGCGGCTCGTGTAGCGGCAGAACGTGGCCACGAGGTAATCGTTTTAGAAGCCGCATCCGAGCCTGGTGGCCAGGTACGTCTTACGGCACAAACCCCGCGCCGTCATGAAATGATGTCTATTATTGATTGGCGCATGGCTCAGTGTATGGCCCGTGATGTGGACTTGCGCTTTAATACCTGGGCCGAAGCGGTGGACGTGCAAGCCTTAGATCCAGACGTAGTCATCATTGCTACAGGTGGTATGCCTCATACGGACGTACTCAGCCAAGGCAATGACCTAGTGGTGTCATCTTGGGATATTCTTTCTGGTGATGTGAAACCCGGCAACAACGTACTCATCTTTGATGACGCTGGTGATCACCCTGCCCTACAAGCAGCCGAAGTGATTGCTAACAGTGGTGCCAAGCTAGAAATCATGACCCCTGACCGCAGCTTTTCTCCGGACATCATGGCCATGAACCTAGTGCCTTATATGCGCTCACTGCAAGATCAAGACGTAACCTTTACCGTGACCTACCGTGCCGACAAGGCAGAGAAGGTAGACGGGCAAATCAAAGTAAGCTTGAGCAGCGACTATGGCAGCATTGGCAAGCACCGAATGGTAGACCAACTAGTGATCAACCACGGCACCTTGCCTTTGGATGATATCTATTTTGAACTACGTGATGCATCAAGTAACGGTGGTGAACTGGATCAAGACGCCTTTATCAATGGCAAGCCTCAAACCGTGGTACGCAACGCAGAAGGTAAGTATCAGTTGTTCCGTATTGGTGATGCCGTAGCCGCGCGCAATACCCACGCGGCGATCTTTGATGCTTTGCGCTTGGTGAAGGACATTTAATTTTAACTTCATTATATCAAGGGACTGGCTTTTGCCGCAGGCAAGTGTCTGTCCTTTCTTATATTTGAGGGGTAGATTTGAGGGGACACGTATAAAGGGACAGGCACTTTTTGACCGCTACGCGTTCAAATAAGAGCCAGTCCCCACATTAAGCTACAATTCACCCGCCTCAGTCAGTACCTTGCGCGCCACACGGAAGCATTCCAATGACTGAGGCACACCACAATAAATGCCCACAATATGACAGGCTGCACGGATCTCTTCTTTGCTGCAGCCGTTAGTTAAAGCGCCCTTACAATGCACTTCCCACTCATGCATCTTGCCCAAGGCACCAATCATGGACAAATTCATTAGGGAGCGTGTCTTAGCATCGATAGCATCGTCGCCCCAACCAAAACCCCAGCACCAAGCTGTCATCGCTTCCTGAAAAGGCCGGGTAAAGTCATCGGCCGCCGCCAAGTTGTTTTCTACATATTCTGCACCTAAGGTGGCTTTACGTTGCTCTAGGCCACGTTCAAATAAATCTTGATCCATGTTGGTCTCCAAATGGTTTAATTGGTTTGTTCGTTTAAATAAATACCTAGCTCGTGTCGGCGCTGATGAAAACGCTCTATGCTTTCTACCACGTCACTATCACTTGCGGCAATAATATAGGCCGCTAAGGTTTCCATGAATGCCATAAGGGCCACGGTGGACGTGAAAAACTGAGGCGTTTCTGTTGGCACTACAAAGCGATGTTTGGCATTGGCCAAATGCGGTGCCGCAGGGCTATCAGATATACCAATGACCTCGACACCCTGCCTAAGCGCTTCGGCCACAGCCTCCATGACTTCCCGGCGATAGGGCTTAAAAGTTACCGCCAACAACACATCACCAGCTTTAGCACGGGCCATGCCATCTATAGGCAAAGTACCCTCTTTTGGTAACTCAATAACATTGTCCATAGCCATGCTGGCAATATAGGCAAAGTTTTTAGCAAACACATTGGCGATACCCACACCCAATACAAAGACAGAACTCGCCTGCAACACCGTTTGTGCCGCCGCCTGTAAAGACTCATGACCATGATGGTCAAAGAACTGCTGGGTATTGTTCGTACAGGCACTGGCCATCTGCCGATGTAAACCACTCATATCCCCAACTTCATGCATGGACTGCAAATGTACGGCACGATCGGTGACTTGATCCGAGAAAGAATCAGAAGCATTGGCTAGGCGCGCCTTAAATGGTTCACGTAATTGGTCGTAGCCCGTAAAGCCTAGCTCTTTTGACAAGCGCACCAAGGTATTGGGTTTTACTTGCGCATCCCGGGCCATAGAACGAGCCGACTGCAAGCCAATAAGCCCAGCATTTTCAAGTAGATAGGTACCCGCCTTACGCAGCTCGGAGGGCAAATCTGGCAAGCGTTGAGTTAATGCATTTAAAGTTTCGTTAACATCCATAGAATTTTTTCATCTAACTTTCGGTGCTTTTCACCCCCTATCTCGGTACACTTGTACCGTGAATATTATTCAATTGTACAATCGAACCACCAACCTGTCTAGCACTATCTCAACGGGTTTATATCTAACATAACAGGATGAAAAACATGCTCCCATCTCACGCAAAAGTAGTTGTCGTTGGCGGCGGTATCATGGGCTGCGGCCTAGCTTACCATTTAGCACACGAAGGCTGGACTGATGTGGTACTTCTAGAAAAGGCAGAATTGACCTCTGGTTCTACGTGGCACGCTGCCGGCCAAATCACCCACTCTACATCTAGCTACACCTTGGGTAAGTGCGTTGATTACAACATCAAACTTTATAGTGAAATCCTAGAGGCAGAAACGGGCCAATCTATTTCCTGGCATGGTTGTGGTTCGTTACGTTTGGCCTATTCAGAAGACGAAATGGACTGGCTACGCCACACTACTTCGGTAGGCGCCGCCCTAGGTTTTAACATGGAACTAGTGGGCCCAGAACGTATTGCCGAACTGCATCCCTACTACAATCTAGACGGTGTTCTAGGCGCTTTGCACACACCTGATGATGGTCATTGCGACCCATCTCAACCAACCATGGCCATGGCCGCAGGCGCACGCCAGCTAGGCGTAAAAATCATTCGCCGATGCAGGGCTATGGACATCAAACAACAAGATGACGGCTTATGGAAAGTGAGCACCGAGCAAGGTGATATCACCTGTGAACACGTGGTCAATGCTGGTGGCACTTACGCCCGCCAGATGGGCGAATGGAGTGGCTTGCAGCTACCTATGACCACCATGACTCACCATTACTTGGTTACCGACACGGTACCAGAGTTTATGGACATCGACCAAGAACTACCGGTTATCCGTGATGACACCCAAGTGTCTGGCTATATTCGCATGGAACAAAAGTCTGGCTTAATTGGCATCTACGAGAAAGAAAACCCCAATACCGTGTGGGAAGAAGAATGCCCATGGGAAGCAGAAAACCACCTATTTACCGCCGACTATGACCGCATCATGCCTTGGTTAGAAAACTCCATGGAGCGCATGCCGATCTTTGCTGAACTAGGCCTCAAGCGCGAAGTGCACGGTGGCATCTCTCATCCACCTGATGGCAACCCACTAATCGGCCCGGCTCCGGGCGTAGAAAACTACTGGTGTTGCTGCGGTACGCAAATTGGTATTGGTTGGGGCCCCGGCCTTACCCGAGAACTAGCCAAGTGGATGGTACACGGTGCGGCCGATTTAAATATGCGTGAGTTTGACCCACGTCGTTTCGGCGACTACGCCAAGCCAGAATGGCAGGTAGAAAAGGCCAAGGAAGATTATTGCCTACGCCATGAAATTCCATTCCCGCACTTTAACCGTTTGGCAGGTCGCCCGATTAAGCCAAGTGCCCTATACGAGACACTTAAAGATCGGGGCGCAGTATTTGAAGAAGTATACGGCCACGAACGCCCACGCTGGTTTGCTCCACAAGGCGTAGAAGCCAAGGATATCTATTCCTTTAGGCGTTCTAGCCTGCACGACATCATCGGCGCTGAAGTGAAAGCTGTGCGCGAAAGCGTTGGCATCATGGACGTATCGGCCTTTACCAAGGTTGAAGTATCCGGCCCTGACGCCCGTCGTTTCCTAGACGGCCTAATCCCAAACAACATGCCCAAGCGTGAGGGTGGCGCTATCTTGACCCACCTGCTTAACCAACGTGGTCGTGTAGAAGCCGAAATCACTATCGTAAAGTTTGCCGAAGACAGCTACTACCTAGTGTGCGCGGCCTTCTTTGAACAGCGTTTACTGGACCATTTGAACAAGCACAACAAGGCTGCTGACATTAACATAAGCAACCTTTCCACCAACTGGAATGCCCTCACCTTGCAAGGCCCTAATAGTCGTGCGGTACTGGCCCAGTGTACTGATCACAGCCTAAGCAATGCCGACTTCCCTTGGCTCACAGCGCGCTACATCACCATTGCCGGCCATCAAGTATGGGCCGTACGCATGTCCTATGCTGGTGAGCTAGGTTGGGAATTTCATGGCGCAGCCGGTACCATGGCGGATATTTACCAAGCCCTTTGGGCCGCCGGCCAAGACTATCAAATTGCCAACTACGGTTCCTTTGCCATGAACGCCCTGCGCATGGAAAAGGCCTTTCCAGGTGCGGGCGAACTAAGCAACGAAGTGACCTTGCCAGAAGCCAACGTCATGCGCTTTGTCAACATGGATAAGGACTTTGTTGGTAAAGCTGCTACCCAAGCCGCATTGGACGCACCGTTAAAGTGGACCAGCGCCGTCTTGATCATTGAAGACAATGGTGTGGAAGACGGCCACGGTGGTGAAGCTATTCAGATTGATGGCCAAAACGTGGGCACCACAGCATCCGTATCCTTCAGCCATACCCTTGGCGCAGTGCTAGCCTTTGCCTACATGCAGCCAGAGGCAGCAGTTCCAGGCCAAAAGGTTACTGTGATTCTGGCTGGCCAACCACGTCAAGGCGTGGTGCTTGCCGATGCCCCCTATGATCCAACCAGCGCCCTCCCGCGTGTTGACGGCTAACATAACCTCATCATTGCGGGCGCTTCCCGTCATTGCGAGCGCAGCGAAGCAAACTCCTGAATCAGGCACTTCGTCTGCCAGAGATTGCTTCGCTACGCTCGCAATGACAAATAATAGAATCGAAGCAATGCCACGAAAAAGAGTAAATACAATGAGTCAACAAGACATCATCAAGCGTGCACAAAAGGTACTGCCGGCTGGCACCTTTGGTAACTTCCCAGGCAATATCGTTATTCGTGAAGGCAAGGGGGCCCATGTATGGGACGAGGACGGCAATGAATACCTCGACTACCTCATTGGTTCTGGCCCTATGCTAGTCGGTCACGGCCACCCAGAAGTGCTTGCCGCCACCCATGCACAGCTTGATAAAGGCATGACCTTCTTTGCCAACAACACTGCGGGCATTGAGCTTGCCGAAGAAATCATCAAGGCCGTACCGAGTGCCGAGCAATTACGCTACGTGAGCTCAGGTGGCGAAGCCGACATGTACGCCATGCGTTTGGCCCGGGCTTACAAACAGCGGGACAAGATTCTCAAGTTTGAAGGTGGCTACCACGGCATGTCTGCAGAAGCGCAAATGAGCTTGGCACCTAAGGTACCCGTAGAGTTACCCAATGCCCTGCCCGACTCAGCAGGCATTCCAGCAAGCGTAGCCGAAAACATGCTCATTTCACGCTTCAACGACCTTGAGTTCACGCGCAAATTGATGGAACAACATCAAGGCGAAATCGCCGCTATCATCGTTGAGCCTTTGCAGCGCATCGTGGCACCAGCACCCGGTTTCTTGCAGGGACTACGCGACCTATGTGACGAGTTTGATACTTTGCTAATCTTTGATGAAGTAGTAACCGGTTTTCGTTTCAGCTATGGCGGTGCGCAACAACTCTATGGCGTAACGCCAGACATCACCACCCTCGGCAAGATCATTGGCGGCGGTTTCCCATTAGCGGCTATCGTCAGTAGTGAAGTCATCATGGCCCACTTTGACCTCAGTAAAGCCGGTAACGGCTGGCTGATGCAACTAGGCACCTTGAGTGGCAACCCGGTAGCGTCTATTGCTGGTTTAAAGACCATGGAGATACTTAGGCGTGAGGGTCAGTACGAGCGCCTGTACAGCATTGGTGAACGCCTGATGCAAGGCATCAGCGACAGCCTAGCCAAGGCCGGCCATGCCCATCAGGTAGTAGGCCATAGTACCTTGTTTGAAGTGGTATTTACTGATCAACCGATCAATAACTATCGTGATGTATTAACAGGCGACAGCAGCAAATCCGCCATTTTTAATAAGGTATTGCGAGCAGAAGGCATCTTTAAACCAGCAGGTAAGTGGTATCCGAACCTGGCTTTGACCGATGCGGATGTGGAGTTTACTCTAGCCGCTATAGAAAAAGCCGCCCAATCCATCTAGTGATTGCGAAAAATGGGGCCGGAGTCAGGCTCTGCCCCCATTTGTTAGTGGTTATCATGGCCTTGGCCATCGGCATGCTTTTCAGCAAACTCTGCCGGTGCCTGCAAATCACCAGCGTACATATACTCGGCAATTAAACGCACATCTGCTTCGGCATAACCTAATTTCGGCATCACGCCAAATTTGTTCACAGCACCTTTCATCAGCGCCTCGGCAACGCTTGGGTTAGCTACCCAATCCACAACACGATCAACGAACTCTGCCTGACCTGAATAATCTTTTTTAACACGCTGGACAACAGCAAAAACGGGTGGAGCGATAGTTGCTGTACCTGTGGTAACGTGACAAGCCACACAATAAGTATTAAAAAGCGTTTGCCCTTTTTGCAGATCAGCTTGATCTTGCGCCATGGCACTAGCCGCTAACAAAGTAAAACCTACTGCACCTACAAGAGCTAACTTCTTCATATTAAATACCATTTATCTAATTTAGATTACTCTTATATTTTATTCTCAATTAGATACCACTTCAAGTAAAGGAAGGTTTAGTTAGGTAAAGATGGGTAAAGGTGAAGGTCTTGCTAGGCAGCGCTGACAACCCCCACTAGCTTACCTTCCAATACCGCTTTTACCTGCCCATCTTCAACAGCTTCTACTCTTGCAGCAATAGCACCCTTACCTTTGTTACGTAGCTTTTCTAGCCAGACTTCAACATCAGCTTCGTCAACACTAATACGGGCATCTATGTATTTGTTGATAGGTGCTAGGTAGGTAATCTCGGCCTTGCCCATGACCACATCGGCATCGATGCCAGCAAGACATAAGCCATGATGTGCAAGGCTCCAACCGGCTAGGGTACATACAGAATAAATACTGCCAGCAAAGGCCGTGTGATGGATATTGATATTAGGGCCAGCCACGGGGGCTTGCAGGGTAACCTGCGTGGCACTGATGTTCTTCACCTGCATGGCCATTAGTTGGCTGGGAATAATGTGTTCATGCAAAAACTCGGTGAAACTTTGTGGGTCGTTTAAATGCGCAGGTTGTTTCAATTTAGGTTTAGGCATAAACAAATAGGCTCAAGTAAATAGCGGATTAGGTTCTATTATGATCCATAACCCACTATTCACCAATGCTTCTTTTGCCCTACGGGCCTTAGCTAACCCGCAGCCAATGACGGCAACCACAGAACGATTGCCGGAAAAGCCACCAACAAAGCAATGGTTATGGCATCAGCAATAAAGAATGGCGTTACACCTTTAAAGACGTCCTGCACGGATAGATCATCACGTACCCCAGCCACCACAAAACAATTGAGTCCAATGGGCGGAGTGATAAGGCAGAATTCCGCCATTTTTACCACCAGTATGCCAAACCAGATAGCGCACATGGGGCCGGACATGCCAAAGGTACTGGCTTCGGCGCTCACCATCTCACCACCGTTAAGGGCCATGACGGCAGGATAAACCACTGGCAAGGTCAATAACAACATGCCGATAGCATCCATGAACATGCCCAACACGGCATAAGCCAACAATATGAATACCAGCGTCAACATGGGGCTTTGCTCTAAGGAGGTGATCCAATCAGAAAAGGCACTCGGTAAGTCGGCAAAACCAAGGAAGCGCACATAAATTAAAACCCCCCAGATAATAGAAAATATCATCACTGAGAGTTTGGCCGACTCTAGTAAGGCATCTTTTAGTTGCTGACCTTTCATGCCATGTAAAAACGCCATGCAAAGAACAACAAAAGCTCCCAAAGCACCGCCTTCGGTTGGCGTACCCAAGGCATCCCCAAAGGGGTTATACACAAACAGAATAATAACTAACACGACAACGGCAATCGGCAAAGCTGGTGGCAAAGAAGCAAAACGTTGTTTCCAACTATAGCCATGTACCGAAGGCCCAAAACCAGGTTTCCACAAGGCTATACCTACAATCAGCAAAGCATAGACGAGGGCCGAAAATGCACCGGGTACGAAACCGGCTAGCAGTAGTTTACCGACATCTTGTTCCACAATAATGGCGTAGATCACCAAGATGGCCGACGGCGGAATCAATGAAGCTAACGTGCCCCCTGCCGCTACTACACCTGCGGCAAAGCTTTTGTCGTAACCTACTTTCAGCATTTCTGGAATAGCAATACGCGCAAATACCGCCGAAGTAGCAATGGAAGCACCCGACACAGCAGCAAAACCTGCTGTAGAAAAAACCGTCGCTACAGCTAAGCCACCAGGTAACCAGCCCACCCAACGTTTGGCGGCTTCAAACAAAGCCTTGGTTAGGCCCGCATAATAAGCCAAGTAACCAATTAATATGAAAGTGGGTATCAACGACAGGGCTTGCGAAGAAATCTTGGAATGGGGCACCTGCCCCGCCACCTTGCTAGCTACCGTGAGAGCCCACCAAAAGCTATCCGGCGAGAAGCCTTTTTTAGCCCAAAAGATACAAATCAAACCTATCATGCCAGCCAAGCCAGCGGCGAAAGCTACGCGCATCCCCATAAGTACCAGCACTAACATGCCTGCCGATACCCACAGGCCAATATCTAAACTTGTCATGATATATCTCTAGATTGTTCTAACTGCTCTAGTTGCGCAGCTTCCGCTGCCGCCTGTGCAGCTGCATCCTGTATTAATGGCACTGCCACAGGGCTTGCTTGTCCCGCTAACAAGGCCACGAAAAAGCCCCAGCACTGAATTACCAAACGCATTGCCAAGACACTAAAAGCCACGGGAGCAATGAGTTTAGCTGGCCAGATAGGGATACCAATATCGATGGAACTGTCACGGCTCCACAGGGGAGCGGCAAAATCAAAACTGCGTTGAAAGTGAGCCCAGGAACCCCAAATAATCAACACGATAAGCAGAAAGATAGCCAAGCTAGTGACTAGTTCAAATAACCACAACCAACGGCCATGTAGCCTAGAAACCAGCATATCCATACGAATATGACCACCTTCGCGTTGTGTGTATGCGATGCCCATAAAGGCTATAAGAGGCATCACCTGTTCTATCCAATCCACATAACCTGGCAAAGGTTGATTTATTAGCTGCCTGCCAGAAACGGATATCACAGCCAACACCATCAAACTAAAAATGGCATAGCCGCTAAGTAGCGCAAACCAACGTTCTATACGTAGCAAGTATTGGTCGCATAAGCTCAAACGACTGGAATCGGTAAGTACGGTAGCAGAACCGGCCATAAAACCTTCCTTAATAAATAAAGCTTGCGCTCATAAAGAGCGCAAGCTTAGGGCTAAATTACTTAGCAACTAGCTCTGTAACAAGGTCATACAACTCTTGCCCAGGTAGGCCTTTAGCATTGGTATCTTTAATCCAAGCCTCAGCGGCAGGCCCTGCGACAGCTTGTTTAAAGTCATCAAGCTCAGCTTGGGAATAGGTGATTTGGGTAATACCCTTGTCGGCAAGAGTCGGCCC
Organism: Oceanospirillaceae bacterium; assembly: GCA_003521845.1. Lineage (GTDB taxonomy): Bacteria > Pseudomonadota > Gammaproteobacteria > Pseudomonadales > Balneatricaceae > Njordibacter. The sequence continues at coordinate 148,851 of DPHB01000001.1, read as the reverse complement.
CCAAGCATCCATGGTTTTACCATTGTAGGTATCGATATAGTGATCCAATGCGGCTTCCACCGAACCTACCAAGGCTTCACGATGCGCATCCGATAGACCGGCCAAGGCGTCGCTATTCACCACTACAGGGCAGTTGACTGTGCCTGGGTTAAGGTTAGTGGTCCACCACTTACCCGTTTCTACAGTACCAAAGGACATATGTGCATGTGGGGCAAAGGCCACGGCCTTAACAACACCGCTATCCAAAGCTTGACGTACTTCAGAGGCCGACATGGAAGTTGGCACGGCACCCACCGCCGCCATGGCTTTACCAATACCGCCAGTAGCCCGCACCGTTAAGCCTTCAAAATCCGCTAAGGTCCGTGGTTCATCACCAACGCCCAAAATGTTGTATTGTGGCAACGGGGAAGGCATAAGTAAGGTGGCATTCCAACGCGCTAAGTCTTTTACCACTGCTGGGTGCTGATACACCGTCTGCGCTATTTCACGTTCCTGTTGTAAGGAACTAACACCTAAGAAAGGTAGTTCTAAAACAGTAATCGACGGATTTTTGTCGCGGTGATAACCGGCACAAAATTGCGCCATTTCAAAGGCACCAATAGAAATACCATCCAAATTTTCTTTGTTTTTGGACAAGCCACCATAGGAAATATTGAGAGTAAATTCGCCATTGGTTTTGGCATCAACCAATTCTGCCAATTTTTCAACGTGTTCAGTAAATGCACGGCGCTTGCCCCACAAAGATACATTCCACTGTTCGGCAAAGGCTTCGGCCGCAAAGGTCATGGACAAACCCACGACGATACTTTTAGTTAAATGACGCTGCAACATAGATAGTTCCTCAGAAGTTATTGTTATTCACCTCAGCAGTGTAAATACAATATTTCTAAGCTCTATGCGTAAATTTGCCAGTTCAACCAATATGCTCGGCGGATTTCCGCAACCCCCAACTACAGCAAGGTATTACGATCAAGATCTAGCTTCACCATCTTCTCGTTTAACGTACGTCGGCCTATAGCTAACTCTTCGGCGACCTCATCCATGCGCCCTTGTTGCTCCACTATGACCTTGCTAATGAGCGCTTTTTCAAACTCAGCAACGGCAGCCCTTAAACCTTGACGCTGACTTTCAGGTGCCGATTCGCCAGACAGCACTTCCAATAGACTCGTGGTTTTCACCTTCGAGTAGATCACTAGGCGCTCTGCTACGTGTTTGAGTTCGCGCACATTGCCTGGCCAGCCGTGGGCCATTAGTGTGGACAATTCTACAGCGCTGACGGTGGGCGGAGGTAGAGAATGTAATTGGCAACACTTAGCGATAAAGTGATTGAACAATAAAACAATGTCATCCCCACTGTCTCGCAAAGGCGGCATCATTAAGGTTAAATTATCTAATCGATACTTCAAATCCTTTCTTAACAGATTATCTTCTAACAATTTGTCTTTAGGCAGGTTGGTTGCCGACACTATACGCAAATCTGCCTTTACCTGATCGATACTATCGAGGCGTTGGTATTCCCCCGATTCTAGTAAGCGCAACAGCTGTCCTTGCTGTTCATAGCTAAAGGACGTGAGTTCATCAAGGAACAGGGTACCGCCATTAGCCTTATCCACGTAGCCTGGCTTAGCATGGCTGCCAAACATTGACTGAGCAAACTCACCGGCAGAGACAGCCGCGCAATCCACCGTAACAAACGGCTTAGCGGCACGTTTAGACAAGGTATGTAGGGCTTTGGCGGCTAGTTCTTTACCCGTACCTGTCTCCCCCAAGATCATCACCGGCGCTTCTAACTGGGCAAACTGCACCAGCATTTTGCGTACTGCTTGTAGTCCGGCACTGCTACCAATCAGTAACTGATCCAAACCCGACAAATCCGACACCTGTTGCAGTAACAAGCTATTTTGCAGGCTCAACTTATATTGCGCCGCGGCGTTGTTGGCGGCATGCAACAAGCGTTTGGCTTCATACGGCTTTTCAAAAAACGTATAGGCGCCTTGTTGCATGGCGCCTACCGCCATTTCTACATCCGCATGGGCAGAAATAAAAATAAATGGTGGACGTTCGATAGGGTCAATTTCGTTAAACAATTGCAACCCACTCTTGCCTGGCATACGTACGTCGCAAATAACCAGATAGGGCTTTTTCTGCAAGATTTTTGCCCTAGCATCCTTGGCATTCGATAACTCAGATGTTATCCAACCTTGTTTAGCAAATAAGTAGGCTAAAGCACGCCTAACTTCCGGCTCATCATCAATTATTAAGACATGATTTTCGACATCGTTTCTCATGTTACATTGCCTGTTTCTGGTTTTCTTCAAGGTCACTACCTAGCACCGAAGCTTGTAGTACTCGTGGCAAACAGATATTAAACTGTGCACCGCCGCCCTCGCGTTCTTGGGCCCCAATTTGGCCATGATGCTCTTCGACAATGGCTGCGCAAATAGCCAAACCCAACCCCATACCATTGGTTTTTGCATTGGTAGTATAAAATGCCTCAAATAGTTTTTGTGCATCCTGCCCACTAAACCCTGGCCCGTTATCAGCTACCTGCACACACCAGTTATCATCCATCAGTAAGATATGAATACTGATATACGGATCAGGCATATCAGCTAATGCCGAGCAAGCATTGCTCAACAAATTAATAATAACCTGCTCCAAACGCGGCTTGTGCCCCATTACCTTGGCCTGTCGATCTGGCTCAAGTATATCTAGTTTTAGGTCACGCAATGGCAGGGTCAGTTTAGCCATCGCTACCGCTGAGGCAATCACTTCATGCAAGTCAATGGCCTGCTGCCCTCTTTCATCCGGGCGTGAAAACACACGCAGTTCATCGGTCGTAAGTTGCATGCGCTTAGATACATTTTGTAGATTAGCGATCAGTTCTTTGGCATTGACATCATGATTGTCTAATTCGGCTGCCGCTAGGTAGGTGTTCAATGCGGTGAGGGGCTGGCCCAGCTCGTGAATCACCGATGCTGACAACTGCCCTAATGCCGCCATACGACTAGTTTGAACCAGTTGCTTTTGTGCTTTGCCCAAACTAGCTTGCGCTAAAATGCGTTCACTAACCTCTTGTTCTAGGCGGGTGTTAGCATCAATCAACGCTGAGCGGCTAGTTTCACTTTGCTGCAAAGCTTGCTTCATACGACGGGAGCGAATCATCAATGCCCACGCCCATACAAATAACAAAACCGCCGTACTCACCACGGCCACCAAAGCCGATTTTTGTTGTACCGCGGTAGGATCTAGCAATAGATGCAAGGTCCAGCCGTTTTCAGTCTCAGACGATTGCGCGTAAACAAATAGATCACCAGACACAATCGCACTGTTGCTGTCTTTGACATCCCAGCCTAACGGTTCGATGTGCCGATCGGCGAATTGACGCTGCACCTTAATATTTTGTTCTTGTACATGAGTAAGTGGTGTCAGCGAACTGTACAACCAGAGGTTATCACTTGCTAGTATGACAACCCTGTCCTTGTTCGACACAAGGCCCCTAGCACCATCGGCCCAGATAGACGCAAATGCACTAACACTGACCTTGGCGGCAAGCACACCGATAATATTACCTTGATCATCCAAAACCGATTCGGATATAAAATAGCCGGGGATACCCGTGGTCGCCCCAATAGCAAAAAAAGCACCACTCTTGCCTAACTTGGCATCTTTAAAATAGGGGCGAAAAGAGTAATTTTTACCGCTATAAGTAATGTCATTTTGGTAGTTTGACGCGGCCACCGTAAGACCTGTTAAATCCATCAAATACAAGGCTTCCAGGCCAGCTTTGGCAGTTAAATCATAGAGCTTTTTGTTCAGCTTACTAGGCTGGCCAGTCAGCAGAGTTGTCTTCACATCACCATCATTAGCCAGTGCATATAACAGCGGCTTATGCTGTTGACTAGCAGTATCTAGAGAGTCACGACCCGTTTGCGCTTGTTGTTGAGCGGCCACCTGTTCATCCAACACAAAAACACGATATGCGGCCACATACAGCGTTCCAGCTAATACTAAGAAGACCACTGCCATTAAGCCTAACCAACGCCACTTTTGCGCGGTTATGAAACTACGCCAAATAGAAATGAACATATTGTCTTAAAACCTTGAATACAAGTTTGCTGCCTGAGGTCATTAAGCCTATAGCATTTACCAAACTGGGTACAGGTGGATTTTTCAGCAACAATTTAATTCTTATTTTATGAATCATTGATTCATTTATATTCACTAGTTTCGATACATATTTCCCTTTACTATAACCTGCATTGAACAAGGAAAATCATCATGTCAGTTGCCAACCAACGCCTAAAAGTCCTGATTGCGGGAATCTTGAGCCTACTCACCATGGTTGGTGTGGCGCGCTTTGCCTATACGCCTATACTGCCGGTTATGCAAGCCGAAGCGGGCTTGAGTATGGCGGGTGGTGGCTGGTTAGCAGCCAGTAACTATTTTGGGTATTTTACCGGTGCTATCATTGCCGCCTCTGTCAGCAACCTAACCCTTAAAGATCACTTTTATCGCCTAGGCCTTATCTTGGCGATACTCACCACTGTGGCTATGGGTTTAACGGAATCCGTGTGGTGGTGGGCTTTTTGGCGCTACATAGCAGGTTTGGCAGCCGCTTGTGGGCTACTCATTGGCTCAGGCCTGGTTATGCACTGGTTAGTCAGTAACAGTATGCGGCCAGAACTTGGTATACATTTCATGGGGCTAGGTGGTGGTGTCGCCCTCGCCGCTGTAGTGGCCGAGTTGATGCTAGGTGCTTTCGACTGGCGTGAGCAATGGTTTATCTATACGGCGCTGGCCGCCGTTATGGCTATCCCTGCTTGGGTTTGGCTACCCAAACCCAATTTATCTGGCGTTACCGCCAATGGCAAAAAACTGGCTGATCGCCCACCAGGGCGAACATTTTACAACCTCATGATGATTGCCTATTTTTGTGCCGGCGTCGGCTACGCAGTCATCACCACCTTTATTGTCGCTCATATTAATCAAATCAGTGGTGAAGGTGGTGCCTTTGCATTTATGTTAATTGGCATAGCCGCGGCACCGGCGCCAATGGCCTGGGATTTTATTACTCGCAGAATTGGTTTTATCAATGCCCTATGTTTAGCTTTTATCATGCAGCTAATCGGTTCCGTATTACCCTTTTTACATGATGCCGCTGGTTGGGCTTATGCAGGTGCACTGATATTTGGTAGTTCTTTTGTCGGTATCGTGAGTATGATTTTGACTATGGCCGGGCGTTTTTATCCAACTCAACCGGCCAAAATGATGGGAAAAATGACCTTATCTTATGGTCTCGCTCAAATATTGGCCCCGGCTGGTGGTGGTTTATTAAGTGCTTGGAGCGGCAACTACTTTAGCAGCCTATACATGGCGTCAACCGTCATGGCTATTGGCTTGCTGCTTATGCTCATCATCAAATACTGGGTACCTGTCTTTGCAGATGATGCTCCTGCCACAGAGCCTTTATAAATAGCCAAAACCCCATTCCTTTGCCATACTAGTCTACCTAACAATAACAACATCAGAGTAATCACAATGGAATATATCAACGTTTTAGCCGCCGCTACCGCGGCCTACGTATTCGGTGCCATCTGGTACATGTCCCTATCTAAGCCTTGGATGGCCGCTGCCAACATGAGCCTAGAAGACATACAAGGTGAAGATGGTAAGCAAAGCATCATGCCCTTTGTCATCGCTGCAATTAGTGTCATTGTCGTCGCCGCTATGATGCGCCATTTATTTATCATGGCCGGTATCGAAGGGCTCAACAAAGGCGCTCTCACTGGCTTTGGCATCGGTCTATTTATGGTGACACCATGGCTAGCCACCTGCTATGCCTATGGTATGAAACCACGTAATCTACTGTTCATTGATGGTGGTTATACAACTTTTGGTTGCACCATTATCGGGGCGGTCCTAGTGAGCTTTTAACGCGATATATGTTTAATAAACATGGCTATACCTAAGCAGGAAATAAGGTGTTTTAAGGTATGGCCACTTAAGACTCCGACTAGGTCGTATATTTGCTGATCATAGTGTTGACAAATTTTTGCTACAACAAAAGCGCCCAACAACCACCAGTAAGCTTTTTGATGTTTGTTCGGTGAGTTAAAAAATAACAACATAATAGGCATGATCAACAAAGGGTATGCCAGTACTAACAGGTAGCTACGTAAGTCACCCATACCTTGGGTTTCTGTGTGATACCAATAAAGTACCGAACTAGCACCTAGGGCTAAGGCTGGGTATAACATCAACTTGCCTAGTTTATTAGCAACAAACTCACCTACCATGACCGAAAGCAGGCTCATACAGCCCAGTGCCATAGGTAAACGATCCCACAATAAGGTGTGATTACTAGGCCACAAGTGATAAAAACTGGAACCTACCGCAAGCATAATAATGGCAAAGAATAAGGCGCTGTATGCTTCTGTATTGGCCAAACGCCCGATTCCTTTTCCCTGTTTCATAGTCATAAATAGGCCTGTCAGCCCAAGCACCAGCAAAGGGATATTAGACAACACGTTTAAGACATTTGGCAGCCCCATAAATGAATGTTGATCAACAAAGTAGTGGTAGTCTGGCGCTTGCGTAACTGGCGGAGAAAACACAGTAATTAGCAAACAGACGAGAAACAAAGAAACTATTAAGGCCAGTTTTCCTGGTGTTTTTTCTGCTACTTTTTGTGTCAGGCTGGATGATTTTTTGTTGCCAGTAAGGCCCGTGCCAAGATGATTGGCATGACCGGTTGGGTAGATTTGCTTTAACATAATTTGAGCGCATCCAAAGGACTTTAGCATGCTAGCTTAAAAGGCATGCAAGTCGTTCCCATATTAGTTAACCATTCAGGCTGATCCATCTATATGCAGGGCTCCTGTGCTGTATTCAGCACCAGAGCCTTATAGATTTAAAATGACCGTCCTTGGTCTTTTAATCATCCCTGAAACACACTCAATAACTCAGCTTTTTGTGAAGGTTAATACCAACAACAGTTAACAACTTGAGAGGTAACCTGCAACATAACTATAACCAGATGCGAGCCTCTATTGAATAACCTAAATAGGTTATGTTTAGCTCACCAAAGCGATTAAGGCTTGTATAGATTCATGGTCACGGCCACAGCGGTGGCCTCGGCGCGATTATGTAGGTTGAGTTTGCGGTAGATGCTTTTGATATGTACGGATACGGTATTGGTGGCTATTTTCAGCAGTTCGCTTACTTCTTTTACTCGGTAGCCTTTGGCAATCATAGCCAGTATTTCTACCTCTCTCCCAGTCAATTCATCGGCTAATGCATAGTTGGCTGCGCCACCAGAGTCATCCCTATGTTGACGAAAAAAGGCCAACACGGATTGCGCGACACTCGGTGACAAGGGCAGTTGCCCGGCAACGGCATCACGTAAAAAGGCAGCTAATTCTGGCGCCGAATGCCCTTTCAATAAATAGCCGTTCGCCCCTGCTCGTAAAGCTTCAAACAAATTAAATTCATCGTCAAAAATAGTGGTCACGATAATCAAAGTAGCGGGTGTGGTGGCGACAATCTGCCCTATTAGTTCAAGTCCACTGCCATCGGGTAAGCCTAAATCAATCAACGCCATATCATATACATGGTGCAATAACTGTCGCTTACCCTCACTCACGCTAGCCGCCGTGGCAATTTGTACCTGACCAAACTCACTGCAAACAACGGCCGCTAAGACGCTGGTTGCTTGAGGGTGATCTTCGACTATCAAAATGTCTTTAATAGTGCTCAATATCGGTCTCCTTAGCAGCAATGGGAATCACTATTTGTGCGCTAGTGCCCCGCTCATGACGCCACTCCAAGGTAGCATCTAGCTCTTCAATCCGGCTATTTATATTGTCTAGCCCATACCCCGAATCAGGTATTGAGTTATCAAACCCAATACCATTATCGGCTACTCGTAAGCTGAATATGGCGTCATTCCAAGACAACTGCATGGTTATGCATTGCGCGTGCCCATGCTGCACAGCATTGCTCAGCAACTCGCGCGTAATATTAAGAATATTCAGATACCGATGGGGATGGATTTGCACCAAGGTATCATGGGCACCACTGTGCCACTGCAAGGTAACACCGGCATGATGGCAAAACTCTTGAGCCAAGCCCCGTATTTCGGCAACCAGACTGTCTATTTTGACTGACTCTTCGCGCAAAGAACGTATCACATCGCGCAGCTGATCCAAGGTATGTTGGGCAATTTTGCGCGTGCTATCTTCTTTAGATGCATAGATCAGTGATAACAGTTGATGCCCAATTTGGTCATGCAAATCTCTACGAATCCGATTGCGTTCTTTTTGCTGGCCAGCGACAAAAGCATGTTGCACGCTCACCATACGTTTAAATAACAACTGTAACGTGATCACTAGTTCTTGATCATCTGCGTTAAACAATCGGCTACCGTTTTCAGCATAGTGGAGATCAAATGCAGTACCGTATTGGCTGGCCGAAACAAACAACGATTGCCCTCTATTACCTATGCCGGTGCTTTGCAGTTGTTCACTGGCATGAATCGTAACCGGGTTAAAGCACTTTACCAATGCAGATTTCCATAGTTCTTGAGAACTATTGACGCCACTTATCGGGTTTTTCATCAACATCAACATAGTTTCCGAAAATGCCTGATTGTAATGACGGTTACGTTGACTGGCGGAGCGTTGATAAAAATAATGCCGAATAGGGAAATAACCCCATATTACAGCGACCAAAATTAGAGAAAGCGCGGTTTTTTCTTCTAACTGAATTACCGTCACCATAAATACGTCAGCAGCAAGCGCTAAGCCTGTGGCCAAAACCCAAAACCAAGCAATCTGAAAATGCCGTTCAATTTGAATAAGGTGGAATTTACCAATCACCAACAACAGCATCCAATAGCTACAAAAGACCACGGCCCAAGCACCCACACGACCTAATATAGGTTGCTGATTAAGCATCATCGGCAGCATGTAAAAAGCCAGATATATCACCGGTCCCACCAACCAAGCTAGGACAACCCAATAAGTTTGTAAACGCTGTAAAGGCAAGCGTTGGGTATTTTTCCATTGCCAAGCACACAAGCCCAAGGCAATAGAAAAAGCACCTCCTATGCCGGCATAAAGCTCGTTTCCAGAAACAAATAAGTACTGCTCAGTTACTGCTTTACCCCACTCCCACTTATTGAAAAATCCATAAACAACCACTATTGCAGCGACCCCTACCAAGCTATAAACAAGCCGCGCTGGGCGAGGTAATGGTTGTGGAAAATAGACTAAAACACCTAGCCCAAAGGCCAAAAATATTCCATGACCAAGCACAAAAGCACAATGCAAAAGCATCACCAAAGTGGGGTGAAATACCGCCATTTCAATCTGCAATGTCGCTGAGGGAATGGTCAGTATTAAAAACCCAAAGCCATTGAGCATAAAACAAATCGTTTCTTTACGTTGTGGGTACCATGCCCACAACAGGAGGCTTACTAGGCAGCCGGCAAGCCCAAACGACAATATTACCCAAAAAGCATAGGGCAAATGGCTCAAGGTTAGATTGTGCGGCGGGTAGGCTACCCGCCGGGCATCAGCCAAAATAAGGTGCTTATGAGTTTGGGGGAGTTGTTTATATAGGCTAGCTTGACTCAAATGGTAAGCTTTGAGGTTAGCAAAGTATTGCCGCCTTTCTAGCGTTTGCATAGGCAAGTTGTGCCTATATAAAGGACTATTTGGACCATCTGCAAAGCCCAATGCTATTAGCTCATCTCCCTTCTTCAATCCAATTTTGGCCAACCAAGGTTGCACCTCTGCAACCAATACTTTATGCGTTTGCTTGTCAACAGAAAAGCCAAGACTTGGTTGTTGCTGCAACACATATAGCAGCAACAATACAAATGCCAAAACCAATAGTATTAAATTATTTATTATCTGCCTTGGACTAAACATAGGGTGTTATTTTGTCCTAGTCCGTGAAACCAATAGATGGTGTAAATAGCTCATATAAAAGTCATGCCATTAGTTGCTTGCTCTGTAACAACTATAGTCTCTAATTGCTTGTTTGCCCTGGCCGCAGCCAATGTGCTTCTCAGCTAAACAACCTGCCTACGACTTTAAGTTAATTGTTTGCAGTATCACTTTAGGCGACTATCCTACACTTATTATAATAAAGACATGCTTGCCATATTATGCCTGCCAATTTGCCCGCTAAACACATACTAGATAGTTCCAATGCCACCCTCATGCTCGTAGATTCCAGCGGGGCTATTGATTACATCAGCCCAAGGCTAAAACAACAACTGGGCACTGAGTGTCCGCTTATTGGCAGCAAATTGGTGCAGCTAAGTGCGGACCTGAGAGGGCTTGGTACTAAAGGCGTGCGCTGTGACATCAATACCCAAATTTATATGGTGACAGGTCAGGAATGTGACGGAAATTTGGTCACCAATTGGCAAAACATTAGCGCTCCAGTAACCCTAAGCCAAGCACTAAGTTCACAAATGGAGCACTTTCGCCAAGGGCATTTTGACACCCACTTCGAACCACATAGCAGCAATCAATCCGTCATGAAAATGGGTGGCATGATCAATGGCTGTTTCACGCAAATGAATGACTTCTTGGGACAACTCGATAGCATTATTGCGCAGATGGCCGATTGTGACCTTTCCATGGATATGTCCCATGTAGAAAGTAGCTCTACCCTGCACAGCAACTTGGTTTCTACCCTCTGAAACCTTAGCGCGGCTATCCGCCAAGCTAGTACCGTTGCTGATTCAATCAGTGACATCAGTAGCCAAATCAATCGCCAAAACGATGTCCTTGCCCAACGTACTGGCGACCAAGCTAGCTTCTTGCAAAGTACTAGTGCCAGTATGGAAGAACTAGAAAGTACGCTGCAACAAAACCAAGACTATGTCGCCAATGCCGTGGTCATTGCGCAACAAGCTAGCGAAGAAGCCAACCTAGGAAGTGAGTCAGTGAAAAACGTCGTCAACGTAATTGGCGACATTGGTGAAAGCGCCAATAAAATCACCGGCATCATCGAAGTAATCGATCAAATTGCATTTCAGACCAACCTCTTGGCCCTCAACGCGTCAGTAGAAGCAGCCCGCGCCGGTGAGCATGGCCGAGGCTTTGCCGTAGTGGCGCAAGAAGTGCGTAACCTAGCGCAACGATCAGCCGAATCAGCTAAGGAAATCACGGTCCTCATTGAAAACTCCAATGCTGTTACCAAGCAAGGCGAAGCTGTTGCCAGTAGCACAGCGGATAACATCAACAAGGTCGTTGAGTCGGTACATAGTATGGCTGGACTAATCAAAGAAATTGGCGCCGCTACCAAAGAACAGGGACGGGGCGTGCAGTCGGCTAACTCGGCCATTATTGAGTTAGATAACATTACTCAACAAAACAGCCAATTGGCGAATGACCTATTTTCTCACACCCAGCGCTTAGACGGTGAAGCTAGCCATCTGAAAGATGCTGTCGGTTTGTTTAAACTCAACAAAAACGAATTGAATCACCCTAACCACCAAGATGCCCATAACTTGGTAGTAGAAGGCGTGCAGCGAGTCGGCCAGGCCTTTGAAAATGCCATTCGACAAGGTCGAATTAGCCACCAAGCCCTGTTTGATTTCAACTATCATGAAGTACCAGGCTCCAACCCACAAAAGTACAAGACCGCATTTGACGGCCTGTGTGACGAGCTATTACCACCTATTCAAGAAGATTTACTCAAGCGCAGTGGTTTTGCGGTGTTTGTCATCTGTGCGGACCCAAATGGATATGTACCAACCCATAACGACCAGTTCTGCCAGCCAATTACCGGCAACTACGACAAAGACTTCGTCGGCAACCGTACCAAACGTTTGTTCACCGACCGCGTGGGTATTTCTGTCGGCCGCCATGAAGAGCGTTACAAGCTGCAAACTTACCGTCGTGACACAGGTGAACTGATGTTTGATTTATCAGCACCTATTTATGTCAACGGCGAACACTGGGGCGGCATGCGTTGCGGTTATCGCATAGAGGCTAACCAAGGCTAAGCTTATAGCCTTGGTGTTATGTCCAAAAAGGTCCTCTACAGGGCCTTTTTTACATGCGTATAAGTTATGCAAAGGCCAAAAAACTATCATTGTGAATTTGCTAGAGATAATCGTATATTAGGCTCTGACTTGCTATTTACCATGAGGCAGTGCCATGAGCGCCCCCATCCGAAAAAGCCTATTCCAAGCTATACAAATTCGCCACAAAACCCTGAAAAACCGCATTGTTTTTGGTGCCCACACAGCCAACATGTCAGTCAATGGTTTGCCCTCCGAGCAGCATCTAGGCTACTACCTAGAACGGGCCATGGGCGGTGCCGCCATGATAGTTGTGGAACCCATGCCGGTACACCCAGCGGCCGTGCTGACCCGAGGCAACTTTCGCCACCTAGACGACAGCGTCATAGAGCCTTTCAAAGTCATCACCCAAGCCTGTAAAGAATACGGTACGGTGATGATCCAACAGCTCTATCATGTGGGCCAACATGCCGATGCCGACAATGCCTTCCATGCTGGCTGGTCCCCTTCTGGTATGCCTTCCTATCATGATTCCGATGGCAGCCATGCCATGAGTGAAGTAGAAATCGAGGAAACCATTAGCGCCTTTGTAACGACCGCCAAAAACTGCCAACTGGCTGGTTTTGACGGCATCGAGCTATTTGCCAACTACCATGCCTTGATAGAGCAGTTTTGGAGTTCTTGGTCGAATAAACGTACCGACCAATGGGGAGGCAGCTTAGCCAACCGAATGCGTTTTAGTACACGGCTTTGTGAAGACATACGTGCCGCCTGTGGCCCAGATTTCATTATTGGCATGGCCATTAGCCATGCCCCCGTAGCCGAGTTTGAACTAAACAAAAACGAACTCCTACAGATCATCGCCACCCACGATAGCCAACATCACATGGATTATGTTACCTGTGGCAGCGGTGGTTATCTGGACTTTGGTAGTCTAATGCCCACCTTTATGTATGGTGAGAAACTCGGTGCAGACCTCGCCAGCGCGGTGAAAAAAACAATCAACCATGCCATTGTGAGCTGCGAAAGCCATGTGCGCACACCAGAGAACGCTGACTATGTCATTGCAAGTAAAGAGGCCGACCTGGTATCCATTGTGCGCGGCCAAATCGCCGACCCACACCTGGCCAATAAAGCCTTAGCGGGGCGTGAAGAAGACATTCGCGGTTGTATATCTTGCAACCAAATGTGCTGGGGAAGACGTTCCCGAGACTACTGGATATCTTGCCTAGTCAACCCATCCGTGGGCCGCGAACACCAATGGGGAGGTGATCGTTTTACCACTAGCAAGCAGAGTAAAAAGGTACTGGTAATTGGTGGTGGCCCCGCTGGCCTTGAATGCGCTCGAGTAGCTGCGGAACGCGGACATCAAGTGACCTTATGCGAAGCCATGCCCGAACTCGGTGGCCAATTTCATCTAGCCGGCCTAGCGCCGCGCCGTGGGCAGATATTGGAGCTGTTGCAATGGTACCAAACCCAGTTTGAAAAGCTCGGCGTCACGGTCAACTACAACACGTTTATGGATGAACAGGATATTAATGCCTTTACCGCTGACGAGGTCGTGCTAGCGACCGGCTCCATGCCCGATGGCACAGGCCGCCAACGCTGGCTGGGGGCCGAAGACACCCTACCCGGTCTAGATCACAAGGTGGCATGCGCCGAACAAGTCATGCGCAAAGAACTGCGCCTGTCTGACGGTGCGCCGGTTATTGTGCTCGATGAAGGTGGTAACTGGCGTGGCCTAGGTACTGCCCTGCACCTAGCTCAACAGGGACACCCGGTGATCATTGTGACACCAGACCCTTATGTGGGCATGGAACTCACGCGCACCTCAGCCGATGGCAAACTGCGCTCGCAACTGAAACAAGCTGGGGCCCGTTTTATGGTGGAATCAGTCATCAGCCAGTGGCAAGGTGCTAACCAGAAAGCCACGGTAACCAGCATGCTTGATGGCAGCGTGGAAGACATTCGTGCTGAGGCACTCGTACTCGCCACCACCAACATGGCCTTTAACGAGCTGGAATTAGCATTACAAGAACAAGGCGTGGCTTGCCACACCATTGGCGATTGCGTGGCCCCCAGACAAGCACCCTATGCGTTTTATGAAGGGCGTAAATTAGGATTTGAACTATAGAGCACAGCAGCTCATTATGGCACTTCAACGCCGAACAAAGAGTCATACGACACCAGCACTGACTTTGATAGTTTTGTAAAGATAGACTGGCACT
>DPHB01000001.1:120893-134405 GCA_003521845.1 Oceanospirillaceae bacterium | reverse complement strand
GGTCTGACCCCAAAGTGCCAGTCTTGGCTACAATTTGTTACATATTCAGTTATGGCCAAACTGGAGGTGCTGCAGGGCAATGGCAAAAAAGTAATCTTTCACTAGCTTTAGGAATCACATTTTTGCCTAAAACACTTGGCATCGGCAACAAGTCTTGCTATCATAAACACGCAATTAGTTAACATGTTAACTATAAATAAAGAAAAAATGCTACCAAACAGAGGTATTCACATGGCTCAGGAATTTACCCTAGTAGAGCGCGTCAAAGAAATCTTGCCAGAGATCGAATCACGTCGTTTTGAAACTGAAAAACTGCGCATGGCACACCCCGACAACATCGAATTGTTGAAGAAAATTGGTTACACCCGTGCCTTCCAGCCTAAAAAATGGGGCGGTATGGAAGTTTCTTTGCGTGAATTCTGTGAAGCTACCGCCCTTTTAGCAGGCGCTTGCGGCGGTACGACTTGGGCTGCACAGCTTTTGAATACCCACCAGCATCAATTGGCTTTGTTTTCTGAGCAAGCACAAATTGATGTATGGGGTGATGATCCAACAGCCACCGCTAGCTCCTCCATCGCACCATTTGGCAAAACTGAAGAGGTTGAGGGCGGTGTAATGTTCTCTGGTGACCTTACTTGGAGTTCGGGTTGTGACCACGCTGAATGGGCTATCTGTGGCTTTTTGCGTGAAGGTGCCAAGGTAAACCCAAAGCGTCATCAACACTTTGCTTTAATTCCTCGTTCTGACTACGAAATTATTGATGATTGGCATGCTATGGCCATGAAAGGTTCTGGCACCAAGACTCTAAGCATCAAGAACGCGTTTGTCCCTGAACACCGCATCCAGTCCGCACAAGCACTGATGACCGGCCAATCCGACGGTTGGGGCATGTACCCAGAATCTGAAATTTTCTTTGCCGCTTACCGCCCTTATTTTGCCTGTGGCTTTTCCGCTATCAGCTTAGGCATTGCCGAAAAGATGATCGAATGGTTTATCGAACGTTCCAAAAACCGTATCCGCGCCTACACTGGCGCCAACGTTGGCCAAGACGTACCAGCGTACATGCGTTTGGCTGAATCCCAGCATCAGATCAACGCCGCCCGCGCACTGTTAGAAAAAGAGTGGGACGACTTATCCGCCATGGGCAAGAAGCAGGAGCTACCTTCTAGCGAACAACTGGCCAACTGGCGTACTAACCAAGCCTATGCCGTCAAAATGTGTGTTGAGTCCGTAGACCGCTTGTTTGAATCCTCTGGTGCTAATGCTTGGTTCTTGGATAACGACGCCCAGCGTTTGTTCCGTGAGTCTCACATGACCGCAGCTCACGCCTACACTGACTACGACGTTTGCAAACAAATTTACGGCCGCCACATCTTGGGAATGGACCCAGATCCACGCTTACTATAACTAGCAGAACCCATGAAAAAAAGACCGCCACGGCGGTCTTTTTATTTACAATTCTGGCAACGCTGCCAAAGGCGCAGGCTGCCACCTTGACGATGCTACCTCATTCTGTAACCACTCACGAAACGCCGACACTGCCGCGGAAGCCTGGCGCTTTAATGGGTATACAAGATAATAGCCATGGTTATCCAGAGCCACATCAGAAATACGCCGTAACTTACCCGAATCAAGTTCTGGTTGCGCCAGCTCATCATACAGGCCCAAACCTTGATTATTCATCACATACAACAAACGCACCGCAGGGTCTGAAATAATCAAGTGATCCTGCCCTTGTTTACGCAAGCGCAAACCCGCCTTTTGCATCCAAGCTGACCAGGCTTCGCTACCACCTCTGTCACGCAAGCGGGGTAGTTGATTCATGGCTTGTTGTAACTGGGGTCCATCTAAATTTTCTAGACTGGCGGCCATATCTATACCAGCACAAGGAAAAACCGGGCAAAGCCAGAGTAGTTCCGTATCAACATCTTGCCATTGGCCATCTCCCCAACGTATAGCAAGATCAATGTGCTCAGACAGACTATCTTCTTGATCAGCTAAGGGCTGCAAGCGAATATCAATGTGGGGATTGATATACATAAAGTTCACCAGCCTTGGTGCCAACCAACGTGCGGCAAAATAGCTGGACATACCCACGGTCAACTGCCACTGCTGCTGTTCGCGCAGCTCATCTATAAATTCATGTAACTGCAAAAAACTCGCCTCAGCATTCGCCATCAAGGCTTGCCCCTTTTCCGTCAGTTTTACACCGCGCGGCTGACGCAAAAATACAGCAAAACCTAACGCAGCTTCTAACTGTTGCATCTGGTAACTAATGGCCCCTTTGGTCATATGCAAAGCACCCGCCGCCTGGGTAAAACTGCGGCACTTAGCAACCTCAATAAAGAGCCGTAAGCTGTCAAATTGTTGAAATTTCATAGTGTTTAAATTTTTTGTACGATACGGATAAATTTTCTAGCTTGTTACATAGCTAAAGTAGAGATATAACAGCGCCATGAAATAACCTTTGAGTAGATCGCCATGTTAGAGACTAACAGCCAAGTTTGTCAAGTAGCCCCTGCTATAGCAACGAATAAGAAACGCGAAAGAAGTAACAAAGGTGGCCGTACCGCACGCATACAACGCCGCTTACAACAGAGCAAGATACCCTGTAAAGCGATTAAAAGGCGCCTACCTGCGTACGATATTTTAAATGCAGATCAGGTCAAACAAATTGCTGACCAAGCCGATTGGCTACTGCAAAGAAGAGGCATCGTCTTTCATGATGACCCTGAAGCCTTGGACATATTGGCCGCCGCTGGGGCCCGCATTGAAGGTAATCGTGCGCACTTCGAAGCCGGCCTTGCCAAACACTTGTGTCGCACAGCACCTAGCCAGTTCACCTTGTATGGGCGTGAAGCCCAATTCAATGCCCCCGTGGGCGGTGACAATGTCATATTTACCCCTGCCTATGGCTCTCCCTTTGTGCGCTGCTTAGAAAAGGGCCGCCGTTATGCGACTCTAGAAGACTTTACTAACTTCATCAAACTTTCCCATAGCACACCCTACCTACACCACTCCGGCGGCACTGTGTGTGAACCTGTAGACATCGATGTCAACCACCGCCACCTAGACATGGTCTACGCCCATTTACGTTATTCCAGCAAACCCTTTATGGGTTCTGTCACGGCACCAGAAAGAGCCGAAGACTCCATCGCTATGGCGCAAATTGCCTTTGGTAAGGAATTCCTGGACCAACATTGTGTGATTCAAGGCAATATTAATGCCAATTCGCCCCTTAGTTATGATGGCACCATGACCAAGGCCCTAAAAGCCTACGCCGCAGCTGGCCAAGGTATTGTCTTGTCACCCTTTATTATTGGCGGTGCTATGGGGCCGGTCACCATACCGGCCCTGGTGGCCCAATCCCACGCAGAAGCCATGGTAGGTATTGCCCTATCCCAGCTAATACGCCCAGGTACTTCCGTGGTCTATGGCAATTTTTTATCGACCATGAACCTACAAACCGGTGCCCCCACCTTTGGCACCCCAGAAGCCAACCTAGCGGCCTTGGCCGTGGGACAAATGAGCCGAGAGCTTAACCTACCATTACGTTGTGGTGGCCAATTGACCGCAGCAAAAACCGCCGATGGCCAAGCCATGCAAGAGTCCTCGGACACCATGAACAGCGGTTTGCAGGCTGGCTCGCATTATGTGCTGCATGCCGCTGGCTGGCTGGAAGGCGGACTGACCATGGGCTACGAGAAGTTCGTTATGGACCTGGATCATTGCGGCATGCTGCATCGCTATTCTGCAGGTTTAGACATCAACCCAGACAGTTTAGCGGGAGCAGCGTACGAACAAACTCGCCATGGTGAAAACTTTCTGGGTATCGAACACACACTCACGCATTTTGAAAACGCCAACTACCAATCCAATCTGGTCGACACCCAGCCATTTGAAACCTGGAGTGCCAATGGCTGTGCAGATATGGAGCTTCGTGCCCAAGGTATTTGGCAATCCATGCTTGCCAACTACCAAGAGCCCCCTATGGAGGCGGCCATAGAGCGTGAATTACAGGCCTTTATGCAAGACCGCAAAGCATTTTATAACAGCCACTAAACACCAAAATAAACTTAACGGAGAATACCATGAGCGACTCCCCTCGCACTTCTGCCTTAGCATCACGTCACCAAGCCCTGGGTTCAGGCCTAGAAGACTGGAACGACATGGGCACTGCCTGGTCCTACAACACCGACCCCAACGATGAACACGATGCGGTGCGTGAAGCAGCTGGTTTGTTTGACATGTCGCCATTAAAGAAGGTCTATGTACGCGGCCCCGATGCGTTGCAAGTCGTGGACTATATGATTTCTCGCGACATGACTAAGGTGGCCCCAGGTCACAGCGTCTATGGCAGCATTCTCACAGATCAAGGCACTATGGCCGACGATGCCATCATTGCTAATAACGGCGACAATCAATACCTATACTGCCACGGTTCGGGTGATAGCATGGCCTTGTTACAAGCGGCAGCCCAGGGGCTTGACGTCAGCATTGAGCTGGATGACGATTTACATAACATTGCCGTACAAGGCCCTTTGGCATTAGCCCTTGTCAATGCCAACACCACCTCGGATGTTGCTGAAATGGGTTATTTTCAGCACCAGCAAGTGGAGCTGTGCGGCCACTCAGTGCGCCTATCACGCACGGGCTATTCTGGCGAACGCGGTTATGAAATTTTCTGCAGTGCACAGCAAGCACCTCTCATTTGGGATGCATTGCTAGAACAAGGTGCCGATCAAGGCGTCATGGCTTGTTCTTTCACAGCCCTTGACAAGGTGCGCATCGAAGCAGGCTTGTTGTTCTATGGCTACGACATGACCGAAGACCATACGCCTTGGGAAGTAGGCTTGGGGTTCACCATCAATCGCAACAAGAGCGACTATCGTGGCAAACAAGCCGCCTTGGCTAGTGAAGCCAGTCCTAAGTTAGTTGGTGCTGGTGTCGGCATAAGCGGTGAACAGCCGCTAGAAGGTGGTGAAACACTTTGGCTGAATGGCGAAGAAGTAGGTGTAATCAACAGCCCAGGTTTCTCTCACCGTCTTGGCCAAACGCTTGCACTTGCGCATATCCAAGCCAGCGCCAATACCGCAGGTACGGAACTAGAAGTGAGAAGTGAAGGCTATAACGGTACTGCAACCATTGCTAGCTTACCCTTTTATGACCCCCAAAAGAGTCGTACCCACGCCGAGTAATTCACGACACGGCGAAGTACTCACTGGCTCTTTATACAATAGAGAGCCAGTTTTTATGTCTCAAACGAATGGCAAAAGCCAACCAGCAAAACTCAGCATCCGCCTTGCACCTAGCCCATCATTAGCCCATCGCTAGCCAAAGTGCCACAGCCAACATCAAGGTACCCGCTATACGATTCATAACGCGTACGTTGTTGCCTTTCATTAACAGCTTGCCTAAGCTCTTGCCACCTAAGGCATAGCCCACCATAGAGATGAACTCGGTAAAACTAATAACAGCCACAATAATCACAACTTGTGGCACAAATGGCTGCTGCATATTGATAAATGGCGGCAACAAGGCAATGCAAAAAGCCCAGCCTTTGGGGTTGGCAATGGCCGTTAAAAAACCCTGGCTAATTAGTTCCCAACGTCCCGTGTACTTAGCGGCACCGGACAAGTCAATGGCCATCTTGCCCCGTGATCGCCATAACTGCACGCCAAGGTAGGCCAAATAAGCACCACCACCAACTTTCAAAATAATGAAAGCCGACGGGTATTTTAGTACTAGGGCCGCTACCCCCACCATCGACAGGACGGCAATGCTACCCACACCCACTAGCTCACCAACCATCATCCACATGGTGCGGCGCAACCCCACGGTCATGCCCAGAGTCAATGCCAACGTCATGCACATACCAGGAGTAATCGAGACAAAAAAGAAAGTTGTGGCAAAAGCGATAATTGCAGCGGTTTCCATGGCATAATTCCATCCTTAAATACAGCCACGCATAGTGCGACACTTTAAAGAGCCCGTCAATGAATAAACTTTCACCACTGCGGCCACAGTTTTGGCAGCAATTTTTTAGTGACATTGGTAAAGATATCGTGGCGGTATCTATCCCCCTATTTCGCATCATGATCCCCATCATCATCCTAGTTAAGGTGCTGCAAGAGCTGGGACTTATTGATGTGCTAGGCATGCTTATAGCACCCTTGATGGCAACCCTAGGTTTACCAGAAGAAATTGGCATGGTGTGGGCTATTACACTGGTGGTGAATTTTTATGCAGGCTTATTAGTGATGTTTAGTTTGCTTGACCCTAGCAGCCTATCTACCGCTCAAATGACGCTCATTGGCGTGTTGATGCTCATTGGTCATAGCATTCCTCTAGAAGGCAAAATTGCTCAGGCCACGGGAGTGCGTATGCGTAGCGTGGTCCTCTTCCGAACTCTTGGTGGTTATCTGTTCGCCTGGCTATTACATCAATGGTTTAGCTACTCAGGCAACCTGCAAGAACCAGTACAAATGGCCTGGCAGCCACAGCCTGTACCCGCAGGCCTACTTCCTTGGGCACAAGCACAGGTAGAAAGCCTGTTTGCCATGTTCCTTATCATCACGGTGCTGATGACCTTATTAAAAATCATCAAGCTTATCGGCATCGAAAAGCTCATCCAATGGGCTCTGCGGCCCTTCCTAAAAATTATGGGTATTGGCAAAGAGGCCACCAACATCACCCTAATTGGTATTACTCTGGGTATCGGTTTTGGCGGTGGCATTCTGATTAAAGAAGCCAAAACCGGCAACATTAACAAGAAAGACATCTTTGCCGCCGTTACGCTGTTAGGCTTCTGCCATAGCATCATCGAGGACACCATTGTCATCATGCTGGTAGGTGCCAACCTAACCGCCATACTATGGGGTAGAATCGCCTTTAGCATCGTCATGACCTGGATGATGGTGCAGTATTATGATTGGGTATCTGAGCAAACCAGAGACAAATACCTAATTCGCCAACACGGGTAGTCTATGTTAGAAATCACGCCTTCCATCATCATTCCGGCCCATGAAATAGACATGCAGTTTGTGCGTGCTCAAGGTGCTGGTGGCCAACATGTCAACAAAACCTCTACCGCTGTACACCTATTCTTTGACATACATGCATCCAAGTCCTTACCTGACTTCCTTAAGCAACGCTTGTTAAAGCTACGCGATCACCGCCTCAGTGCTTCGGGCAAGATTATTATCAAAAGTCAGGATAGCCGCAGCCAAGAAATGAACCGCCAAACGGCATTGCGGCAACTACAAGAGCTGATTCAAAAAGCCAACGAGCGGCAAAAGTACCGCGTTGCTACCAAACCAACCAAGGCTTCAAAGCGCCGCCGCGTGGATGCCAAGACGCAAAAAGGCCAGATCAAAAAAATGCGTGGCAAGCCAACTATTTAAGCATTTTACCAAGCACCAGACAAAGACTGGCTGCCCAGCGTATAGGTAGCACGCTGGCCGTTAGACAAGGTCGCCGTCATGGGGTTAGGCTGCTTCTTGGGTGGCTTCACGTACCATTTCATGGCAACTTGACCACGTGCGATGTGGCCGGGGTTACTGGCTAGCCGCTGTAAGCCCGCCACCGTTAGCTCATCGTCTTCAGATTTCCACAGAGCACCTTCTTCACTTAAAGACTGCCACTGGGCATGGCAATCCGCTAGGGGCTTCTGCAGCATTTTGAAAGGTACCTTGGCTTCTGTATTACCCGTGCGCTTGTAAAGCAACGGTAACAAGGGGGCCGTAAAATCAATGAGCCAGCCATCCACTTCTATCCACCATTGATGATGGTCATCAGTAGCTTGTAGCTGCTTATCTTGCAGCTGGCCATAACTAAAAATTTTAGCCGCACCCAAGTGTATGGCCATAGCACCAGCAACAGGCTGAGCACGTAAACCATAGTGGTGCTTTAAAATTTGCGCACCATAGACACTAAACAGCATGCTCACCTCGGCGGCGGCCACGCGGTCTTGTAGCAACAAGGCTTGAATGGTGTGGTAGATACGTTGGTAATCGGCAAGTTTGATAAGCATAAGGAGATATAACGCTAATGTCAGAAATGAATAACAACAGCCACCTAGTGCAAGTGGCAAGGGCCGACTAGCTTACCATAGTCGTACCCTTTAAGCCTGCACAAACGGCTAGCTAACTTGCATCATCGCTACGTTCATTCAACTCCATGTGGCCGCCATTATTAGCAAACAGGCGCCGCACCATAGGCTCGAAGAATTCTAATGGCTTAGTTGGGTAATCACAATCGAAGGAATTTTGATCATAGTTGTGGCAAAAATACTTACAGTCTTCATAGTAAGGACTGTCTTGGTATTTTTCCCGAGCCATTCGATCGCCACCCAAAAAGTGATTGTAATAATAGCCTTGGAATACGCAATGATGCTTAATAATCCAATAGGTTTTTTCCGATACATAGGGCTTTAAAATAGAAGCCGCAACTTCACCATGATTGTAAGGTGCAATAACATCACCAATATCGTGTAGTAAGGCGGCAACAATGGTCTCTTCATCTGCATCATCGTTATAAGCACGCGTAGCCGACTGCAACGAATGCTGGTAACGGTTAATTGGATACGGCGTCCACTCTTCGTTTAGCATGCGTAGCTGGTCAAACAAACGATCAACCAGGCCTGAATTGTACTCTTCTTCCCAGTCAGCAACGATATCAAAGTCGTGCTGCGTGGCATCGGCAAAGGCCTTCCAGGTACCTTTTTCACGTGTGTTCTGACCATCCGGCATAGTCTCTACCCTTTGCAAAAGATTAATTTATGCCGCCCAGCTTAATAGCCTAAGAAGCGAAATACCAGTAAATGATTTATGGGGTCAGCACTATTTTTATTGCTACCTAGCCTGCCTAGGCTAGCCCATAATACCCAGCCAAACCAATGCCCAAACTAATGATAAACCGATGCAACCACTGCTGTGGAATATTGCGCGCATAACGAATACCAAGGATACCACCCACTAACGAGCCGCAGGCCATCACAGCGGCATGGGGCCATGATATGAGTTCACCATTGTGAAACCAGATAACCGCAAATAAGGAGATACTGCTCATGAGTAAATTTTTAATGGCATTGGCATCGTGAAAATCAGTAAATCCCGCCATGCGCATAATCGCCAAGGCCAAGATTCCTATACCCGCACCAAAGTAGCCGCCATACACAGACATGGCTAGCAACGCCAAAAGAATCGGCAAGCTCAATACCACTTTACTGGCATCATAGGCAGCGCCAGTGTCCATATGTAAACGACCGCCTAACCAATACACAAGTACGGCAAACAGTATCAAGTAAGGCACCAGCCCCATGAACACTCGGTCACCACTAGCTAACAACAAGTTAGCACCCACAGTGGTGCCCAAACCCGTGACGACAACAGCAATAAGTAGCGGTTTTAATAGCCGCTGTAAGTCTTTACGGTAGGCCCAAGCCGCAGCCGCATTGCCGGGCGTGAGGCTAACAAAATTGGTGGCATGAGCCACGCTGGGCGGTAAGCCAATGGCAAGCAATACCGGAAATGACACCAGCGACGCCGCTCCTGCTAGGGAGTTAACGACGCCGGTAAAGATGCCTGCTAGTAGCAAGGCACCAAATTGCCAGCAGTCCATAATAATGGTGCTTAAGCGGGGCTAGTTTTGCTGTGGATCCCAGCCACTAATAGCTTTCACTTCCAAGAAATCTTCCATGCCCAGCACACCACCTTCACGGCCATTACCGGACTGCTTATAGCCACCAAAAGGTGAACCATTGGCGCGAGACGTACCGTTCATTTCTACCATACCAGAACGTAGGGCGCGCGCCATACGGTTAGCCTTGGCACCGTCGCTAGTCTGCACGTAGTTGGTGAGGCCATATACCGTATCGTTGGCGATAGCGATGGCTTCTGCTTCTGTATCAAAAGGAATAATGCTTAGCACAGGGCCAAATACTTCTTCACGGG
Source organism: Oceanospirillaceae bacterium (assembly GCA_003521845.1). Lineage (GTDB taxonomy): Bacteria > Pseudomonadota > Gammaproteobacteria > Pseudomonadales > Balneatricaceae > Njordibacter. Next base: position 124,452 of record DPHB01000001.1, on the reverse strand, counting down.
CAATCAGCATGTCATTGCTTACATCAGCAAACACGGTAGGCTTAACAAAATAGCCTTCTTCAAAACCTGCAGGCTTACCGGTACCACCAGCTACTAGGTTAGTACCTTGGTCAATGGCGGCTTGAATCAAGCCTTGAATCTTGTTGTACTGCAGTTCAGAAACTACTGGGCCCATGTGACGCCCAGAGTCGGCAGCACGTCCGACCTGAGTCTTGGTCGCTACGTCCACTGCCGTTGCCACGGCTTGGTCATAGATACTGCGTTCTACCAACATACGCGTGGGTGCGTTACAAGACTGACCTGAGTTGCCAAAGCAATGGCGTACACCACGGACTACGGCTTTTTCGTCGGCATCAGCAAAGATAATGTTGGCACCCTTGCCGCCTAGCTCCAGAGCCACACGCTTAACGCTGTCTGCCGCATTTTTAGAAATAGCGATACCGGCGCGGGTCGAGCCAGTGAAGGACACCATGTCTACATCGGGGTGGCCGGTCATAGCAGAACCCACACCCATACCATCACCGTTTACCATGTTATACACGCCAGCAGGAAAACCTGCTTCATGGATCATTTCAGAGAACATGAGGCTCGACAGCGGTGCGATTTCCGATGGCTTTAATACCATGGTGCAACCGGCTGCCAAAGCAGCAATCACCTTCAGCACTACTTGATTCATAGGCCAATTCCAAGGTGTGATCAAAGCACAAACACCAATTGGTTCGTAAATAAGGCGATCACTAGGCGACCTTTCGCTAAAGGCACGTTCAAATTCAAAGCCTTGCAAAGCGCGCAAAATACCTTTGCTGTGCCAAGTACCCGCACCAGACTGTGAGCTACAAGCCATATCAATAGGCGCGCCCATTTCCATGCTAATAGCCTTACCCAGTTCATCATTGCGGGCCATGTAAATGGCCAGAAACTTTTCAATGAGCGCCACACGCTCTTCTTTGCTAGTTTGGCCCCAAGTCACAAAAGCGGCCTTGGCAGCGGCTACGGCTGCATCCACATCAGCTGCCGAACCTAGGGAGATAACATCAATTATCTGCTCGGTTGACGGGTCAATAACGTCAAAATCATTTGCAGTCTGCGGGGCAACCCATGTGCCATTAATATAAAAGTTCTTACTATTAGACATATTGGTCTCTCTAATTATGCGAGTTAAACAATTTTTTATAAGCTGATAAATATTTTTTATAACTGAAAGCCCTATTTAGCAAGGCTTGCAAGCGATTTGTTCAATATATTGCACAATACATGTTTGGTAAAATTTGGTCAAGACATTTGCCAATTTGCCACCCGCCCTTTAATCTAGTCGTGGCTTAAATAATCTGGCATCAGATTAATCACTTTAGGCCTAATAATTATAACAATTAACGAACATCGTCGCCGGCGAATGAGCTTTGCCAGCAAGGCCCCGAAAGCCCATTTATGTTGCTTTTAGAGTTTGATGTTCATTAAAAATGACAAAAGGGAACAACTCCATGCCGAGCCAATCTTATGATGTGGTTATTGTAGGCGGTGGCGCTGCTGGCATTGCCACAGCTGCTAGCTTACTTAAACGCACCAAGGCACTAACTATTGCTATTATTGAACCATCACGCACCCATATTTATCAGCCTGGCTGGACCATGGTAGGCGCTGGTATTTTCAAGCCGGAAGAAACCACCCGCCCTATGATCAACGTCATGCCTCCAGGCACTAGTTGGATCGAAAAAGGCGCAGCGGGCTTCCAGCCTCAGCAAAACGCGGTGCAACTCGATGATGGCAGTTTAGTCGGCTATAAAGCCTTAGTTGTGGCACCGGGGCTAAAACTCAACTTTGCCGCCGTCGAAGGTCTGGAAGAAACATTGGGCAAAAATGGTGTAACCTCCAACTACCGTTACGACCTTGCTCCTTACACTTGGGAGCTGGCCCGCAACTTAAAATCAGGTTCCGCCCTATTCACCCAACCCCCAATGCCCATTAAGTGTGCAGGGGCGCCACAAAAGGCCATGTACCTATCTTGTGATTGGTGGCGAGAAAAGAGTGCCTTAAAAAAAATCGACGTGCAATTTCATAACGCTGGCGGTGTCTTGTTTGGCGTTGCCGATTTTGTAGCGCCTCTCATGGAAGCGGTCGATGGCTATGGCATAGATTTAAATCTCAACAGCCAACTGGTGAAAGTAGACGGCCCCAACAACACAGCTTACTTTAACCAAATCAAAGACGGCGAAGTCGTTGGCCAAATTGAACGCCAATTCGACATGCTGCATGTCTGCCCGCCTCAAACAGGGCTGGACTTTATGCAAAACCAACCTATTACTGATGCCAATGGTTGGTTAAAGGTTGACCCAGAAACATTGCAAAGCCCTGACTATGCCAACGTGTTTGGTTTAGGTGACTGCGTCAACACGAGCAATGCAAAAACCGCGGCCGCGGCGCGCAAACAAGCACCAGTCGTTGCTGAAAACATACTTGCTCACCTACACCACCAACCCCTCGCTGCCGCATACGATGGCTATGGCTCCTGCCCTCTAACCGTATCCCGTAGCCACATTTTACTAGCCGAATTTGGTTATGGCGGCAAATTACTACCCTCCTTCCCTAAATGGATGCTAAACCCAACCAAGCCTAGCCGCTTTGCATGGTGGCTGAAAGCATCTGTTATGCCACCACTATATTGGCAACTTATGCTGAAAGGTAGAGAGTGGTTAGCCAAACCCCATGACCGGACTTAGGCCATGAATGCTATTTCTCGGTGATTAAATAGCCAGCTTAGCCACTGCTATGCTGGCCATAACAAGGTTGATTAACACTTATGAAGCTACAATCTAGGCTAATCGTTATGACTGGACTAGCCGCCAGTGACAAGTATGGCCAGAGCCCCTAAGCCTTACTGACTATCTGTCTGTCGATACGGAAGAGCCCGTAAACCGACCCCACATATCACCCCAAATTCGTGCTAAGTAAAAGCGCGAAGAATAACTAGGAGACCCACCGCCATGCCAACTCAATACAATCGCTTTGCCGTGGTATTACACTGGCTTTCCGCCGTGCTAGTCATGCTACTTTTGTTTGCTGGCAGTCAAATGCTTGCTCCCATAGATAACAGCGACCCGCTAAAACTGGGTGCTTTGCAAGGCCATGGCGCGCTTGGGATTTTAGTAGGTGTACTGACACTAATTCGCTTGATCAACATTAAAATGCGTGGCCAACCGGCGAACATCAGCCCTGCAGGCTCATTGATGGCACGCGCCTCCAGCCTTGCTCATAAGCTATTGTATGTGTTAATTCTTGCCGTTGCGGGTAGCGGCGTGGCCATGGCGGTAGCGGTCGACCTACCGGCTGTCATAGCTGGTCAAGCCATGTTGCCAGAATCGTTCCAGCACTTAGGTGCTCGTACCGCCCACGGTATCCTTACCAAGCTGCTAGCATTGACAATATTGGGCCATATCGCTGCCGCACTGTACCATCATTTTATTCTGAAAGACGGCTTATTGCGCCGTATGCGTTTCAAGCGTTTGGACTAGGGAATAACAAAGAATAAAAAAGGGGGCTGGCTTTTTTGCGCAGCAAAAGT